>CAWHXM010000007.1:0-210489 GCA_963833285.1 uncultured Chloroflexia bacterium | reverse complement strand
GCCGCCCGGCTGAAGCTGGACCGGGCCCTCGGCCAGCCACACCCGATCCTGCGCGACAAGGTGCTCGCCATGCTCTTCTTCTTCTCGAGCACCCGGACCCGCGCGTCGTTCGAGGCGGGCATCGCCCAGCTCGGCGGGCACGGCCAGTTCATCGAGGCCAAGACCACGCAGATCGCCCACGGCGACACGGCCAAGGAGATCGGCGAGATCCTCGGCCGCTACAACGACGGGATCGCGATCCGCAACGTCGACTGGGGCATCGGCAACGGCTACATGCGCGACGTCGCGGCGGCCTCGCGGGTGCCGGTCCTCAACATGCAGTGCGACCTGTACCACCCGTTCCAGGTCCTCGCCGACCTGCTGACGATCAAGGAGAAGCTGGGCGACCCGCGCCGGCGCACGATCACAGTGTCGTGGGCGTACGCCAAGAGCTACCAGAAGCCGATGAGCGTCCCGCAGGACCTCATCCTCCTCGCGACCCGGTTCGGGATGAACGTCCGGCTGGTCCATCCGCCGGAGTACACGCTCGTGCCCGAGATCGTCGAGCAGGCCCGCGAGAACGCGCGCAAGTCCGGCGGCTGTCTCGAACAGCTGGACGACTTCGACGCCGGCATGATCGGCACCGACGTCGTCTACGCCAAGAGCTGGGGGCCGCTCCTCGTCGCGAAGACCGACGAGGAGGGGGCCGAGATCGGCGCCCGCTACACCGACTGGATCACCGACGAGCGCCGGATCGGCCTCGCCAGCCCCGAGGCCATCTACATGCACCCGCTGCCGGCCGACCGGAACGTCGAGGTGACCGACGCGGTCATCGACGGGCCGCATTCGGTCGTCTACGACGAGGCCGAGAACCGGCTCCACGTCCAGAAGGCGGTCATGGCCCTGACCATGGGCTGACCGCGCCGCGGCGCAAGGCGCCGTCGAAGGAGAAGCGAACGATGGTGGACAAGACCCTCGTGGTCGCGATCGGCGGCAACTCGCTGATCAAGGACGCGAAACACCAGACGGTGCCCGACCAGATCGCGGCCCTCGGGCAGACGAGCATCCATATCGCGTCGGCCATCCGCGACGGCTGGCACGTCGCCATCGGGCACGGCAACGGGCCGCAGGTCGGCTTCATCCTGCGGCGCTCCGAGCTCGCCGCCCACGAGCTCCACGAGGTCCCGCTCGACGTCTGCGACGCCGACAGCCAGGGCGCCATCGGCTACGAACTGCAGCAGACACTCGGCAACGACTTCCGGCGGATGGGCTTCGATCGCCAGCCGGTCACGGTCGTGACCCAGGTCGAGGTCGACGCGGACGATCCGGCCTTCGGGCACCCGACCAAGCCGATCGGCACGTTCATGGACGAGACCCGCGCCATCCAGCGCCGCGACGAGGAGGGCTGGTCCGTAGTCGAGGACGCCGGCCGCGGCTGGCGCCGGGTCGTCCCCTCCCCGCGCCCGATCCGGATCGTCGAGCAGGCCGCCGTGCAGTCGCTCCTCGCCGACGGGTTCGTGGTCATCACCGTCGGCGGTGGCGGGATCCCGGTCGTCGCCGACGCCTCGGGCTGCCTCCACGGCGTGGCCGCAGTCATCGACAAGGACTACGCCTCGTCGTTGCTGGCGACGGTCGTCAAGGCCGACGTGTTCGCGATCACGACCTCGGTCGAGCGGGTCGCTCTCGACTGGGGCAAGCCGACCCAGACCTGGATCGACCGGCTGACCGTGGCCGAAGCCCGTGGCTATCTCGCCGAGGGCGGCCATTTCATGCCGGGCAGCATGGCCCCCAAGATCGAGGCCTGCCTCGAGTTCCTCGAGCGTGGCGGGTCGGAGGCGATCATCACCGCCCCGTCGGACCTGGAACGGGCGCTCGCCGGGAACGCCGGGACGCGCATCGTCGCCTGACGGCGGCCGGGTCCTCGGGCTGGACCCGGCCCCTGGCTCCTGGTTCGATCAGCGTCGTCACTGACGCGCGACCCTTAGCGGCCGATCTCGATCCGACCGTTCCACAGCGTGTACGCCGACGTATACGTCTCGTGGTGGATGACGCTTCCGTTGCGATCGCGGACGACCCGCCCGACCGAGACGTTCATCCCGTTCGACGGGAATTCGGTCTGCTTGCGGACACCGTGCCGGAGCGTCGTGACATAGACCGTTTCCGTGGTCGCCTTGCGCAGGTTGGTGACGACCGGCTTGCCGATGCTGACCGTCCGGCCATCCGGGATGCCCCAGATCTCGTAGCGGACCCATCCCTTGCCGCCCGACTTGTAGCGGAAGGTGCGGATGACGATGGGCGTGCGCATGTCGTTGGTGAAGGTGACCGTCTGGCTGCCGCCGCCCGTCTTGGAGACGGTCGCGTCGAGGCCGAGCGGGTAACGGTTGATGTAGTAGCGGTGGTTCGCGCGCGCACCCATCTGTAGCCCCGCCCTGAGCGCGGCGTTGAAGAGCGTCGTCGAGCTCGAGCACATCCCGCCGCCGAGGGCGCCGGTCGGCTCCGTGTGGTCCCCCGCGATGAATCCGCCGGGACCGAACCCGCGTGCCGTCGATACCGTCCCGATGGCTCGCCACCACTCGAACGTCTGCCCTGGGTAGAGCACCGTGCCGTCGATGATCTTCGCCGGCAGCCAGATGTTGGCACCGAAGTAGTTGCGCTCGCTGATCGGGAACCAGGTCTTCCAGGACCCGAGCAGCTTCATCTCAGGTGCCAGCTTCGTCGCCTCGGCGGTCGACAGCGTCGGCACGAGGGTCCCCAGCCGGACCGGCACCGGGCTCGTCGGCAGGCCGCCGGCGCGGCTCGCGAGGACGTCGGCGATGGCGGCCACCGTCGCGTCCGTGTCAAGCTGCTGCCCATCCTTGGCTCCGACGGCGCCGATGACCTTGCCCCCGCGACCCTTCACGTACGTGGCCGAGACCGGTGCTCGCAGGACAGCCTTGGCGACGTTCGCCAGTGAGGCGCCGATGGCATCATCGTTCGCGACCGGCCAAGGCCTCCCGTCGGTGCCGGTCTCGATCGTGAGCCAGCTCCTGACCGTCGAGGCCTTGATCGTCCAGCGGTCCTTGCCGGAGGTCACCACGATATCGCCGATCATCCGCTCGGCCGCCGATTTGGCGACGAGCGCCTCGACATCGCCGTGCGCGGGCGGAGTCTCGACCGACGGTGCTTCGACGATGACCTCCGCGGGCGCGTCCGGCCGGCCGACGATCGCGGCAGCGGCAGCGGCCGCACTGGTCGCATCGAATGTTCGCCCGGTGCTGGCCGGCGTCGTGTCGATCGATGTCGGCGTCATCGTCACGGTGCTGTCCACCGGCACGCGGTCGAGCCGGGAGACGTTCGCCGCGATCTTCGCCGTCAGTGCCTCTGCGTCGAACGCGAGCCGCGGCTCCAGCGACACGCCGCGCAGTGCCAGGCGGACCTCTGCGACGGCGCGCTCGAGGACCGTCCCCGAGCGGCCCGTCCGCATCGCGGCGTCGATCATCGCGTCGATATCGGCGCGACGCGCGAAGTCGCCGAACGGGATCGCGATGTCGCCCGCGGTCGTACGAACCACGACACGTCCGTCGCCGAAGCGCCCGAATGCCGCGGTCAGCGCGGCCGCCGCGCCGTCGTGATCGAGACCCGACAGGTCGACGCCGCCCACGCTGACCCCGGGCAGGACGCGACCATCGAGGCTGACGTCGTGGGCGAGCAGGCCACCTCCGGCCAGACCCAGACAGAGCACGAAGCCCACGACGAATGCGACGAGCACGCGTGGCCAGACGCGCCTGCGCCGTGCGACGGCGGGCGCTTCCTTGGGCGTGACGACCTCAGTGGCGGTGGTCATGGCGCTACGCATCTTGCGCCATGGCCGCCCGATCCGGGCGATCGCCGCGACATTCGTGACCAGACCGCGCCGGGTAGCGACCCATCGAGTGCCTCCCTGAGCGCCTGTGTGCCAGGCCGTGGCTCGTCGTCGAACCGGAGATTGGACGCTCCGGGGCCCCAGGTGTTACTGCGGCGGGATTCTCGGAGGTGCGCTCGTGGACGCCGGCCTTGCGGCGGGACTCGGCAGGTGTGCCGAGAGCTCGGGGCCTCTTGTCGACCGGATATCGCGGTTCGGCGCTGGTTCGCCCCGACGCTTCGCGAACCCCGCGGCGGTAGCATTGCCGCCATGTCCCGCACCCCCGTGCCCTCGCCGACGATGCCGGCCACGGACGATCCCGTGGCCGACCGATCCCAGCGGACCTCTTCGACGACATGGTGACGCTCGACGCAACAGGCACGGGAGCCGGCGTCATGGGTGGGCTGTCGACCTTCCTGTTCACGGACATCGAGGGAAGCACGCGCCTCTGGGAGGAGCACGCGGAGAGCATGGGCGCGGCGCTCGCTCAGCACGATCGGCTGCTGCGCGCGAGCGTCGCTGAACGTGGCGGAACCGTGATCAAGACCACCGGCGACGGGATGCTGGCGGTCTTCGACGACCCGGTCGCCGCCGCGGACGCCGCGATCGCCGCGCAGCGGGCGCTGCGCGATGCGACCTGGGACGGGACCGGCCAGCTGCGTGTCCGGATGGCGCTCCACGCTGGGGTCGCCGAGGCGCGCGACGGGGACTACTTCGGTCCCGCGCTCAATCGGGTGGCTCGGATCCTCGCCATCGGGCACGGCGGCCAGATCATCTGTTCCGCCGTCGCGGCTGTCCTCGCCGGCGATGGGCTCCCGGCATCGATCGAGCTGGTGGACCTCGGATCGCATCGCCTGCGCGACATCGACCGGCCCGAGCAGATCTACCAGGTGGTCGTCGACGACCTCCCACGGACGTTCCCGCCGCTCCGCTCGCTGAGCACGCGCCGCTCCAACCTGCCCGTCCAGCTGACCAGCTTCGTCGGGCGCGAGAAGGAGCTCGCAGAGGTCGCCGCGCTCATCGAGCGCCACCGCCTGGTGACGCTCATCGGGACCGGCGGAACCGGCAAGACCCGCCTGATGCTGGAGGCTGCCGGCCGTCTCCTCGACCGCCACGCGGACGGGGTGTGGCTTGCCGAGCTGGCGCCGCTCGGCGACCCATCGCAGATCCCGTCCGAAGTCGCGCGGGCGCTTGGTGCACCAGAGGTGCCCGGCGTCCCGGCCGTCCAGACGGTCACCGCGTTCGTCGCCGACAAGGATCTGCTGCTCCTGCTCGACAACGCAGAGCATCTCGTCGACGGCGTCGCGACGTTCGCCGAGCGGCTGCTCTCGAACGCGCCCGGCCTCCGCATCATGACCACGAGCCGCGAGGCGCTCGCGGTTCCAGGCGAGGCGGTCCTCCAGCTGCAGTCCCTGTCCTGCCCGGCGGTCGGAGTCCATCGATCGGGGCGGCGCGCGGATTCGCCGGTCGACGTCGAGGACGCGGCCTCGACGGAGGCCGTCCGGCTGTTCGTCGAGCGAGCCGTTTCCGCCGACCCGGAGTTCACGCTCCGCGACTCGAACGTGGCCTCGGTCGTGGAGATCTGTCAGCGCCTCGACGGCATCCCGTTGGCGATCGAGCTCGCGGCCGCGCGGGTCAACGCGATGTCGCCCGACGACATCGCGTTGCGGCTGGGGGACCGGTTCCGTCTGCTGGCCGGTGGCCGCCGGACGGCCGTCCCGCGCCAGCAGACCCTCCATGCGCTCATCGACTGGAGCTGGGACCTCCTCACCGACGAGGATCGCCGTCTGCTGCGGCGGTTGTCGGTGTTCACCGGGGGCTGGACCGTCCCGATGGCCGTCCGGACCGTCGGCGACGGCTCTGCCGCGATGGACCCGCTGGACCTCGTCGACGGGCTTGCGCGGCTCATCGACCGTTCGCTCGTGATCGTGGACCGCGACACGATGCGCTACCGGATGCTCGAGACGATCCGTCAGTACGCGCGCGAACGGCTCATCGCGGCGGGTGAGGCGCCGACCGTGGCGGACCGTCACCTCAGGGTCTATGCGGCCCTCGCGGTCGAGGCCGAGGAGCCGATGCGTGGCCCGGCGATGGTCGACTGGCTGGACCGCCTCGATACGGAGTTCGACAACCTCGGCACCGCCCTCGAATGGGGCCTCGAGGCGGAACCGTGGACTGCGGTCAGGATGGCGACGGCTCTCCTCGCCTACTGGGCGGTGCGCGTCATGTCCGATGACAATGACGCGCGGATCGTCGCGGCGATCGAGATCGCCAGGGCCCGCGTCGTGGACCGGCCCGACGCCGATCCTGCCGATCAAGCCCTGGCGGCCCGGCTCCTGGGCGAGGCCGCGCGACTGTGGGGGATGTCCGGGCGCGCGGCCACGGCGTCCGCCTGGGCCGAGGACGCCATGCGCCTGGCCGACGCGAGCGGCGACCGCGCGGCGCAGCTGTCCGCGCTCGGTGGCCTCTCGATCGCGACCGTCTTCTCCGGCCGCGCCGGCCCCGGCGGAACGGACGTGCGGCCGATCTTCGAGAAGGCCACGGACCTGGCCGAGGAGATCGGCCAGTGGTGGATCCTCGCCCTGGCCGCGGGGTTCGCGGGCACCAGTCTCAGCACATTCGACCCGGTCGGCGGAGCGGCCCTGCTGCAGCGCGGCGTCGAGGCGGCTCGACGATCCGGGAGCCCGTACGCGATCGGCGCGGTGTCGATGGCGCAGGGCCGGATGCTCGGGCGCCAGGGGAAGACCGATGCCGCGGTCGCCGTCTTCGGCGTGGCGATCCAGAACTTCGTGGAGCTGGGTGACGAACGGTTCGCGCTCGCGTCGCGAAGCGACATGGCCCATGCACTGCGGCGCGGCGGCCGGCTCGAGGATGCGCTCGCGCTGTACCGCGAGACCATCGGTGGCTGGGTCCACCTCGGGCACAAGGGAGCGGTGGCGAACCAGCTGGAGAACATCGCGTACGCCCTCATCGAGCGTGAGGATCTTGATCGGGCGGTCCGGCTGCTGGGCGCCGCGGATGCGATCCGTGAGGCTGCCGCCGCCCTCATGGCCTTCGACGAGGAGCCCGAGCATGTCTCGTCCCTGGCACGGCTGCGTGCCTCGATGGCGCCCGCGGCGTTCGAGGACGCCTGGGCCGCCGGCCGCACGCTGTCCCAGTCGGACGCCGTGGCGCTCGCCCTGGCGGGCTGACCGAGACGACACAAGCGCCCGCCCGGTCCAGGCGCCCCGGTCGCCCCTGACGATCTGAGCATGCGACCTCGCGCATCGGCCGCTGGAGCGTAGGCCGAACGGACCGCCGGCCGACCTCCTACGGCTCTTGTGCTGCCGGGCATTCGGCAAGCATCGTCGACGATGGAGACGGGAGCGATACCGCGTGTCCCAGCGTCCCCACGCGGGTCGATGCAGGAGCGGCGCCGCCGCCTGACCCCAGACTGAGAGGTCGTCGATGAACACGAACGGGATGACCGCCCGGCCGGCGCGCACGTCCGGCGGGGCAACCGGGAAGGCAGTCGCCGGCGGGCCGCGCGTGAGCAGCCAGGACGTCTGGCAGGCGCTCGCGAAGGCCTCCTTCGCCGTCGTCAGCCACGTCAACGACGCGGGCGAACCGCGATCGAGCGGTGTCGTCTACGGGGCAGTCGACCGGCGGCTGTACGTCGCCGTCGCCGCGGACGGCTGGAAGGCACGCCAGATCGTGACCGACCAGGAGGTCGCCGTCACCGTGCCGGTCCGTCGGGGAGGCCTCCTGTCGTTGCTCCTTCCGATCCCTCCGGCCACGATCACCTTCCAGGCGAAGGCGACGGTCCACCCGGCGGGCTCGCTCGACATCGGGTCGGTGTCGAAGGAGCTCGAGAAGCTCGTGCCCGAGGCACGGAAGGCAGGGAGCTGCATCATCGAACTAGCGCCCGAAGGGCGGTTCCTGACGTACGGCATCGGCGTGTCGCTCATGGACATGCGCGACCCCGCCCTGGCCCTCTCCCGCGTGCCGGTCTCGTAGCCGAGGAGGAGATACGCCATGAAGATGCTGATCGCCGTGTCGTCGAAGCACGGCAGCACTCAGGAGATCGCCGTCTCGATCGCCGAGACCCTCCGTGACATGGGCATCGACGTCGAGGTCGTCGACCCCGAGGACGTCGAGTCCGTCGCTCCGTACGACGCTGTCGTCATCGGGAGCGCGCTCTACATGGGTCGTTGGATGGGCCCGGCTCGCACGCTTGTGAACCGATCCGCCGATGCGCTGCGCACGCGACCCGTCTGGCTGTTCTCGAGCGGGCCGATGGGACGCGACATCGTCGACCCCGCCGACGCTGCGGAGGGCATGAGGCTCCTCGAGCTCGTCGGAGGCCGTGACCATAGGGTCTTCGCCGGCAAGGCGGACAAGCATCAGCTCGGTTTCGGCGAACGAGCGGTGCTTCGGATGGTCAAGGACCCGTACGGCGACCATCGCGACTGGCCGGCGATCCGCGGGTGGGCGATGTCGATCGCCAGGGAGCTCGCTGCCGTACCGGCCGGCACGCGCTGACGCACACCGAACGGCTCCACGCTCGCGCGGCGGATGCCGACACCCGCGCACGATCGCGACTCACTCCAGTGCCATGCAACCGGATAGGCTGCGACTGCCAGAACCACTTCGTGACTGACGGCACTACCGGGTCCGTCACTCGGCCTCTCTACGCTCCGCTGGAGCACAGGCAGGAGCCCGCAAGCGTTATCCCGATCGGGAGGAGCGAACACATGGCGAGCAAGACAGTCGTCCTGGCGTTCTTCAAGGACGAGGCAGAGGCGGACGATGCCGTCGAGCAGATGAAGACCTGGGATAAGTGGGAAGAGGAGGTCAAGCTCAACGCGATCGGCGTCCTCGTCCTCGACGACAAGGGCAAGCTCAAGGCCCACAAGCTCGGCAAGCGCAGCGTCGGCAAGGGCGCCGGGATCGGCCTCGTGCTGGCGGTGATCGCCCCGCCGACCCTGCTCGCCGGCGTCATCGGCGGCGGACTGCTGGGCGCCTTCCATCACAAGGGTCTCGGTCTCAAGGCCGAGGACCGCGACCGGATCGCGGCCCAGCTGACCGGTGGCAAGGCCGCCGTGGGCATCCTCGTGAACGAGGACCAGGCGACCGCCGTGTCGACCCGACTCACCCAGCTCGGTGGGACTTCCGAGATCCACCCGGTGACCGAGGAGGCCATCGCCGAGGTCGAGACGGCTGTCCCGGCTGTAGAGGCGGCCGAGGCGGCTGCCGGCGACGATCTGACGATCATCGACGGGATCGGCCCGGAGTTCTCTGTCGCGCTGCGCGCGGCCGGTGTCACCACGTTCGCCCAACTCGGTGAGATGACCCCCGAGGCCATCGAAGCGCTGTTGGCCAAGGCGAACGTGCCGTTCATCGCCGGCCACAACGCCGACACGTGGCCACGGCAGGCCAAGCTCGCGGCCGCCCAGGACTGGTCGGCACTGCGGCGCTACATCGATTCCACGAAGAAGGTCGCCATCGGCTAGGTGGCGAGTCCGCAATACCGCAAACCGAGCGCCCCCGACCAGTTCGGCCGGGGGCGCTTTCCGATGGGCTCTGCCAGGCTGCCCGGGGAACGCGGCGTCCCGCGGCCCGTCACACGGGCACTGAATCGAACCGGGCGGAGAATGCCTCTCGGACCTCCCGGTCGCGTAGCGCGTCCGGCGACAGCAAACGCAGCGTGCTGGACTGGTGTCTCGAGGTCGGCTGAGTTGAGGAGTTCAGCGGCGGATTCTTACCAGTTCGAAGACCCGAACCTGGCCGAACCCCTTCAGCTCAACGTCATGACCCCGCCCAAAGGAAAAGCCCCTCCCGGTCCCCATCTCGTGGACGAGGTCTGATGTGAGGATGTGGCCAGGGTCACTCGCATCGCAGATTCGGCTGGCGAGGTTGACCGTCGAGCCGAACAGGTCGTCGTTGTGGTCGACCGGTTCACCGGCGGCGATCCCGATCCGTACAAGAAGCTCGCGCGTCGCTCCGTCGGACATCCTGGCCTCGAAGCCGTCCTGGATCGCGAGCGAGCATCCCAGCGCATTCGCGACATCCTCGAACGAGGCCATGATGCCGTCGCCGGTGTGTTTCACCTCGCGTCCCCGCCACGCCACGAGCGACCGACGGATGATCAGGTCGTGCTCGTTGAGCAGGCCCATGTAGACGCTCTCGCCGACCTCCTGGAGCAGCGACGTCGATCCCCTCAAGTCGGTGAAGAGGATCGTCCGGAAGGCCCCCGCGACCTGGGTGTGGTCGACGGGATCGTTGACCTTGCCCAGGAACCGGAAGACGTCGTCTTCGGAGACAGCGATGATCTCGTTGGGAACGAGACCGTGCCCTTCCCGGTGGACCGCCTCCATGTCCTCCGGTCGTGCCGCTCTAGCGAGACAGAACACCTCACCGTGATCGGCATCGAACCAGTAGGCGAGGAACTTGACCGCGTGTTTCGACTCGATCTGGATATCTGTCAGATGGGCTTGTGCGACCTCCTCCGCGGTTATCCCGGGCAGGTCGTGACGGTCCATGAAAAGGGGCATGCGGTCCCTCCCAGTGGGTGCGCGATTGTACCCAAGGTGCGTTAGAGCGCCCCCGGACGGACTCGGGCACTCAGCAGCAACGCAGCGTCCTGGACTGGTACCTCGAGGTCGGGCAGGAGTTCTCCCCTCACCTCTCGCTTCGACATGTCTTTGGCTCCGTAGCCACGATTCGAGGCTGACATGACTCAGACCTCACTGTCCCCTGGCGCAACTCCACTTCCTTCGACCGCTCGGTGAGCAGGCCCGATTCGTGGCCCACTCGTCCGAGCCGATCGAGTCACCGGTGCCATAGCCCGAGGCGATGGCGCCCCGGATCGACGATCGGTTCTCTTCGACGCGTCGCGCGCTTCGCCTGGCGACCCGCGCCGCATTTGCCGCGCGCTACAGTGCGCTGCAACGACAGATCCGGTCGGCCCGAACACGAGGCGACGATGCCCCCAGCGCAGCTCCTGGACTCGCTCCCGATCTTGATGGTCTTCGTCGCGTTCGCGATCTTCACGTTGATCTGCTACGAGATCGGTTTCCGGATCGGCCGCTGGTATCAGGAGCGAACACCCGGTGAACAGGAAGGTCCGACGGGCATGCTCGTCGGCTCCATCCTCGCGCTCCTGGCGTTCCTGCTCGCAGTCACGATGGGCATGGCGGCCGACCGGTTCGATGCCCGACGCGCCAACGTGCTCGCCGAGGCGAACGACATCGGGACGACCTACCTGCGAGCCGGTTACCTGCCCGAGCCGGCGTCCAGCCAGATCCGCGAGCTGCTCCGCGAATACGTTCCGCTCCGGATCGTGGTGACCGACTCCACGGACGTCCAGGCGGACATCGCGCGCTCGGTCGAGATCCAGAACCAGATCTGGGCGATCGCGCAGGACGTGGCACGCACCACGGACAAGGGCGACCTGGTGGCTCTGTTCATCGAGTCGCTCAACGACACGATCGATATCCACGAGACTCGCATCACCGCGGGTCTCTACGCCCGCGTCCCCGAGACGGTGCTTCTGCTCCTCATCGGCGGGTCCGCCCTGAGCCTCGGCATGGTCGGGTACAGCGCCGGCTTGACCAGACGCCGAAGCATGCTGAGCGCCGTCGTGCTCATCCTCGCCCTCGGCGCCGTGATCATGATCGTGGTCGACCTCGATCGACCGCGAGAGGGCTTCATCCAGGTGAGCCAGCAGCCGCTCCTCGATCTCCAGCAGCGGATCGGGCCGCCGTCAAGCTGAGCGGTTCGGAGGTTCACGGCCGGCGCATGGGATACGAGATCGTCTTGGAAGATGTCGCCGCGCGCCCCATCGCGGCCGTGCACGCGAGCGTTCCCGTTGGTCACGTCGCCGCAGCATGGCGGCCGGCCCTCGACAAGGTCTGGGCCCTCCTTCGCAGGCACGGGCAAGCTCGTCGGGAGGACCCAGACCCCGCCTTCGCCCGCGGCGACGAAGCGCGGCAGTGGGCTGACCTTGATCCACCACGGACCCGATGGCCGGATCGATCCGGGTGACGTCACCGTTGCCCTGGCCCAGGTCGCCACGATCCCGATCGAGGTCGGCGGGGGACGGCGGCTGCATCGCCGCTGGAGGCGGATCCGTCTGGGTGTCGGTGCACCATCAGGTGATCAGGCGGATCAAGCCGAAGACCAACAGCGTGACCGAGCAGTACATCGGGGCCGGCGGCGACTGCGTCGGGCTCTGGGACGGGTCCGTCTGGATTATGTGGGGCGACGTGCCAAGCTGGCGTCGTCCGGCCGGGGAGGTGCCGTCCCGATGGAGTCCGTCTTCGCTGCCTACGCGCTGGGCGCGACTGCGCTGGCCGTTGGGCTGGTGGTACTCCTCCACGTCCTCGAACCGGAGTTCGACCCGTCGTGGCGGATGCCCAGCGAGTACTCCTTGGGCCGGTACGGCGTCCTGATGCGCCTGGCGTTCATCGCGGGCGGCACCGCCGTCATCGGCGTTGGGGCCGCGCTCGCGTCAGCAGCATCGCCGGCCAACATCGGGCTCTTCGTCGTCGCACTCGGCCCGCTCGGCGCCGCCTTCGTCGACACCGACCCCATCACCACGCCGCGGGCATCGTTCAGCACAAAGGGCAACATCCACTCCGCGCTCGGGTCGCTGTTCATCCTCGGCTTCCCGATCGTCGCCACCATCGTCGGGATCATCGCCGCGGGCGACGCATCGGTCGGCCCACGCCTCGCGCTGGCGGCCGTGGCCCTCTGGGCAGGGCTCATCTGGTTTCTGGCGACGACCCTCCGCCATGCGCCGGCCGACGGCCGCGGCTCGCCGGACGTCCCCATCGGTTGGCCGATCCGCGTGACCATGCTCGCCTACTTCGGCTGGGTGGCCCTCGCAGCGGTCACGGTGCTGGTGTAGGACGCTCTGCCGACCCGCGCTCCTGTTTCGACACGTCGTTCATCAAGGACCTGTACCGCCGCCGCGAGATGTACCGGGGTAACGTGACGTGCCGCTGTTCCCGCTCGGCTATCTGGTCTACAAGGCCGGATTCCTTCCCCAGTTGCTGGGCGTCCTTCTGATGCTTGACGGGATCGCTGTTCTAATCTGGTTCCTTCAGGCCCTGCTCCTGCCGGACTACCCCGCGATCCGCTACCCCGGGCTCGCCGTGAGCTTCATCGCTGAACTCGGACTGGCATTGTGGCTCCTCGTCAAGGGTGTGAGGGTCGTCGACTCCGGGGCAGAACCTGCCGGGCTGATCCAGAGTCATTCGACATAGCCGCCATCGGGGCCGCACGCATCGTGCGCCCGGAGTCTTGGCGCCCCGGACGGCCTCGAACCCCCAGCAGCTACGCAACGTCCTTGACTGGTACCTCGAGGTCGGCTGAGCCGGTGCTCCTTGCCGTTTGAGTCGGGCCGCTTCCCGCCCGGCGGCACCAGCAGAAGGCGCCTTCGTAGCGCTTATCGAGCTCCCTCGGCTTGGGGCTTGTTGTCGGACCGAGCGGCGGCTATAGTTAACCATCATGTTAAGTGTTCCGGCGGAACGGACCAGCGAGGACCTCGACCTCCTCTTCGGTGCGCTCGCCGACTCCACCCGTCGCGCAATCGTCGAGCGACTGGCCACCGGTGAAGCGACGGTCACCGAGCTCGCGGCACCGTTCCCGATCAGCCTCCCGGCGATCTCGCGGCACCTGAAGGTGCTCGAGCACGCGTCGCTGATCACCAGGAGCCAGCGTGGCAGGTGGCGCGGCGCGCGGCTCTCGCCGACGTCGCTGGCCACCGCTGCAACATGGCTCGTTCAGCAAGAACGCCTGTGGGCCGAGCGATTTGACCGGCTTGACGACCACCTCGCTCGACTCACCGCAGAGCAGCAGACCCCCGGGCCGACACCAGCACCGAAACCAGGAAAGGAAGGCCATGACCACCACGACGTCCCCGCAGCTCGCCCTCACACGCATCGTCAAGGCGCCCCGCGAGCTCGTCTACCGGGCGTTCACGGATCCTGACCAGTTCGCGGCGTGGTGGGGCCCGATCGGCAACGCACTGCCGCGCGACGAGGTCGAGTTCGACGTGCGGGCCGGCGGCTACCTGCAATGGAAGGAGGTCTTTCCGGAGAATCCGGACATCTGGACCCGCGGCCGCCTCGACCTCACCGACGTTGTCGACGGCGAAGGTGCTCGACGGCGTGATGCGCATCATCGGACAGCTGCCCTCGGGCTACGAGCCGTTCGAGACTCGAATGCGTGTCGAGTTCTACGACGAGCCCGACGGGCTGACGCGACTCGAGATCCGCCAGTGGCTCCGCGAGGACTACGTGGCTCCCACCGAGAACGGCTGGTCCGAGGCGTTCTCGAAGCTGGACGCCATGCTCGCCGCCTGATCCGGTCGCCGCGCTGCGCCTTCTGGAGTGTGGTGTTAGCCGCGCGGTTGGTTCCGTAATGTGAGGATGTGGTACCGCATCCCGGATTGGGCATCGAAGGGACCTCACCGTCGGGAGGCGACGCCGTCGCGGGGCTTCTCAGCGGCGCTAGCGAACATCCGGTCTTCGACCGGTCACCCACTCCCTGCGGGACGGGACGCGAATCCGACCCCAAAGGTGACCCTTGACGCTCACCGGCTTTCGGTCAGCATTGCCATCTCACCGTTTCGACACGACGGTGTAGCCGGACTGACACGCAAACGCGGAGTTCGAGGAGGGGCCCTGGTGGCGACGCTCACGACCCACGATCGAACGGCCACAGGTCGCCCGTCGATTCGATGACTCTCGAGGGCTTGCCTGATCGCCTCACGGAAGAGAGCCGCAGGTCGGCGCCGGCCGGCCCGTCAAGGACTCAGTCAGCGAGACGACCCGCGTGACGACGAAGGCAGGCAAACCCACCAAGCGAACGGCCGCGCAAGGCAACATCCCCAGCACGCTGGCGGTCGCCATGACTGGCAGAGCAAGCCCCGCGAAGGCCGCGGTCGGCGACAGGCCGGTCTTCGACTACATCAGGAGATTGCCGGAACCGCAACGCTCCATCGCCGAACGCGTCGATGCCCTGGCGGCCAAGACGCTGCCGACCCTTCAGCGCTCCGTGAAGTGGGGCATGGCGTGGTACGGCGTCGGCGACGGCTGGTGCTTCGCCTGCGGCGGCTTCGCCGGCCACGTCAAGCTCACCTTCGGGCGTGGCACGTCACTCACGCCCGTACCGCCAGCTGCGCCGATCGGGATGGGCAAGGACTCGCGTGGCGTGGACCTCGAGTCAGTGGACGACATCGACGAACGCCGACTCGCGTCGTGGATGAAACAGGCGACAGCCATCCCCGGCTTCGGGGGAAAGAAACGATGAGCCCGGCGGCAGCAACCTTCATTTCCAGCCTGGGCGGCGCGCAACCGGATCCGCCCTCGGCCTTCCACGGTTCCCGCTCTGCAAAGCGTCACTAGACCTTGACACGGAGACGTTGGTGCCCATGGTCGGAGGTTGACTTCAGGAAAGCGCCCCCGGACGGACTCGAACCGCCGACGCAGGCCTTAGGACGGCCTCGCTCTGTCCACTGAGCTACGGGGGCGCGGACCCCCATCGTACCCCGCTCCGAAGGTGGCCCTCACCAGTGCCCCGCCGGCCTATCCGGGGACCTCCCCTACAATCCGACGCGAGATGCACGACGCTCCCCTCCCCGACCTCGTCCTGTATGGCCGCGCCGGCTGCGGGTTGTGCGACGAGACGCGCGCGATCCTGGCCGCTCTCCTCGACGAGCGCCATCGCGCCGGCCTTGCCGCACCGACGCTCCTGGAGCGCGACATCGAGACCGATCCCGCCTGGGAGCGCGCCTATTTCGCCTCGATCCCGGTCGTCGAGCTCGGCGACCGGCGGCTCGAGCTGGCCACCAGCGCCGCGAGGCTCCGCCGCCTGATGGCCGACGTCCTGGACGCCTGACGACCGCATGTCCGGCACCGACCTGACGATCCTCGTCGCCTTCGCCGCCGGCGTCATCAGCTTCCTCTCGCCGTGTGTCCTCCCGCTCGTCCCGGCCTATGTCGGCCAGCTCACCGCGATCGCGGTCGCGGGGTCGGCGGCCGGCGCCCGGCCGTCGCGCTGGCTGGCGGTCCGCCATGCGTTCGCGTATGTCGCGGGGTTCGGGGCCGTGTTCACCTTCCTGGGCATCATGGGCACGTTCGTGGCCGGTCCGCTCGTCGACTACCTGCCGGCGCTGCGCACGATCGGCGGCGTCATCCTCATCGTGCTCGGCCTCGACCTGGCGGGTCTCCTCCACATCCCGGCCCTGGAGCGCACCTGGCGTCCGCTCGACGCCGGCGCCGCGGGATCGCTCGCGACCGCGACGGGTTCGACCGCGTTCGGCAGCGGCAACGCGAGCCCCAGCGTCGGCGACCGGCTCGGCGGCCACGTCGTCAGCTCGCGCGGCGGCTGGCTCGCGTCGTTCGGCCTCGGCGCGATCTTCGCGGTCGGCTGGAGCCCATGTATCGGGATCATCCTGGGCGGGATCCTGACCCTCGCCGCGACCTCCGGCACGATGGCCCAGGGCGCGATGCTGCTGGTCGCCTACACGCTCGGCCTCGGCCTCCCGTTCATCCTCATCGCCGCCGTCTTCGACCGCGCCCCGCGCGTCATGGCGCCGCTCGTCCGCCACGGTCGGATCGTGTCGCTGATCGGCGGCCTGCTCGTCGTCGCCATCGGGGTGGCGATGGTCTTCGACTGGCTCGCGATCCTGCCTCGCTACTTCAACTTCAACACGGCGATCTGAGTGACCGACCGACCCGAGTTCAGCCACCGCCGCGAGCGCCATGGGCTGGTCGGGCCGTTCAGCGGGCGCCAGCTCGTGATGGCCTTCGTCGCCGTCCTGGTCGCGGTCGTGGTGCTGGTCGGGGTGACGACGCCGCTCGGGAACACGGCGACCGGGCCCGGGACGGTCGACCCGCGCGCGACCGCCTACATCATCTCCTCGCCGCCCCCGATCGGCCTCAGAGTCGGTGCGACCGCTCCCGAGTTCGCCGTCACGAACGATGACGGCACGACCTACCAGCTGACCGACCTCGATGGGAAGCCCATCCACCTCGCCGACCTGCGCGGCAAGGCGGTCTGGGTCAACTTCTGGACCACCTGGTGCCCGCCATGCCAGTCGGAGGTGCCGATCCTGCGCACGGTCGCCGAGCGGTATAAGGATCGCGGGCTCGTCCTGGTCGCGATCAGCGTCCAGGAGACGTCACCGGCCGACGTCGCCGCGTATGCCGCGCGCTATCAGCTGCCGTACACCATCGGCTTCGATGGCACCGGCGCGATCTTCCGCGCGTACAAGGCCTACGGTCTGCCGACCCAGGTGTTCATCGATCCGAACGGGGTCATCGCATCGATCGTGGGTGCGCCGCTCGACGAGGCCGGAGCGGCCGCCCACATCGAGCCCATCCTGCCGCCGAGGCCCAGCCCCACCCAGTGACCCCGCGGTGGGTCAGTCCGGCTCGTAGCGGAACCGGTCCCGGTCGCGGACGATCCGGCCGATCGGGCGCCGGGCCTCGTGCGACAGCACGACGATCCACTCCTCGTCGGCGGCCTGGGCGAAGAGCTCGGTCTTGCGGACCACCGAATCGAGTGGGAAGTCGTCGAACGCCGTGACCCAGCGCGGGTTGGCCGCCCAGGGTCGCATCATGAGATCGCCGAAGAACGCGAGCGTCCGCGCCCCGTCGCCCGACCCGCGGACGACGATCGCCTGATGACCCGCGGAGTGGCCGCCGGTCAGGGCCACCGATGACACCGGGCATGATCTCCTGTTCGCCGTCGGCCCAGCCCTGTTTTCCCAGGGTCTCGACGAGCCGCAGCTCCGGCTGCACGTACGATGCGACGAGCCGCGGATTGTCGCCGAGCGCGACCTCCCACTCGGCACGCTGCGCCACGATCTTCGCGTGCGGGAATGCGCGCGAGCCGTCGGCACGCAACAGGCCGCCGGCATGGTCGAAGTGGAGATGGCTCATGGCCACGATGTTGACGCTCTCCGGCACGAATCCGGCTGTCTCGAGTGCGGACGCGATCCATGGACCTTCGTAGGCCCGCATCGCCCGCGTCTTGTCGTCGACGCGTTCGCCGATCCCGGTCTCGACGAGGACGCGGCCGGACGCCGTCTCGATCAGCAGGCAGTTGAGCGCCTGGAGCAGCCGACGCGATTCGTCGACCTCATCGGCGACGAGCCCGCCCCACAGGACCCAGGGCACGGGGCCGAAGAGCGTCGCCGGCATCGGACCGGAAGGTCCCGGCCTGGATCAGCGCGACACGCACATGACCGCCCAGCTCGCGCACCCAGTCGACCGCGTCGTTCATCGCCATCTGACTACTTGCGCGTCGGTTCCCCGGTGGCACGCCCGGCATCGAAGTCGCGGTGGTAGGCGGACGCGGTCGGCTCCGACTGGCCCTGGTACTTCGACCCGAGCTCCGGCGAGCCATACGGCCGATCGACCGGGCTCGACATCTTGAAGAAGCTGATCTGCCCGATCCGCATCCCGAAGTAGAGCGCGATCGGGAGGTTCGCCACGTTCGACAGCTCGAGCGTCAGATTGCCCTTCCAGCCCGGGTCGACGTAGCCCGCGGTCGAGTGGATGAGCAGCCCGAGCCGCCCGAGCGAGCTGTTGTGCGTCGGGATGAACGACCTCGACGCCAGGAACATGCCGCTCGGCGCCGCGACCTGGATGCACCGGACCGGGACCGATGGGACGTCCATGACGACGTCGATCGCGCGGAACCGGTGATATCGAGCGTCCGTCGGCTTCTGGCGCGCGAGCTTCCGCGGGAGTCGGAAGACCGGGCGATCCGGCGTGAACTTGACCCGGTACTTCGGGCCGTGGTCGACGCCGTTCAGCGTCGCGCGTCCGATCGGTCTTGACCGGACGGAAGCCGAGGCTCGCTGCCAGCTCGACGACGGCATCGGCAAGGCCCTCGTTCATGCTCGTGAACTCGCAGCGCCCGCGACGTCGTCGACGTAGCCGTCGGTGTCCATCAGGCCCTGGAGGAGCGCCAGTCGCTGACCGACGCCGGCCTCGAGATACGCGCGGGGCACGAACTTCCCGTCGAGCTGGCCCATGGTGCGCAGCCGGCTCGACAGCGACCCATTCCGCGCGTAGTCGGCCGTCGCCGCGATCGCGCGTCTGCCCACGCCGCCGATCCGGTAGAGGTGCGGGGCGTACGCCAACCGGCTTGACCGTGAAGCCGTCGCCGCTGATCTGCTCGAGGATCTCGGGGTCGACCGATGTGATCTCGGCCTTCGTCGTCGTCCCGTCGCCGAGCCATGCACCGAACGTGTACGGCTCGATCGGAAGGTCGAGCGCGCGCCGGGTACTGGACCGGTCCCGCGAGCGGGACGTGATGGTTCAGTCTCGCCATTGACGCGGATCGAACGTGCGATCTCGTCCGTCGTTCGGATCGTGGGTCACGCGAGCGGCCGCGTCGACGCCCGTTCTTGTCGATCGTCACCCACTGGTGTGACGCGTCAGCGATGATGCGCGCCCCATCGGAGAAGATGACCTCGCGACATGGGCGCTCGAGCATCGGAGCCGTCGCCGCCACGACGGTCGTCGGAGCGCCCGTCTCGTCGAAGACGAGGTCGCCGGCGCGAGATCGCCCATCGTTCGCCAGCCCGACTGGTGTCGGGATCGGGCGTATCCAGCGCCAGAGCCTTCCCCTCGAGTCTCGCCACGAGGTCGTCCGGCAGCTCCACCCATTCGTGTGTCTGGCCGAGCACGAACTCCCCGGGATGGAGGATGAACGGCTCGTCCTCGTCGACCGTCAGCAGCTCGGTCAGGTCCGGCTGTGGAGCCCGAACGTCGATGAACGCGTAGCGGTTGTTGCGGAAGACGCGGAAGCTGCGGTCGAGATGGAGATCGACCGACGACGGCTGCAGATCCTGCGGGTCGTACGGAGTGATGGCGATGGTGCCGGCTTCGAGGGCCGCCCGGATGTCGCGGTCGGACAGGACGCTCACCGGCGCGACGCCTTCGCGCCGTTGGGTCGCAGGTCGATCGTGACCGTGTCGCCGCGCTCGGCGTACAGGGAGTCGACCTCGCGCTTGAGCGCCTCGAGGTCCTCGAAGCTCTGATAGACGCTGGCGAACCGGATGTAGGCGATCTGGTCGATGCCGCGCAGCTGCTCCATCGCCAGGGCGCCGATGCGCGACGACGGCACCTCGGTCACACCCGCCGCGCGGAGCTCGGCTTCGATGGCGTCGGCGGCGGCCTCGGCGGCGCCGTCCGGCACCGGTCGCCGCGTGAGCGCCTTGCGCAGGCCGGAAGCGAGCCGCTCGCGATCGAATTCCTGGCGGGCGCCGTCGCGCTTGATGACGACGAGCCTGGCGGCCTCGACCCGCTCGTAGGTCGTGAACCGCATCGAGCAGGCGGCGCACTCGCGACGGCGTCGGATGGTCGCCGAGTCGTCCAGGTCGCGCGAGTCGACGACGCGGGTCTCCCGCTCGCCGCATTGGGGGCAGCGCATCGCTCTCCTGTCTCCCTCGCACCACAAGGGATAGTGGTGTCCACCGACGATACCACTAGATGGTGTGGTGTTGCCCGCCAGTTCAGGCGGTCCGGCGGCCAGCCTTCTGGGTCACGTCGTCGGCCTCGAGGTCCTGCGCCTCGAGGGCATGACGGGCGATCGCCTCGCGCGCGTGGAGCAGGTTCAGGTAGCCCCGCTTGATCGAGGTCTGCGCCTCGAGCTCTCTGGATCCGCGCCTGGCGGCGGCCATGACAGAGGCGCCGTGCTCGACCATGCCGAGTGCCCGTTCGGCTCGTTCGAGCTCCGCCACGAGGTCCTCGCGTATGCGTCGGGCGCTCGTCGGTCCGTGCAGCGAGCGCGCCTCGTCCGCGTAGCGCTCGACGGCGTCGGTCGCGGCCACGATCGTGTCGCTGATCGTTTCCGGGCCCACGGTGCGGCGCCGGACCGCGTCGATCTGGCCGGCCGCCCCACCGAGTGACGCGTCGACCCGCGCGGCGAGGTCCTTGACCGCGGTCTTGAAGTGCTCGAGCTCACGTGTCCGCGCCACGATCCGGCCCGTCCCGCGGAACACGACGACCAGCCCGGCAGCCAGCGCGATGAACGCCACGATCGGCAGAAGGATGAGCAGGTCTGGCACGTGGGATCCGACCTCGACCGTGGGGTTCAACCCGACCGGGCGCGCAGCCGGGCGAGGAGCGCCGTGCCGACCTCGAACAGGTCACCGACCACGAACAGGTCCGCGAAATCGGCGATCGGCGCATCGGCATCGCGGTTGATCGCGACGATCGTGCCCGAGGTGCGCATCCCGACCTTGTGCTGGATGGCGCCGCTGATCCCGAGCGCGAGGTACAGCTCCGGCTTGACGATCTTGCCCGTCTGGCCGATCTGCTGGCTGTACGGGATCCAGCCCGAGTCAACGGCGGCCCGGGTCGCGCCGACGGCACCACCGAGCGCGTCCGCCAGCTGTTCGACGATCCCGAAGCCATCGGCCCCGCCGACACCACGGCCGCCGGCGACGATGATCCGCGCCTCCTCGATCGGTGCGGCCGCGCCCGCCTCGCTGACCCGGTCGACGACGCGAACCGCCGGGAGGGTCCGTGCCGGCTCGACGGTCCGGGCCTCGATCCGGCCGGTGGCGGTCGCCGGCACCGCCGTCGTGACGTTCGGCCGGATCGTGACGATGCCGCGCCGGTCGGTGAACCCGGAGGTCGTCAGGAGCTTGCCGCCGAAGACGCTCATCTCCACCGCTGGGCCGCCGTCGGTCCAGGTGACCGCCGTCGCGTTGACGAGGACACCGAAACCGGTCAGCGCCGACAGCGCCCCGGCCAGGTCGCGGCCGTCCGCGCCGGCACCGACCAGGATCGCATCGGGCGCGTCGGAGACGGCCAGCCCGGCGAGATGCCCCGCCGCCACGGCGGACCACGCGTGATCGGCGGCAGCCGGGTCGGCGACGGCCAGGACGAGCGGTAGATAGGTCGCGAGATCCGCCGCCGCCGGCCCCGGATCCGCGGCCACGACGACGCCGACCACGTCCCGACCGGCGGCCGCGCCGAGTTCGCGGGCGAGCGTCGCCACCTCCGTGCTGATCCGCGCCAGGCCACCGTCCGGGCCCGGCTCGGCGACGACCCACAGGGCGCCCATCAGATGATCCTCCGGTCGGCGAGGAAGTCGACGATCCGGACGGCACCGTCGTCCGGGGACCCACGCACGATCTCGGTGGCGCTGCGCGCGGGCGGCATCGTGCTGCCGAGGACGGTCGTGGTCGCGACCGCTCCCCCGACCGTCGCGCCCTCGAGACCGAGATCGGCCAGCGATCGGGTCACGATCTCCTTGCCGCGGGCGGCCATGATCCCCTTGAGCGACGGGTAGCGCGGCTCGCCGAGCGCCTGCGTACCACCGATGACGACCGGCAGCGGCGCCTCGAGCAGGTCGTAGCCGGTGGCGCTGATACGCCGGACGCGGACCGTCCGCGCCGCCATGTCCGGCTCGATGCGGGCGGCGTACGACAGGTATGGCAGGCCGAGGTGCGCGGCCACGGCCGACGGGACGACCCCACCGACCCCGTCGGACGAGTCGATCCCGGCGAACACCATGTCGTACTCGAGCCCGCCGAGCGCCGCGGCCAGGACCTGCGCGGTGGAGACGGCGCAGGAGCCCGCCAGCGCGGGGTCAGTCACGTGGACACCGCGATGGGCGCCCATGGCGAGGGCCTTGCGCAGCGTCTCGGGGGCGTTGACCGGGGCCATCGAGAGGAGCGTGATCTCGCCTTCACCGGCGGCCTCGACGAGCTTGAGCGCCGCCTCGAGGACGTACTCGTCGTTGCCGTTGACGACCGCGGGCGCGGACGCCCGGTCGAGCCGATCGTCGGGTCCGAGGCGCTCCCCCGCGGACGCGGGATCGGGGACGGGTTTGACGAGGACGACGATGCGCACGAAGCGGTGTCCCTCTCTGCGGGGCGGTCAGCCGTCCTTGCCGAGCAACGCCCGTGCGACGACCAATCGCTGGATCTGTTGGGTGCCTTCGTAGAGCTGGGTGACCTTCGCGTCGCGCATCATCCGCTCCACCGGGAACTCTTCGATGTAGCCGTACCCACCGAGGACCTGGACGGCGTCGGTGGTGACCCGCATCGCGGCGTCCCCGGCCACGAGTTTACACATCGCCGACCAGCGGGCGGCGTCGGGCGCTCCCGCGTCGATCTCGACGCAGGCCTTGTACAGCAGCTGGCGGGCGGCCTCGGTCGCGGCATCCATGTCGGCGAGCATCGCGGCGACCATCTGGAAGTCGCCGACCCGCTGCCCGAACTGGCGGCGGTCCTTCGCGTAGGTGGTGGCGGCCTCGAGCGCGCCCTGCGCGATGCCGACCGCCTGGGCCGCGATGCCCGGTCGACTCCGATCGAGCGTCCGCATCGCGAGTCCGAACCCGTCGCCCTCGGCTCCGATGCGGTTCGCCGCGGGCACGCGCACGCCATCGAACGCGAGCTCGGCCGTGGGGCTGCCGCGGAGGCCCATCTTGTGCTCGATGCGCGTGACGGCGAAGCCGTCTGTGGGGACCTCGACGATGAAGCACGACAGGCGGTCGTAGCGTGCGGCGTCGGGGTCGGTGACGGCGAAGACCGTGACGAGGTCGGCGACCGATCCCTGGCTGATGAAACGCTTCGAGCCGGACAGGACGTAGTCGTCGCCGTCGCGGATGGCCTTCGTGCGGATGGCGGCGACGTCCGAACCGGCGTCCGCCTCGGTCAGGGCGAAGGCGATGAGGTGCTCCCCGGACGCAAGCCTCGGGACCCAGCGGGCCTGCTGCTCGGGCGTCCCGGCCAGCAACAGCGGCAGGGAGCCGAGCTCCTGGACGGCGAGGATGAGCCCGGTCGTGGCGCAGGCGCGACTGAGCTGCTCGATCGCCAGGCACAGGCTGAGCAGATCGCCACCGAGCCCGCCGTGCTCCACCGGGAACGGCAGAGCCAGGATGTCCTGGGCCGCCAGCAGCTCGCGGAGGTCCTGCGGGAACTCGCCGGTCCGGTCGATGTCGGCTGCCCGGGGCGCGACCCGTTCGTCGGCGATGAGACGGACGGCGTCGCGAAGGAGCGCCTGCTCCTCGGTCAGGCGGTACGTGGACGGCGTCGACTCGGTCACCACGGGCATCCTAGCAGCGGGCGTTCGGCGAAGGACCGACGGTGGCGAGGCCGGTCAATACCCCATTCGAGACATCGCGACCGCAAGGATCGCGAAGCCGACGACGATCACGACGACCACCGTGGAGACGAGGACCAGCAGGTACGGGATCAGCCCCTCGAGGCGGAAGGCCCTGGCGGACACCCAGACGGCGATCCCTGCCCCGATCACCAAACCGGGCAGTCCCACGATGACTCCGAGGACCACGCCAAGCGGCATGCCCAACACGGTCGACATGACCAATGTCTTGAGATAGGTGCCGGCGGTGTTTCCTGTGCCCGGCTCGGCCAGTGGCGTCTCTTCCATCCGTCTCCGATATCGATTTCCGCAAGTTGGTTCATGCCCATGATGCGCCCTCAGGGACCCTTCCACCCCCGCCCGCGGTGCGCTAGGCTTCACGCACGTTGGCGAGCCTGGCGACGGGGGTCCGGCTCCAGCCACCGGGGGCAGACGCATGGACCAGACGACCATCCTCGTCCTGCTGGTCGCGGCCGCCGCGATCGGCGTGGTCGCCGTGCTGACGATCCTCAATCGCAACCGGGCGAGCGCCGCCAGGGCGAGCCAGGAGAGTCCTTACGCCACGTCGACCGAGGGCATGAAACGCTGCCCATCGTGCGGCGTCGGGAACCTCGTGACCGCCGACAAGTGTTCGGGGTGCGGCAAGCGATTGCCCCGCTGACCCAACCGCGGGGTCAGGGCAGGGCTGCCAGCATCTCGCCCCAATGCCCGCTCAGTGAGCGTCGCGCGCCGCGACCTCCGCGAGCCGGATCTTGACGATCCTGGTCACCAGTGCCATCGGGATCGGGCGGCTGGCCGGGAAGCGGATCGTGCCCTTGCCGGCGAGATACGGTTCGATCTCGGCCCCGAGAGCCCGCACGACCTCGTCACTGGCCGGAAAGAGGCTGTAGTGGCTCTTGTATGCGGCATATGACACCAGGAACTGGCCGCCGTGGCTCCGCAGCGCGGGCATGTCGTAGGCGATCACCTCGGTCGCCCCGGGCGCGGCGGCGTTGACCGTCCGGCGAAGCTGTTCGACGACGGCCCGTCGGTCGTCAGGCAGTGTCGAAAGGTATTCCTCGACCGTCGTCGGTCCGGCCACGTCGGTGCCTCCTCCTTGCGATGCCTTCGCAGCCGGCCCTTCGGGCCGTCGTCTTCGCGGGCCTACTCTGCCCTGTCGGTGCGGATCCCGGGTATCTCCGGCATCTCGCGCCCGATCCTGTCGGGCGCGTCGCCGAAGGCCTACCTGACGACGCGGTACTTGAGGTGAGCGACGCCAGGAGCTTCCAGCGCCCCTACCTGTTCGAGCTTGATGTTGCCGACGTCGTCGAGCGGACGCTCGCCGGCACCGAGCTCGACCATCACGCGGATACGGACCGGGCTCGCTGCGCGCGATCCTCGACGTACAGCGGTGACGCCTTGGTCGCTATGCGTGCGCCAATGTCACTCGACCGTTGTCAATGACTCCATGCCAATCGGCATCAGAGGGCGCCGAGGCGACCGTGACCTCGGTTGGGACACGGGTCGTTGACCGATGGTTATCCGCGTCAATCCTCCCCACATCCAGCCAGCCCCGTCGCCTTCGCTCTTATCTGAACGGGAGCGTACGATTGCGAGCCGGGTCCGGCGCTACCTCTGGGCCGACGACGCGAAGGAGGACACCATGCCCACCGTGATCGGCCATCACGACGTGAAAGACAGCAAGCATTGGCTTGCCTCGCCGAAGCGCGAAGAGGTCTTCGGCCCCCTCGGCGTCACCAACATCCGGACATTCGTCAACCCGCAGAACCCGACCCAAGTGGCGGTGCTCATGGACGTTGCCGACATGGACGCCGTCATGGCATTCATGCAGACCAAGGCGGGCGCCGAGGCCATGGAATATGACGGCGTGCTGCCCGAAACGATGGTGATCCTCGTCGAGGCGTATTTCCGCCTCGAGCTCCCGAAGTCAGACGTCCTCGTTGGGATGCACCCTCGCGACATCAAGCTACACCAGCATCGCTTCGAGTCAGTGTGCGCGAATGTCACCCGAGATTGTCTAGCGCTTCAGGTGCCTCGCGTCCGGTGATCTGCTCGTAGAAGCCTGGGCCCGCGGTCATCGCCCATGTCTCGGCGATTCGGCCATCAACGACGCTGTTGAACATCATCTCGTGCACGACGACGCGCTTTCCGGTCGGCTCCGCGTCCAAGTACTTGCCCGTATGCGTCGCAGTGACGGTGCAGTAACACGCAACCGTGTCCTCATCGAGCCACGATGCGGTGGAACTCGGTGCGCTTGTCCGGGAACGCCAATCGGTGGAGCTCCATGGTCGGCCGCTCGTCCTCGAGCGTCGCGGAGCCTCCGTCGGGGCCGTACTCCCGCCAGTCGTCGGCGAGGCAGGCAGCGAAGCCTTCCTCATCGCCACGGTTGTACGCCGCCCACGCGCGACGAAGCAGCTCGATATTCGACTGCGTCACTCGTCCGTCCTCCACGTCTGTCGGATGGCCACCAGGTCCGTGCCACGGCGCAAGTATCTATTCAAACGCGCTCGTCGAGCCGCATCTAGGCATAGCCTCGCGGGTCGCATAGCGTCTTGTCGCCAGACCCTCGGCGGTCACACGACCGGCAGCTGTCGCTCAAACGGCACCGACGCGATCCGAGCCGCCAGGACCTCGCTGATGTCCATCGCCGTTACCGCGCTGCCGCCATCGGCCGCGGCCAGGCCGTCGGTCATCATGACCATGCAGAACGGGCATGAGGTCGCCACCGTCTCGGCGCCAGTCGCCAGCACCTGACGCGTCCGCTCCTCGTTGATCCGCGTCCCGCGGGTCTCCTCCATCCACATCCGGCCACCGCCCGCGCCGCAGCAGAACGTGTTCTTGCCCGACTTCTCCATCTCGGTGATCGACACCCCTGCGGCGCCCAGCACCTCCCGCGGCGCGGCGATGACGTTGTTGTAGCGGGCGAGATAGCACGAGTCGTGGACGGTGACGCTCCCCGGCCGATGGTCGCCGGTCGACGACCCGGCCTCCTCCGGCACGGTCGCGAGCCGCCCGGACGACACGAGGTCGGCCAGGAACTGTGAGTGATGCACGACCTTGTAGCGCCCGCCCAGCTGGCCATACTCGTTGCCCAGCGTGTTGAAGCAGTGCGGGCAGGCGGTCACGATCGTCCGCTCCCCAATCCCGTACCGGTCGAGCGTCTCGACGTTGCCCATCGCGAGCATCTGGAAGACGTAGTCGTTGCCCATCCGTCGCGCCGGGTCGCCGGTGCACGACTCCTCCTGGCCGAGGACCGCGAAGCGCACGCCGGCCGCATGGAGGCAGGTCGCGACGGCCCGGGCGACCTTCTGGTTACGCGTGTCGAAGGCCGCCGCACAGCCGACCCAGTACAGCACGTCGAGCTCGCCGAGCCGTCCCTCGGCGGCCATCGACGCGACCGTCGGGACCTCGAATTCGAGCGGCTTCGTCCAATCGAGCCGCGCGGAGTTCGGTTGGCCCCATGGGTTTCCCTGGTTCTCCATCGAGCGGAAGGCGGTCGTGAGCTCGCCCGGGAACCGGCTCTCCTCGAGCACCAGGTTCCGACGCAGCCCGACGATCTTGTCGACGTGCTCGATGAGCACCGGACAGGCCTCGACGCATGCGCCGCAGGTCACGCAGTCCCACACCGCGTCGTACGGGATCGCGTCGTCCACGATGGGCTTGGCGAGGGCGGTCGCGGACACCTTCGTGTCCTCGAGCCCGTAGGTCTCGCGCACGATCGGCGAGTTCGGGATGATGTCGATCCCGTGCTCGGCGTCCACCGCCATGTGGCGGATGCCCATGATCATCGCCTTGGGGTTGAGCGGCTTGCCGGTGTTGTACGCCGGGCAGGCTTCCTGGCAGCGGCCGCACTCGGTGCAGGTGAACCCGTCGAGCAGGTCCTTCCAGCCGAGGTCCTGGAGCGTCTTGAGCCCGAACGTCGCGTCCTCCGCCTCGAGGTCGAGCTTCGGCAGCTCACCGCGGGGTGCGAGCTTGCGGAAGTAGATGTTCGGGAAGGCCGTCGCGATGTGCAGGTGCTTGCTGAACGGGAGGTAGCAGAAGAAGGCGGCGACGAGCGCGATGTGGCCCCACCACAGCACGTGGAACGTTCGCGCGAGGACGCCGAACGAGAGGTTCTCCAGCGGCACGGCGAGCGCGTTCGAGACGAACGCACCCGGGATCGGGCCGTAGGCGGCGACCTGGAAGACCTGCGCGAACAGCTCCGTCGCGACGACCCCGCCGATCATCCCGAGGATGATCAGCGCATCCTGGTTGAGCGTCAGCCGCGGTGGCTTGATGACAAGGCGCCGGTAGTAGGCCCAGCCGATCGAGAACAGGACGATGCAGGCGACGATGTTCTGCATCGCGCTGATCAGGGCCCAGATGAGCCCGTCGGCCGGGATCTTGAGCACGGACTGGATGATCCCGCCGGTCACGATGTCGGCCGTGCCGACGGTCAGCAGCACGAACCCCCAGAAGATCCCGGCATGCATGACCGCGGCACCCGGATCCTTGAACATCTTCGACTGGACGAAGGCGTATTCGACGAGCCCGACCATCCGGGCCGGCACGTTGGCGAACGGTCGCGACGGCCGGGCGACCGCGAAGACCCGCAGATGTCGCGCCATCGCGAGGAGGAAGAACGCGGCCGCTCCCCAGAAGACCACGAACACGAACGGGTAGCCCGGGACCTCCGCGAAGGTGTCGAACATCGGCGCTAGCCTCCCTGCCCTTGGCCGCCTCCGGGTGTGATCGCGTGATCGTACGGTCCGGCCAGGGTGTCGAGGGCGTGGTCCAGCACGCCCGCGATGGCGTCGAACGACTCGACCGCGCCCTTCGGGCTGCCCGGCACGTTGACGATGAGGCTCCGACCGCGGACGCCGACGATCCCGCGCGACAAGTCCGCGAGCGGCGTGGCGACTCGACCCGCGGCGCGCATGGCTTCGGCTAGACCGGGCACCTCGTAGTCGACGACGGCCGCCGTGGCCTGCGGGGTCACGTCTCGCGGGGTGAGGCCGGTGCCGCCCGTCGTCACGACGAGTGGGTGGCGAGCCGCCCCGTCGGCGAGTGCCGCTTCGATCGCCTCACGGTCGTCGCGTACGACGACGCGCTCGACGCTGAACCCGAGCGCCCTGAGCCGCTCCTCGAGTCTGGCCCCCGACTCGTCCTCGCGGACGCCGGCGGTCACCCCGTCGCTCGCGGTGATCACGACCGCCGATCGCGGTACCGGCCCGCTCACGGGCGGCTCATGCGTTGCCCTTGCGCTTCGACCCCACGCGTCCGGCGACCCGCGCGCCAGGGCGAGGTCGGGCGGGCGGTGCGTCCTGTGCTGGAGCCTGGCGGATCCAGGTCCCGCTCTTGCCGCCGGTCTTCGAGACGAGCCGCACGCCCCGGATCTCGACACCGCGCTCGACGCCCTTGACCATGTCGTAGACCGTCAGCGCCGCGACCGATGCCGCCGTCATCGCCTCCATCTCGACCCCGGTCTGACCGGTCGTCGCCGCTTCGGCGCGGATGCGGAGCACGCCCGCGGCACGGTCCGGGGTGATCGCCACGACCAGGTCGGTCAGGGCCAGCGGGTGGCAGAGCGGGATGAGCTCGCTGGTGCGCTTGGCGCCCATCACGCCCGCCAGCTCGGCGACGCCGAGCACATCACCCTTCGAGCCGCCACCGTCGATGACGAGGCTCATGGTCTCGGGCGAGACCGCGACAGCGGCCTCGGCGACGGCCCGCCGGGCCGTGACCGGCTTGCCGGAGATGTCGACCATCCGCGGCCGTCCAGCCCGGTCGAC
Organism: uncultured Chloroflexia bacterium; assembly: GCA_963833285.1. GTDB lineage: Bacteria > Chloroflexota > Limnocylindria > Limnocylindrales > CSP1-4 > SPCO01. Next base: position 180,736 of record CAWHXM010000007.1, on the reverse strand, counting down.
GTGCGACAGCCGACGGCGTTCGGCGCGTGGTTGCGGTCGCTGATCCATCGGCTCCTCCGGGGTCGGGCGAGTGCGGTTCGTCTGCGCGGTCAGTGGGACCCCATCATGCGCGGTCGAGCCACCACAGGTCGACCGCCGCGCCGGCCGGCAGCGAATCGTCCGCCTCGGGGACGACGGCCAGGGCATCGGCGGCCGCGAGGGCCGAGATGACGTGGCTCCCCTGCCCGCCCGCGAGGTGGATGCGCACCCGGCCTTGCCCGTCGCGGATCGGCGCACCGGTCTCGTCGCGCTCCGCCTCCACGCGCAGGAAGGCCCGACGGCCGCGACTCTTGGTGACGGCCTCGCCGAGGATGCCGCGGTCCACCGGCCGGAGCAGGTCGTGACGGCCGGCCAGGCTCCGGATCGCGGGCCTGACGAACAATTCGAAGGTCACGGCCGAGGACACGGGATTGCCCGGCAGGCCGAACAGCAGGACCGGTGCCCCGCCACCCGGTCGATCCGCGACCCCGAACGCGAACGGCTTGCCCGGCTGGACGGCGACGCGCCACAGGTCGATCCGGCCGATGGTCTCGATGGCGGTCTTCACGACGTCATACGGGCCGACCGAGACGCCGCCCGACACGATCAATGCGTCGGCTCCGGCCTCGAGACCGCGTCGAAGATGCCCGAGGACGTCGTCGAGGTCGTCGGTCGCGGTGCCGAGGTCGATCGCGTCACCGCCTGACGCCGTGACGAGCGCGCGAAGGCCGGGGCCGTTGGCGTCGGGGATGCCGGCCGGCCCGAGGTCGTCGCCCGGTGCCCGTACCTCGTCACCGGTCGCCAGGACGGCGACCCGAGGCCGGCGATGGACCAGGATCTCGCCGACACCCGCGCCCGCGACGAGCGCGACGGCGGCGGCGCTGATGCCCGTTCCCGGTCCGAGCAGCGTGGCGCCGGCCGTCAGGTCGCTGCCCGCTCCGCGCACCGATCCGCCCGGTTCGACCGGTTCGTGGACCAGGCACGCCGCCGGGAGCGGCCCTGTGGCATCGCGGCCGCGCGCGCCCAGCCGGCGCGCCGTGTCGAGCGGCGTCGTGGCCTCGACCGGCACGACCGCATCCGCGCCGTCCGGGAGCCTCGCGCCCGTCGCGATGCGGGCCGCCGTCCCTCGCACCACGGTCACGTCTGGCGCCGCGCCGGCGGCGATGTCGCCGATGACTTCGAGCTCGATCGGCGCGTCCTCTGTGGCGGCGACGGTGTCGGCCGCGCGGATGGCGTAGCCGTCCATGGCCGAATTCGCCCAGGGCGGGAGCGAGACCCGGGCCGTCACGGTCTCCGCGGTGACGCGACCGAGCGCGCCGGCGGCCGGGACGCGTTCCGTGCCGACCGGCTCGGCAACCGCCAGCACCGCGTCGCGCGCTGCCTCCACGCTGAGCAGGCCGGGCGCGATGGGCGTGTTCAGGTCCCGGGCTCCGCGGCTGGCGCGAGGTCGGGCGCGAGTCCAGGTGCCGCGGATCGGTTCGCCCGCCGGCCGGCCACGACCGCGACGCCGACCGAGACGCCGATGATCGCAACGCCCACGACCATCGCCGTCTCGTCCCAGAACTGGAACGGGAAGAGCTGGACGAGGCGATCCGTCGCCGGGTCGAAGAGATAGGACCCGGGTGGGAAGAAGATCTCGTGGAAGAGCTCGAAGATCTGGTCGAAGGCGACGAGTCCGACCGCGCCGACAACCCCCGCGCCGATCGTCAGTCCGACGGCGCCACTCCGGACCGCGCGCCAGGTCCCGGCCCGATCGGCCCGGCGGCCGGCGGCGACGAGGATGACCGCGGAGATCGCGGCCAGGATCCACAGCCCACGGAAGACCGTCCGCACATCGGCCATGTGCGCCCGCTCGCGCTCGATGAGGACCGGCCGGCCGTCGATCTCGACGGCGAAGTCGCCGCCGAGCACGAGATCCGAGAGGATCGCGTCGGTTGCGGTGCGCAGCTGCCCGGAGGTGAAGCCCGTCCAGGCGGCCGCCTCGGCACGGCCCTGCTCGAAGGCGACCCATTGCGGCGTCAGGAACGGCACGATGACGAGCGCGACGATGACGATCGCGGTCGCTAGGGCGATGAGGATGGACGCGGCCCGGCCGCTCGCGGTCTTCACCGGGTCATCCTAGCCCGAACGAGGCCGGGAGCCGGTCGAAACCTGCCGCCCGTTGCCTGCCAGGCGACGAAACCCGCTCGGCCAGCGACGCACCCTCGAGTGAGCATCCGCGGCGAAGAGCCGCTACTCGTCCTCGAGCGTCCTCGCCTGGTCCCACCAGCCCTCGAGCGTCAGGGGGGTCGGCGGGTCGACACCGAGCTCCCCGGCGGCCCGGCGGACGCGCGTGCCGAACGTCTCGAGGTCGAGGTCGAGGATGTCGCGCAGCCCCTCGATCCCCGCCTGGATCATGAGCTGGTGCTCGTCCGGGCCGAAGCTCGCGAGGTTGAGCATCAGCGCCTCGTCGCGCCACATCAGGACGTCGTTTGTGTCGGCCGCGATCTGATCGGCAAGGGTCTGGCGACGGGTCGCGGTCTCGGACACCTCCAGGAGCAGACCGGTCGTGAAGATGCCCTGGTGATCGAGCCGTTCGATGTGGGCCGGTTCGATGCGCGTCAGCTCGTTGATCGGCGGCACGGGTCGGGTCGGCCTCCATGGTCCATCGTCCGGGTCTGCAGCGATAATGCCATGCGCGCGCTATCGTTCGCGAGGCTCGGGGGGCTGATGGGCCGGATTCGATGGGAGTCGCGCATGCACCTGAGGCCTCGCGCGACAGCTTCGTCGGGCTGGGTGCCGGCCGCGCTCCTCGCGCTCGCCGCCGCCGCGGTGGCGCTCGCCTACGGCGTGTCGATCGGGCAGGTCGCGATCTTCGCCGCGTACGTGGTAATCGGCATCGCGCTGCCCGGGATGCTGTGGGTCCGCTTCCTGCGCAGCCGCCCGGCGCACATCGGCGAAGACCTCGCGCTCGGGTTGTGCGCCGGCTATTGCATCGAGATCGCGACCTACATCGTCGCGCGGGCGATCGGTTCCCCGCTGCTCTTCCTCGTCTGGCCGATCGGCACGCTGGTCGCGTTCACGGTCGCACCGGGGCTCCGCGGGTACTGGCGCGGGAGCGGGATCCGGGCGCCGCTGGCCTGGTCCTGGTCGTTGAGCGCCATGCTCGGGCTCGTCCTTGCCTACACGGCCCGCGCCTTCTTCACCCGGCATCACCTGACGGGCACCGATACGCCATACGTGGACATGGCGTACCACCTCTCGCTCATCGGTGAGCTGCGCCATCACGTCCCGCCTGACATCCCATACGTCACGGGCGTCCCGCTCGCCTACCACTGGTTCTACTACGCCGAGGCGGCCGCGACGAGCTGGGCGACCGGCATCGAACCCATCGTGCTGCTCTATCGACTGTCGGGCCTGCCGATGTTCGTGGCCTTCGTGGTGCTTACCGCGATGGCTGCCCGGCGGCTGACGGACGGCTGGTGGCCCGGACCGCTGGCGGTCGCCATCGCGCTCTTTGCCGTGGTCGCGGGGCCATATGCCTGGACGATGTTGCCCGTCATCGACACGCATCCGCTCGGCGTCGCCTGGCTCAGCCCGACGTTCCTGTTCGGACTGGCGCTCTTCGCGGCCGTGACCCTGATCCTCATCGACGTCCTCGGCGCCGAAACGAAGGCGCCCGGTCGCATATGGTTGCTGATCGGGCTGCTCGTCTTCGGTGCCGCCGGGGCGAAGGCCAGCCTGTTGCCCCTGCTCATCACCGGTCTGGTCGCCGTCGTCGTGGGCGTCGCGCTGAGTCGTCGTCGGCTCCAGCGCGATGCCGTGATCGGCCTCGGGTTGAGCGGGATCGGGTTGGTGCTGGCGACGGTCCTGCTCTTTCGCCTGACCTCGGGCGGCCTGGTCGTGGGGCTCGATGCGCTGCGTTCCTTTCCGGTGCTGTCGTCGATCGGGGCGCCCACGGCCAATGGGATCGCGACATTGGTCCTGCCGGCGGTCGGCCTGCTCATCGGCCTCGTGCTGTGGTCGCTGCTGTGGGCGGGGGCGTTCGGACTGGTCGTTCGTCGTCGAGGTTCCTTGGTCGATCCGCGGATCCTGCTGCTGCTGGGCATCTGCGCCGGCGCCATCGGCGCAGTCGTCCTGTTCTCGTATCCGGGCCTGAGCCAGTCGTATTACCTGAAGGCAGCAACCGGCGCGTTCGGACTCCTCACCGCGGTCGGTATCGCCGCGATCGTGCCCGAGCGCACCCGATACGGGCCTCTGATCGCCCTGGTCGCCGTTGCGGCACTCGTCGGAGCCGTCGCGGCGCTGGCCATCGCCGCGGTCGGACCCGCCGCGCCCCCGACCGTCGGGCGGCTCCACCTCTCGGGCGTCCTGCCTGCCCTCATCCTCCCGATCCTGGCGTTGGTGGTCGTCGTGGTCGTCGCCTGGCTCGTCCTTCGACGCGCCGAGCCACGCTGGCCGGCGCTCCGCGGCGCCGTCCCGTTGCTCGTGATCGCGGTCGCGATGGGGTTCAGCATCCCGAACATATCGAGGACCATGGGCACGGCCGTCGTCAACCCACCCACCGGCCCTGCCATCGCGGTCGACGGGATCGACGCGGCGCGGTGGCTTCGCGACCACAGCGACCCGAACGACCTCGTGGCGACCAACCTGCATTGTCGCCCGATTCCGACCAGCGGCGATATCTGCGACGCGCGGCATTTCTGGGTCTCGGGTTACTCGGAGCGACGGATGCTCGTCGAGGGGTGGGCCTACACGTCGAAGGCCATCGCGGAGGGGATGCGGCTCGGCATGAGCGACCGACTCGTGCCGTTCTGGGACCCGGCGCTGCTCGCCGAGAACGACGCCGCCTTCGAACATCCGACCGCGGACGCGCTTGCGGCGCTGCGCACGGAGCACGGCGTTCGCTGGCTGTTCACCGACGTCCGTACGGCCGACGCCGCCGCCCTCGCCGGCACGGCCGATCTGCGCTACCGGGTCGGAGACTACGCCGTCTTCGAGGTTCGACCCTAGCGTCACGGCCGGTGCCCATGGGCGGTCCCGTTGTCCCGCCGAATAGGGGCCAGTCGGCACTGCTCCCTGGCACGGCCGGAGCGGGTACGCTCGCGCCAAGCTCCGACCGTCGTCATGCGCAGGTCTCGCCCCTTCCCCCGGGGGACGATGGATCCGCTCGAAGGTCGGAGCTGCTTCCTGTGGTCATCGGGCGACTGGCCCGGCCGAGGCTATTGCTGCGGTCCACCACCACCCGGATGGGTGCCGGATCGACCGTCCGGATTCCGGGTTGGGTCGGCTGCGCGGTCGGTATCCCCGCTCCGTAGCGACTGCTATCGTCGGAGCCGTGGAAGATCGCCCGGCCCCGCGATCCGGTGACTGGTGGTTCTCGGTCCGATGCGACAGGTGCAGCCGGATCATCCACGCGTTCCACGACCCGTCGAACGGCGACAAGGTGATCCGGTCGGAGGGCCCCGGCGCGCTCGATCTGACGTGCTCGAGTTGCGGCCACAGGTCGTCCTATCCGGCCACGAAACTGCGATCCCAGCGCGTGCCGTGACCCTCGGCGCCGTGACCGTCGTCGTGGCGCGTGGCGACCGGGGTCGTCACCGGCATGCAGTACCATCGCGGCACCGCGGAGGAAAACGATGCTCGCCACCATCATCGACGACGTCGGCAACGTATTCCGTAACGTCATCCATTGGTTCCAGACGCTGACACCGGGCGGCTTCGGGCTGATCCTGATCCCGCTCGGCATCCTCGGCGTGATCACGATCCTGGTGAGCCGAAATCGGTAGAGAAGGGCCACGGCGAGCGATTCGGTTACGAGAACGGGGATCGGGAGTCCCGTGTGGCGAAGCCTCAGCGCCTGTCACCAACCCGCGGGGCCGGTTCTCTCGCCGAGGCTTCGCGCCGACGATGACGCTTGCACGCGGGGCCCGCAATGGCTGACGAGAGGACGGGGTGCACCCCGACACCACCGCCAGCCGGCTCCCGCTGCCTCCCGCCGGGCGCTATGCGACCGATCCGCCGTACGGCTTCAGGTGCGTCGTGACCCCATACGTCTCGCCCGTCTCGGGATCCTGGCGCGGCGCAACGACCAGCCGCCGGGGACCGCCCGAGGTGTCGATCCGGCACGCGCCGGGTTTGCCGGTGCTGAGCACGAGGTCCATGAGCTCGAACGCCTTGGCCGGCAGGCCGAGCAGTGCCTCGCGCGCCGGCTGCCCCAGCACGCCGGCGCCGAACTCGGCGACGAACGGCGGGTTGGCATGCACGATCATGTGCCCCGGGCCATAGTGGAACGCCGCGGGATTTGGCGCGGCGTCGGGGCGCACGGCCATCACGGGCGGATCCGTTCGGCGACGGCCTGGCCGAACCCAGTCAGGGCCACGTCCTCGAGCGGCGGGTTGATCAGACCGGCGCGGGCGTCACGGAACGCGCGCTCGAGGCGACCGGTCAGGAACCCCGGTCCGCCCGCGATGCGCAGGGCTTCGTCGGTCGCGGTCACGGCCGCGCGAGTGGCGAGCAGCTTGGCGAGCGGCACGTCCGCAGCCGCCGCGGCCAGTTCGGCCGCCTCTCCCCCGCCGATCGCCGCGTCCCACCGGCGCGCTACATCGAGGACGACGATCCGCGCCGCCCGCAGCTCGGCGTCGAGCCGCCCCAGCCGGAGCTGGACCGACGGCACGTCGGCCACCGATGTGCTTCCGTCGCCCGGGCGCCGGTCGATGGCCCAGCACGCGACATCGGTCCGCGCGCCCTCCCCCACTCCGAGGTATGTAGCCGCGACGGCGATCCCGAACCAGGCTCCCGGCGCCGGCCCGCGAGGATCCGGCGCGGTCGCCGGTCGTCGGACGAGCAGGGCGTCGGCCGGAACGGCGACGTCACGGAGCACGAGCCGTCCCGATGCGGAGCCACGCATCCCCATGGAATCGAACGCCGGACCGCGCTCGACGCCATCCACCGCGAGGTCGACCAGCCAAGATCCGACCTCGACCGGGTCGGTCCCCTCGATCCGGGCCGTGACGAACGCATGGGTCAGGTTCGGCAGCCAGGTCGTCCAGGTCTTCTCCCCGGTGAGCCGCCATGTGCCGTCCGCCGCGTCCACGGCGACCGTCCCGGGGATCGCGCCGCGAGCCGGAGATCCGCCGCCTTCCTCGGTGGCGGCATTGTTGACGAGGGCCCCGTCCGCCACGATCGCAGCGAACAGCCGGTCGCGAAGGGCGGCCGGGACCGCTTCGGCATCGACCAGCGCACCGACGACATGGACCTGCATGGCGAACCCGAGCGCGGTCGCGCCATCGATCGCGCCGAGCGCGCTCAGCACGGCCACGCCATCGACCATCCGGCCGCCCATCCCGCCCGCCGCGGAAGGCACGATCAGTCGATGAAGCCCCGCCGCGACGATCGCCGCGGCAGCCCGCGAGTCGAAGGCGTCGCCGAGGTCGAGCCTGCCGAGACGTCGGAGCGCATCGGCGAGAGCGTCGGCGCTCGAGGTCACGCGCTCTTCCGGGTCCAGGCCAGCGGCTTGACGACCCGGCCGGCCTTCGAGTCCTCGATGAGCGCGGCGAGCCGCCGCTCGCGCGTCGCCGCCTGCTTCGCGCTCGTGACCCAGTGGAGGGCCGCCTTTCGATACGACGCGGGGCGGGCCTCCCAATCGGTCCAGGCCGCGGGCTCGGCGCGGAACCGCGCAAGCTCGTCGTCGGTCAGCGCGGTGACGGCTCGCTCGTAGGAGTAGATCCCGGTGTTCGCCGCCGTCCGTGCCTCGAAGGCCCGGATCCCTGCCGGCCGCATCCGGCCGTGCGCAGTCAGCGTGGCGACCTTGGCGACATTGATCGCGCTCCAGGTGCTGCCCGTGCGCCGCGGCGTGAACCGCTGGGCGTGACTCGCGTCGTCGATCCGTTGCCGGACCCCGTCGATCCAGCCGACGCAGAGCGCCTCGTCGACCGCCTCGGTCCAGGTGACGCTCGGCCGGCCGTTCCCTTTCTTGTGGTAGCCCAGCCACAGCTCGTCCACGGTCGCATGGTTCGCGTCGAACCAATCGCGCAGGTCAGAGGTTGTCGCGAAGAACCGGACGTCGCGCGGGACGAGCTTCACCATGCCGCAAGTCTATGGGCTCGGCAGAGTGGTCGGCTGTCGCCGCGCCGACTTGGGAAGACGGTGGCAATGGCTACGATCGGCCGATGGTGGCCTCACCTCGGAGCTCGCTTGGGAGATCCACTACCGTCGAGCATGAGGTGGGACCGGCGGGCCATCGGGCGAAGCCGCGTGAGGCGCGGGACGCCGGTACGCTGGCGGCGGGAGGTCCGACGATGAGCCAGGAACCGACGATCTGCGTGATGAACAGCCTCCACTGGTACGAGGCGATCTTCCGGACGCACCGGCTCGCCGGCGCGATCGCCGATGGCATGTGGACGTCGCTGGACCGTCCGCCGCCCTACTACTCGAACGCGGTCACCCTTTCGCCGTCGGAGGTCGAGGCGCAGATGGCGACCCTGCAGGACCTCGGATCTGCGCTCGGCCGGCGCTGGAGCGTGAAGGACAGCTTCTCCGTCCTCGATCTCTCGCGGCTCGGGTTCCGGCCGCTGTTCGATGCCGAGTGGATCTGGCTGGATGCCTCGGCGCCCGCCCTCGCAGGTAGCGACCTCGTGTGGCGGCGCGTGACGACGCCCGCCGAGCTCGAACGCTGGGAAGATGCATGGAGGGAAAACGGCTCGCCCGCGGATTCGCGTGTCTTCCTGCCGGAGCTGCTTGCGAACGAGACGATCGCCCTGTTTGGCGCCCATGACCGGGACGCTCTCGTCGCTGGGTGCGCCGCCAACCGTTCCGCAGACGCTGTCGGCTTCTCCAACTTCTTCGTGGCGGACGGTGACGAGGACCTGGCGACGGCCTCCGCCGTGAGCGAGGTTGCCCGCTTCGGCGCGGGGCTGCCCGTCGTGGGGTATGAGGCGGGCGAGAGGCTCGCCAGTGTCGGGAGGCTTGGCTTCCGTACGGTCGGACCGCTCCGTGTCTGGGTGACGGTCGCCGGATGATGGTGACGACTGCTGCGGCACGACGATCAGGGCCCGGCTCGCTGGGGGGAGAAAGCCGGGCCCCAAAGCAACCCTACCCGGCACACCTTGCGATTCGGTTGCGAGAGCGTGTAAGAACCCTGAATAGCGATGCTCTACGCCTGATCCGGGCCCTTCCAGGTTCAGCTTCCGCCGCCCCTCGGGCATGAACGCAGTGTCATGTCCGAGACCCCTGGGTTGCTTCGGTGCCCTGGAGCGGCCTGGGGGTCTCGCCGAGCGCAGCGTTGCGCGATGAGCAACCCTGGTCGCGACCCTGACGCGCGGGCCGCCCGACGGAATCGAACGCGGTCTTCGTGTTCAGGCGGGCGTCATGCCCACGACGATGTCGTGCGTCTCGGGGTGCCGTTCGACATACGCCCGGACATACGGACAGGACACGATCACCTCCAAGCCCCGCCGTCGAGCGTCGTCGAGCGCGAACCGCGCCAGCAGCTCGCCGATGCCCTGCCCCTGATAAGCCGGCAGCACCTCGGTGTGGAGCAGCGCGATACGCCGCCGCTTGACGACGTAGTCGAGGAAGCCCGCATAGTCGCCCTCATCGCGCGCCTCGTACCGCTGCGCAGTCTCGGCATCGATGATCGTCCGTCCCACGCCCCCGATGGTACGAGCTGACCGCCCCCGCGAGATCGCGAGTTGGCCGCTCAGGATGGGACAGGACCATTAGGCGATATCGGGCGCAACGACCTGAGCCGACGCTGCCCAGCACCTAGACCAATGGCGTCGGGACAGGGAGAACGAAACGATGTTTGGGTTAGAGTTGGGGTTGGGGAGCCTCCTCTTCCTGGCGGCCATCGTGCTGATCTGGACCGCTTGCCTGTGGAGGATCGGTGAGTGGGCCGGCCAGCGAGGCAATGGATCGATGGTGGTTGCGCTCATCATCGGCTCCATCTTCGGCTCCTTTGTCGGGATCCTGCTTGTGTCGCTGGCCGCGTCGAGGACAACGCGTCGCAGCCGGGCTGTCGCGATCGCACGCCTGTCTGCGATGGCGTAAGAAGGGCACGAACTCGACGTACTCTCGGCCGTGGATCAGCGACGTTTCCGTCTGAGCATCGCGGCGGACGTCAGCAGTAGCACGATCAGGAGGCCGAACCCTGCGACGCCCACCAGTTCAGCGGTCGGCACCCTCACCGGCCGGCTTTCGGGCTCGTGAACCTGGACGCCGCTCGGCGCGGCCCGGGTGTCGAAGGCGGCGCTGCGTGGGGCAGGTAACGCCGCGGCGAGGGTCGTCACGCTGGCCACTGGACTCGCCGTCGATTTCGGAGCCGGGCGCTCCCATCGGGGGTGTCGGACCTGCACGTCTGACGCCTTCGCCACTTCTGACTGGGTTTCCGTCTGGAACGTGTCACGAGGGTCGAGCGGAAACACCGGGGTGAGCACACTGCGGCAGTCGCTGTGGTTGGCGGTAGCGGCGTCGGCGAAGACCCAGACCCAAGCGGTCTTGTGGCCGTCAAGCTAGCTTGTGGCCGTCAAGCTAGCAGGCGATGGTGTGACGCCTGGGAATCCGGTGCCAACTGGCAACACAGTCTTCGAGAGAGTCCCGGCCAGCAATCCCGGCGGGTATATTCAACGTCTCCGATGTAGGGCGCTGACGGGGGGTCGCAGCCCTGGCCGCCCGGACCGTGCCGAGCGGCTGGCGAGCCCGAAGCCACGGGCGTGGAGGTTCTCTGACATGAGACGAGCAGCAAGCGTCCTGGCTGGTCTGGTCCTGCTCATCGCGGCGTCCGTCGTCCCCGTCGCGGCCGACACGACGGGGGGCGGCAATCAGCTCCAGAGCTCCACGTTTACCTGCAACGCCGAGGTCTGCACCGATACGAACGTCTCCGCCTTCCTGGATCCATCCGGCGGAACTGCCTGTCTCGACATCTTTACGTACCTGGCCGTGGATAAGTCGTTCGTCTCTGAGGAGATTGGCTGCGCTCCAGCCCCCACGTTCACGATCTCGAGCACGCTAGCCGCGTCGTTTGGTCCGACCTCGATCCCGCTCGATCTCTGCGACGAGAATGGCGACTGCGCGCCGTCGAGAACGGTGACTGTCTCGGCCAGCGATTCGCCGACCGGGCCGATCACCACGACGAGCGGACATAGCACCACCAAGGACGGCACCTGCACCACGAAGACCAAGTTCACCGACCGCTCTGTGAACGTCGTCGGGACATACACGATCGACGGCCATACGACGGCCGAGACGGGCTTCGTCTCGACCCAGACGTCAACCGTCAAGACGACCTGCCGGTTGCGATAAGTGCTGAGGAAGCCCGGTCAGCGAGGGTGTCACGGCCCCTGCTCCGCCCGTAGGCGACGTCGTCGAGGCTAGACCGGCACGTCGAGGTCCGCGACGATGCGTCGTAACACGTCGTCGATCAGCTCCAGGCGGGCGATCGCATCGGGCCGGTAGGCGGCGAGGGCGAGGCGGTCCTCGACGGGCGGCCGGCACCGCTTTGAACGCGGCCGTACGGACTGGTCGCCGGTAGGGTCGCGATGTCCGGAGACGGAAATGCCCGGCCGTACTTATGACCCGCTCTGCGTGGGTCCGGAGCGCGAGATCGGCGAGCGACAACGGGACGTCGACGCGATGGCCGGAGAGTCGAGCTCGAGCAACTCGGTGTAAGTCCCGAGCCCGCTCCGACAAGGTTCGTTCCGGGAAGCGAAGGGCGTCCCCTCGGCGGCGAGGACGACGTCGCTCGAGGCGCTGCATCGAACTCCGAGTTGGCAGCGGCCTCCAGTTGCCCCAGGTCCAAGCAATACCATGGCCGGATCGTGCCGCCTGTCAGACGCTTCTTCTGCTGACAGGACCTCGCTTATAGTTGACCCTCCGACGTTCGCCGGTCGGAGATCGACTCTCAGGTCAAGGTTGTCCTCGCGAGGGAGGCATCGCAATGACCGCGGGCTGCCACCAGGATCAGGGCCGCCTCCGATCAGTCCCGCCCAGGCGTGGCGGTCTGCCCGGTGGGGAGCCATCGGAAGGTGCAGCGGGCGCGAAGAACGCTCGGATGCACCTGGCTGGAATGTCCGGTTGGCTCCATGGCCTGATCGACGGCCCGAGCGGAAGTCTCCCTACCTGACGGCACAAACTGCGGCGGCCTCGAGCCGCTCGCCGGCCGCCCGAGGGGTCTCGGAGTGGATGTCCTTGATGTTGCTTGTTCTCGGTCGCTTTGTGCGAAGGCTCGCGTGATCCGACGCGCGTGTGCGTGCAATAGGTTTGCGGCCTGATGCGAACGCGATGCTAACGGGCGGACAAACGAAGACCGGCCCGAAGGCCGGTTTCGCGCTTGTTGTCTGGTCGGGGCGGCGGGATTCGAACCCACGACCACCAGTCCCCCAGGCTTGCCCGTAGCGTCCGCGGGCGGTTGAGGGCGTTCGGTTTGCGCTCAGGAACGTTCTATTCGGGGGTCGTCCGGTCGCCTCTGTCCGCCCCGATGGTACCAGCGAAGGTATCACCACAGCCCTCGGTCGGCCCGGACGGGCTGGCCGCAAGACGCGGGATCGCGAGTCCGGGAGCGAGTCTACGGTCTGGGCTCTGTCGAGGATCGCACGACGTTCGGCGATGCAGTGAGCCCGAGGTCCAGGTCGGCCGCGCTGTCTATCGCTACTACGACACCCTCTACTACGACACCCTCTTCCCGGGCCAGCATCTTCTCCTTGGCCGTAATCGAACTCCTCGGCCGTTAGCATGCCTGTCTCGCGCAGCGCCGCGAGTTGGGATAGCTGATCAGTGATATCGGTGGTCGCGGCGACGGTCATTGGCGCGGCAGGCGGCGGAGCCTGCGAAATAGACGCCACGTATTTCTCGTCGATTGACACCGGAATGTCAGGTGGCAGCTTCCGTCGTCCGATCATCTGATTGCTCCTACTAGAGCCATGACCCCTATCGAGGCACCCGACGCGAACATCGCGGCGATGACCCACCGGAACCACCATCGTTTGGCGTTCAGGTACCGGACGTTCTGAAGACGAGCCGTTGCCATGCTTCTGGCCACCTGCATAGCGATCCCGAGGCGATCGTACCCTTCGATCAGGTTCGCCAGGACGTCAGTGTCCGGACCGTATGAGAACCCATCTCGAGGTCGGAGCACCTGGGCGCAGCAGAGCATGAGCCCGAGGATGAGGGCGAAGACCACCAGTCCGACGACCGTTCGTTCCGGCGTGTCGAGGGTCACCCTGGTTGCGGAGCCCGTTCAGCGCGGTGTGGGGTCGGTGGTTGTTATAGCGGTTGACGAATTCTGGCAGCGCGAGCAGGCGCTCGTTGTTCGAGTCGAACGGGCGGGCATAGGCCCACTCGTCGAGCAGCGTCCGATTGAAGCGCTCGCTCTTGCCGTTGGTCTGGGGCCGGCGCGGCCGGGTCCGCTTGTGCTGCGCCCGGATGTCCGAGAGGGCGGCCTGGAAGTCATGCGAGCGGGTGTAGTTCTTGGCGTTGTCGGTCATGACCCGCTCGATCCGGACCCCCTGCCGGGCGAACCAGGCGGCCGCGTCGCGCAGGAAGCTCGCGCAGGTCGGTCCCCGCTCGTCGGCGAAGACGTCGACGTAGGCGACCCGGCTCATGTCGTCGATCGCCCCGTGGATGAAGTCGTAGCCGCGCCGGGCGCGGGGTGTGCCGTTGCCCCGGCCCCGGAAGTGGTGCCCGCCGCCGTCGGGGATCCGGCCCAGCTTCTTGACGTCGATGTGGAGCAGCTCGCCAGGCCGCTCGCGGACGTAGCGGATCGGGACACCCGACGGTCGGTCGCGGTCGCGCAGCCGGGACAGGCCGTGGCGGCGCAGGACGTCGCCGATCGTCGAGCGCGGGCTGCCGACGACCGGCGCCAGGCGATGCGGGCCGAGACCCAGCTCGTGGCGAGCGGCGAGGATCGCCGCGACCTGCTCGGGGGCCAGGCTGCGCGGCGAGCGGTGCGGTCGGGAGGTGCGGTCCTCGAGGCCGGCCAGGCCCTCGGCTCGGTACCGCCGGACCCACTTGGTGGCGGTCTGCCGGCTGACGCCGGTCATCGCCGCCGCATGTGCGATCGGCCAGCCCTCGAGCTCGATCCGCTCGACCAGCAGCCGCCTGCCGAACACCGTCAGCTTCGCCTTACGATGCACCGTGAGAGCCCTCCGTGGTTTTGGAGCCAGACACCCCAAATCCCACGGACAGGGCTCTCACCTGTCAACAACGTCTTCATGAATCACAGCTAGGTACGCCGTCAATGCCGGAACGGATGGCGCATCATACGGCGCAGCCTGGACCCCGGTCGGCCCGGACGGCTGGCCGCATGACGCGGGATCGGAGTCCGGGAGCGGCGTTCGTCAGCGGTCCTTTCAGTTGCCGTCGGGTCATTCGATAACTACGCCGTCGATGATTACCGGCCTGCCGCTGGTGACGATCTTGATCGTCAACGTCCCAGCGACCGCCGGGTCGGTGTCGTCATAGAACAAGGGGATGATCTTGCGATCGATCCGCTTGGACGAATACAGGCTGATGGTCAGTGGCCCGGGCGGGTCGACCCCGGTTTCCTGGGACGCCGTCCGTTCGATCGAGACCCTGACCTTTCCACAGGTGGGGCACGTGGTCGCGACCAGCTCGATCCCAATACAGTCGACGTCCATCGTGAGCGTTGCGCCCTTGGTCGAAGAGCGCAGGGCAGTCGAGAGGTAGTAGCGCGAGTCCGTAAGCTCGGTCCATCCAGTCGACCTGGTGAACGAGCGGTCGTCGAGCGCCGTGACCGTCGCGACCCCTGACCAGTCGGACACCGTCCCTTCGGCATCGTGCGCCCGGACCTCGAACCAATAGCTGTACCCGGGCGAGACCGAGAACGTCCCGGTGGTCTCCGTTGTACCGCTGCGCAATGTCACCGCAGGTTCGAGGTCCCACTGGTCCCAGCGAGTTCGCTGGTATCGGATGTCGTAGGAGGTCACGGGCACGAACAGCGGTGTCGCGCTCCACCGGAGCGAGACCTCGGTCGCCGTCGGCGCCCGCGGGAGTAGTTCGACGAACGCGACCGGGCCTGGCGCCACTTGCCCGGGGTCCTCTCCCCAACATTCCACGATGCCGTCCGTCCGGATCGCGCAAGCGTGGTTATCCTCGACGCTCACCGCGTTGAACATCCCGGTCGGCGTCGCCATGCTCCGCGTGTTGCCATTCTCGTCGAAACCCTGAGTGCCCCAACAGGCGAGCGTGCCGTCGGTCCGGATCGCGCATGCCGCGTCTCCCGCCTGACTGAGCGCCGAGAAGGTGCCGGCCGTCGTGGGTACGTCGACGGGGTTGCCGATTGTCGTCCGGAGCCCAGCAGGCGAGCGTGCCGTCCGTCCGGATCGCGCAATTGCTGTCATCACCTTCGCTCACGGCCACGAACGTCCCGGTCGGCGTCGCCAGACCGCTCCCGTCATACTCCCAGCAGGCGAGCGTGCCGTCGGTCTGGATTCCGCAGGCTCCCGAGCTGTCGGCCGTCACGGCGATGAACGTTCCTGTCGGCGCCGTAATGCTGCTTCCGTCGTAGTCCCAGCACGCGAGCGTGCCGTCGGTCCGGATCGCGCAGGCGTAGTTGTCCCAGTGACTCACCGCGGTGAACGTCCCGGGCGGCGTCGGCACGCCCACCTTGTGGCCGTTCTCGTCATGGTACGGGGCCCAGCAGGCGAGCTTGCCGTTCGTCCGGATCGCGCAGTCTTCGAGGCCCGCGCTCACGGCGACGAACGTCCCGGCCGGGGGCGCCGCCTCGGTGCCCCAGCATGCGAGCGTACCGTCGGTCCGGATCGCGCAGGTATGACCAGACCCTGCGCTCACGGCCAACATCGGGTGGGTTGTGGAGTACGTCGTCGCGATCGGGAACGAGTCCGTGGCCGTTGGCGTGGCCGTCGGCGAAGGCATCGGTGTGGTAACCGCCGAAGAGGGAGGGCCCGTCGGTGCGGGAGTCTGGATCGAGCTCGATGGCGTGGTCTGGGCTGCGGCGCAGCCACCCAGCAGGGCCAGGACAGTCAAGCCGACGACGAGCCTTCTGGTCAGGAGGTGCCCGCCCATCATCATCCCTCCAGGGACGCGTCGGCGCAGGCCGGGCTCGCCAGTGGCTCGGCGCGGTCCCGGCGGCCGGGTTCGGGCCGCGCGTTGTCGCCTCCCGCGTACATGGCAACAGTGGCCCGCTCCCGGCGCGGACGCTAGAGTCGCCGGTCGCGAAGACAGGCCCGTTCGGCCCGGACGGGCTGGCCGCATGACGCGGGATCGCGAGTCCGGGGACCGGACCCGGATGACGACGGTGATATACCGCCTCGGGTCACGCGGCAGAGACTCGTCCGGTTGTCCATTGAGCCGGCGATGTGGCGACCTCTCCTCGTCAGCATTGGGCACTTCGGCGGCCCCGACCGACCCTTTGGCACTTACCCGCGGCGCTTCCGCTGAGTAGCGTGGATGCTGTCATCCACGCGGCGAACCCGTGGGAAGGTGGGGCATGCGCCCTCTCGCAATCCTCGTCCTGGTCGTCCTGGCGATCGCGGGGTGCGCCGGAGCGACGCCGAGCCCCCAGCTGACGGCCCATCCGTCCGAGTCGCCGCTGGCCGTCGCCACCCCGACCGTTGCACCGACGGCCTCGCCATCCCCGTCGCCGACATCGGCGCCTACGCCAACCGGAGAGGCTCGCTGGGATCGCCTCGCGGCGATCCGCCTGGGGGACGAGGACGTCCGCGGTGCGGTTGGGTTCGAGGACGGGTACGTCGTCATCGACTGGACGCCGACGATCCGATTCTCCACCCGACGGGGTCACGTGGACCGCCGCGCGCTTGCCCCTCAAGGGTGGGGTCGACACAGTCGCCCAAGCGGTTGCCACGGACGGCAAGCGCGTCGTCGTGGTCGGCAGCTACCTGCCCTGCGGGGACTGGTCGTACGACGGTGGCTGCCTCCAGAGGCCTGTCGCGTGGGTGTCGGACGACGGCCGCACCTGGCGCAGCTCCGGCCCCTGGACGGGACCAGTTGGCGAAGACCTCCACGGCAGCGCATTCGGTGGGATCTGGGCAGTCCTAACTGGCGGCTGCGACGCAAGTCAGATGTTCTTCATGGGCGAAAACGGCTGGGCCGGGCCGACGCTGTGGCACTCCGAGGACGGCCTGAAGTGGTCCCAGCTGGGTGCCCTCTCTCCGCCTGACCAGCCCCCGTCAGACTGCGAGCTCCTCGGGGCCGGGTTTCTCGACGCCGATTCGTTCTGGGCGCGGGCTGACGCCTCCGGGCGTCGCGTCGCCTGCCAGTCCTTCGATTGTGGGAATGGGTTCTCCCTGTCCGTTTCGACCGACGGTCGGCGCTACGAGCCCGTCACTGCATTTCCGTACGAAACCGGCCAGTGGATGGGTTCAGCGCTTGCGCCTCTCGCTCCGGACCTTGGGTGTTCGGGGGCGGCCGGGAGGTCCGCGGCGGTACGGCCAGCGAGCCGATAGTCTGGGCGTCCGACGACCTTGGTCGATGGACCGTCGTCGTCATGCCGGTTGCCCGAGAAAGCGGGCTCACCCCAGTGGGCGCGCTTGGCCATGGGGCTCTGGGTTACGTCGCCACGGGGACGGGCATCACGTGGCTGAGTGACGACGGCATGAGTTGGCGGATCGCCGACGCGCGGACCTCGGCCGACCAACGGATCCAGGTCATCGCGGACGGCCGGCAGGCACCCTCGGCTTCGGTTCCGAGTACAAGTACCTCAACGAGTACGAGCCCGAGATAACGATGATCGTGTCGAGGCTCACCACGGTCCCATAGCGGGACTCCACGAAGATGAGCGGGACGGGGCGCGTTGAGCCGATCGGCGCTACCACGTCTGCAGCTCCGACACGTTCACCGGATAACGCCGCAACACCCGCTCGAGCTCCTCGGCCGTCATCGGCCGCCGGGTCCGCTCGCGCCACTCCTCGTCCGCGCCCGCGATGTACTCGGCGCGCAGTCGCTGGTTGAGGCGCCTCCGGCGACGGTCGGACTGTTCACGGTCTGCGCGGACCGTCATGGCGGCCAAGCCGTGATGCCCATGTTTACGGCCACGGACACGATGGTCCAGGCTAGGAGGACGACAACACTCGCGCCGATCGCGAAGCCAAGTCCGAACTTCATTCCCGCCAAGACACTGAAGATCACTTCCGTGCGATCCCGACTTGGGACCAGGAGGTCCAACTCGTCGTCGGCCGGGATTGGCGCTGGAGGACGCCCGCCGGCGAACGGCGTCCCGCAGTTCGGGCAATAGGACGCAGTCGGGGGCCGAAGAGTGTGGCACGTTGGACAGCGAGTCGCACTAGCGGTCACGCGTCAAGCGTACCAAGAGGCTGGACGCGCGATCGCGGGTCCGGGACCGGAGCCCGGATACCGGGAGGCTAGCGGTCGTTGCTTACCTGCGGCTTATCGCCGCGTTGGTAGAATTGCTCGACGATGGCGGAACCGATCCGGAGCGCAGGGAAGGCGGCCTGCGTGGACTGCGGACTCGCGTTGCCCATGGTCGCGGGGACAACCGACGA
Source organism: uncultured Chloroflexia bacterium (assembly GCA_963833285.1). GTDB lineage: Bacteria > Chloroflexota > Limnocylindria > Limnocylindrales > CSP1-4 > SPCO01. Next base: position 162,242 of record CAWHXM010000007.1, on the reverse strand, counting down.
CCCCGTGACGCCGTGCCCACGCTGCGGCTCCATGCGACGCAATGGCACTGTTTTCGCCGGGGTCGCGAAGGGGACCGCCTCCACGCCAAGCCCACTCTCCGTGGCGGACGAGACAGACCCTTACTACCGCAGCAGGAGGGGCAGGCCGGCCCGGACGCGCCGCGTCGGAATGTCGCTCAGCGCTGACGGCGTCGAGCGATCGCGGCGACAGGAATTCGATCGCAAGAGGGACTGGTACGAGGAGACGATCCTCAACCCAGACGGCTCCGTCCGTCACCACCAGGCTGAGCCGCTTTCAAAGCACTTTGACCATGGCTCCGCCAAGCGGACCAAGCCAACCTAGCTCACTTACGGCCCGTCAGCTACTCCGGGCTACCCTGCGGACAATGTCCGGCCGTTCCGATCCCGCCCGCATCGACCACGCGCGCCAGGCTGCCATCCGGAACCGGCTTATCGGCACCGGGCTCGACGAGCCGACCGCCGATGCCTGGCTCGCCGCGTGGGAGACGGAGACGGCCCGGGACGGCCTCGAGGGCGGCGCGGCCTACTGGAAGGTGGGCTGGCGCTGGATCACCGTCCAGCGGGAGCGACGGGCAGCGCCGAGGGCCCCACATAGTCGTATTCGCCGAGCCGCCGCGACCACGTGCTCATTGTTGGTCCAGTCGAGGTCAACGTTGTAAGCCTGACGGAAGGGAGGTGTTTCACCGCACATGACGTCAAGCTATCCTGCAATCATCGGATTCTTCGGTCGGGATGATGAGGGCCAGGGCCTCGCGGAGTACGCGCTGATCCTCTCGCTCATCGCCATCGTTGCTATCTTCGCCCTGGCTTTTCTGGGCACCAATGTCAGCAACCTCCTGAGCACCGTCGGCAACTCGGTGTAGTCCCGAGCCCGTTCCGACAAGGCAATAAACCACCGGGTCCGGGGGACCCGGTGGTCTATTCGTTCCGGGAAGCGAAGGGCGTCCCCTCGGCGGCGAGGACGACGTCGCTCGAGGCGCTGCATCGAACTCCGAGTTGGCAGCGGCCTCCAGTTGCCCCAGGTCCAAGCAATACCATGGCCGGATCGTGCCGCCTGTCAGACGCTTCTTCTGCTGACAGGACCTCGCCTATAGTTGACCCTCCGACGTTCGCCGGTCGGAGATCGACTCTCAGGTCAAGGTTGTCCTCGCAGTGGGGAGGCATCGCACGACGTGGACCGCGGGGCTGCCACCAGGATCAGGGCCGCCATCGAGGCGACGCTCAGCGAGCAGGGCTCGTATCCCTCGTACGACGAGGGACTGGTCCTGGCTGACGTGCGGTTTCGAACGGCTATCCACGAACTCGTGAAGGAAGAGCGTGGCCTGGTCGCAGAGTTCGATGTCCTGTTTCCTCCGATCGAGTCCCGCCCCAGGCGTGGCGGTCTGCCCGGTGGGGAGCCATCGGAAGGTGCAGCTGGCGCGAAGAACGCTCGGATGCACCTGGCCGGAATGTCCGGTTGGCTCCATGGCCTGATCGACGGCCCGAGCGGAAGTCTCCCTACCTGACGGCACAAACCGCGGCGGCCTCGAGCCGCTCGCCGGCCGCCCGAGGGGTCTCGGAGTGAATGTCCTTGATGTTGCTTGTTCTCGGTCGCTTTGTGCGAAGGCTCGCGTGATCCGACGCGCGTGTGCGTGCAATAGGTTTGCGGCCTGATGCGAACGCGATGCTAACGGGCGGACAAACGAAGACCGGCCCGAAGGCCGGTTTCGCGCTTGTTGTCTGGTCGGGGCGGCGGGATTCGAACCCACGACCACCAGTCCCCCAGACTGGTGCGCTACCAGACTGCGCCACGCCCCGCTGAACCGGAGTCTAGCACCGGGGCGTGCGACGCTTCCCCCGGCCCGGCAAGCGCGCCCGCGCGGGTCAGATCGATGTCCCGACCCGGCTGAGGATGTCGCTCAACTGGCTCCCCAGGAAGATGAGCGCGATGATCGAGACCACGAACAACCCGACGATGACGAGGGTGATGATCAGGCACGTGGTCGCCAGGCCACTCGAGGACTCGCCGGACGGTCGGACGACCGCCGAATTGGCGAACCGGTCGTGGAAGCCCTGCTTGGTCGGGCTCTGGACAGTGGTCACGAACAGCGCGATGGCCCACACGAACTCGGCGAGCGAGGCCAGCGGGTAGATCGAGGGCAGCACGGCGAACAGGCTCAGGAAGGTGCCCAGGGCAAACCAGCGCTTGACCGCCTGCGTGGCCGTCAGGGCCTTGCCGTCGAACGCGTTGCCGACCTGCAGCTTGAAGATCTGCTGGCCCGGCGTGGCGCGACGCCCGCCCGACCAGAAGAAGACGAAGTACGCGAACCCGACGAGCACCCACGGCACGAGGAACGCACCCCCGGCGACCGCGTACGACGCCGACGTCGTGTTGCTCGACTGGAGGACGGTCGCGCGCCCGAGCCCCAGGATCGCGGCGATGACCCAGCCGACGATCGAGATCAGGAACCCATCGATCACGTAGGCCACGAAGCGCGACGTCGTGTCGGCGAAGGACAGACCGGGCGCGCCCGGGATCTCGGCGCGGGTCGGGGTCGTGGGCGATGCCCAGAGGACCGATGGACCGCTTGCACCGGGTGGAGCCGGCTCGACGGGCGGCGCTGGCGGCGTCGCGAACGCCGCGGACGCCGCGGCTGGAGCGGCGGACGGCGGTGACGACCATCCCTCCGATCCCGAGGACGCCGGCGCGGGCGGCGGAGCCGGTTGCTCCCACGGCAGGCGGGTCGTGTCCGCGTCAGAGGCCGAGGGCGGTGGCGGTGGCGGCACCTGCGTATCGGCGGGGTCGCTGCCTGGTTCACCATCGGGCGGCTGCAAGGTCACGGTCCCTCCTCGAGATGCGGTTCGGCCATCCTAGAGGACGGCCGACCGCTCGGAGGTCACGAGGGGCCGGTCGGGTCGGCGAGCCGCGCCATCCAGCGCCCGTAATCTGCCAGCTCGTCCTTCGACTCGCGGGCCAGCAGGTCCACGAGGCAGCGCTGGACGCTCTTGCCCTCGAACAGGGCGCGTTCGACCTCGCGCGCGATCGGCATCTCGATGCCGTGGCGCTCGGCCAGGGCGAGCGCGGCCCCGACCGTGTAGGCGCCCTCCGCGGTGCCCGGCAATGTGGCTTCGATCTCGGCCCAGGTGCGGCCATTCGCCAGCTCCACCCCGAGGCGGTGGTTGCGCGACAGGTTCGAACCGCACGTCGCGATGAGATCGCCCATCCCGGCCAGCCCGGCGAAGGTCAGCGGGTTCGCGCCCGCGGCGATGCCCAGGCGGGTCATCTCGGCCAGACCGCGCGTCAGCAGCCCCGCCTTGCCGTTGTCACCGAACCCGAGCGCGTCGGCGGCACCGGCCGCGATCGCGACGACGTTCTTGAGCGCCCCGCACAACTCGACGCCGAGGATGTCCTCGTTGACATAGAGGCGGTACCGGCGCCGCGCGAGGCGCGCCACGATGCGTTCGGCGAGGGCGAGGTCGCCGGCCGCTACGACGGCGGACGCCGGCAGATTGCGCGCGACCTCGGCGGCGAGGTTGGGGCCGGAGAGGGCCGCGACCCGCTCGACCGGCACGCCGGCCGCCTCGGCGACGACCTGGCTCATGCGCAGGAGCGTGGTCCGCTCGAGGCCCTTGACGACCGACAGGAGGTCGGCCTCCTCGGCCAGGAAGGGCGCCGCGGCGGCGACCGTCGTGCGGAGATGGGCGGATGGTACGGCGAGGATCACGAGGTCCGTCGCCTCTCCGAGCGCCTCCGGATCCGCCGTCGCGATCACGGTCGGCGGCAGATCGACCCCCGGCAGCCGCTCCTCGTTACGCCCCGTCCCGGCGATCCGTGCCGCCGTATCCGGGGAGTGGCACAGCAGCGTGACCGGCTCGACCCGCGCGACCAGGCGCGCCAGCGTCGTGCCCCACGCCCCCGCCCCGACGACCGCGACCCGCGGACCGGCCATCAGCGGGTCTTGCGGGTCTGCCCGGCGGACGCCGGCTTGCGACCCGCGGCTCTCCCCTTGGCCCCCGATGGTCCGCCGCTTCCGCCCCGAGCCTTCTTGCGGCGCGGCAGCTTGACCGACGAGCGGTCGCGGAAGACGAGCCGGATCGGGGTCCCGTCGAATCCGAACGTGTCGCGCAGCCGGTTCTCGAGGTAGCGCCGGTAGCTGAAGTGGACCGCCGACGCGTCCGACGCGAAGAACACGAATGTCGGCGGGGCGACGGCCGCCTGCGTGGCGTAGAACAGCTTGGGTCGGTGGCCGCGGACGGGCGGCGGCGGGGTCCGCTCGGTCGCCGTCGAGAGGACGCGGTTGAGCTCGCCGGTCGAGATCCGCTTGCGCCGCTCGCCCCAGATGTCGATCGCGGCCTCGAGGACCTTGCCGACCCGCTGACCGGTCCTGGCGCTGATCGAGACGATCGGGGCAAAGTCGAGGAACGGCACGTCGTTGCGGATCCACTCGACGTACTGGTCGAAGGTCCGGTCGGTCTTGTCCTCGACCAGGTCCCACTTGTTGACCGCGATGACGAGGCCCTTGCCCTCTTCGATGATGTAGCCGGCGACGTGGGCATCCTGCGAGGTGAGGCCCTCGACCGCATCCACGACGAGGACCGCGACGTCCGCGCGCGACAGCGCATGGAGCGCCCGAAGGGTCGAATAGCGCTCGGCGGCCTGGCCCCCGGCCACCTTCCCGCGGCGGCGGATGCCGGCCGTGTCGATGAGCACGACCTCGCTGCGACCCCATGCCAGCCGCGTGTCGATCGCGTCGCGGGTCGTGCCAGGCACCTCGGAGACGATGGCCCGCTCCTCGCCGAGGAGCGCGTTGAGCAGGCTCGACTTGCCGACGTTCGGGCGCCCGACGAAGGCGATCGCCGCCGGCTCGCCATCCTTCTCGGCGGCCATCGCGGCGTCCCAGCGGGCGGCCTCGGCATCGACGCCGTCGAGATCGGGCGCCTCCGCCCCATCGCTGTCGTCCGCGTCACCGGCTTCGGGGTCGCCGACGACGAAGGGCTCGAGGTGGCCCGCGGCGACCTCGTCCGCCCAGACCTCGGCTTCCTCCTCGCGCGCCTTGCGCGCGAGCTCGCCCTCGCTCTCGGGCGGGAGCGCCCACACGATCGCGTCGAGCAGGTCGCCCGTCCCGCGCCCGTGCGAGGCGGAGATCGCGTACGTCTCCTCCCAGCCGAGGGCGTGGAATTCGGCCGCCTCGAGCTCGCGCTTCTCGTTGTCCGCCTTGTTGACCGCGACGATGACCGGCGCGGTCGCGCGCCGGAGGATCCTGGCGGCCTCGAGGTCCGCGGGTGTGGTCCCGGTCATCGCGTCGACGACGAACAGGATGACATCCGCCTCCGCGATCGCGAGATGAGCCTGCTCCTGGACGCGCGCCTCGATCGGGTCGTCCGGGTCGAGCTCGAGCCCGCCGGTGTCGACGACGACGAAGCGTCGGCCGTTCCACTCGGTGTCGCCGTAGAGGCGGTCGCGGGTCGTCCGGGCACGGTCCTCGACGATCGCCGAGCGCTGCCCGAGGAACCGGTTGAAGAGCGTGCTCTTTCCGACGTTGGGGCGCCCGACGATGGCGACGACCGGGATCCCGCCGCTGCCGGTGGCGACCACTCAGGCCGCGCCGGGCGAGGCGAGGTCCGCGGCGAGGGGTTCGGCGATCCGCGCAGGCGTTGGCAGTGACGTGGTGCGGCCGGCCGGCGTGGCGGCCCGGTCGAGGGCCGCCCAGGCGAGCTCCGCGGCCCGTGCGCTCACTGCGGGCGTCCCGGCCATCTCCAGGATCCGCTCGGTCACGTCGCGCAGGTCCTCGATCGGGGTCGATGTCCCGCCGGTGACGCCGACGATCCGCGCCTCACCGAAGGCCGCCGGATCGGTCAGGTCGTGGACGCTCTCGATCTGGATCGCGGCTGTCCCGGTGATCTCGCACAGGCGGGTGAGCTCCTTCGTGTTCGCGCTGGAGCGCCCGCCGACGACGACCATCAGGTCCACTTCGCCGGCCGCCTCGAGCGTGTCCTGCTGGCGACGGATCGTCACCGGGCAGACGGTGTTCACGATCTTGAGCTCGTGCGCTCGCGAGACCATGAAGGCGGCCAGCTGCTCGAACTTCCAGGGTGGCTGGGTCGACTGCGAGATGAGCGCCATCCGCTTGCGTCGCGGGATGGCCGCCTCCCACTCGCCCTCTTCGTCGACGACGATCGCGTCCGGGGCGAAGCCAAGCAGGCCGACGACCTCCGGGTGCCTGGGCGTCCCGAGCAGGACGATCGTGTAGCCGTCCTCGACCAGCCGGACGAGCTCGCGCTGCTCCTGGATGACCCACGTGCAGGTGCCGTCGATGACCTCGAGGCCACGCTGCTCGGCACGCTCCATGACATCCGGGCGGACGCCATGGGCGCGGATGACGACGGCGGCGCCGTGGTCGACGTCGTCGAGCGATTCGACCGTCTGGATGCCGAGATCCTGGAGGTCGCGCACGACCCCTTCGTTGTGGACGACCTGGCCGAGGGTATGCGTCGCCTTGCCGGCGGCCGACGCCTCCTTTGCCTTGTCGATCGCCTCGCGAACGCCATAGCAGAAGCCGGTGCGCTTCGCGATGCGGACTTCCTCCACCATGCCCATGGCCCGATTATCGCACGGGGCCCGTTCGGACCCGCCTTGTCAGACTTCGGTCGCGGCGGGCGATGGGGCGGCGTCGCGCTGGGTGTCGGGTTCTGCTCGCCCGTATGGACCGCGTTGCGACGGCGGAAGGAGCGCGGCGATGCGATCCATGATCAGCGTCGTGGCGAGGCCTTTGGCCGTGCGCCGATCGATGCCGGCGGGCAGCTCGTCGGCGAGGCGGAACGGCGCTCCGACGCGCACCGCGACATGGCCGCCCGGGTGCGGCAGCTTCTGGCCCTTCGGCCAGACGCGGTTCGACCCGGAGATGGCGATCGGGACGATCGGGGCGCCGGTCCGCAGTGCGAGCACGGCGACGCCCTCCTGCGCCCGCTGCAACGCCCCGTCCGGGCTGCGGGTGCCCTCCGGGAAGACGAACAGGATGTGGCCCTCGTCGAGGATCCGCTGCGCCAGCCGGAACGCCTCGACGTCGGCCGCGCCACGGTCCACGGGATGCACGCCGCCGTGGGCGGCAGTCCAGCCGACGATCGGCCAGGCGAACAGCTCCTTCTTGCCCAGCCAATGGATCCGTCGCCCGAGCCTGGGCATCAGCCACGACCCGATCACGATGGCATCGAGGTTGGACGCATGGTTCGCGGCGAGGATGAGCGGTCCGTCACGCGGTATCTCGTCGACCGCCCCGTCCAGCGCGATGCGGCTCATCGCCCGACCGAAGACGCGGCCACCGAGCGTCAGCCCGGTGATCAGCGGGGTCATCGAGCTGTCGATCGGGTCCCCGTCGGTCATGCGCTGGCGCCGCTCGGCTCGGGCGCGCCGGCTCGGCGCGCCTCGGCGTCGCGGATCGCGTTGACAACGGCGTCGACTGTGTCCTCGAAGCGGTTGCCGTCGGTCGAGATGATCCGTGCGTCCGGCGCCGCGCGGAGCGGGGCGACCGCTCGGGTCGAGTCGAGCTCGTCGCGCTTGCGCAGTGCCTCGAGGATGGCCACCGCGTCCGGGCTCGCGGGATCGAGGTCGCGTTCTTCCGTCCGCCGCCGAGCCCGCTCTTCGACGGACGCCTCGAGGTAGATCTTGAGGTCCGCGTCGGGCAGGACGACGGTGCCGATGTCGCGGCCGGCCATGACGATCCCGCCGCCCCCCGCCAGCGCGCGCTGGCGGTCGAGGAGGGCGAGGCGGAGCTCCGGAATGGCGGACACGGCCGACACCGCGGCGTCCACCGTGGGTCCGCGGACGTCGTCGGTGTGGTCGGTGCCGTCGACGAGGACCCGCGACAGGCGGCCCGCGTCGTCGGGCGCCAGCTCGACCTCGTCGACGAGCCCGTGGACGGCATGCGGGTAGGACGCGGACAGGTTGCGCGCCAGGGCCAGCCAGGTCACCGCACGATAGAGCAGGCCCGTGTCACAGAAGCGGTATCCGACCTCGAGCGCCGCCGCGGCGCCGACGCTGCTCTTGCCCGACGATCCGGGCCCATCGAGCGCGACCACCAGCTTGATCCGGCGTGTGGCCCTCGTGTCAACCATGGCCGCAGGATACAGGAGGGCGGAGAGGCCCCGACCGGACTCGTGTCAGCCGGCCTTCGCCTTGACGACGTCCGCGTACTCGACGAAGAAGTCGAGCGCGTGCGGGTCGGCGACGGCCCCGGGCGCCGCGACCTCCGCCAACGGCCGGCCAAGCAGGAGCCGCTTCACCGGCACCTCCATCTTCTTGCCGGTCAGCGTCCGGGGGATGGCCGGAACGGCCACGATCGTGTCCGGGACGTGACGCTGGGAGAGGCCCTCGCGGATCGTCGTGCGGATCCTCGACACGAGCGCATCGTCGAGCTCCACACCGTCGGCGAGGACCACGAACAGGGGCATCCAGTACCGGCCGCCGGGCAGCTCGAGCCCGATGACGAGGCTGTCGCGCACCTCCGGGAGACGTTCCACGAGGCTGTACAGCTCGCTCGTCCCGATGCGGATGCCGGCGCGGTTGAGTGTCGAGTCCGAACGGCCCTCGATCACCGCGCTGCCGCGCTCGGTGATCCGGATCCAGTCGCCGTGGCGCCAGACGCCCGGGTACATCTCGAAGTAGCTCTCCTGATAGCGCGTCCCGTCGGGATCGTTCCACAAGAAGACCGGCATCGACGGCAGCGGCGCGGTCAGGACGAGCTCACCGGTCCGACCCACGACCGATCGGCCGGTCTCGTCGAATGCCTCGACACGCGCGCCGAGCGAGCGCGCCTGGAGCTCGCCGGCGTGGACCGGGAGCGTCGGGACACCACCGACGAACGCGCTGCACACATCGGTCCCGCCGCTCAGTGACACGAGCCAGACGTCGGGCTTGATGGCCTCGTAGACCCAGCCGAAGACCTCCGCCGCGAGGGGCGAACCGGTCGAGCCGATCGCCCGCAGGCGGGACAGGTCGCGGTCCGTGCCGGGGCGAACGCCTGCCTTCATGCTGGCCGACAGGAACGCCGCGCTCGTCCCGAACAAGGTGACCCCGGCCGCGGCGGCCATCTCCCACAGGACCCCGAGGTCGGGGTGACCGGGATTCCCGTCGTACAGGACCGCCGTGCCACCGACGAGCAGGGAGCCGAGCAGCAGGTTCCACATCATCCAGCCGGTCGTCGTGAACCAGAACATCCGGTCGCCTACGCGGACGTCGCAGTGCAGGCCGACCACCTTCGAGTGCTCGAGGACGATGCCGCCGTGGCCGTGGACGATCGCCTTGGGCAGCCCGGTCGTCCCCGACGAGTAGAGGATCCACAGCGGGTGGTCGAACGGGACGGGCTCGAACACGAGGGGCTCGACTGGATCGGCGATCAGGTCGGACCACAGCGATTCGCCGGGGCCCGGCGCGATCTCGGCGTCGAGGTACGGGACGAGCACGGTCGCCTCTAGCGAGGGCAGCTCCGTGCGGATCTCCTCGATCACGCGGCGTCGATCGAACGGCTTGCCACCGTACATGTAGCCGTCGACCGCGATGAGGACCTTGGGCGAGATCTGCGCGAAACGGTCGATCAGGCTGCGCGTCCCGAAATCGGGTGAGCAGCTGGCCCAGATGGCGCCGATGCTGGCGCAGGCCAGCAGCGCCGCGACGGCCTCCGGCATGTTCGGCAACACGGCCGCGACCCGGTCGCCGCGACCCACCCCGAGCCTCCGCAGGCCGGCCGCGACGGCGGCCACCGACGACTCCAGCTCCGCCCACGAAACCGACCGCAGGGGCTGTCGCTCCGACTGGAAGAGGAGCGCCGGACGGTCCGTGCCGGCGTGCCGGAAGACGACGTCCGCGTAGTTGAGCTCCACGCCATCGAACCACGAGGCCCCCGGCATCGACGACCGGGTCAGTACCCGGCTTCGATCGCCGTGGATCGGGATCTCGTAGTAGTCCACGATCGAGGACCAGAAGGCTTCCAGATGGTCGACCGACCAGCGCCACAGGGCGTCGTAGTCCGCGAAGCGGAGGCCCCGTTCGCGTTCGAGCCAGGCGAGATAGTGCGCGATGTTGGTGGCCGCGCCGGCCTCGGCCGACGGCTCCCACAGGAGCGCGCCCTCGCGCAGCGACCCCGACCCGCTCACGGGCCCGCGTTCCGCCCCCTACCGAACGACTCGCCCGCGACGGCCCGGCCGGCCTGCACGACCAGCCAGACGCACGCCGGGTCGAGGAGACGCCGCGGGTCCGCCAGTGGGTCGCCGTCGACCACGACTAGGTCGGCCACGCGGCCGACCTCGACCGTGCCGGCGTCCTCGAGCCCGAGCGCCTGGGCCGACCCCGCCGTGGCGGCGTGGATCGCTGCAGCCGTCCCGAGACCGGCCTCGGCCATCCGGAGGAGCTCGTTCGCGCTTGCGCCAGGTGGACCGCTGTCGTACCCCATCGCGAGCGTCACCCCGGCCGCCTGCGCGGCCAGGAGCGTCCGTCGCGCGTCGTCGGCCTGGCGCTTCGCCTGCTCCACGAGTCGCGGCGCGAATGCGCCGGCGAACCGCTCGGCGAGGTCGTGGAACGTCGACAGCGTCGGGACCAGGACGATCCCGCGCGCTGCCATCCGGTCGAGCAGCTCGGGGGCGCGGTGCAGCGACAGGCCGTGCTCGATCGTGTCGACACCTTCTTCGACGGCGATCCGGGTCCCCCCGAGCCCCTCCGCGTGGGCCGCGACGCGGAACCCCATCCGATGGGCCTCGTCGACGACCGCGGCGATCTCCTCGCGAGTCATCTGCGCGAGCTCGGGGTCCTCGCGGTCCACCGAGCGCGCGCCGGTGGCCATGATCTTGACGTGGTCGGCGCCGTCGCGGATCTGCTCGCGGACCGCCTTGCGCATCTCCCACGGCCCATCGGCCTCGCGGTACATGGTCCCGAAGATGCGGGCACCCGGCGCCGTCGCCGACAGGATCCTGGCGCAGGACAGGATCCGCGGACCCTCGACGAGCCCGAGCTCGATCGCGCGCCGCAGGACGATCGCCTCGCCGTCATAGCTCCCCACGTCACGAACCGTCGTGATCCCGGCACGGAGCATGGCCCGGGCCGCGTTGGCCAGCACGAACCAGCCCAGCTCGCGCGGCCGCGGGTCCTCACCGTGTTGCGGCGGTGGCGGACCGAAGCCGGGACTGCGCTCCGTGTCGCTCGAAACGTGCGCGTGGGCGTCGATCAGGCCCGGCATGAGCGTCCGGCCGCCGAGGTCCAGGGCAGCGGACGGGGGCGAGCCATCCGCGGCCGCGATCCCGGTGATCCGTCCGTCGGCTACCGTGACGACGACCCGATCCCTCGGCGCGCCGCCGAGCCCGTCGATCAGTCGAGCGTTCCAGAGCGTGTGCACCTCGCTCATCGGCGGCCGCCCCGCGAGGCTCCGCCGCCCGCGGCGGACGTCCCGGTCTTCGCGCCATTCCGCGCGCCCGCACGGCTCGTGCCGGCGCCGGCGCCCAGGCCGCGCACCTCCGGGGCACGCAGGCGTCGCGCGCGGCCGCTCGCCAGATCGTCGAGGCGAACCGGTCCGATGCGGACACGCACGAGCCGCTCGATCGGCGCCCCGACCGCCCCGAACATCCGGCGCAGCTGGCGCTTCCAGCCCTGGGCGAGGATCGCGCGGTACCAGCTGAGGTCGCCCGGCGGCGGGGCGATGAGACCGACGAGGCGGCGGGTCTCGATGTCGGTCGTCGCGCGGAGTCCGGTCAGCGTCGCCAGCCCCTCATCGAGGGCGATGCCCGCCTTCAGTGCGGCGACCTGGTCGGTCGTCAGCGGCGCCCGCAGACCCATCGCGTACTCACGCTCGATGCCGTGGCGTGGATGGAGCACGCGATCGGCCCACGCCCCGTCATTGGTCAGCACGAGCAGCCCCTCGGAGTCCTGGTCGAGCCGGCCGACCGGGTAGAGACGGCCGCCCTCGGGGAGCAGCGCGGTGGGGATCATGTCGAGCACGGTCTTCGAGGCGTGCCGGTCGCGAACCGTGGAGGTCACCCCCGCCGGCTTGTGGAGGAGCAGGTATTCGGGTGCCGACGCCGCCCCGATGACTCGACCGTCGACCGCGATGACCACCTTGTCCGGATCGACCTGCATGCCGAGCTTGGCGGCCTTGCCGTCGACTGTCACGCGGCCGTTGGCGATCAGGACCTCGCTCGCGCGCCTGGACGCGACCCCGGACGCCGCGAGGACCTTCTGCAGGCGCTCCGGCGGCATCAGGCGAGCCCTCGGTCGGACGGGTCGGCCGCGCCGACGCCCCCGGGGATCTCGCCGGGCCTGCCGCGGTCGCCACCGGTCGCGAGGAGCCTGTCGGTCACCGGCTCCCCGCCCTCCTCGGCGAGCCTTGCCGCAACGTCACCGTCGAGCGGCGGGAGCTCGTCGAGGCTGGTCAGCCCGAACCGCTCGAGGAACTCGAACCCGGTCCCGTACAGGAACGGCCGGCCGGGCGCGCTCGATCGGCCCAGTTCGACGACGAGCCGGCGATGGAGCAGCGTGCGGATGGTGTAGTTCGAAATCGACCCCCCGGATGCGCTCGACCGCGGCCTTCGTCACGGGCTGGCGATAGGCCACGATCGCGAGCGTCTCGAGGGAAGCCGGGGAGAGGCGGACGGCCTCCGCGCCGACGTAACGGGCCACGAGTGCGCCCCCCTCCGCTGCCGTCGCAAGCTCGACCCGATCGCCGTCGACGAGGAGGCGGATCCCGCGGGCACGCAAGGACACCTCGAGGTCGCCGAGCCGCGCGTCGACGGTCACGCGGTCGGCCCCGGCGAGCGTCGCGATCTCGCGCCGGCTCAGGGGCTTCTCGGCCACGAACAGGAGGGCCTCGAGGGCAGCCTCGGTCAATTCGATCGGGGCCGGCGCCCCGGCCGGCGTCTCTGCCGACTCGGCGTCCGCGGCCGATCCGAGCGGGTCCGTCACGCGAACGAGTCCAGTGATTCATCGATGGGCGCGTCGACCACGTCCCCGCCCACACCCGCCGCCGGCCGCTCCTCGCTCGACGTCATGCGGGCGACGATCGGGCCCCACGGCTCGGCCTGCTCGACCACGATCTCGCGCCGCTTCATGAGCTCGAGCATGGCCAGGAAGGTCACCGCGATGACGACCCGGTCGTGGACTCCCTCGAGGAGCTCCTGGAGGACGACCGTCCGAGCGCCACGCAGCGCGGCACGGATGAGGTCGGCGCGCTCGGCGATCGTGATCATGCGGCCGAGCGCCTCGGGCGGCGCTTCGGGCGGCGGGGCGATCGCCGCGAGCCGGTCGAGCGCGCGCACCAACCTGGCCGGGTCGAGCGGCGGCGCGTCGGCCGGGACCGCACCAGCGAGGGCCGCGGCGTGTGCCGTGGCGGGTTCGCGCCGGAAGAGCCCGATCCGGGCGAGGGCCAGCTCGACGAGGCGCAGGCCCGCGTCGCGATGGGCGCGGTAGACGATGAGCCGGGCGCGCAGTTCGGCCTCCGGGTCGGTGCCCTCGTCGGCGAGGGCGGTCGGGTCGGTCGGGTCAGTGCGCCGGGGGAGCATCGCCCGGCTCTTGATCAGGATGAGCTGGCTGGCGATCGCCACGAACGACGACACGTTGCCGAGGCGGTCGGCCTCGAGTCGGGCCAGCGCCTCGAGGTACGCGCCGGCCAGCGCGCCGAGCGGCACCGTGAGCACATCGAGCTGGCGGGCCTCGATGAGCGCGAGCAGCAGCGCGAGCGGGCCGTCGAAGTCGGCCACCTGGACCTGGGTCCGGCTCTCCGGCCGTCGGCCTTCGCCGAACGTGACGGCCGGACCGGCGCCGGCGCCATCCGTCGCGAGCGCGGGCGCGCCCGTCATGACCGGGATACCCGAGGATCGACCGGGCGTCATCAGTTCGCCTCGTCCGCGAGGCGAAGGAGCTCGCCGAACTCGGGATCGTTGGGAGCATCCTGGTGACGGATCAACTCGACGGTCCTGGCTGAGCAGCCGGCGGCCGCCGCCAGCGTCGCCGACGACTCGGCGTGGGTCCGCAGCCGCTCGAGCGACGCACCGACCCCCGGCACGATCGCCGCGACACGCCCGATCCAGGCGCCGTAGCGTCCACCCAGCGAGTACGCGACCCGCGGCCAGACACCCGTGTCGCCCTTCCCGGCGTCGTGGAGCAGGCCCGCGACAAGGACGTCGGGCTCCTCCACCCGCTCGGCGCGCAACGAGGCCACCACATCGAGGCCGTGCCGCCGGTCGGCGACATGCATCGAATCGAAGAGCGACAGCTGTGCCGACGTGATCCAGGTCGCCAGCGCCGCTCGCTCCTCGGGCGCGACGCTCGCCCGCAGGTGCGCGCGAAACTGGCGCGCCCTAGATCCCCACCAGGAGGTTGGTGAACGCATCGAGGATCGGGATGAGGATCCGGCTGCCGATCGAGTTTCCAGGCGGGAGGAACAGCAGCGCGATGAGGATGAGGAACCCGTATTGCTCGAGGAACGGGCGGATCTGGTACTCGGTCCGTCGATCCATGAACGCGAACATGACCTTCGAACCGTCGAGCGGCGGGATCGGGATGAGATTGAAGATCATGAGCAGGATATTGATCTGCACGAAGAGGTAGAGCACGGTCCCGAGGAGGTCGACCTGGGCCAACAGATCCGGGTTGGCGATCAGATAGCGCAGCGGGATCGCCGCTGCCGCCGCCAGGACGAGGTTGGAGATCGGCCCGGCGCCGGACACGATCGCTTCACCACGGTGGCCGCCCTCGAGGTTGAGCGGGTTCACCGGCGTCGGTTTCGCCCAGCCGAAGCCGATCGGTGTGCCGGTCGCCGCCGACCCGATGAACGTCAAGGCGAGGAGCGTGCCGCCGACCGGGTCGAAATGCGCGATGGGGTTCAGTGTCAGCCGCCCGAACATCTTCGCCGTGCCGTCGCCGAGCCGGAACGCCGAGAACGCATGGCTGAACTCGTGGACCGGCAGTCCGACGAGCAGCATGATGGCGACGACGATCGCCGCGGACAGGACGCGATGTTGTGTGTCTAGGTCCAATCGGCACCTTGGCTACGGGGTCCCGCGTATCGTAGCGGCCCCGAGCACGAAGGGCGGTCGCCGACCGGATCAGAGGCGCGTCAGCAGTTCGGTCTTCTTGCGCTCGTACTCCTCCGGCGAGATCGCGCCTCGGTCACGGAGGTCCGCCAGGTTGGCAAGCGTTCGCGTCACCTCGTCCGGGTCGACGCGCGGAACCGCCGCGGCGGCCGGCGCAGGGGGCGCGGCCGCGGCCGGCGTCGACGTCGTGTCCTCGAGCGCGGTCCCCTGGGCCGGCGCCGACGCCGGTGACCCGTCGCGGATCGGCGGGCCTGGTGCCCAGCCGGCCCGCTCCATGTCGACCTCGTAGTCGTGCTTGGCGTCGAGCATCTTCTTCTTGTAGACGACCGGGCTGCGCAGCATCCGCATCTTCTCGATACCGCTTTCCGATGCGGTCAGGACCGTCAGGTCGCCGAAGTCGAACATCCGCCCGAAGATCGACTGGCTCAGGACCGCGTCGTTGATCTTCTCGAGCGAGCTGTCGATCGCGTTGCGGTTGAGCACGCCCTCGACCTGGATGACTCGGCGGTTGGTCAGGACGTATTCCTGGTTGACGTAGCGCAACGCCGTCCAGATGGCGACGGCGATGCCGCCGAAGAAGAGGATCGCGGTGATCCAGCCGAGGAGCTGACGCAGTGAGCCGGAGATGCCATCCGAGCCGAGATTGCCGCCAAACCAGAAGAGGACGATCGCGATGACGATGGCGAGGATCGTGTACCGCGCGCCCCAGATGAAGATGAATGGATGCTGCTTGTTGCGGTAGAGGATCCGCTCCCCCGTCGACAGCAACCCATCGGCATAGCTCATGTGGCAGGTGCCTCCCTCTCAGGCCCTCGGATGGGCCCGGCTGTAGACGTCCCGGATGCGCTCCCCGGTCAGGTGCGTGTAGAGCTGCGTGGTGGAGATACTCGCATGCCCGAGCAACTCCTGGACGATGCGCAGGTCGGCGCCGCCTTCGAGCAGATGCGTGGCGAAGGAATGGCGCAGGGTGTGCGGGCTCACCCGGTCGGCGAGCCCGGCGCGAGAGGCTGCACGCTTGACCGCGGCCCAGGCCTGCTGGCGAGCCAGACGCCGGCCGCGATCGCCGAGGAAGAGCGGTCCGCCGCGCACCGCCGCCGCGTGGCCGAGGGCGACGAGCGTCACGCGCGGTCCCTCGACCCAGCGCCCCACCCAGTCGAGGGCCACGTCGCCGACCGGCACCAGGCGCTCCTTGTCGCCCTTGCCGATGACGCGCACGAATGCACCATCGACCGACAGGTCGTCGCGATCGAGCCCGATCGCCTCGCTGATCCGCAGGCCCGCGGCATACAGCAGCTCGAGGAGCGCCCGGTCGCGCAGGGCGCTTCGGTCGTCGCCGACGGGACCGGTGCCGGTGTCGGCCGGACTGTCGCCACCGGCGGCCTCCAGGAGGCGCACCGTCTCGTCCACGGTCAGGGTCTCCGGGAGCAGCCGCTGCGGCCGCGGAAGGTCGAGGTGGGCGGCCACGTCGACGGTGATCAGCCCCTCGCCGTAGGCGAACCGATAGAAGCCCTTGAGCGCCGCCGCTCGACGACGCAGGCTGCTGGGGGCCAGGCCCGGGTCGTTCCGCCGTCCCCGTCGCGTCCGCGTCGCGAGGTAGTCGACGGCGGCATCGGGAGACGCCGCCCACCCGCGGGCGACGCCGCGCGACGCCTCGAAGTCGCGCAGGTCGCCGCGGTACGCCCGGATCGTGGCCGGGGCCAGGCCACGCTCGACGTGCAGGTAGGTCAGGTAGCCATCGATCGCGGCATCGAGGTCCGGCACGTCGGCGGCCGGGCTCACCCGGCCCGAGCGACCCCGCCGCGCCAGGCCTCCGCGCGGTCGAGGAGCTCGCGGGCGCTCGCCAGCGTCGCGGCACCGCCCGTCTCGCCACCGAGCATCTGCGCCAGCTCCACGATCCGGCCCTCGCGGTCGAGCTGCTCGACCTCGGTCACCGTCCGACCGTCGCGCTTGCGCTTGACGATCCGGAACTGGGCATCGGCATGCGCGGCGATCTGCGGCAGGTGGGTGACGCACAGGACCTGGTGCCGGCGCGCCAGTGCCCACAGGCTCCGGCCGACAGGATCCGCGCTACGGCCGCCGATCCCCGTGTCGACCTCGTCGAAGACCAGCACCGGCGTGTCGTCGGCCTCGGCGAGGATGCTCTTGATGGCGAGCGCGACCCTCGACAGCTCGCCACCAGACGCGATCCGCGCCAGCGGTCGAGCCGGCTCTCCGGGGTTCGGGGCGAGGCGATAGACGACCTGGTCGACGCCGCTGGCATCGAAGGCGACCGCGTCGCCGTCGAGCTCGACCGCGGCTTCGTCGGGACCGGCCGTGCGCCGGCCGAGCCCGACCTCGAACACGCCGGCCGGGAAGCCGAGGTCGTGAAGGACGGCATCGACGGCCGCCGCGAGCGCCGTCCCGGCTGCCCGCCGGGCGCTCGACAGGCCGGCGGCCGTGGTGGCAACCTCGGCCAGCAGCGCGGCATCCTCGCGTTCGCGCCGGGCACGCTCCTGGTCGAGGCCACGGAGTCGATCGAGCTCGGCCGCGGCCCGTTCGCCGTGGGCGATCACGGCCGCCTCGCCCTCGCCATAGCGGCGCTCGAGGGCATAGATCGTGCCAAGACGCTCCTCGAGCGCCCCGAGCGCGGCCGGATCGTGCTCGACCGCGTCGGCGAGCGATCGGATCTCGGCGGCGACGTCGTCCAGCTCCGCCTCGAGCCCCGCGAGCCGGTCGGCCAGCGGCTCGAAGCGGTCATCCAGCCGCGCCAGACCCCGAGCCTCGCGCACGGCGAGGGCGATCGCATCGTGGGCCCCGGCGTCGTCGGCGGTGAGCGCGTCGTCGACCGCCGCAGCTCCCCTGGCGATCGCCTCGCCGTGCTGCGCCGCCGACAGCCGGGCGCGGATCTCGTCCGCCTCACCGGGTCGAAGCCGGGCGGCGGCGATCTCGGCCGCCTCGTGCTCGAGCAGGTCGACGCGGCGGGCGAGCTCGTGCGGCTCGATCGCGAGCTCCGCGAGCGCGGCGCGGTTCGCCCGCCAGCGTTCGACCACATCGGCCATCGCGACGCGGGCCTCGCCGTGACCACCGAACGCGTCGAGGAGGTCGCGCTGCCAGCGCTCGTCGAGCAGCCGCTGCTGGTCGTGCTGGCCGTGGATCTCGACCAGCGGCCCGACCTCGTCGGCGAGGCGCGAGGCGGTGGTCGCCAGGTCGTCGATCCGCGCCGTCGAGCGCCCGCCCGCGGCGATCTCGCGGACGGCGATGAGCGGCTCCGGGAGGCGGTCGAAGAGCGCCTCCACCCGGGCCGTCTCGGCTCCGTGACGGATGAGCCCCAGATCGGCCCTCGCGCCGCGGACGAGGCCGAGCGCGTCGATGAGCAGGCTCTTGCCGGCGCCCGTCTCGCCGGTGATGACATTGAGGCCCGGGCCGGGCGTGAGCCGCAGCCGATCGATGAGCGCGAGGTCGTCGACGGTCAGCTCGAGGAGGCGTCCGGCGTTCACGACGGCAGCAGCGCCACCTTCTGGCGAAGCAGGTCCCAGAACGGCTGCGCGCCACGCGGGACGACGAGCCGGATCGGCCGTTCAAGGGCCCGGACCTCGACCACGTCGCCGACGGCGACCGGCATGTCCTCCCGCCCGTCGACCGATACGAGCGCCTCGAAGGCATCGACCACGGTGCAGCGGACCACCTGGCTCGAACCGACCACCACCGAACGGATGGCCGACAGGTACGCAGCGATCGGGGTCACGATGAGGTTGCGGCTGCCCGGGTCCAGGATCGGGCCGCCGGCCGAGAACGAGTACCCGGTCGAGCCCGTCGGGCTCGCGACGACGAGCCCGTCGGCGATGAACGTCGCGAGGTGCGAGTCGTCGATCGCCACGTCGAGCCGGCACACGCGCGCGAGCGATCCACGCGCGACGACGATGTCGTTGAGCGCGACGAGGCGTTCGGTGGCTGTCCCCGAAGTCGCCCTGACCGGCAGGGCGCCGGTCGCCGGTTCGGTCGTGCCGCCATCCGTCCGCGGCGACCGCGCGCCGCCACGCAGGATCCGCCCCTCGATGGCCAGCCGCTCCTCGATCCCGAACCCGCCCTCCGCGATCGACGCGAGGACATCCTCCATGTCGCCGGCCTCCGCCTTCGACAGGAACCCGACCTTGCCCAGGTTGATGCCGATGAGCGGAACGTCCACGACCGTGACCGCCATCGCGGCGCGCAGGAACGTGCCGTCGCCACCGAGGACGACGAGGACGTCGGTCGTCGGCAGCTCGCGGACCAGCGCCCGGGTGTCGCCCGAGGGCAGTTGCCACTCCCCGATGCCGCGCACGCGGCACCAGCCCGCGGCGCGCGCGCTCAGCTCGATCGCCGCCTCGATCGTCGGGTTGTAGGCGAACCCGATCCGGGTGACCGTCATGTCCCGGTCACCTCGGCGATCCGCTCGCCGATCTCGGCGCAGCCCGGCCCGGGGGCGAGGTGGACCAGGAACTCGCGATTGCCCGCCGGCCCCGTGATCGGCGAGGCGATGACCGCCCGGGTGCCCAGACCGGCCTCACGGGCACTGGCGACCGTCCGATCGAGGACCTCGCGATGGACGCTCGGATCGCGGACGACGCCGTGGTCCGTGCGTCCGCGGCCGGCCTCGAACTGCGGCTTGACGAGGGCGACGACCTGCCCGCCCGGCCCGAGGGTCGAGGCCACGGGACCCAGGACGAGGCCTAGCGAGATGAACGACACGTCGATCGTGGCGATGGCGACCGACTCCGGCAGGGTCGACGCGGTGAGCGCGCGCGCGTTCGTCCGCTCGATCGAGACGACGCGGGGGTCGCGGCGGAGCGCGTCGGCGAGCTGTCCGCGACCGACGTCGAGCGCGTAGACGCGGGTCGCGCCGCGCTGCAACAGGACGTCCGTGAAGCCGCCGGTCGACGCCCCGACGTCCAGCGCGACCCGACCGGCGGGATCGATCCCGAACGCGTCCAGCGCGGCCGCGAGCTTGTGCCCACCCCGGCTGACGAACGGGTCCGGCGCCGCCACGCTGATCGGCACATCGGCGGCGAGCAGGTCGCCGGGCTTGCGGTCGCCACGGGCGGCATCGCCCTCCCCGACCCTGACCGCCCCGGCCAGCACCAGCGCCTGGGCGCGGCTCCGCGATTTCGGCCAGGCCGCGCTCGACCAGCAGCTGATCGAGTCGGACGCGCGGCGGCCTCGGTGTCGGCTTGCCGGCGGATGCGGGGCTCACCCGCCTATCGTGGCACAGCCCGCTTCACCCGGAGTCACTTCGTTGGCTGCGGGTAGTGCAATCAGCCAGGTAATGCCGTGATGAGTCGCGCGTGATTGGCTATCCGGATGGCGATCACACGGACGTCGGTGGCACGCGAGGCGAGTCGACGCATGCGTCGGCTGGATCTTCAAGTCGGTGAGGAGATCCGCCGGATGCGGTTCGAGGCGACACTGTCGCTTGGCGGGCTCGCGATGGTCGTGGGGATCCACAAGTCGTACCTCGCTCGCATAGAGGCCGGCCAAGCGCGTCCGAGCCTCGACGTCCTCACGGCGATCGGCGTCGCGCTGGGCGCGGACCTGAATATCCGATACTTCCCGGGCGCCGGTCCGCGCCTCCATGATCGATTCCAGGCGGCGATGACGGAAACGCTGCTCCGCTCGCTCGATCCTCGATGGCGCGCTTCCGTCGAGGTCCCTGTGACACACCCGAGCCGTGGTGTGATCGACGTCGTGCTTACGGATCAGTCCACCCGAGTCGCGGTCGCCTGTGAGGTGTACTCCGAGCTACGGCGACTCGAGCAGCAGGTCCGCTGGAGTGCGGAGAAGGCCGACGGGCTTGCGAGACAGATCGCAGTGGAAGCACCGGACTCGCCGAGTCGAACCGTTTCCCGCCTCCTGGTCCTCCGTTCAACGGTTGCCACTCGTGAGATCGCCCGGACATTCGAGGCGACGCTCGTCACGGCGTATCCGGCTCGGGCTCACGATGTCTTCATCGCCCTGACCTCCGGACATGCGAGTTGGCCCGGGCCGGGGATCGTCTGGATGCACCAGCATGGTAGCGAGACCACGTTGATGCCTTTCCCACCACCGCGGGTGGCGCTCGGGCGATGATCGTCATCGTCGCGTGGGAGTCGACAATTCCTGCTTCGGCACGCCTGAGTCGGTCACCTTGGGCCGCGAGGTCCCGGCCCGGACGCCGATCGTCGACTGAGAGGCGACGATCTGTGACCTTCGCGCTGGGATAAGCAGATCAACCCAGCACGCAGCAGGATTCGTCGCCTGTGAGTCGACGACCCCGACGTTCTGGGCTCAGCGCGACCCGGATCGTGCCACGCGCCGTGCTCGGGGGCGTGTTCAGCCGGCGGCGACCTCGGAGCGGCCCGGTGTCGGACGCAACGTCTCGAGGGCTTCGCGCACCTGCGCCGCGAGGCCGACCGCGTCCAGGCGGAGGACCCGCCGCAGATCCGCGACCGACCCGTGGTCGACGAATCGGTCGCCCGGGATGCCCACGATGCGCACGGCGGTCTCGCGGTAGGCCGGGTCGGCCAGGCGGGCCTCCTCGATGAGCTCGAGGACGCCGCTCCCGAAGCCGCCGCTGACGACGCTCTCCTCGAAGGTCACGATCATCCGCTTGCCACGCGCCTGGTCGAGGATGAGCTGACGGTCGAGGGGTCGCGCGTAGCGGGCGTTGATGACCCCGATCGCCCAGCCCTCGGCCTCGAGTGAGCTCGCCGCCTCGAGCGCCCGCATGACGATCGGCCCGAAGCCGACGAAGAGGAGGTCGCGGCCCTCGCGGAGCACCTCACCGCGTCCGACCGGGATGACCGACGGCGCGATCGGCTCGAGCCCGAACCCAGCGTCGCGCGGATAGTGGAGCGCGAACGGATGGTCCTGGCCCAGGCCGGTGTGGAGCAGCGAGCGCAGCTCCTGCTCGTCCTTGGGCGAGGCGATGACGAGGTTCGGCAACTGCCGTTGCGCCGGCAGCGTGAACATGCCCTGGTGGCTCGTCCCGTCCTCGCCGACGAGCCCCGCCCGATCGACGGCGATGAGCACGGGCTGATCGTTCTGGCAGACGTCGTGGACCGTCTGGTCGAAGGCGCGCTGGAGGAACGTCGAGTACAGGGCGACGACCGGCCGCATGCCGCCCATGGCCAACCCGGTCGCCATCGTCAGCGCGTGTTGCTCGGCGATCCCGACGTCGAACATCCGGTTCGGGAACTCCGCCTGGAACTTCGCCATCCCCGTCCCGGTCGGCATCCCCGCCGTGATCCCGACGATCCGCCGATCGGCCCTGGCGAGCTCGATGAGCTCGGCGGCGAAGACCGCGGTGTAGTTCGGGTGCTTCTTCGGCGCCTCGGCGACGCGGGCCGGCGGGGCCGCGTCGTCGGTCATCGACTCGGTCGGCATCGGCGATCCAGCCGTCGCCCGCGGGGCAGCGGCGACGGCAGCGGCAGCCCCGGCGACCGCGATCGGTGGCAGGGCCGCACCATGGAAGCCGACCTGGTCTGCCTCGGCCGGGCGGAAGCCGCGGCCCTTGTGGGTGCGCACGTGGACGATCGTCGGCCCCGGCAGGTCCAGCGCGCGCCCGAGCGTCTCGAGCAGGTGGTGCAGGTCGTGACCGGGCACGACTCCGATGTAGGTGATCCCGAGGTCCTCGAACAGCTGGCCGGGCTGGGCGAAGTTGACCACCGACTTGCGGAAGCGCCGGCTCAGCTCGAGCACCGTGCCGCCGACGACCGGGATCCGCTCCACGGTCCGGTCGTATGCGCTCTTGCCGCGCCACCAGGTCCGTGACAGCTTGATCTGCGACAGGTACTTCGAGAAGGCGCCGACCGTCGGGCTGATCGACATCTCGTTGTCGTTGAGGACGATGAGCATCTGCGTCTGGCGGTGACCGATGTCGTTGAGCGCCTCGAGCGACAAGCCGCTCATGAGCGCCGCGTCACCGACGACGACGGCGATCCGCTCGAGCCCGTGGCGCAGGTCGCGCGCCTCGGCCAGTCCTTCGGCGATCGACAGGCCGGTCCCGGCATGGCCCCCGTCGAACACGTCGTGCTCCGACTCGGAGCGTCGCGGGAATCCGCCGACACCATCGAGCTGGCGCAACGTCCCGAACCGCTCGAGCCGACCGGTCAGCAGCTTGTGCGGATAGGCCTGATGTCCGGTGTCCCAGACGATGCGATCGCGCGGCGACTCGAGCAGTCTATGCAGGGCGATCGTCAGCTCGACGACGCCGAGCGATGACCCGAGGTGGCCCCCGGTGATGGCGACGGTCTGGACGATCGTGTCGCGGATCTCGATGGCCAGCTGGGCCAGCTGGATCTCATCGAGCCCGCGCAGGTCGGCAGGCGCCTGGATGGTCGGCAGGATGGGCACGGGAAGGAGCTCCTGGGTCTGACCGGTACTGGACCGCCGGTTCGGTCGGGCTGACGAGTCAGGCGACTCGCATGTGATGATTGGTCCGCGTTCGCGCAGGGCCCGGATGGGCGGGTGCGCCCCGGAAGTGTAAACCTGTCCCCTGCAGGTCGCTCGTTTCGGCGACAACCAGCTCGACACGAGGTGAACGTGGAAGGGTTCGTCATCGACCGTCTTCGCGCGACGCTCGGTGATCGGGTGACCACGCCCGACGATGCGGGCTATCACGACGCGCGGCAGACGTTCAACGCCACGATCCAGCGCCGGCCGGCCGCGATCGTCCGGGTCCGCTCGGAGGCGGACGTCGTGGCCGCGGTCGTCGCCGCCGGAGACCTCGGGCTGCCGATCGCGGTGCGCGGGGGCGGGCACAGCGTCGCCGGTCACGGCATGGCCGACGGAGCCCTCGTGGTGGACCTGCGCGACATGCGGGCCGTCAGCGTGGACCCCGTGACCAGGGTCGTCCGGGTGGCGGGTGGAGCGCAGTGGGAAGACGTGGACGCCGCTGCCTGGGTCCATCACCTCGCCGTGGTCGGTGGCACGTTCGGGGATACCGGCGTCGGCGGCCTGACCCTCGGTGGCGGGATCGGCTGGCTGTCGGGGCTGGCGGGGTTCACCTGCGACAACCTGCTCCGCGCGGAGATCGTGACGGCGGCCGGCGAGCGGGTGGTGGCCGGCGCGGACGGCGACCCGGACCTGCTGTGGGCCCTGCGCGGGGGTGGCGGCAACTTCGGCGTCGTGACGTCGTTCGAGTTCGGCGCCATCGACCCCGGCCCGATCCTTGCCGGCTACATCGAGTACCCGATCGGTGCCGTGAAACAGGTGCTCCGGCGCCTCGCCGACGTCGCCGCCACCGCCCCCGACCAGCTCGAGCTGACGGCCACGCTCGGAGCCACCAGAGCAGGTGGTGACGACGACTGTATCCGCGTCGGCGTGTGCTGGCCGGGGGATCCCTCGACGGCCGGCGAGATCCTCCGTCCGCTCCAGGCCGCCCTGCCGGCGTTGACCGATACGGTCGGACCGATGGCCTACCCGGACATCCAGGCGATGAGCGGGCGACTCCCGTTCGGATTGCGGCACTACTGGAAGGGCCATTTCCTGCGGGCGCTCGACGAGCCGCTCATCGGTGGCCTGGTCGACGCGATCGCGGCCCGGCCGGGCGGTCTCAGCGTGATCCTGCTGGAGACCATCCGCGGTGCGGCGCGTCACGAGCCCGAGGGAGGCACAGCCTTCGGTCTGCGGGCAGCAACGTGGAACGCCAGCGCGCTCGCGATCTGGGACGACCCGACCGCGGACGATGCCCAGATCGACTGGGCGCGGGCGACTGCCGATCGGCTTGGCAACTCGTCGCTGACGGGGGCCGGCTACGCCAACT
Organism: uncultured Chloroflexia bacterium; assembly: GCA_963833285.1. Classification (GTDB taxonomy): domain Bacteria; phylum Chloroflexota; class Limnocylindria; order Limnocylindrales; family CSP1-4; genus SPCO01. Next base: position 137,416 of record CAWHXM010000007.1, on the reverse strand, counting down.
ACGCCCCGGTCGACGAGACCAACGAGCGCGTCCGCCTGGCGTTCGGCACGGAGCGGTTCGAGCGGCTCGCGATGGTCAAGGCGCGCTATGACCCCGACAACCGCTTCCGGTTCAACCTGAACATCGCCCCGGCACCACCCCGGCTCGCGACGGACTAGCCGGCGAACGGGTCCTCGGTCGCGTCCTCCGGGCGCACGTCGCGGGTCTCGAGCGCGCCGCCGGCCCGCGCGACGAGCTGTTGGACGCGGAGCTCGGCGTCGCCGAGCAGCCGCTCGCAGCGTGCCTGGAGGGCCACGCCACGTTCGTAGAGGGCGATCGCGACTTCCAACGGCTGGCCGCCCGCCTCCAGCTCGCCGACGGTGCGCTGGAGCTCGGCAAGGGCCTCGTCGAACGTCAGCGCATCGATGGCCGGGTCAGTCGTCGTCGCCACTATGCTCCTCGTCGTTCGGTTCGGTCAGGTGGGCGATGCGCGGGGCAAGGAGCATACCAAGCCCGATCCCGACGGCGGCCACGACAAGGGCGACGACGACGAAGACGACGAGCGCGGTCAGCTCGGGCATCGAACCTGGTCGGCCGGCATCAGCGCTCGTCGGCGGTCGCGGGGAGCTCGCCGCGCGCCACCCGCAGGGCCAGGCGCGTGCCTGCCGGTGCCTCGGCCGGGTCCCGGACGATCGCGCCGTCGCCCACGCGGTGGACGATCGCGTAGCCACGATCGAGGGTCGCCTGCGGCGCGAGGACGGCGAGTGCCGCGCTCGCCGCCCCGAGCGACGCCCGGGCGGTGGCGGTGCGGCGAACGACGATCGAACCGAGCGCGCTCGAGCGTTCGAGACGGCCCCGGTCTCGAGCGAGGCGGCCCGGCAGCGTCGGCGCCAGGCGCGTGCCGAGCGCCTCGGCCCGACGCCGCCGCGTTGCGAGGTCCGTGCCGAGCGCGCGCGTCGCCCGGTCGAGCAGCAGGCCGACGCGCTCGCGGGCGCTCGCGAGCTGGGCGGTCGGACCGAGACGATCGAGCGCCCGTCGCTCGGCGAGCACGTCGCGGGCAATGGCGCGCAACCGCGCCGACGCCGCCGAGTCGAGCCGGCGCCCGGCCCCACGGACCGCGAGCAGGAACTCCGCGCGGTCCGGGACGACGATCTCGGCTGCTGCGGACGGCGTCGGGGCTCGAACGTCGGCCGCGAAGTCGGCGAGGGTGACATCGGCCTCATGGCCGACCCCGCACACGACGGGCACGTCATGGGCGACCACCGCGCGGACGACGACCTCGTCGTTGAAGGCCCACAGGTCCTCGAGCGAGCCGCCGCCGCGGGCCAGGATCGTGACTGCGGGCGCATCCCCGGGTCGGCCGGCCGCGATCCGCTCGGCGGCGTAGCGCTCCACCTTGCGGAACGCGCCGACCAGGCTTGCCGGCGCGGCGTCTCCCTGCACCTGCGCGGCGACGAGGACGACGCGGGTCAGTGGCCAGCGGCGACCGAGCACGTTGCAGATGTCCTTCCAGACGGCCCCCGTCGGGCTGGTGATGACCGCGATCGTCCCCGGTCGGGTCGGGAGCGGGCGCTTGCGCGCCGCGTCGAACAGCCCCTCCGCGGCGAGGCGCGCCTTGAGCGCCTCGAACCGCAGCGTGAGATCGCCGAGACCCGCCGGTTGGATCGACTCGACGTACAGCTGAAGCGCACCCTGCGGCTCGAACAGGTCGACCCGGCCGTGGGCCACGACGCGGAGCCCCGCCTGCGCCTCGAACGCCGAGCGGAGGCGGTCGTCGCGGAACCACACGCATTGCAGCTGGTTGCGTTCATCCTTGAGCGCGAAGTACGCGTGGCCGGCCGACGAGACCGTCACCCGGCCGATCTCGCCTTCGACCCACAGGTCGGCCAGGCGCGGGTCGGCGCGGACGGCGCCGCGGATCGCGCGCGTGACCTCGCTGACGCCGAGGATCCGCACACCGTACGTGCCCGGCGTGGCCGGCGGCGGCGAGCCGGGCTGGCGGACCGTCGATTGGCCGCTCGGGCCGGCGGGAGACCGGGATGCCGGGGGACGCTCGATCCCCTCCACCGGCTCGGGCGCGATCGCATCCCAGCTCGGCAACGCCCAGTCGGGCGGATCGGAGCGCGTCATCGGTGGCGCCCCTACACCCGGGTCTGGTACTCGCCGGTACGCGTGTCGATCCGGATGGTGTCACCCTCCTCGACGAAGATCGGGACGGTGACCACGAGCCCGGTCTCGGTGACGGCCGGCTTGCGCGCCCCGGTCTGGGTGTCGCCGGCGAAGCCCGGCTCGGTCTGGCGGACCACGAGGTCGACGGTGACCGGCAGCTCGACCCCGATCGTCTCGCCCTGATAGCTCGTGCGGTCCAGGGTCATCCCGTCCTTGAGGTACGGGGCGGCCTCGCCGAGCTGCTCGGTCGTCAGCACGAACTGGTCGTAGGTGTCGTTGTCCATGAAGTGATGGTCGTCGCCATCGCGGTAGAGGAACTGGACCGGCCGCTTCTCCATCGACGCCCGCGGCCACTTCGTGCCCGCCTGGAACGAGCGTTCGACCGTCTGGCCACGCTTGATGTTGCGCAGGGTGATGCGGACCTGGGCGGAGCCTCGACCCATCTTGATGTGGTGGTAGTCGAGGATCTGCCACAGCTCGCCGTCGAGCTCGATGGCGACGCCCTTCTTGAGTTCGCCAGTGCTGATCATGGGGGTCGGGCTCCTGGGCGTGACGGCCGGCGGGTCGGGCGATCGCCGGACGCGCGCAGCGGCGAGGTCGATTGGGATGGATCGAGCGCCGATCGTAGCAGACGATCCGGCCCGGCCGGCTGCCGGGCCGCGCACCCGGCGCGTACCGGGCCCGATGGAGGGTCTACTTCAGCAACGCACGACCAGCACATCGCGCGGGAACGCGGTCAGCCGCTCCACGCGACCTGCCCCGGCATCGAGCACGACGAGGTCCTCGATGCGGACGCCCATCTCGCCCTCGAGGTAGATGCCCGGCTCGACCGAGAAGACGGTCGGGCTCGGCAGCGGGTCGTCCGAAGCGAGGCGACCGAGCGACGGCGCCTCATGCGTCGCGAGTCCGATCCCGTGTCCGGTCCCGTGCCCGAAGTGTGCGCCGTGTCCCGCGGCGTCGATGACGCCTCGGGCGATGCCATCGATGGCCCGCCCGCTCGGCAGGACGGCGGCCCGCGCGCCGGTTTCGACCCCGACCCCGGTGACGGCCGCCTCGAGGGCCGTGATCGCCGCCGCCTGGGCGCGCGCGACCAGCGCGTGCATCTCGAGATCCCGCTCACTCGGCTCACCGACGAAGAGCGTACGGGTCATGTCGCTCCGGTAGCCCGCCACCTGGGCGCCGAAGTCGAACAGGAGCACCGTCCCGTCGCGGACCGCGCGGTCACCCGGCGACCCGTGCGGCAGCGCCGCCTCGGGGCCCGAGAGACAGGCGACGTCGAAGGCCAACGCCTCCGCCCCGCCGGTCCGCATGAGCCATTCGAGACGCATTGCCAGCTGGGCCTCCGTAGCATCCGTCCGTATCTCCGGCAGGAGGCTGGCCAGCGCCCGGTCCGCCACGGCGCAGGCAGCCGCGATGCGCTCGATCTCCGCCGGTTCCTTGACGGCGCGGTCGGTCTCCACCCAGCCGTCGATCGCGACCATCTCGACGTCCGGCGCGGCCGCCGCCAGCCGCTCCCATGTGGCGTGCGGCACGAACGCCGCTTCGACCGCCACGCGGCGCGCCCCGACCGACGCCATCAGCTCGGCCCAGCGGGCGGGCAGGTCGTGATATGCCTCGAACAGCCGCGCGTCCGGCGCCTCCCGGCGGGCCTGGATCGTATAGCGCGAGTCGGCCAGCACGGTGACTTCCTCGGCGCCGACCACGAACTGCCCGGAGTTCCCGGCGACCTTCTCCTCACCATCGGCCAGGGAGAAGCCGGTCAGGTAGCGCATGTGCTCGCGGCGGACACCGAAGTAGGCGTCGACCCCCGCTGCCTCGAAGCGCGCCCGGAGACGGGACAGTCGAGCCGGGCGCGCGGCCCGGTCGGCAGCCTCCCAGCCGGCGAGAACGGTCGGCGTCGGAGTGGCGGCGAAATCGGCCGGGTCGGGCCAGCCGGTCACTGGTAGCCGTACTTCTTGCGGTTCGCGTCGTGCTCGGCCTTTGTCGTCGCGAAGGCGTGCGCGCCACCACCATCGGGGATGGCCAGGAAGTAGATGTACTTGTTGACCGTGTCTGGTTCGAGGGCCGCATCGATCGAGGGCAGGCTTGGCGTGCAGATCGGGCCCGGGACGAGGCCGGGCACCACGTACGTCTGATAGCCCATCAGGTCGTCCGGGAGCTGGACGCCGGCCAGTGCCACGCCCGGTGGTTTCCAGAAAGCGTAGAGTTGCCAATCCTCGAACGGGAGCTTGCCGAGCTCGACCGTGTCGATCGCATAGAGCACGGTCGGGTCGGCGTTGAGGATCTTGTTCTTGATCCCGGGGATGCCGTCGATCCGGTTCTGGTACACGCCCGCGATGAGCGGCCGTTCCGCATCGAGCACCGCCTCACGCTCGACGATCGACGCCAGGGTCAGGACTTGGTAGACGTTGAGCCCGCGTTCTTTCGGAACCGCCAGACGCGCCTCGCCGACGTTCGCGATGAACTTGTCGAGCATCAGCCGCACGAGCTCGTCGGGTGTCGTGTCGGGCAGGACCCGGTAGGTCGCCGGCCACAGGAATCCTTCGAGCGAGGCGCCGCTCGGCGCGTCCGCCAGGATCTTCTTGAGCCAGGGGTAGTCGTCGATCAGCTCGGCGGGCGGTGACTTGACGATCCTGTAGAACTCCGCGGGGTCCATCTGGAGGGCCTTGAGCGTCTCGAGCTTGGCGGTGATCTGCTCGAGCCGCAGCCCGGTCCGCAGCGCGATGTCGACGTACGGGATCTTGGGGGGCGCCAGCAGTGCGCTGACGAGCTGATCCGGCGTCAGGTTCTTGCGCAGGATGAACGTCCCCTGCTGCAGCGAGCCGGTCAGCTGCCGATCGATCGCGATGAACACGAACGCCCGGCTGTCGCCGAGGAAGCCCTGCGCCTCCAGGCGGTTCGCGATCGACCTCGCGGTGTCGCCGCCTTCGACCAGGAATTCCACCTGCGACGGGTCGGCGGACGCCGGCGCGGTCAGGGCCGTCCCGAGGTTTTCCGCCACGATATCGCGCACGAACGGCAGTCGGAGCGCGGCCGGGTTGTCCTCGGCGATGCCCATGATCGCGCCGGTGACGACCGGTCGGAGGGCGGTCAGCCCCACGGCCAGGACGACCGCTGCCAGGACGAGCGCGAAGACGAGGAACTTGAGCAGGCCGGCCAGCCCGCCACCAGCGCCGCCGCCCCGCCCTCCGCGACCGCGCTGGACCGGCTCCGAGAACTCGGGGATGGTCTCGGTCGCGTACGCGTCCTGATCGTATGGGCGGGCCTGCGTGGCACGGCCATCCCTGGGGCGTCCGCCGGAGCGGATCGTCATCGGCTGATCTCCTGGGACTCTGGGCTGCGCGTGGTGGACGAACGGAGCCCGGCGCGTGTGTCGAGCTCGTCCTGGAGGATGATGGCCGCCGCCTCCCGATCGACCCGCGCCCGATAGGCATCGCGCTGGGTCTTGCTCGGCGGCCCCCCGGATCGGCCCCGTTTCATCGGACCCAGGCGCGTCTCAGCGAGGTGGCTGCTCAACCGTTCATCGCGCAGTGTAACCGGAAGCCCCAGTCGCTCCCCCATCGCATCCGCCCAGGCGCGCGTCAACGTGGCCTGCGAGCCCTCTGCACCGGATGCGTCAAGCGGGAGGCCGACGACGATCGAATCTACGTCCTCGACCTCGACGATCGCGCGGATCGCCGCCGCATCGGCGTCGAGCGTCCGGCCGCGCCGGATGGTCACCAGGGGGCGCGCCGCCGATCCGTCGTCGTCGGCGAGGGCGAGCCCGACACGGCGCTCGCCCAGGTCGATCCCGAGCCACCTGGTCATGGTGTCGCTGACCCGGATGGCGCCGGCGTCTCGATCCGGACCTGCTCGGCGACCGTCAGGTCGACCCGGCTCTCGAAGCTCGGGATGGAACCGGACCAGTCGGGCGACACGGATATCGCCACCTCCCCGTACGGTTCGAGGATGGCGCGCGCCTCGTCGATCGGCTTGCCGAGGATCAGCCTGGTCAGCTCATCCGGGTCAAGGATGGCGACCTGCTGGGCCGACGCGGTCACCGGTACGCTGACCGTCTGCCCGACGACGACCGGGTCGCCGACATCGATCTGTACGGAGCCGGCGACGAGCTGGTGATCCGGGTCGACCTTGGCCCGCAACTGGGTCTCGGCGATGGCCGTCACCGGCGCCGTGTTCGCGGTGACGACCGAGCCCGTGGCCGACAGGCCCAGCGCGAAGGTCGGGACCTCCTGGCCGACGAGGGTCCCGGGCGGTACGGTCGGCGTGGTCGGGCCGAGGGTCCCCGTGGCGGTGAAGACGGTCGCACCGCCGGCGGTCAGCGACGGATCTGCCATCGCCTCGTTGAACGCGGCCTGGAGCGACGCGTTCAAGGCCGCCGTCGCGGCGTCGACGTCGGCCTGGGTGACTCGGGTGAACTCAGTGCGCGTCCCGCCGGTCGTGGCCTCGGGGTTCGTCACCTTCAGGAACAGGCCGTTCTCGTCGTTGGGGACGATCACGATCGTCCCGGCGTCGACGTTGCCCTCAGGCCCGCCGTCGACGGCGGTGACGTTGACGCTCGCGCGGGCCGGGAAGATCGTGAGGCCGACGAGCTCGGCCTTCGGCACGGTGACATTCACGTTCGTCCGGAAGCGGATGCCGGACGCGGTCCGCACGAGGCTGCCGGCGACGACCCGGTTGGTGCTCGTCGGATCGCGGTTCTCGAACCGGACGGACCCTGTCGCCTTGGTCAGCTCGGTCCGCTTGCCCGTCGCGGGGAACGTGTCGTCGACCGCCACCGGGATGCTGACGACCTTGGCCGGGACCTCGCCGGCCGCGGGGTCGGGCTGCGTCGCGCCGGGATTCGCGACGACCGTCACCTGGATCGGCCCGACCGCCTCCGGCCGCGGCTTGACGACCACCCTGGCCGACGGCAACAGCAGATAGGCGCCGACCCCCGCGACGAGGATGGCCAGGCCGAGGATCGCGGCGCCGATGATCCACGGCGTGCGGATCCCACCTCGCCCACCCGATCGAGCGGCGACGCCGGCCGCGAATCCGTCCTGGCGCGACGCGGGCTCGGCCGGGATGGCCGCGGATGCCGGATCGGGGCGGGAAACCGGGCTGCGTACCGTCTCGCCGACGATCGCGGATGCGGCCGGTGCGCCGCTCGCCACGACCGGGGTATCGGCGCCGGCGGCAGCGGCCGCTCCGATGGCCGCGGCGGGGATGATCAACCCCAGCGTACCGTCGTCATCGGCCGACCGGTCCGCCACCGACGGCTCCACCGGCGGGACGGGAGCCGGCGCTTGCGGGGCGGGCTCGTTCGGTACCGGCTCGACCATGCTCGGGCCGGCGTCGGCGGCCACGACCGCGGCGGCCACGACCGCGGGGGCGGCGGCTTGGCCTGGCTCATCCTCCATCCCCGCCAGCGACGTCTCGTATTCCGCCACGGAGCTGAACACGGCCAGCCCGGCCGAGGCCGCCAGTGCACGCGTCGCCGGATCGCCGGACACGATCGACAGTCGTTTCTCGTGGGTCAACGCATCGCGTGACAGGAGACGGAAGTTGATCCGCGACGTCGCGACGCGCGAGCCGTAGGGCAGGACGACGGCCAGCCTCGACGCGTCGGAGGAGCGGATCCGCGCCGCGGCGGAAGTGATCTCGTCGTCGACCTCGAGGTAGATGATCCGTCCCGCCATCGGTCAGACCTTCATCGCCTTGAGGACCCGGCGCAACGCCGCGTCGAGCGCGTCCTCGGACGTCTGGAGCTCGATGGCCTGGTAGGCCAGGCCGAGCGGTGTGACATCCTGCTGGTCGACGAGCAGGTCGGTGGCGTCGGAGATGGTGTCGATCTGGTCCGGCGCCATGACCGTGACCTCCGGCGGGCGGGCGAAGGGCAATCGCTCGTAGAACGCCTGGGAAGCGAGTGCGGCGCGGATCTCGGGGAGTCGCGAGCCGCCGCCGCAGACGAAGATCCGGCCCGGCAGGAGGTCGCCGCCCGACAGCTCCTCCATGACCAGCTCGACGCCGGCGGCCCACACCCGCACGTCGTCGGCGATGATCGTGGCGATGTCCGGCGCGTGCTCGACCGCGAGACCGCGGGCGTAGTCCACCTTGAGCGCCTCGGCCCGCGGGAAGGGCAGGTCGAGACGGTCGGCGAGGCTCTTGGTGAACGCCCGACCACCGAGCGCGAACATCCGCGTGCCCTCGATGCCACCCTGGCGGACGAGGGCGACGTCGGTCGTGCCACCGCCGACGTCGATGAACAACGCACCGGCCTGGCGGATCTGGTCGCTGCCGAGGACGCGCGCGACCGCATACGGCTCGGCCACGATCTCGAGCAATTCCAGGTCGAGCTGCGAGGCGACGCTCTGGAGCGCTCCCAGGTGGACCAACGGCGCGAACGCGTTGAAGATGCCGATCTTGACGTGCCGTCCCTGGAAGCCGACCGGGTTCGTCAGCGCGTAGCCGTCGATCGAGGCGCCCGTGACCGCCGCATGGACCAGCCGGACGTCGACGTGCGGCAGGCCCGTCTCCCAGGTGATCGCCCGTTCCGCCTCGTGGAGCGCCTCGCGCTGGACGACGTCGATGAGCTTCTGCAGCTCGCTCTCGGTGATCGGCTGATCGGGCTTCCTGCGTTCCTGGCTGTGCGTCGTGGTGAAGCCCTTGACCAGCTCGCCGGCGATCCCGATGACGACCTGGGTCGGCCGGAAGCCGGCCATCTCCTCGGCCTCCTGGAGCGCGACTGCGCAGTTGTCGACGACCGCGGCGATGTCCGCCACCGTGCCCGACTGCATGTGCGACAGGCCCTGGCGCTTGCGACCCACGCCGCGGACCGTGCCGTGCCCGCTCGGATCGATGTCGAAGACGAGCGCCTTGGCGAATTCGGTCCCGACGTCGAGCGCTGTACAGGCGGCCAGGGCCTCCGAGGAGTCGCGCTGCCAGATGCGGCGCCAGAAGGCCATCAGGCCCCGTTCTCGAGTCGGGTCCGGATCGCCGCCAGTGCGTCCGGGAGGCCCGCCCGCCGCGTCCCGCGGCCCTGGGCCATCGCCGGCCGGCCACCCCCTCGTCCGTCGATCGCGGGCATCGCGACCGTCACGAGATCACCGGCTGCGATGCCCCTCGCGACCAGGTCGTCCGACACGGTCACGAACAGCTGCGGCTCGTCCGCGTCGAGCCCCAGCGCGACGACGCCCGAGCCGAGGGCGCCGCTCAGGTCGCGCGCAGCTGCCTTCAGCGCGTCCATCGAGTCGAACGGGAGCGCCGCCGCGGCAAGCCGGACGCCGGGCGCGACTTCCCGCGCCGCGGCCGCAAGGTCACCGGCCTTGGGCAGGCCGGAGCCCGCGCCGGACTTGAGCCGGCGTTTGGTTTCGCGCAGCTCATCCTGGAGGGCGGCGATGCGCTCGCCGACCGAGCCGACCGACTGGGCGCCGAGGGCCTCGGCGGCGCGGTCGAGGATGTCGAAGCGCTCGCGGACGAGGGCGTCGGCGGCGGCTCCGGTGACCGCCTCGATCCGGTGCATCCCGGAGCCGATGCTTCGTTCGCCGGTGATCAGGAAGCCCCCGATCTGTCCGGTCGCCCGGCAATGCGTCCCGCCGCACAGCTCGAAGCTGTAGTCCTCGACGCGGATGGTCCGCACCGTTTCGCCGTATTTCTCGTCGAAGAAGGCATCGGCGCCTCCCGCGACGGCCTCGGGCATGGTCATGTATGCGATCGAGACGGGCCGGTCCTCGCGGATGATGCGGTGGACCTCGTCCTCGATGGCGTGGAGCTCGTCGTCGGTCAGGGCACGATCGAACGGGAAGTCGAAGCGGAGATAGTCAGGGGTCACGAGCGAGCCGGCCTGGCGCGCCCGCTCGCCGACCACGTTGCGCAGCGCGCGGTGGAGGAGGTGCGTCCCCGTGTGGTTGCGCATCGTGTGGGCGCGCCGTTCGGCGTCCACCGCGGCCTCGACCGTCTCGCCGACCCGCAGCCGGCCATGGAGCGTGCCGCGCTGCACGATGAGCCCGCCGACGGGCCGCTGGGTGTCGCTGACCGTGAGCAGCTCGCTGCCGCCACCCGGTTCGCGCAGGACGCCCTGGTCGCCGACCTGGCCTCCGCCGTCGGCATAGAACGGCGTCTCGTCGAGCACGACCTCGGCCTCGCCGTGACCGGTCAGCTCGTCGAACTCCAGCCCGTCGCGAACGATGGCGACGACGCGACCCTCCGCCCTGGTCGTGTCGTAGCCGAGGAACCGGGTGTCACCGGCGCGGGCCTGGATCGCGCCGTACAGCGCGGCGGATTCGGCGTGCTTCGAGAGCTGCGCCTTCGTCCCCGACCGGCTCCGATCGCGCTGTTCCGCGAGCGCCCGCTCGAAGCCGGCGCGGTCGACGCCGACGCCGTACTCGGCGGCGAGCTCGACCGTCAGGTCGATCGGAAAGCCGTACGTGTCGTGCAGCCGAAACGCGAGTTCGCCGGGGACCTGCGGCGCGTCGGCGGGCAGGTCCTCGGGGCGGCGACCCACGACACGTGGCGCGTCGGTGAGCCCTCGGAGCGCCGTCTCGAGCTGCGCCGTGCCGGCGTCGAGTGTCCGCGCGAACTGCGTCTCCTCGCGCGCGATCGCGGCGAGGATCTCGTCGCGCCGCTCGACGAGGTGGGGGTACGCCTCGCCCATGACGTCGATGACGACCGCCGCGGCCTCGGCCATGAACGGCTCGCGGCGACCGAGCAGCCGGCCGTGGCGGACGGCCCGGCGCAGGATCCTGCGGAGCACGTAGCCGCGGGCCTCGTTCGAGGGCAGGACGTCGTCGCCGATGAGGAACGTGACGGCGCGCGAATGGTCGGCGATGACCTGATAGCTGAAGCGCTCCGCCTCGAAGGCGTCTGGGTCGTGGCCCAGCAGCTCGCGCATGCGGGCGTGGATCGGGGTGAACAGGTCCGTGTCGTAGTTCGTCGGGACCTGCTGGAGGACGCTCGCCAGGCGCTCGAGGCCCATCCCGGTGTCGACACTGGTGAACGGCAGCGGCACGCGTCCATCGGGCCGCTGGTCGAACTCCATGAATACGAGGTTCCAGATCTCGAGCCAGCGCGGGCAGTGCTCGGAGTGGTCGGGCACGCAGTCCGGCCCCTCGGAGAACTCGATCCCGCGGTCGAAATGGATCTCGCTGCACGGGCCGCACGGCCCGGTATCGGCCATCCGCCAGAAGTTGTGGTCGTCGCCGTCGTCGACGTCGCCCCAGCGCGCCATCCGTTCTGGCGGTAGCCCGATCTCGTCACGCCAGATGTCCCAGGCGACCTCGTCGTCGGTATAGGTCGTGGCGGCCAGCCTGTCGCCGGGGATCCCGAGGTCGCGGGTCAGGAAGTCCCACGCCCAGCGAATCGCCTCGCGCTTGAAGTAGTCGCCGAACGACCAGTTCCCGAGCATCTCGAACAGCGTGTGGTGGCGGGGTGTGCGCCCGACCTCCTCGAAGTCGTTGTGCTTTCCGGCGACCCGCAGGCAGCGCTGGTAGTCGACGGCGCGGGTGTACGAGCGCGTCTCCGCCCCGGTCAGGACGTCCTTGAACTGGACCATCCCCGAATTGGTGAAGAGGAGCGTCGCGTCGCCCGCGGGCACGAGGCCCGCGCTGGGCACGACCGTGTGCCCACGCTCGGCGAAGAACTCGACGAACCGGCGACGGATCTCGGCGGCGGGCAACGCCACGATCCGCGGGTCTGGGGTCTGAACGGGTTGCGGCATCGGACGCAATGGTACTCAACCGACCGTGCCGGGCGGCTGGCCTGCGGGCCGGCGCGGGTTGACACCACTCACCCCGTCCCGAATCCTTCGGGCGGACGAGCTTCACCGTCGAGGCGACCGCCCACGAGTAGGAGTCACCGGATGGATGTCGTGGCCAACCTGCTGGTCGCGGTCGTCGCGGCGATCCACGTGTATATCGTCGTACTCGAGATGTTCCTGTGGCGGACGCCGCGCGGGATGCGCGCGTTCGGGACCGACCAGGCCTTCGCCGATCGTTCCGCGCCCCTCGCCGCCAACCAGGGGTTGTACAACGCGTTCCTCGTGGCGGGTCTGGTCTGGGGCCTGCTGGCGGCCGACCCGGTCGGGTTCCAGGTGACCGTGTTCTTCCTCGCCTGCGTCATCGTGGCCGGCGTGTACGGGGCCGCGACGGTCAACCGCCGGATCCTCGTCGTCCAGGCGATCCCGGCAACCGCCGCCCTGGTGGCCGTCCTGGTCGCCGCCAGCGGCACCTAGGTCCCTCGAGCCCGGCGGCGACGCGATCGCCTGATCGCCGAGGTCCGGCGTCAGCCTCGGGTGCGCCGTCCCCGCCACCAGCGCGACCAGAGCGAGGACCCGGCGATGATCGCCCCGAGGATGGCACCGATGGTCAGGCCCCGGAGGAACGACGACGTCGTCCGGTCCTCACCGGATCCGCTCACGTCCGACGCTCCGACGGCCCGAGGATCGCCACCGCAGACGAGATCCCGATGCCGACCCAGGCGACGATCGACGCGGCCAGGAGATGGAAGTCGCCGATGGTCAGCAGGTCCCATCCGAGCCGATCCGCGAGAGCGTCGCCCGCCCAGGCACCGAGGATCGACGCGACGAGGACGATCGGCAGTCGCCCGCCGGCGTTACCGCGGATGAGCACGTAGAGCGACGCGTGGAAGATGCCGACGAGGATGGCGAAGATCAGGGCCGGATCAAGGCTCACGCGCCGACCCGACTGGCCCGTCCCGCACCGACCAGCGTCCGGTCGACCGAAGACCGCGACGACCCCTCCGCGGTCGGTCGGAGCAGCGCGGCACGGCCGATCCGCCCACCCCCGAGGACGACCTCGCCGTCGTACAGGACGGCGGCCTGACCTGGAGCGGCGGCCCACACCGGCGTGTCGGTTTCGGCGACCCAGCGCCCGCCGCGCGCCGGCTCCGAGGCGGTGACCGGGCGCACGCTCGACGCGATCGGCGTCGCACGATGCCGGATCCGGATCTCGGCACGGAATGACGCCCGGCCGTCCGGGCCGTCACCGGCGATGAAGCTGACGTGCTCGAGCTCCACGGTCGTGGTCTCGAGGTCCTCGCGCCGGCCGAGTGTGATCGTGTTGGTCAGCGGGTCGATCCGGCTCACGTAGCGTGGCGCACCAAGCGAAACACCGAGGCCCTGGCGCTGGCCGACCGTGTAGCCCGCCGCTCCACGATGCTCCCCCACCTGCCCGCCATCGGCGTCGAGCAGCGGCCCGGCCTGCGGCACCCACCCGGCCCGGTCGCGCAGCGCGTCGCGGTAGTCGCCGCCTGGAACGAAGCAGATCTCCTGGCTCTCGGGCTTGTCGGCGGTGGCCAGGCCGAGCGACCGTGCCACATCACGGACCTCCGGCTTGGTCAGCTCGCCCAGCGGGAACCGCGCGTGCTCGAGCTGGTCCTGGCGCAGGCCGTACAGGAAGTAGGTCTGGTCCTTGTCGGAATCGCGGGCCCGCAGCAGCCGCGCCCGGCCGTCCGGCCCGATCTCCCGCCGCGCGTAGTGCCCGGTGGCGACGGCTTCGCAGTCGTACAGGTGGCGAGCCCGGCCGAGCAGCGCTCCGAACTTGACGTACGTGTTGCAGTCAACGCACGGCGACGGCGTCCGGCCGTCGAGGTACGCGTCGAGGAACGGCTGGAGCACCCCGGCATCGAACTCGCGCTCGAGGTTCATGACGTAGAACGGGACGTCGAGCTGGGCCGCGACCCGGCGCGCGTCGTCGGCGGCGTCGAGCGAGCAGCAGCTCTTCTTGAACTCGGAATACGTGTCGGCGACGTCATGCAGCCGCATCCACACGCCGACGACCTCGTGCCCCGCTTCCTTGAGGAGCGCCGCCGCGACCGATGAGTCGACGCCGCCCGACATCGCGACGAGGATCCGACTCACGCGGGCACACCCTGGCCGAGTGGGTCGGCGGCGACGGCGACGGTGCCGCGCCGCATCGAGGCGACCACGGTCGGGACGACCTCGATCGCGACGGCGACCTCGTCATCGGTCGTCGTGCGGCCGAGCGACAGGCGCAGCGCGCCGCGTGCCTCCTCCTCCGGGTAGCCCATCGCGGTCAGCACATGGCTGACCTCGGTCGAACCGGTCGTGCACGCGGAGCCGACCGCACAGGCGATCCCCTCGAGGTCGAGCGCCATCGCCACCGAAGCGCCGTCCGTGTCGCGTGCGATGACCGACAACAGGCCGGGCAGGCGGTCCCTCGGGTGGCCGGTCGGCTCGACGCCGGGGATCGCCGCCAGCGCGGTCGCCAAGCGCTCCCGCTGGCGGCGCAGCCGGGCGACCGTCGCGGGTCGCTCGCCACACGACAGCTCATACGCGGTTGCGAGGCCCACGGCTCCGGCGACGTCCTCGGTGCCGGCCCGTCGGTGCCGCTCCTGGGTACCGCCCTGCTGCTGGGCGAGGATGTGCGTCCCGTGCCTGACGTAGAGCACCCCGACGCCCTTCGGGCCTTCGAACTTGTGTGCGCTGAGCGACACCAGGTCGGCGCCCAGCGCGTCGACGTCGAGATCCACGTACGGGGCGGCCTGCACCGCGTCGACGTGGAGGAGCACACCCTTGCGGGCGCGCACCCTGGCGGCGATCTCGCCGATCGGCTGGAGCGTCCCGACCTCGTTGTTGGCGAGCATCACCGAGACGAGGATCGTCTTGTCATTGATCGCCGCCTCGAGCTGGTCGGGGTCGACCCGCCCGTAGCGATCGACCGGCAACTCGACGATCTCGAACCCGAACTTCTCGAGGTAGCGCAGCGTATGGCCGACCGCGTGGTGCTCGACCGAGGAGGTGACGATGCGATGGCCGCGCGCCTTGCCCGCCCACGCCGACCCCTTCAGGGCCAGGTTGTTCGCCTCGGTCCCGCCGGAGGTGAAGACGATCTCACGGCCCTGAGCGTTGAGTCGCGTGGCGACCCGTTCGTGCGCCTCGTCGAGGCCGGCTCGCGCGGCCCGCCCGAAGGCGTGCGCCGAGCTCGGATTGCCGAACGACTCGGTCAGGTACGGCAACATCGCGTCGAGGACCTCGCGGCGGAGCGGGGTCGTCGCCGCGTGATCGAGGTAGATCGGCATGGGCCCGATCGTACACCCGACCCATGCCGCGAGGCGGATCCGTCGTCAGGCGGGCGTCCGAGGCAGCATCGGCGGCGTATCTGAACCGCGGCCCCGGCGACCCAGCAATCCGACCAGGATGCCGACGATCAGGCCGAGGAGCAGGACCACGAGCGGCGTCTGCTCCGCGATCGGGAGCGCGCTGTAGATCACGAGCATCGTGGCCGCGCCCAGGCCGGTGAGGATGCCGCCGACGATCGCGGTGATGAGGTGGCCGCGAGCGCCGATCACGAGCATCGCCACGCCCAGGATCAGCGCCCCGACGCCACCGAAGAACGGGAACGTCCCGACCGGGTCGCCGCCGAGCTTGAACCAGCCGCTCGCGGTGCACGTCCCGCCGCTGCCCTTGAGCGTGCCCGACACGTAGTACAGCCCGGTGAAGCGGAACGGGGCGTTGGCGCTCACGCCGACCGTCCCGTTGCCGGTCCTCGTGTCCTCCAGGTTGTCGTCCCCGCCCTGCAATGGGGTCGGGATCATGAACACGCTGATGCCCCAGGTGTTGTTCTTCATCTCGACGTTCGACCCGCCGGCGTACGCGACCGTCCCGTCCCAGTCGACGACGAATGGGTCCTGCTGTGTGGCGTCCGGCGCGCCACCCTGGATCGAATCGAGCGCCGCGCCGCCGGCCGACGATGAGGTCGCCTGCATGGTGCAGTTCGTCAGTGGGAATGCCGCGACCGGCGCGGCCAGGACCAGGAACCCCAACGCGGCGAGAACGTTCGCGCCGACCAGCGTGCGTCGCATCGGAACCCCTCGGTCCCCATCGGCTCCGGAAGCGGCGGGTGCCGTTCCCGGCAGGCGGCACCGTACACCTTCGACATCGCGGCGACCAGAGGGGATGTGTCATCCGTCCATGACAAAGCGTGACGAATGCTCCCGTGGGCGACTCGGCCGGCCGCCCATCGTGGAGACACACCGCACGGAGCCACACCGACATCCCGCTCTTCGTCGTCATCGCCATCATCCTGGTCGCGCTGGTCGCGCTCGCGGCCGGAGTCGTCGACACCGTCCGCAGCGCGTCCCGCCAGGTGGCTATCCGGGCGTCTCACTGACCTACCGCGCCTACGGCGCCTGAGACCCGGCGCACAGCGCCTGCCCGGCGGGCCGAGGGCCCGTCCACCGGCCGAGTCGCCGCCGACCGGCCGAGTGTCGCCTGCTCCCCGGCCGAGTCGCCCGTTCCCGCCGCTGGACAGCGGTGGGACGATCAGTCCATGTCCGACGACGCCACGTTCCTGGCGTTCATCCTCGGGTTCGGGTTCATCCTGGTCGCGGGCGCGAGGCTCGGTCCTTCGACGCCGACGCTCCTGGGCGGCCTCTTCCCGCCGCCTGCCGGGCGTGACTGGCCGACCGGCATCCAGGAACCCGACGCGCCGCGGTTCGCCGTCGCGCACCTCGACGCGCTGCGTCCAAGCGTCGAGGCACCGCCAACGACGGTAGCCGTCGATCCCGTGTCGAGGGTCGACATGCATGCCGGTCCGTCCGTGTCCGACCGACCAAGCGCCGGGAGTGACGCGTAGGTCCGGTCGGCGACGTCACGGTATCTCCCCGCCTCCATGAGCTCCTTGATGAAGAGGACGTCTTGCTGCGCGTATCGAGGCGGCCGCGAGAACCTTCGGGTCCCGCGGCGATCATCAGCCGGCGACCGCGCCCTCGCGTTCGGTTGAGCGCCGCAGGTCCTCGGCGCGTCCCGCCTCGCGACGCCGGTCGTGCTGCGACAGGGCGCGTTTCCGCAGCCGGATCGAGAGCGGCGTCACCTCGACGAGCTCGTCCGCGGCGATGAACTCGAGCGCCGTCTCGAGGGTGATCGGCCGCGGCGGCGTCAGCCGGAGCGACTCGTCGTGCGAGTGCGTCCGGATGTTGGTGAGCTTCTTCTCCTTGGTCGGGTTGACGTCCATGTCGCCCGAGCGGGCGTTCTCGCCGACGATCATCCCCTCGTAGACCTCGACCCCCGCGCCGATGAACAGCTCGGACCGTTGCTCGAGGTTGAACAGCCCGTAGGCGTTCGACATCCCGGCCCGGTCCGACACGAGCACGCCGTTGGTCCGGTGCGTGACTTCGCCGGCCCACGGGCCGTAGCCCTCGCCGATCTGGTGGAGGAGCGCCGTCCCGCGCGTGTCCGTGAGAAGCTGTCCGCGATAGCCGATCAGGCCGCGCACGGGGAGGACGAACTCCATCCGCACCCGGCCGTCCGTGTCGGTCGAGATCTGCTCGAGGCGGCCCTTGCGGCCGGCGATCGCGGTCTGGACGTCGCCGATGTAGTCGGGCGGGATGTCGATCGTGACGCGCTCGTAAGGCTCCTGGATCTCGCCACGGACCTCGCGCAGGAGGACCTCCGGGCGGGAGGCGGTCAGCTCGAAGCCCTCGCGGCGCATCTGCTCGATGAGGACGGCCAGCTGGAGCTCGCCACGGCCACGGACCTCGAAGGCCTCGCTCGACTCCGCGGGCCGGACCTCGATCGAGACGTTGCCGAGCACTTCCTTCTCGAGGCGGGCCTTGATCTGGCGGCTCGTGACGTACTTGCCCTCGCGACCGGCGAGCGGCGAGGTGTTGACCCCGAACGTCATGCGCAGCGTCGGAGCGTCCACGTCGAGGCGGGCCAGCGGCCGCGGATCGGCCGGATCGGTCAGCGTGTCCCCGATCGTGACCTCGGGCAACCCGGCGACGCTGACGATGTCGCCCGGCCCGGCTTCCTCGATGTCGACCCGCTCGATGCCGTGGGCGGTCTGCAGGCTGGTGACCGTGCCGCTCAGGGTGACCGTCCGGCCGGGCTCGACGGCACCGGTCGTGTCGTCCGCCTCCTCCCGGACGACGACGATCCGCTGACCGGTCCGGATGGTGCCGTTCCAGATGCGCCCGACGGCCATCCGGCCGACATAGTCGTTGGCCGCCAGGTTCGTGACCAGCAGCTGGAGCGGGTGGTCCGGCGTGTAGCGGACCGGCGGCGTGACCTCGACGAGCAGGTCGAGCAGCGGTCGCAGATCCGTGCCGGGCACGGCCGGGTCACGGGTGGCCGTCCCGGCCCTGGCGTTGGTGTACACGATCGGGAACTCGATCTGGTGGGCATCGGCGCCGAGGTCCATGAACAGCTCGTAGATGTCGTCGAGGACCTCGGCCGGTCGCGCGTCGCCGCGGTCGATCTTGTTGATCGCGACGACGACCGGCAGCCGCCGGGCCATCGCCTTCTGCAGGACGTAGCGCGTCTGGGGCAGCGGGCCCTCGGCCGCGTCGACGAGGAGCAGCACCGAATCGACCATCAGCAGCGAGCGCTCGACCTCGCCACCGAAGTCGGCGTGGCCGGGCGTGTCGACGATGTTGAGGCGCACGCCGGCGTGGTCGACCGTCGTCTGCTTGGCGAGGATCGTGATGCCCTTCTCGCGTTCGAGATCGCCAGAGTCCATGACCCGGTCGACGACTGCCTGGTTCGAGCGGAAGGCACCGGTCTGGCGGAGCATTGCGTCGACCAGCGTGGTCTTGCCGTGGTCGACGTGGGCGACGATGGCGACGTTGCGGAGGTCGGCGCGGATGGCGAAGGCGGGGGCGTCGGTGGTGCCTGGGGTGACGGCGTCGGGCACGGGGCTGCGGTTCTCCTCATTCGATGGGACGGCCGATTGTCCCACGGATGGCGACGGGACCGCAGTCGGCATCTCGGCCCGCGTACACTCGGGGGCGTGACCGTCGCCGCCGTCATCCTGTCCGCCACGGCCGAGGGAGCGGTCGCCGACACGCTCGGCCAGCCGCGCGTGCGCCGGCTCGCCGACCTCGCCTGGTCCGGCGGCGCGCTCCCGATCGTCGTCCTCGCCCCGGACCCGGACGGCACCGTCGCCGCGGCCCTCGCCGGCTCCGAGGCCGTCTACGGGACGCCGGCAGCTGCCCGAGGCCGGCCCGCGCGGCCAGATGGTCCGTGGCACCGAGCTCGCGCTGGCCGAGGTCTCCGACACGACCGCGGTCCTGCTCTGGCCGGCACGCCTGACCTGGATCGGCCCGGAGACGATCACCTCGCTCATCGAGGCGCACGGCACCGACCGCGGCACGATCCTGCGGCCGGCCTGGCACGGCGACCCGGGCTGGCCGATCCTGCTCCCCACCACCCACCTGGACGCGCTCCGGGCGGTCGCGCCGGACCGGATGCCGCCGGATGTCGTGGCCGACCTCGTGGCCGTCGTGCCGAGCCGGATCATCGAGGTGGGCGACCCGGGTGTCGTCCACGACGCCGACACCGCACCGGCCGACCTCCCCGACTACGAAGGTCCGCCCGATCCGCCGGCCGGGCACACCCACGAGTGGGGCGCAGACATCGTCGCCGAGGCCGGGCTGCCCGAACACGGTTGACGGTCGGTCGCCGCGATCAGGTAAGTCACCGCGATCCGGTCAGTCGCTCGCGGTCGTCTGGCGGACGCGTCCGAGCCCGTCGCGAAGCCGAGCCATAGGGACGGTCGCCGCGGCGATCCCGCCGACGACGAGCGCCACCCCGAGGAGCTGGGTCGACGACGGCGTCTCGTGGAGCAGGAGCATCGCCAAACCCATCGACATGACCGGCTGGGCCAGCAGGATGACCGAGGTGATGATGGCCGGCAGCCGCGGCAACGAGATCGAGATCATCAGGTAACCCGCGGACTGCGCGGTGATCCCAAGCAGCGCCAGCCAGAACAGGCTATCCAACCCGGGCGTCAGGTCGAGATCGCCGCCGACCTCGCCGACGACGAACGAGCAGAGCACCACGACGGCGGTCGCCACCGCCACGGGAGTGGCCGGTCGACGCTGGTCGCGCCCGCCCCGCCTGATCAGGAGCAGGTAGCCCGAATAGCAGATCGCCGTGGCGATGCCGAGGATGACCCCGAGTTGTGGGTCGGCGCCATATGCGTCGGCGCCGACCACGCCCGAGATGAGGATCACGCCGGCGAGCACGACCGGCAGCGCGAGCAACGTGGCACGCGACGGCCGCTCCCCGAGCAGCAGCCACGCGAAGAACCCGACGATGATGACCTGCAGGTTGCCGAGGACCGTGGCCAGGCCGGCGCCGACCGCCTCGATCGCGTGGTGCCAGAACATGAGGTCGCCGGTGAAGAAGACGCCGGCGATCGCCGCCAGCCGGATGGCGTCACGCCCGAGCGGTCCGTGGCGGCGCCACTCCCCGACGGCGACGAGGACGAGCAGCGGAAGCCCGAACACCGCCCGGTAGAACGTCCCGGTCGACGGCGAGACCGCGGCATACAGGTAGAAGATCCCCGAGAACGCGATGCACGTCGCGCCGAGGAGGGCCGCGATGCGTGGCCGCCGCGCGAACCATTCGAGGAAGCCGAGCTCGCTGCTCAGGTGGACGACTCGGCCGCGCGACCCGGGACGCCCACGAACCGAAGCCCCAGCTCTTCGTACTGACCGGGTTCCGGGATCGACGGCGCCTCGAGCATCGGGTCTGCGCCCGACTGTGTCTTGGGGAAGGCCATGACCTCGCGGATATTGGTCTGGTGCGCCAGGAGTGCGGCCCAACGGTCGACCCCGAGCGCGATCCCGCCGTGCGGCGGCGCGCCGTAGTCGAAGGCATCGAGGACCGCGCCGAACTTCTCGCGCATCGCTTCGAGGGTGTGGCCCTGGAGCAGGAACGAGCGTTCGAGCAGGTCGCGGCGGTGGATCCGGATGGAGCCGCCACCGAGCTCCCAGCCGTTGAGCGCGAGGTCGTACTGGAGTGCACGGGCCCGGCCGGCCGGATCCACCGGTGCCGGGCGGGCCGGGTCGCCCGACGCGGTCACGAGCAGGGCCTCGTCCTCGGGCAGGACCCCGCTGAACGGGTTGTGCGTCGCGTGCCAGCGAGCGTTGTCGGTGTCCCACTGGTACATCGGGAAGCGGTTCACCCAAACGTAGGCGAGGACGTTCGGATCGGCCAGACCGAGGCGATCGCCCAGCTCGACGCGCAGCCAGCCGAGGACATCGGCGGTGACATCGGGCGCGTCGGCGACGATCAGGATCAGGTCTCCCTCCCCTGCCCCGCTGCGTTCGAGGATCGCGCGTTGGGTGTCGTCCGACAGGAACTTGACGATCGGCCCGCGGAGCTCGCCGCCGGGCTCAAGCGAGAGGTGGGCGAGGCCCTTCGCCCCGAACCGCCGCGCGCGATCGGTCAAGTCGTCGATCTCGCGGCGGGTGATGCCGGCCATCCCGGGGGCCACGATGCCCTTGACCCGGCCGCCGGCTGTGAGCGCGCTGTCGAAGACGCCGAACCCCGACGCCGCGGCGCCATCCGCGCCGACGAGCGCCGGTCCCAGGTCCACCAGCTCCATCCCGAACCGGACATCGGGCTTGTCAGACCCGTACCGTTCGAGCGCCTCCTCGTAGGTCATCCGCGGGAAGGGCACCTGCAGGATCGGGCGGTCCGGGACGGTCGCCCGCGACACCTCGATCGCCATCGCCTCGACGAACGCCATCACCGTGCCCTCGTCGACGAAGCTCATCTCGAGGTCGAGCTGGGTGAACTCGGGCTGGCGATCGCCGCGCAGGTCCTCGTCGCGGTAGCAGCGGGCGATCTGCATGTAGCGATCGATGCCGGCCACCATCAGCAGCTGCTTGAGTTGTTGCGGGCTCTGCGGCAGCGCGTAGACGGTTCCGGGCTGGAGGCGGCTCGGGACGATGAAGTCGCGGGCGCCTTCCGGCGTGCTCTTGATGAGCGTCGGCGTCTCGACCTCGACGAACCCGTTCGCATGATGGACCGCGCGGATGGCCTGCACCATCCGGCTGCGCAGAAGGAGACGGCGCTGCATGGGCTCGCGCCGGATGTCGAGATAGCGGTACTTGAGGCGGAGGATCTCGTCGACCGGCGCGTCGGGCTCGTTGATGTAGAACGGCGGCGTCTTCGCTTCGGACAGGATCTCGAACGCGGTCGTCTGGAGCTCGACAGCCCCGGTCGGGAGGGTCCGGTTCTCGGTCCCCGGCAATCGCGGCGCGACCGTCCCGCTGACCGACACGACGAACTCGGAGCGGACCCGGCTCGCGGTCTGGTGCGCCTCGGGCGCGTCGGCCTTGTCGACGACGACCTGGGTGATGCCGTGGCGGTCGCGCAGGTCGAGGAAGATGAGCTGGCCGTGATCCCGCCGACGATGCACCCAGCCGGCGAGACGGGCGGTCTCGCCCGCATCGGTCGCGCGGAGCTCGCCGCAGGTGTGCGTGCGATAGGGCGTGGCGAGGCTCGGGGCGGTCTCGGTCATGGCCGGCGTATCGTAGCGGCTCGGGCCCTCGTGGACGGGATGCCGTCGCCCGCCCGCAACCGGAGGTTCGACGATGCTGTCCCACTGCCGCGTGCATTCGACACTGCCCACCGCGGACGTGGATCGGCTGCGCGCCTGGTACGAGGGCGTCCTCGGGTTCACGCCGCTGGCCGTGCGACCCGGTGCCGTGCTCTACGAGACGACGCCCGGCAGCGTCTTCGCGATCTCGCGGGGATCGGTCCTGTCATCGAGCACCCACACGCAGATGGCGTTCACGGTCGCCGACATCGACGCCGAGGTAGCCGATCTCACCTCCCGCGGCGTCGTCTTCGAAGCGTACGAGGCGCCCAGGACCGAAGGCGGGATCGCCACGATCGGCGCCGGACGTGCCGCCTGGTTCAAGGATCCCGACGGGAACCTGCTGGCGGTGCTGCAATTCCACGATCCGGTCTGAGGGGCGGGCCGGCCGAACCTGGCGGGGAGGCGGGTTCAGCCGTCGCGGCCGCGCATCAGCGAGACACGGAACGGGCGGAGCTCCCCGCTGGCGAAACCGCCGGCGATCGTCGGGTCCTCGTGCATGTGGATGAAGTAGATCCACTCGCTCATCGAGTCGCCGCGTCAGCCGGCGATAAGGGCTGCGATCGCCTCGAGATGCTCGGGCGTGCTCCCACAGCAGCCACCGATGATCGAGGCGCCCGCCTCGCGCATGGCTTGCGCCGCCGTGGCCATCGTGGCGGGATCGGAGCGGTAGACCGCGCGCATGTCCACGAGCTCGGGCATCCCGGCGTTCGACTTGGCGACCAGGGTCGCGTCAGGATCGGCGGCGCGCATCCGCTCGACGACCGTGATGAGCTCATCGGGCCCATTGCCGCAGTTGCCGCCGACCGCGTCGGCGCCCCATGCCGTCAGCGACGCCACGGCGTGCTCCGGCGACACACCCATCATCGTGTGGCCGCGCGTGTCGAAGGTCATCGTCGTGATCAGCGCGATCCCCGGTGACACGCGCCGGACGCCCTCGATCGCGGCCTTGATCTCGGACAGGTCGGACATCGTCTCGATCCAGATCAGATCTACCCCACCGGCCACCAGCGCGGCTGCCTGCTCGGCGAAGATGTCGACCGCCTCGTCGTAGTCGAGCGTGCCCGTCGGCGCGAGGATGGCCCCGCTGGGACCGATGTCGCCCGCCACGAGGGCGTCGCCGCCGGCCGCCTCGACTTCGCTGCGCAACAGGATCGCCGCGGTCTGGTTCAGCTCGGCGACGCGGTCCTGCAGACCGTGCAAGCTGAGCCGCATCCGGTTGCCACCGAACGTGTTGGTCATGAGGATCTGTGAGCCGGCCTCGAGATAGCCGCGGTGGATCCGCCGCACGACGTCCGGCTTGGACAGGTTCCAGACCTCGGGCGGATCGCCGAACATGAGCCCGTTCGCGAACAGCATCGTGCCCATCGCACCGTCGCCGATGACGGTCTCGTTCGCCTCGACCAGAGCGCGCCATCGCTCGCTCGCCGCGCCGCCGTCGGCGCGTCGACGCTCGGCCAGGCCCGGGAAGGCGGCCGGATCGAACGGCTCGGGCTCGACCGACGGGCTATGGAGGACCCGCCTCGTTCTCGTCATGGAGACCTCATGTTCGCTGGCGTCCGGGCGAGTGTACCGCGACGTCGCGGCCGGCCGATGAACGGCGCTCCGCGCGTGACCGGATCGTGCGCTACGACTCAGGGCCGCCGTGTCGATGTGCGCCGTGCGAGCGCTCGATCTCGCGCGCGAGATCGGCGACCGTGACGAGCTTCTGGGTACCGGCCGGCAGGTCGCGCAGGCCGACATCCCCGCTCGCCAGCTCGTCGCCGAGGATGACCGCGAAGTGGGCGTGGTCGCGTGCCGCGGACTCGAGCTGCTTGCCGAGCTTGCGCCGTCCGAGCTCCGCCCGCGCGGTGATCCCGGCCGCGCGCAGGTCGGTGGCGACCTTGA
The DNA here is from genome assembly GCA_963833285.1 of uncultured Chloroflexia bacterium. Taxonomy (GTDB): domain Bacteria; phylum Chloroflexota; class Limnocylindria; order Limnocylindrales; family CSP1-4; genus SPCO01. Next base: position 113,036 of record CAWHXM010000007.1, on the reverse strand, counting down.
GCCGCCCGATGGTGTCGTCCGGGTCTGCCCCGACGACGACCGCGACGGGCGGCGGCTCCGTGCCTGTCGCGCCCGCCGCCCCGGTCTCGGTCAGGGCCAGGATGAGCCGGTCGATCCCGATCCCGAACCCGATGCCGGGCGTCGGCCGGCCGCCGAGCAGCTCGACCAGCCCGTCGTACCTTCCCCCGCCACCGATCGCCTGCTGCTGGCCCTCACGACCTGCGACGTAGAACTCGAACGCGGTCCGCGTGTAGTAGTCCAGACCGCGGACGAGGCCGGGCGCCAGTCGATACCAGACGCCGAGCGCGTCGAGATGACCCCGGACGCCGGCGAGGTGTTCGGCGCACGGCGCGCACAACCGGTCGGTGATCTTCGGCGCGGCGGCGTTGAGCGCGGCCATCGCCGGATTATTCGAATCGAGCAGGCGCAGGACGTTGCGCTCGAGCCGTTCCCGCTCCAGCTCGGGCAGGTCGGCCCGATGGCCGCGGAAGTAGTCGGTCAGCTCGGCGACGTAGGCCGGCCGGCAGGCCGCATCGCCGATCGAGTTCAGGTGGACTTCGACCCCGTCGAGTCCGGCCTCGCGGTAGAACCGCGTCCCGAGCTCGATCAGCTCCGCGTCGATGGCCGGACCCGGGTCGCCGATCGCCTCGACGTCCCACTGCCAGAACTGGCGGTAGCGACCGGCCTGCGGCCGGTCGTAGCGAAACATCGGGCCCGTCTCGGTCAGCTTGACCGGCTGCGGCCAGGTCTGCATCCCGTGCTGGACGTAGGCGCGCACGATCCCGGCCGTCGGCTCGGGCCGCAGGGCCCACGCTTCGCCCTCGTCGGTCCGCGGCGCCAGCCGGAAGAGCTCCTTCTCGACGATGTCGGTCACCTCGCCGACGCCGCGCTCGAAGACGTCGGTCAGCTCGAACAGCGGCGTCTCGACCCGGTGGTAGCCGTACCGTGCGGCGAGGTCGGCCGCCAGGCGTTCGAGTCGCGTCCAGGTCGCGGTCTCGGGCGGCAGCAGGTCGCGCGTCCCGCGCGGAGCTCTGAAGGTGGGCATTCGGCGGAAGTCTACGGCCGCCTGACACCAGGTTGTACGGTGGAACACGTAGCCGCCTCATCCGGGTCAGTCGAGATCGATCCTGCCGGCAGACCGACAACACGAATCGAACTCCAGATCGTGGCGTGGTCGTGATGCGGCGGCGACGCGTCTCCGCAACTCAACCGAGGTCGCGCTGGACCGAGATGACGTCCTTGAGCGTCTCGATGCGGCCCATGACGCGGGCCAGCTGCGACACGGAGTGCACCTGGATGGTCGCGGTGACGACCGCGGTGTGGTCCGCCGTCACGCCGACCTGCGCGGCCACGATGTTGACCTTGTTCTCCGCCACCACCTGGGTGATGTCGCTCAACAGGCCGGTCCGGTCGTAGGCCTCGACCCGGATCGAGATCGGGTACGTCTCGCTCGGGGCGGATTCCCATTCGACGTCGATGAGCCGGCTGACCTCGCGCTCGTTGAGCACGGTCGGGCACGACTGGAGGTGGACGGTCACGCCCTTGCCGCGGGTGATGAAGCCGACGATCGGGTCGCCCGGGATCGGGTGGCAGCACTTGGCGAAGCGGACCAGCAGGTCGCCGACGCCCTTGACCCGGACGCCGCCGGTCCGCTCGAGCCGCTGCGGCGGGGCGACCGTCGGCAGCGTGCTCTGGACATCGTCGACGACGCCGAGGCGCATGACCACGGTCTGCGGGTTGATCGCGCCGTAGCCGATCGCGGCATAGAAGTCGTCGAGCGAGTCGTAGTTGTAGCCACGGGCCACGTCGGCGATCTGCTCGGGCCCGACCGCCGCGATCGACGCCCGCGCGAGGCGGCGCAGCTCGCGCTCGAGCGACTCGCGGCCGTGGACGATGTTCTCGTCACGGTCCTTGCGCTTGAACCATTGCCGGATCTTCTCGCGGGCGTGGCTGGTCTTGGCGATCTTCATCCAGTCGCGCGACGGGCCGTGTTCGCCCTTGGTCGTCACGATCTCGACGATGTCGCCGTTCTTGAGCCGGTAGTCGAGCGGCACCAGCCGGTTGTTGACCTTCGCCCCGATCGTTCGGTGACCGACGTCGGTGTGGATGCGGTACGCGAAGTCGAGCGGCGTCGCGCCGGCCGGCAGATCTTTGATGTCGCCCTTCGGGGTGAACACGAAGACCTGGTCCTGGAAGATGTCGAGCTTGATGCCCTCGACGAACTCGGTCGCGTCCGAGACATCGCGCTGCCAGTCGAGCAGCTGGCGCAGCCAGGCCAGCTTGGCGTCGTACTCGCGGTCGGACTTGGTGCCTTCCTTGTAGCGCCAGTGCGCCGCGATACCGACCTCGGACACCTGGTGCATCGCCTGCGTCCGGATCTGGATCTCGAGCGGCTTGCCGTCGAGCGCGATCACCGCGGTGTGGAGCGACTGGTAGAGGTTGTTCTTGGGGACCGCGATGTAGTCGTCGAACTGCCCCGGGATGGGCCGCCAGATCGAGTGCACGATGCCGAGCGCCGCGTAGCAGTCGCGCACCTCGTCGACCAGGATGCGGATGGCATAGACGTCGTAGATCTCGCCGAACTCCGCGCCCTTGCGCTCCATCTTCTTCCAGATGCTGTACAGGTGCTTCGGGCGGCCCTGGAGGTCGGCGTCGATCCCGGCGGCTTCGAGCTTGGGCTTGAGCTCGGCGATCGCGCGCTCGATGTAGGTCTCGCGCCCCTTGCGCCGCGTGTCGAGGAGCTTCGCCAGCTCGCGGAAGCGCTCGGGCTCGAGCACCTTGAAGGCGAGATCCTCGAGCTCCCACTTCATCTGCCAGATCCCGAGCCGCTCGGCGAGCGGCGCATAGATCTCCATCGTCTGGCGGGCGATGCGCTGCTGCTTGTCCGACGGCAGGCCGTACAGCGTGCGCATGTTGTGGAGCCGGTCGGCGAGCTTGATCAGGACGACCCGGATGTCCTGGGCCATCGCCAGCAGCATCTTCCGGATGTTCTCGGCCTGCTGCTGCTCGTGGCTGTGGGTGCTGAACTTCGACAGCTTCGTCACGCCGTCGACGAGCTGGGCCACTTCGGCGCCGAAGCGCTCCTCGACGTCGGTCAGGCTGTACTCGGTGTCCTCCGGTACATCGTGGAGGAGCGCGGCCTGGATGGCGGTCGTGTCGATCCCGAGCTCGGCGAGGATCCGGGCCGAGGCGATCGGGTGCGTGACGTACGGCTCGCCGGTCGCCCGGCGCTGCCCCTCGTGAGCCGCGACGGCAAGGTCGAACGCCTCGCCGACCGGTCCGAGGTCGCTCGTCGGGTGCTCGGCGAGGACGGCCGCGTACAGGTCTGCCCGCAGGGCGTCGAGATCGATGCCGACCGACGGCGACATCGCGGCGGCGACGGACGTCCGCCGCGGCCCGCGTCGGGCGGGCGTGCCGGTCGAGCCCTTCTTCGCACCTGGTGTCGTGGTCGCCATCGACCCAAGGATACCCTCAGCCATAGCCCGCACGGTGCAACGCGGCCTCGGCCTCCGCACGCTCGTTCCAGGGCAGCGGGCCGTCGGGGCCGATGATGGCCTGTTCGTGGCCCTTGCCGGCGAGGAGCACGATGTCGCCCGGGCGGGCGCGCTCGAAGGCCGCCTCGATGGCGGCCCGGCGGTCGGCGATGACCAGCAGATCGTGGTCGCGGCGGCGGCCGGCGGCCTCGGCGCCGCGGGCGATCGCATCGAGGATGACCTGGCGGTCCTCGCCGCGTGGGTCCTCGTCGGTCAGCACGACGATCCGGGCACGCTCCCCGGCGATCCTGCCCATGAGCGGGCGCTTGGCCGTGTCGCGCTCGCCGGCCGACCCGAAGACCGCGATGAGTCCCCCGCCGCGCGATGCCGCCAGCGGCGCGAGGAGGTCCAGGACGGCCTGGAGCGACGCCGGACTGTGCGCGAAGTCGACGATCACCCCGTACGGCTGGCCGAGATCGACCCGCTCCATCCGACCCGGCACGACCGGGACGCTCGCGAGGCCCGCCCGGACGGCCGCCGGGTCGAGGCCGATCGCCTCCCCGAGCGCGACGACCGCGAGCGCGTTGTGGACGTTGAACCGCCCGACGAGGCGGAGGTCGACCGTCGAGCTCCCGGACGGGGCGTCGTAGGCGATCCGGAGGCGCCGCTGGTCCTCCTCGACGCGGGTCGCCCGGACGTCGGCCGCCGGATCCGTGCCGTACGTCAGGATCCTGGCCCCGGCCTCCTGGGCGACGCCGATGAAGGCGCCCGCGGTCGGGTCGTCGGCGTTGACGATGCCCGTCGCCGGCCAGCCGAGCGGCTTGTCGACGTGCGGCGCCAGCCGCTCGAACAGGCGCAGCTTCGCGTCGCGGTACGCCTCCCACGTCCCGTGCAGCTCGAGATGCTCGTGGGTCAGGTTGGTCAGCACGGCGACGTCGTAGGCGATGGCCTCGACCCGTCCCAGCGCCAACCCGTGCGAGGTCGTCTCGATCACGGCGGCGCGATCGCCGGCGCGGGCCATCGCCCGCATCGCGCGCTGGAGCTGGGGCGCCTCGGGCGTCGTGGCGTGGGCCTCGTTGGCCGCCTGGACACCGCCGATCCGCGTGGCGGCCGTGCCGGTCATCCCGGCCCGGATCCCGGCCGCCTCGAGCGCCGCGACCGCGAGATACGAGGTCGTCGTCTTGCCATCCGTGCCGGTGATCCCGATGACCGCCAGGTCGTGGCTCGGGTCGCCGTACCACCAGGCGGCGGCGGCGGCCAGCGCCAGCCGGCTGTCGACGACGACGAGCTGGGGCAGGGTCTGCTCGGGGAGCGCCCGCTCCACGATCGCGGCCGCGGCGCCGGCCGCGGCTGCGGCCGCCACGAAGTCGTGGCCGTCGGCGTGCAGCCCCGGAACGGCCACGAACAGCGAACCGGGCTCGACCTCGCGCGAGTCGCTGGTCACGCCGCGGACCGCGACCGTGGCAAGGCCTGCCGCCCCGATCGCGCGGCCGTCGCGGCGTGCGCCGAGCAGGCGACGCTCGGCGGTCAGGCGCCCGATGAGGCCGTCGAGCGGCGCCGCGGACCTCGGTTCGGCCGCGGCGAGGAGCTCGGCGAGCGACGGGTCGGTCATCGACCGACCACCCGTGCGATCCGGCTCGCGAGGCGGCCCGCGCGGTATCCGCGTCCGTCGTAGACGCGCTCGTGAGCGCCGGTCAGCGCCAGCCAGCGGCCACCGAACGACGCCTTGTGCTGGTAGAGGCCGTACAGCGGATCGCCCTCCGCTGGCTCGTGGCGTGCCCCCGCGACGTCGACGCCGCCCAGGTCCATCTCCGTGCATCCCTCCCGGATCGCGAGCTCGATGGCGCGCCAGCGAAGGAGATGGAGGGCGCCCGGTGTCTCCTCGCGGGCCTCCGCGTGGTCGCCGGAGTGGACGGTCGACAGCCGGCCGCCGTGGCGGTACAGGACGAGACCGGCGACCGGTGCCCCGCGGATCCCCCGGGCCTCGAGGTAGACGAGGTGACCGGCCCGGAGGGCCGCCCGCCACCACCCGACGAAGGCCTCCCTCGGCCCGAAGCTGAAATGGCGGCGCTCGCCGGTCTCGAGGAGCAGGTCGTAGAACTGATCGAGCGCCGCCTCGGATCCATCGCTCGGCGCGGCGAACCCCTCGCCCGGCCCGTCGGGTGGTGTGCGGCCGTCATGGCGAACGACACGCTCGACCGTCTCCTCCGCCTTCCTGATCCGCTGCCGGGTCGACTTCGAGATCCCGGCGAACAGCTCGTCCTCCGGTCGGCCGTCGAGACCGAGGCTGATCCGGTGGCGCGACGGCTGGATCTCCTCGATCGAGCGGAAGCCCGCTGCCTCGATCGCCTCGCGGTAGGCCGTATCCACGTCCGGGACCTCGGCGTCCGCGGCGACGACATCGACGCCCTCGTTCGCCAGGGCCTCGCCGAAGGCGACGAGCCGCGAGCCGAGCTCGGCCGGCTCCGCGCCCATCGCCACCGGCCCGCGCGGCAGATACGCGCCCCCGCCCGGAACCACCGGCCAGGACCGCACGAGCGCGAGCGCCCGGCCCCCGTCTCCGGCGACGAGGAAGCGCGGCTGCCATCCGCCGGCGCGTCGATGCTCCGCCCAGGCCCGCGATTGCAGGACGTGGCCGCCGGGCGCTTCGACGGTCGCCTCGTCCCAGTCGGCGAGCTCCGCCGGAATCGCGTCGCGGACGTTCAATCGGCGCCTCCGTAGGCCGCCGCGCTCCCCCCGTCGCGGATCCCGCCGCGTCGCCGCGCCCAGCCGACGCGGGCTCGCTGCGCCAGCTCGTAGGCGTGCCGGCCCGTCCCGCTCAGGACCAGGTCCCAGGCTCCGACGTAGTGGACCTCTCGCCCCCCGAAGCCGGTCTTGAAATGGTCGATCCCGCCGGTCGCCAGGCCCCACAGGTCGTAGCTCGTGGCGGCGGCCTCCCGAGACGACCGGATGGCTTCCCACTTGAGCAGGTAATTCGCCCGCGAGTCCGCGCCCGCCATGGTCATCCCGCCGTATGGCTCCACGACCCGCGGACCGCAGCGGACGAGGAAGAGCGTGGCCTGCGGCTCGCCGTCCGCGGCCTGCGCGAACAGCAGCCGCACGTTGCCCGCTGGGGCGAAGGCGTCCCACACGTCCCGGTAAGCCGATTCCGCACGGATCAGGAACCCGGCACGGTCCGCGGTCTCGCGGTAGATCAGGTAGAACTCCCGGAGACGCTCGGCGCCGGCGTCCACGACGACGATCCCGCCGGTCCGTGCCTTGTTGACGTACTGGCGCCACTTCTTGCGCAGGTCTCCCCACAGCGCCTCCTCATCGGCGCGAAGGTCGATGATCCGCGTCGCGTTGGGCTGGATGGGCGGGGCGGGGCGCCAGCCGGCGCTCGCGAGGGCCGTCCGCAGCGCGCCATCGGCGTCGAGCGACCCATCTGCCTCGATCTCCGGATCGATCCGGACATGGCTGACCCTTCCGGCGACCGCTGGCAAACCCGCCCGCACGGCCGCCGTAAAGGCCTCGATCGCGCCGCCGCCCCACGATCCGGCCACCGGGCCGCGCGGGGCATAGGCGAAGCCCCACGGCATCGGTCGCGGGCGCCGGACGAGGATCTGCGCCCCGATCGGACCGCCGTCCGCGGTGTCCGTCGAGATCCGGTGGGCGGACCAGCCGTTGACCGCCTTGACCGTCGCCCACCCGCCGAGCTGGAGATACGAACCCGGGTCGCTCGTCTCGACGAAACGGTCCCATGCAGCGTCGTCGACGGCCGTCACGACCTGATCGGGCGGCGGAGGACGTCGGCCATGACCCCGACGATAGAGGGCAGTTCCGGGATCCGCAAGACGACCGACAGCACGGCATAGACGCCCCCGAAGGCGACGCTCACGATCGCGACCTCGACGATCAGGATGAGCCGCCCGGGCTCCGCTGCCAGCAGGCCCCGGACGAACTCGAGCACGCCGTAGGCGGCCGCCCCGGCGACGACGCTGCCGGCCACCGATTTCGAGCCCGACCCGGCCGAGCCCGCGGAGCTCGAAGTGCGGCAGCCGACGGTACAGGATGACGAGCAGGGCGAGAGCCTCGATCCAGGCCGCGATCGCGATCGCCAGCGCGATCCCGGGCAGGCCGAGCGGGCCGACCAGGACGACCGCGAGCGTGCAGTTGATGGCGACCGCGGCGATGGCGGCGGCCACCGGGGTGACCGTGTCCTGGCGCGCGTAGAACGCCCGGGCGAGGACCGCGATCATCGCGTGCGCGGTGAGCCCGACGAGGAACGCCGTGAGCGTCACGGCGATGAGGTCGAGGTCCGCCGGCCGGATCCGGCCACTCCCGAACAGGATCGCCACGATCGGTTGGCGGACGACCGCGGTCAGGACCGCGATCGGGACCATGACGTAGACCAGCAGCCGGAGGGCGCGCGTCAGCAGGCTGGCGAACGATGCTTCGTGGCCCACCGCCGCGTCGCGCGAGAGGCTCGGCAGCAGGACGATGCCGAGCGGGACGCCGATGATCCCGAGCGGGATCTGGAGCAGGGCGAAGGCGAAGTTGAAGTCGGACACGGCGCCGACCTCGAGCGTCGTCGCGATCGAGGTCACGACGATGAACGTGATCTGGGTCACGCCCAGCCCGATCGCCCGCGGCGCCATGAGGGCCAGGGCCTTGCGCGCCTGGGGATCGGCCGAGTCGATGTCGTGGTCGTAGCGGAAGCCGAGCCGGTACAGCGGCCGCACCTGGACCAGGAGATGCCCCAGCGAGCCGGCGACCACCGCCAGTGCGAGCCCCTCCACGCCGAGGGTCGGCGCGAGCAGGACCGCCCCGGCGATGATCGCGAGGTTGTAGACGATCGGGGCCACGGCCGCGGCCGCGAACCGGCCACCGGCATTGAGCACGCTGGTGGCCACCGCGCCCAGGGCGAGGAAGATCGGGCTGAGCAGCATGATCCGGGTCAGCTCGATGGTCTTCTCGAGCTGCACCCCTGCGAACCCCGGGGTGATGATCGGGACGATGACCGGCGCGAGGATGAAGAAGCCGACCGCCAGGACGGCCAGTCCGATGAGCATCAGGTTGATGACCGTCGACACGACGCGCCAGGCTCGGGCCTGCTCGTTGGTCGTGAACAGCCCCGACACGATCGGCACGAGCGCGGATGACAGCGCGCCCGCGGCGACCAGCTGGAAGATGAGGTCCGGGATCCGGAACGCCGCGAAGAACGCGTCGAGCTCGGCCGACGCGCCGAAGGTGTTGCCGATGACGACGAGGCGGACGTAGCCGAGCGCCCGCGAGACGAGGAAGGCGGTCGAGACGATGATCCCCGCGCGTGCGAGCGCGCCGGCCGCCGTCACGGGGTCGGGTCGCGCCGGGCCCGCGGATGGGCCTCCCGATAGGCGGCCTGCAGGCGACCGGGCGATACGTGGGTGTAGATCTGGGTCGTCGCCAGGTTCTCGTGGCCAAGGAGCTCCTGGACGACACGCAGGTCGGCGCCGCCGTCGAGCAGGTGCGTCGCGAACGAATGCCGGAGCGTGTGCGGAGAGACGCCGAGCGGCAGCCCGGCCCGGGCGCACAGTCGGTCGAGGCGGTAGCGCAGGCCGCGAACCCCGAGCGGGCCTCCGAGGTGGTTCAGGAAGATCTCGGCGGGCGCCGGCTCACCGCCGTGACGACGCTCGAGGAGGATCGGCCGGCCGTCCTCGAGGTAGTCGCCGAGGGCCTCGCGCGCGGGGCCGCCCAGGAGCCCGATCCGCTCCTTCCGGCCCTTGCCGAGCACCCGGACCTCGCCGCGCCGCAGGTCGAGTGAGCCGAGGTCGGCCGATGCCAGCTCGCTGATCCGCAGCCCTGCCGCGTACGCCGTTTCGACGATCGCACGATCGCGCAGCGCCAGGGCGACGTGGAGCCGCGTCCGCTCGGGATCGTGGCCCGGAGCCGTGTCGAGGTCGGCCTCGACGACATCGAGCAGCCGGCCGACCTGCTCGACCTCGAGGACGCGCGGCAGCCGGCGTGGCAGCCGGGGTGTCGCGATCGCACCCCAGGGATCACCGGGCGCAAGATCGTTCCGTGTCGCCCAGCGATGGAAGGCCCGGATCGCGGCCAGCCGCTGGGCCACCGAAGAGCGGGCATGGCCCTCGCCCAGCACGGCGAGATAGGCTCGCAGCTCGGCGCGAGACGGCGTCCGCCAGTCGGTGCCGCGCGCCGCGAGCCAGTCGAGGTAGGCACCGACGGCCGTGGCGTAGGCGCGCCGGGTATGCGGTGAGGCGTCGCGTGCGGCGAGGGAGCGGAGGAACCGCGCCAGGGCGGGATCGGGCGCGTCGCCGGCCGGCGCCCCGCTCACGCGTCGGCGGCCGGCTCGACCGGGCGCGTGCGCCGTGTCGTGGCGCGACCGCCGGACCGCGGCCCGCCCCGCGGCCGGCCGCCCGCCTTGCTCGTGCCACCGGCCCGTGGTCCGCCTCGAGCGCGCGCCGGCCGGGCGAGCGCCTCCGGGTTCGGCGGTCCGCCGGCGTAGCGCTCGCCGGGGACGATAGCGTCGGCCGGGGTCTCGCTCGTCGAGCCGCAGACGAGGCACAGCGCGTCGTCGCCCTTGCGCGCGAGCGGGCCGTCGTCCGCGTCGTGGAGTCCGCCGAGCGGCTCGTTGTTCGTGGTGAAGTCGCAGCGCGGGTAGTTCGAGCAGCCCCAGAACACGTTGCCGGTCCGCCGGGCGCGACGCGGGACGAGGTGGCCGTCCTTGTTCTTGGGGCAGGTCACCTCGAACGGGAGCGGATCCGGCGGTGGCGGGCCGTCCTTCTTGATGTAGTCGCAGTCCGGGTAGCGCGAACAGCCGAGGAACGGGCCGAAGCGGCCGCGCTTGCTGACGAGCGTGCCCTCGCCGCACTTCGGGCAGTCCTCGCCGGTCCCCTCCTGGGGCGGCGGCTCCTCGCCGGGCAGCGGCCGGCTCTCCTTGTGCTCCGGGTACAGCGAGCAGGCCAGGAACCGGCCGTTGCGCCCGAGCCGGATGACCATCGGATGGCCCAGCGAGCAAACCTCGTCGGACGCCTCGGTGGTGAAGTCGCTGCGCTTGAGCTCGCGGCGCTTCTCGTCCACGCGGTCGCGCAGCGGGCCGTAGAAGGCGCGCAGGAGCGGCACCCATTCGCGCTCGCCGCGGGCGACCTCGTCGAGCTCCTCCTCCATCCGCGCGGTGAACGCGACGTCGACGTAGTCGCCGAAGTGCTCGACGAGCAGGTCGGTCACGATCTCGGCGACGAGCTCGGGGTGGAGCCGGCGGTCCTCGACGCGGACGTAGCCGCGATCGGTGATCGTCGAGATCGTTGCGGCATACGTCGACGGCCGACCGATGCCGTGCTCCTCGAGCGCCTTGATCAGGGTCGCCTCGGTGTAGCGCGGCGGCGGCTCGGTGAAGTGCTGCGTCGGGGTGACCTCGGCGACGGTGGTGCGGTCGCCCTCGACCAGACCGGGCAGCCGGCCCGTCCCCTCGTCGTCCTCGGTCGCCTCGTCGTCGCGCCCCTCGGTGTAGACCCGGGCGAACCCGTCGAACAGGACCCTGGTGGCCGAGGCGCGAAGCTCGTACGCCCCGTCCACCAGGTCGATGGTCGTGGTCTCGAGCTCCTTGGGAGCCATCTGCGAGGCGATCGCGCGCTGCCAGATGAGCCGGTACAGGCGCAGCTCCTCGGCCGACAGCGACCCCGCGACCGAGTCCGGGTCGCGCCGGAAGCTCGTCGGCCGGATCGACTCGTGGGCCTCCTGGGCACCCTTCGACTTGGTCCTGTAGACACGGCCCTTGGGCATCCCGTACTCGACGCCGTAGCGCTCGCCGATGACCTCGCGCGCCTCGCCCATGGCGATCCCCGCGATGGCCGTCGAGTCGGTCCGCATGTAGGTGATGAGCCCGACCTGGCCCTCGGCCGTCTCGACGCCCTCGTACAGCCGCTGCGCGATCGACATCGTCCGCTTCGGCCGGAAGCCGAGCCGACGGCTGGCCTCCTGCTGCAGCGTCGAGGTCGTGAACGGCGGTGCCGGCGAGCGCTTCTGGGTCCGCGTCCCGACCTTGGTCACGTTCGGATGAAGGGCCGCGATCGCCGCCCGGTGGCGCTCGGCCGTGTCGGCGTCGCTGACGTCGAGCGCGGCCCCGTCGATGCGGACGACCTCGGCGGCGAACCGTTCGCCGGCCGCCGTGTCGAGGAGCGCTTCGATGGTCCAGTACTCGCGGGCATCGAACGCGCCGATCTCGCGCTCGCGCTCCACGACCAGACGGACCGCGACCGACTGGACGCGGCCGGCCGACAGCCCGCCACGGACCTTGCGCGACAGGAGCGGGCTCAGCGTGTAGCCGACGAGCCGGTCGACGATACGGCGGGCCTGCTGCGCGTCGACGAGATCCATGTCGATCGCCCGGGGGTGGGCGAATGCCTCGCGGATGGCGGGCTCGGTGATCTCGCTGAAGGTGACCCGCCGGGTCTTGTCGCTGGCCACGTGAGCGGCCTCCGCGACGTGCCAGGCGATCGCCTCGCCCTCACGGTCGAGGTCGGTCGCGAGGAAGACCTGGTCGGCGCCGCGCGCGGCCTTCTCGATGTCCGCGACCTGCTTGCGCCGGTCGTCCGAGATCACGTAGTCGGGGGCGAAGTCGTGATCGACATCCACGCCGAACTTGCCCTTGCCCGGGTTCTCGGGCAGGTCGCGGACGTGGCCGTACGACGCGAGGACCCGGTAGTCGGCGCCGAGATAGCGCTCGATGGTCCGGGCCTTGGCAGGCGATTCGACGATGACAAGGTTCCTGGGCACGGCCGGGAGTGTAGCACCGGGTCCTAAACGCGCCCTTAGGCCTTTCTCGCGCCCTTACGCCTTCTCGCCCTTACGCCTCGCGAACGCGCCGCAGGAAGTCCTCGTCGATCTCGAGGTCGGCCTCGACCTCGGCCGCGGCCTCCGACTCGACCTCGGACGAGCGCTCGCGGCGGGGACGGTCGTCATCGGTCGTGACCGCCATCGATGGGTCGCCACCGGAGATCGCGCCGGGCGGGATCTCGACGAACCGGATGTGGAGATACGGGAAGAAGAAGATCGATCCGACGTCGTCGACGAACACGGGCCGCTTGCCGTTCATCTGCCGGAGGTTCGTACAGCGCAGCCCGACGTCGCCGGGTGAGGGCGCCTCGAACAGGTCGGCGAGCAGCGGCTGCTCGCCGTTGACGTGGAGGATGACGTCGCGGATCACGTGGCCGATGGTGGCTCCGGCGAGGGTCGCCTGTCAGCCCGCCGAAGGTCCGGTCAGGCGTGGTAGAAGTCGATCACCAGGCGAACGCGCCCGCCCGATACCCACACGCCGATCCCGACCCGGTCGTACTTCGCGTTCATCAGGTTCACGTAGTGGCCGCCGTTGTACGACTTCTCGCTCTGGAAGAAGAGGTGCGAACCCAGGACGGCGGCATACGGGTTCCCCGACCGGCAGCCGAGGTTCTCGGCCCAGCGGTAGCTGGTATAGCCCGCCCGCCGCAGGCGGTCGCCCGGGTTGCCGCCGATGAAGTGGCTGCAATCGTTGCCGACCGCGAGCCTCTTGGCGTAGGGCCGGCTGACCGTGGAACTCATCCCGCTGTCCAGCTTGAGCGGCGCGACGTTCCGGCCACCGGGGCTGCTGCATTTCCCGGTCGAGGTCACCCAGCCGCCGGTCCGGGTGCAGTTCATCAGGCCCAGGTAGTAGGTCTCGACGGCCCCCCAGCTGCCACCGCCGACCGCCGTCGTCGTGATCGTGGTGGCCGTGGTGGCCGGGTTGGCCGGGGCCGGAGCGGCCGGGGCACGCTTCGCCGCCGTCGTGAAGGTGCCATGGGCCGGTGCCGTCGCGGTGCGGACGGTCAGCGCCATTGACTCGACCGGCAGTCCGTCCGCGTCGCGGACCCCGGCCACGGTCAGCCGATACATGGTGTCGGGCAGGAGGGTCTCGATCGGCACGAAGGTGTAGCGGACGCTCCCCTCGCCGGGGTCGGTGGCCTGGACCCCGCCCGGTGTCGGCGGATCGAGGCCGATGGCCCGGACCACGCCCGGTGTCGGCGGATCGAGGCCGATGGCCGCGACCACCGTGTCCGGGTCGACCGGTCGGGCGAACGAGACGACGAACGCCGTCGCGATGCTGACCCGTTCACCGACCGGGATGGTCGCGCTCGCGCTCGTCGTGGTCGCGGCCCGGGTCAGGAACACGGCGCGGGCCGGACGGGCGAGCGGTTGCCCGGATCGCGCCAGCGCGCCAGCCTGCACCGTGACCGTGTGCAGGACACCGGCCGCCCAGGTCGTCCTGGGCGTGATGGTGAGGACGCTGGCGGTGCCATCCCAGGCCAGCTCCACGGGCGTCGCCGGCTCGACCTGGACGGCTGCAGCGACCGAGAAGGGGTCCATCGGCGTGCTGAACTGGATCGTCACCGGCGCCATGACCCCGCGGTCCGTGGCGACGGTCGTGCTGAACGCGGCTTCGGTCAGCGGGACGATCGGCCGGGGCAGAGTGGCCGCCGTCGTCTGGATCCGTGCGACGCTGATGAGGCCGATCCCGACGAGGAGCGAAAGGCCGATTGCGAGGCTGACCCTGGCGAGGGTCGAGCGTCGCAACAGTACGCCGATGTAGACCGCAACCATGATCGGGACGGCCAGCACCGCGACAGCGGCCTTGTGCAATAGACGCTCCTGCTCGTGCTCTGGGGGTCGCATCGAGGGCGGGGCTCGGGCCGCTCCCGGGGGGACGTCGGCCGGACCAAGGGTAGCACCGGTCGTTCCGGGGAGGCAAACCGCGAACGCCCGGACGCAGGGTCACGAGCGCCTCCGCGGCCGTTGCCGAAGGATCGCCGGATCGGCCAGGGCGAGCGCTCCGGCGGGCCGGAAGCGGCCGTGGACCCCGACGGCGAGACCGCGTCGCTCGAGCAGTGTCATGGCCGCCAGGACGCTGGCGACCGGCCAACCGGTGGCCGCGACGAGCTCGTCGACGGTCGTGCGACCGAGGACGAGCTCGCGTCCGATCCGGCCTGCGGCGGCCCCGACGTCGGCCAGCGTTGCGGCCGCCTCGCTCGACACGCCGGGTTCGGCAAGGTGATCGGCGAGGCCGAGGTCATCGATCAGTTGCGGGATCCCGGCAACGATTCGGGCACGCTCCGGGAACTCGCGCAAGAACGCCAGGCAGCCCGCCGAGGCCGGATCGTCGATCGCGCCCGGGACCAGGAAGCACTCGCGCCCCTGCTCGAGTGCCCAGGACGCCGTGATGAGCGCGCCGCTCCGGGCCGGAGCCTCGACGACGACCGTCGCGTCGGCGAGCCCGCTGATGATCCGGTTCCGCCGCGGGAAGGTCCCGTGGCTTGGCGCGACGTCCGGACCGAGCTCGGACACGACCGCCCCACCGGCAGCGACGATCGACGCAGCCAGCCGGCCATGGGCTCGCGGATGGACATCGGCATGGCCGGACCCGATGACCGCCACCGTGGTGCCGCCGGCCTGGACCGTGGCGGCGTGCCCCGCGCCATCGATGCCGACGGCCAGCCCCGAGATGACGCTGGCACCAACGGCCGCCAGGTCGGTGGCGAGTCGGGCCGCGGTGCGCCGACCGGCGTTCGTCGCCCGTCGTGTCCCGACGATGGCGACGGCCGATCGAAGGCTCATCGCCGCCGGGTCCCCGAGCACATACAGGACGTGCGGCGGCATGTCCACCTCGGCCAGGCGTCGCGGGTAGGCGGCGTCCTCGATGGTTACGATCCGCAGGCCGAGCCCGCGGATCCGCTCGACGGTCGACCCTGCGCGATCGGCCGCATCGGCGATCGCGGTCGCGACCGCCAGGGCCAGCCCGCGTGGCGCTCGCGGCTCCGCGGAGATCGATTCGTCGAGGTTCGTACCCGTCAGCCGCGCGATCCCGCCGGGTGAGGTCGCCTCTCGAAGGATGCCGCGGCCGCTCCCGTATCGCCTGAGCAGCGCCCCGAAGACGACCGGGCCGACGCCGCGCACGCCGGCCAGCACCGCCCAGGCGTCGCGCTCGTCCTCCGCCGACCGGGATCCGCCTGCTGGTCGTGGCGCGTCCGGACCGTCAGCCGCCAGTGGACCGGCCGCACCGACCCCGAGCACGTCAGCCGACCTCGGCCGCGGCAAGGCGCAGGTCGGCTGGCCGGAACCAGGCCGCCTCGTCGAGGTGCTCCACGCCGACGACCTCCGCGCCGCCCAGATCGGCGATGGTGCGGGCGACGCGAAGCATCCGTTCGGTGCCTCGACCGGTGGCGCGCTCAAGCTCCGCGAGGTGGACGACGCGGCGTTCCGCGATCCGGCTCAGGCGACAGGCGGCGCGCAGCGCGCCGCCTGTGAGCCTGGCGTTGAGGACACCGGACCGCCCGTCCGTGGCGATCGCCCGGGCGGCCGCCACGCGCGCCGCGACGGTCGTCGAGCTCTCTGGCTCGTCCGCACGGACGATGGCCAGCGACGCCACGCGGGGCATGGCGATCCACAGGTCGATCCGATCGCGCAATGGCCCGGACACGCGACGCTGGTAGCGCTCGGGCACCAGGGGCGCGCAGCGGCACGCGCGGTCGGACGTCCCCGCGAAGCCGCATGGGCACGGGTTCATCGCCGCGACCAACTGGAAGCGCGCCGGGAAGGTCGTCGTCCGACCGGCCCGGGCGATCGCGACCCGACCCTCCTCCATCGGCTGGCGAAGTGCCTCGAGGACATCCCGATCGAACTCCGGCAGCTCGTCGAGGAACAGGACGCCCTGATCCGCCAGGGTGACCTCGCCCGGGGAGAGGTGTGGTCCACCGCCGACCATGGCCGCGTACGACATCGTGTGGTGGGGCGACCGGAATGGTGGCCGCCGACGAAGCTCGCGGATCGGACCCTCGCCCGCCGCGGACGCGACGACGGTGGCGGCCAGCGCCGCGGTGTCATCGAGCGGCGGAAGCAGGCCGGGGATCGTGCGCGCAAGCAGCGTCTTGCCCGAGCCGGGCGGACCGATGAGCAGCAGGCCGTGGCCGCCGGCGAGCGCGATCTCGAGGCCTCGCCGCGCCTCGAGCTGGCCGCGGACTTCGCCGAGATCGGGGGTCGGGCGTCCGCCGGTGCTCACGGCCGGAGGCGCGGCAACGTCGTCGTTCTGTCTCAGCGCCGCATCGACCAGCTCGATCCGCGGCGGCGACACGGCACGGCGAGGCCGGCGGCCGATCCGGATCCGTTCGACCGCCTCGCGCAGCGTCTCCACACCGGACACGTCCATGCCGGCGACCAGTCGCGCCTCGTCGACCGCGGGCGCCGCGACGACGACGCGCCGCATCCCGCGCCGCGCGAGGATCGCCACCATCGGCAGCACGCCGGGCACGGTTCGGACCTCGCCGCCGAGGGACAGCTCGCCGATGAACGCGAGACGCCCCGGTCCAGCTCGCACCTGCTCGGACCCGAGCAGGATGCCGAGGGCCATCGCCAGGTCGAGCGACGCGCCTCCCTTGCGAAGGTCGGCCGGCGCCAGGTTGACCGTGATCCGCCGCGGCGGATAGATGAACCCGGCGTTGCGGATCGCCCCGCGGACCCGTTCCCTGGCCTCCTGGAGCGCGGTGTCGGCAAGGCCGACGATGGTGAACCCGGGCAGGCCGGGCGCGACATCGACCTCGACCCGGATGAAGCGGCCGTCGAGGCCGTGGAGGGTCGCGGATGGGATGATCGCCAGCACGTCGCGCAGCCTACGAACGCGCCCTCATCGCCCCCTCAATCGAGGCTCACCCGCGCCTTATCCCCCACTTATCGGGGCTCCGGGCCGCCGTGCTCGCCGTGCCCGGTCGGTTGCCCGTTCAGCGCGCGGGCACCGCCGCGGCCGCCGCCACGGGCTTGTCGACCGCCCGGGCGAAGTGGAGAAGCGACGAGCCGAGCGCCGAATCGGCCTTCGTGAACATGAACGGCGCGCCCGAGTTGAGCGCGCTGATGGCGCCGCGGTACTCGTTGACGATCTGGTGCTCGATCGTGCGCTTGAGGGCGCCCTCCGCACTCTTCACGTTGATCCCGGTGAACGCGTTCGAGCGGTTGAGCACGAGGTGGACCTTGCCCGCCGGGTAGCCGAGGTGGTCCATCGTCTCGAGGATCAGGCGCACGTTCTTGAGGCACGACAGGTCGGCGGTCATGACCACGAACACCGTCTCGGCCGCCTCGAAGATGCCGAGGTTGATGTCGTCCAGCCGCTTGTCGACGTCGATCAGCGTGTAGTCGTACATCGAGCCGAGCTGCTCGCAGATGAGCGGCAGATGCTCGGGCCGGACGAGATCGGCCGTCTCCGGGGTCGGTGGTGCGAGCAGGAGGTCGATCCCCGAGTCGTGCTTGACCATGACCTGGCGCACCAGGTCGTTGTCGATCGACGGCGCGGACACGACGTCGACGATGCTCTTGCGATCGAGCCCGAGGTCGAGGAAGACCCGATGGTCGCCGAACTGGAGGTTGGCGTCCATGAGCGCGACCTTGCGCCCGAGCTCGCGATGGAGCGCGATCGCCGCGTTGATCGCGATGGTCGTCGTGCCGACACCGCCCTTCGCGCCGTAGAACGCGAGCGTTCGCCCTAGCGGCGGCCGGGCCAGGAGCGCCTCCTTCGGCGCGAAGCGGGCCAGGAGGCTCTTGATCCGGGCCAGCAGCTCGGCCGGGTGGAACGGCTTGATGAGGTAGTCGTCGGCGCCGGCGCGCAGCCCGCGGACCTTCTGCTCGACCTCGCGCTCGGCCGTGAGCATGATGATCGGGACGTGGCTCGAGGTGCCCTCCTCGGAGCGGATCTTCGTCGCGACCTGGTAGCCGTCGAGCTTTGGCAGGTTGACGTCGAGGAGGATCAGGTCGGGCGCCTCCGCGCCCCACAGGCGGAACCCTTCCGCGCCGTCCCCGGCGACGACGACCTCATACCCCTCCTGCTTGAGGGTGTACTGCAGGAGACGCTGGACGTTCGGGTCGTCGTCGACGACGAGGATCTTGGCCGCCATCAGTCCTCCACGTTGGTCGCGAGAAGGGACAGGTCAGCGGATGGCTGCCCCCGGCGCGCCGATTATAGGTCCCGCCTCGCGCCTGGCGCGGTCGTCCGCGGCGAGGAACTCGAACGTCAACCGGCTCCACGTCTCGAGCCGGTCGATGACGGCCGCCACGTCGCCCGGCTCGACAAAGCCGCCAGACAGCTTGTCGGTCTCGCGGATCGCTACCGGGCGACCTGCCGCATCGGCGAGGTAGACCGCCCCGAGATGGACGGCGCCGACCTCTGTCGTGTCGTCGTTGAGCAGCCCCACGAGACGGAAGTCGGGGACGAAGTCGGCGATGAGCTCCTCGTCCCACTCACGACGCAACCCGCCCAGCAGGCCGCCGTCGCCCGGATTGAGGTGCCCCCCGACGCCGATCGAGTAGCGGTGATGAAGCCTGGCGTCGGCTCCGGCCGCGGTCCGTTGCATGAGGAAGTACCGGCTCCGGTCGCGGAGGACCAGGTACGGGATCACCTGCTTGTGCGACGGGTCCCGTTCCATCGCGTCGCGAGGCTCGAAGCGGCCGGCACGCTCGAGAGCCGCCACGAAGGTCTCGAGCCCGTCGGTGCGGATCCCGTACCAGCCGGCGGCATCGACGACCACCGCCCGCGGGACGACGTACACCCGCTCGTCGCTCACGGCGCGCCGTCGAGCAGCGCGCGGGCGGCCGCCAGCCGCCGGGCGACGGCCGCTTCGTCGGGACCGTCGGTCCGCTCGAGCTCGACGAGCCAGGCGTCGAGGACGTCGCGGAGGTCGCGGACCCTGGCGGCCAGTCCAGGGGCGTTGGTGGCGACGATCGCGGCACCCATTACCGGATCGCCCCGGGCCAGGCGGGTCATGTCGCGCCAGCCGCCGGCGGCGAGGGCCGCGGCGACCGGCCAGTCGGGCGCCTCGCGACGGACGCCCGAGCCGTCGGCCGTCCCGCCGACGACCGCCTCGACGAGGGCGACCGCGGCGACGAGCGGCAGGTGGCTGATCCCGGCGACCGCCCGATCGTGCTCGACCGCCTCCATCACGATGACGCGCGCCGAGCAGGCGCGCGCGACCGTCGCCACGCGCTCGACGTCGGTGGCCGACGCGGTGGCGCCGGGCACCACGACCCACGGTCGGTCGCGGAAGAGGTCCGCCTCGGCCGCGGCGAACCCGGCGCGCTCGAGGCCGGCCATCGGGTGGCCGCCGACGAAGCGGAGCCCGAGCGCATCGGCGCGTTCCACGAGCCGGGCCTTGGTGCTCGCCACGTCGGTCACCACGGCCGATCCCGGCAGCCGCTCGCGCCACGGGCCGGCCAGCCGCTCCATGAGTTCGAGGCAGGCCGTCGCCGGGGCCGCCAGGACGATGAGGTCGGCACCGTCGAGCACGGCCTCGGGCGCGGCGACGGCGTCGTCGAGGATCCCGGCGGCCGCAGCCAGTCGCGGCCCCTCACCCGATGGCGACCATGCCGCCATGGTCCAGTCCGAGGTCGTCGCGTTCGCACGGACCGCACGCGCGATCGAGCCGGCGATCAGCCCAAAGCCGAGGAACCCGAGGTGCATCCCCGCGAGTATCGCAGCCGGTGCCCCGCGGAGTGGGCCGCCGGGACGCTCAGTCCTGCCAGCGGGGGGTATCGGGCCCGGGGGCCGGTCTCTTGATCGTGCCACTGCCCCGGCGTCGGGCGGTGCGGCGATCGGCGACCCGTCGCTCGCCCTCGACGACGACCTCGTCGTCGGCTTTGGCCTTCGACTTGGCCATGGGCTGCGGGCTGGGTTTGGGTGGACCCGGGTCGCGGCTCGGGTTCATCCGCCGGTGGACCTGGCGGCGCTCGGCCTCACGCAGGTCCGTACGCAGGAACGCCCCGCAGCGCGGACAGCGACGCTCCTCCGCGAAAAGCGACTCGAGCGGCGCGACGGTATAGATCTCGCGCCCGCATGACCAGCAGGCAAGTCTGGGCATCCGGGGTCTCGATCAGACCTGCGGCAGATCGGCCAGCGCGGCCTCGACCAGCTCGCGGGGGTACTCGAAATCCTCGAGCGTGCCATCGAGGTAGCGCTCGTAGGCGGACAGGTCGAAATGGCCGTGCCCGCACAGGTTGAACAGGATGACCCGTGCCTCGCCGGCCTCGCGTGCTTCGAGCGCCTCGTCGATCGCGACCCGGATCGCGTGCGTGGGCTCGGGCGCGGGGAGGATCCCCTCGGCCCGGGCGAAGGCCACGCCGGCCTCGAAGCTCGAGCGCTGGTGGACGCTGCGCGCCTCGATGAGGTCGTGCTCCTTGAGCAGGCTGACGAGTGGCGACATGCCGTGATAGCGGAGCCCCCCGGCGTGGATCGGCTCGGGGATGAAGTCGTGGCCGAGCGTGTACATCTTGGCGACTGGGGCCATCTTCGCGGTGTCGCCATAGTCGTAGGCGTAGATGCCTCGGGTCAGGCTCGGCGCGGCTTCGGGCTCCACGGCGACGATGCGATGCTTCGCCCCCTCCCGGAAGTTGCGTCCGAGGAAGGGGAAGGTCAGCCCGGCGAAGTTCGAGCCACCTCCGGTGCAGCCGATGACGACGTCGGGCGATTCGCCGGCCATCCCCATCTGCTCGAGCGCCTCCTGGCCGATGACGGTCTGGTGCAGGAGGACGTGGTTGAGCACCGACCCGAGCGAGTACTTCGTGTCGTCGCGCGTGGCGGCGTCTTCGACCGCCTCGCTGATGGCCATCCCGAGCGAGCCCGGGCTGTCGGGGGTCGCCGCGAGCACGGAGCGGCCGTAGTTCGTCGTCGGCGATGGGCTGGCCACCACCTCGGCGCCGTACGTCTCCATCAGGATCCGCCGGTACGGCTTCTGGTCGTAGCTGGCGCGGACCATGTAGACCTTGACCTCGAGGCCGAAGTACGCCCCGGCGAAGGCCATGGCACTCCCCCACTGGCCGGCGCCGGTCTCGGTCGCGATGCGGGTCACGCCCTGTTCCTTGTTGTAGAAGGCCTGGGCCAGCGCCGTGTTCGGCTTGTGGCTGCCGGCCGGGCTGACGCCCTCGTACTTGTAGTAGATGTGTGCCGGCGTGTCGAGCGCCCGTTCGAGCCGGTGCGCTCGGTAGAGCGGGCTCGGCCGGTACAGGCGGTAGGCGTCCCGGACGGGCTCCGGAATCTCGATCTCGCGTTCCGCCGAGACCTCCTGACCGATCAGCGCCATCGGGAAGAGCGGCGCCAGATCGTCGGGTCCGAGCGGGCCGAGCGTCGCCGGATGGAGGTACGGGGCGGGCGGGACAGGCAGGTCGGCGGCGATGTTGTACCAGGCGCGCGGGATGCGCGATTCGTCGAGGACGAACTTCGTCTGGCGAGGATCCGACGGCGCCATGCGGGTCTCCTGTCTGGCTGGTGAGGAACGCCGGCCGCTCCGGTACGGGACAAGGAGCCTAGCGCGCGCGACGACCCGTACGCAACCGATGTCGCGACTTGCTCGCGGGTCGTGATTCGACGATCGCCGGCTGCCTGTCGCCTGGTCCGTCATGGCGCTGCGTTTGCGCCCCGTGGTGCCGCCCCTTGTCGTGGTCGCCCTTCCGCGCCTCGCCCGCGTGATGGTGGGTCGCCCTGGGCGGGCAGGCCCTGCCGTTGGACGCGGCCTGGGCCCGCTCCGACGCGTGGCATGTCGGCGTGTCCGCGCCACCGGCGACGGGAACCTTCGGTGTCGCGGCCGGCATGGCCGGCGGCGGAGCGGACGTCGGCGGGTTACGGACCGCCACGACCGGCGCCGGCGTGGCCGGCCGCGGGGCGGGCGTCGACGGGTTACGCACCGCCACGACCGGCGCCCGCGTGGCCAGGGCCGTGGCCTGGGGGGCGGCCGGCTCGGACGGGACCGCGGATGGTACGGCCGACGGCTCGTGAGACGGCTCGACCGACGGCTGGACCGATGGCTCGACGGACGGCTCGCCGGACGGAACCGGGGTCGCCTCGGCGCCATGCTCGATCGATGGAGTCGGGCGGCCGGGTGTGGGCCGCGACGCCGGGGCCGTGGCCGCCGGTGTCGGTCGAGCGCCGCCCGAGACCGTGGGCGTCGATGTCGCCAGCGCGGTCCCCGATGTCGGGACGGCTCCGATCTCCGGAGAGGGCGCCGGGGCCGTCAGCCCGAAGCCCAGGGCGACCGTGGCCAGCACGAGGTTGACGATCCCCAGGACCAGCACGAGACGGAGTCGTTGCGTGGTGGACACGTGGCTGCTCGACTCCCCCAGCTTCCCGCGGGCCGCCTCCCGCAGCCTCCTCGCGCCGATGGTAGCACCGGCGTTGCGGATGCCGTCGCTCGTCCCGAGTCAGCCCAGGCCGGCCACCGCGATGGGCTCGTAGCGGGCGGGCCCACCGCCGGTCAGGCTCTCGTAGAGCCCGATCCGGTCCGCCCGGAACGTGACGTCGACGTCTTCCGCGGCGGCCACCAGGCGGGCGCCGATCGCCGGACCGGCGGGCACACCGTCGGCACGCGCCAGGGTGAGATGGGCCCGCAGCGGCTTGTCGTCGATGGCCCATCCCGCCTGGCGCAACGCCCCGTCGACCGTGGACGCCAGGGCGATGAGTTCCGATTTCCCGACACGTACGTCGAGCCACAACGCGCGTGGACGGCTTGCATTCGGGAATGCCCCGGCCCCGCCGATGGAGATGTCGAACGGGTGACCGGACGCCGCGGCCGACCGGGTGGCTTCCACCGCGGGGGCGACCCGTTCTTCGAGCGTCGGACCGAGGAAACGGAGGGTCAGGTGGAGGCTGTCGAGGCGAACCCAGCGCACGTCGCGGCCGCCGCCCGGAACGCCGTCGGCTCGAACCCGTTCGACGAGCGCGGCGATGTCCGCCTCCGCCTCGGACGGGAACGGCACCGCGATGAACAGCCGCCGACCGGGCAGATCGGCGCCCGGCCAGCGCGGTCGACGCCCGGCCGCGGTCACTCGGGCCGGTCGCGCGTCTCGCGCTCCCAGACATCGTGGTCGGTGCGCAGGACATCGAGCGCGCGCTCGCGGTCGCGCCAGCCGAGGACGTCAACGTTCTTGTCCTCGAGCGCCTTGTACGTCTGGAAGAAGTGCTCGATCTCGACCAGGCGATGCGGACGCACCTGGTCCAGGTTCTCGATGTGCTGCTGGTGCGCATCGCCGGTCGCGACGCACAGCACCTTGAAATCGAAGCCCTTCTCATCGCGCATCTCGAGCCCGCCGATCGGGCGCGCCCACACATGGCAGCCGGTGAAGGTGGGTTCGTCGATGATCAGCAGGGCATCGGTGTGGTCGCCGTCGCCGCCGCGGGTCCTCTCGATGAACCCGTAGTCGAAGTTGTAATAGACCGCGCTCGAGAGGACCCGGTCGAGCCGGAAGACCCCCGTCTCCTCGTCGAACTCGTACTTGTTCCGGGAGTGGCGCGGGATCTCGACCACGATCTCCACGACATCCGGGAACGGACCAGGCGACTTCACCCGGCCAGTCTAGTGCGACAGGTCATGCCCGGCCGAACACTCCCCGGCCCGGCGCCTCGGGCGGTCCAGGGCAAGGCGCGATGGGAGCGCGTGAAACGAGCGCACCTCAAGGTCCGTGAGTGAGGACGCGTCGTCGCAACGCGGCCCTGGGCCGACTGAGGCGCCGGGCTAGTCGTTGTAGAGGCGTTCCTCGATGAGCTTTTCCTGCACTGTGCGCCCGTTCGGGTCGAAGCAGCTGAACTCGAAGTGCTTCTCGAACTCGATGTCCACGTTGTCCTGGCCACCGCGGTTCTTCTCGACCGAGATCACGACCCAGTCGCGGAAGCGCTGCGCCTGGTACGGGTTGAACTCGATGTTGACCTTGGCGACGATGTGGTACTTCTCGTTGAGGATCAGGATGATGTCCGCCTCGTAGTTGATCGCCGACGAGCCACGCAGGTGGTAGTTGCGCAGGCGGGACGCCTTGAGGCCCTCCTTGTCGGCGGCCACGATGCAGACCGTCGGGACCTCCTCGGACAGCGCGATGTCCTTGAGCCCGTTGACCAGGTAGGTGACCTTCTCGGTCTCGTTCTCGGGCTCGGGGATCTGCGGCACCTTCTGCAGGTAATCGACGAACAGCACGAGGCGCCGATCGCCGGACAGGCGGCGGTGCTCCTGCACGAGCTTGCGCATGTTGTCGATGGTGCTCGCCGTCTGGGAGCCGCGCATGAGGAACAGGTTCTGGCCGTAGCGGGCGATGCGATCCATCGACGGGCGCAGGCGCGGGTTGTTGGCCATCTGGGCGTTGGCCTCGCCCTCGGCCATCCACGTCCCGAGGATCTCCTTGCGGACGTCCTGGATCTTGATCGCACCGGTCTTGTGGGGCAGGTGGGCGAGCGCGGACTCCATCGCGATCAGCCGGTTGAGCAGGTACTGCTCGTCGTGCTCGAAGCAGATGTAGAGGACGTTGGCCTGACCGCCGGAGGCCACGTTGCGGGCCATCTGGAGGGCCATCGTCGTCTTGCCGGTGCCCTGCGCGCCACCGATCAGCAGGAGCTCGCCGGCACGGAGGCCGTTGCCGATGGTCTTGTCCAGCGGCGTGAACCCAAGCGGCACCGGCTGGTATTCGGCGACGTCGCCACCGGTTACCTTGTCGTTGAGGTCGACCAGGACGTCGAGGGCGGAGCGCGGCCGCAGGCTGCCGTTGTCGGTGTCGAGGCGCCAGGTCGGCGCCGCGGACGTCGGTTCGGTGGTGATCGGCGTGTCGGGAGCGTCTGTGCTCACGAGATTGGAACCTCCCGGATGGCTAGGTGGCCGTAGGTTAGCACCGGCAACATCGGGCATCACCCATCCGAACGTACCATTTCCGCACAGACCCCTGAGCGGTGGGGCGGGCGGTCCGCATGGGGCTGCGAGGACTCTCGAGGGCCCGCTCGGCGGGGCGCCGACGCCCACCCTACCGCGGCAGGTCGACCAGCTCGTCCCAGGCCCGGGCGATGGTGCGGATGCTCGTCTCGTAATTGCCCAGGTCCATCCGCTCGTTCGGCGCGTGCGCGCCGGAGTCCGGCTGGACGAAGCCGAGCAGCACGACGGGCAGTCCGAGGATCGACGAGAAGCTGGCGCAGATCGGGATCGAGCCGCCCTCGCGGATGTACACGGGCCCCCGGCCGAACGTGGCCTCCAGGGCCCGCGCCGCGGCCCGGGTGGCCGGGTGATCCATCGGTGTCAGGCTCGGCAGCCCGGAGCCCAGCAACCTGACCGTGGTCGTGACGCCCGGTGGTGCGATCTCCGCGACGTAGGCCTTGAACGCCTCGAAGATCCGGTCGGGATCCTGCGCCGCGACCAGCCGGCAACTCACCTTCGCGTGGGCGTGGGCCGGGATGATCGTCTTGCTGCCGTCCCCCTGGAAGCCGCCCCACAGGCCGTTGACATCGAGCGTCGGACGCGTGCCCCGCCGTTCCAGGGTCGAGTACCCCACCTCACCGACGAGCGCCGGCAGCCCGAGCCGCTCGAGGTATGCGGCGTCGTCGAACGGGAGCGCGGCGATCGCCTCGCGATCGGCCTCGGACAGCGGCAAGATGTCGTCATAGAAGCCCGGGATGCGGATCCGGCCGTCGGGTCCCTTGAGCGAGGCGATGATCGTCGCCAACGCGTTCGCGGGGTTCTGGACGACCCCGCCGTAGCCGCCCGAATGCAGGTCGACATCGGTTCCGACCACGTCGATCTGGGCATACATCAGCCCGCGCAGGCTGAGCGTGATGGCCGGCAGGTTGCCCTCGAAGAACTCGGTGTCGCTGATGATCGCGACATCGGCGGCGAGGCGCTCGCGTTCGGCCGCGAGCCACCCGGCGAGATGGGCGGAGCTGGACTCCTCCTCACCCTCGAACAGGTACTTGATGTTGATGGGGAGCCGCCCGCGGGTCGCCAGCAGGGCCGCCGCGGCCATCAGGTGGGCGTGGATCTGGCCCTTGTCGTCGGCGGCTCCCCGGGCGAGCATCCGCTCGCCGACGACGACCGGCTCGAACGGCGGCGAGGTCCACAGCTCGAGCGGGTCCACCGGCTGAACGTCGTAGTGACCGTAGACCAGCACGGTCGGGGCGTCGGGCGCGTGGAGCCAGTCGGCGTAGACGACCGGATGACCGCCGGTCTCGGCGACCTCGGCGTGCTCGAGGCCAGCCACGGTCAGCGCGTCGGCCAGCCACTCGGCGGCGCGCCGGCAGTCGCCGGCATGCTCGGGCAGGGCCGAGATGCTCGGGATCCGCAGGAACGCCATGTACGACTCGAGGCGCGCGGCTTGGGTCTTGTCGAGATGGGCTTCGAGGGCGGCGTCGATGTCGGGCATGCCGGGCATTGTAGGGACCGGCCGGGTCCAGGAATCGAACGAGCGGGCCGTCGCCGGCCCGCTCCGTGTTGGCGCTCGTGACGGCCGCGGATCAGGCCGGTTGGGGGTTCGGCTCGGCGACGGGCTGGCCCGGGCCGATGATCGAGGGGACGCCGTGGGTGTCCTGCTTCGGCGGCAGATCGCTGAACAGGGCCTCGAAGCCCTCGGCGTCGACGGTCTCCTCGGCGACCAGCTTCTCGGCGAGGGCAACGAGCTTGTCGCGGTGGACGGTCAGAACCTCCGATGCCCGCTCGTAGGCCTTGTCGATGATCGCCCGGACCTCTTCGTCGATGGTCCGCGCGACCTCGTCGCTGTAGTTGCGCTGCTCGCCGATCTCCCGGCCGAGGAACACGAGCTCGTCGCGCTTCCCGAACGAGAGCGGGCCGAGCTTGTCGCTCATGCCGAACTCGGTGACCATCCGGCGGGCGAGGTCGGTCGCCTTCTCGATGTCGTTGCTGGCTCCGGTCGTGGTGTCGCCGAAGATGAGCCGCTCGGCGACGTTGCCGCCGAGGAGCCCGGCGATCTTGTCCTCGAACTCGGTCTTCGACTGGAGGTAGCGGTCCTCCTGCGGCAGGGCCATCGTGTAGCCGAGGGCCATGCCGCGGCTGATGATCGTCACCTTGGCGACCGGGTCGCACTTCGGCAGGATCCGCTGGACGACCGCGTGGCCACCCTCGTGGTAGGCGATGATCGCCTTCTCGGCGTCCGAGATGATGCGCGACTTGCGCTCCGGGCCGGCGACGATCCGCTCCAGGGCCTCCTGGAACTCGGACATGCCGATGACCTTCTTGTTGCGGCGGGCGGACAGGATCGCCGCCTCGTTGACGAGGTTGGCGAGGTCCGCGCCGGAGAAGCCCGGCGACTGTCGGGCGACACCCTCGACGTCGACGCCCTTGTCGAGCGGCTTGCCCTTCGTGTGGACGCGGAGGATCTCGGTCCGGCCGCGCATGTCCGGCCGGTCGAGGATGACCTGGCGGTCGAAGCGGCCGGGCCGGAGCAGCGCCGGGTCGAGGACGTCGGGCCGGTTGGTCGCGGCGACGACGATGACGTTCGTGTTGGTGTCGAAGCCGTCCATCTCGACGAGGATCTGGTTCAGCGTCTGCTCGCGCTCGTCGTGGCTGCCGCCGAGCCCGGCGCCGCGCTGGCGGCCGACGGCGTCGATCTCGTCGACGAAGACGATGCACGGCGAGTTGCGCTTGGCCTGGTCGAACAGGTCGCGGACGCGGCTGGCGCCGACGCCGACGAACATCTCGACGAACTCCGAGCCGGAGATGCTGAAGAACGGGACGCCGGCCTCGCCGGCCACGGCGCGGGCCATCAGCGTCTTGCCGGTGCCGGGAGGCCCGACCAGCAGGACGCCGCGCGGGATGCGGGCACCGAGCGAGTTGAACTTCTCCGGGTACTTGAGGAACTCCACGACCTCCTGGAGCTCCGTCTTGGCCTCATCGACGCCGGCCACGTCGTTGAACGTGACCACGGTCTTGTTGCCGAGGAACATCCGGGCGCGGCTCTTGCCGAACGACAGGGCCTGGTTGTTGGTGCCCTGCGCCTGTCTCATCATGAAGAAGATGAAGCCGCCGATCACGAGCAGCGGCAGCAGCCCGGTCAGCAGCAGACCGAGCCACGACGTGTCGGGCGCCGGTTCCGCCTTGTAGATGCCTGAGCTCAGCGTGACGCCGCCGGTCTTGGCCGCCGCGAGCATGTCGTTGAGGACCTGGGTCAGGACGCTCGGGACCGTCACGGTGTAGGCCGACGGCGCCCCCTTGAGCTTGACCGTCAGGGTGTCGCCCTGCTGGACGACCGAATCGACCTTGTTGTCCTGGACGTCGGCGAGGAACTGCGAGTAGCCGATCGGCGTGGACGGCGTGTTCGAATTGATCCATGTGAACAGCAGCGCGGCGGTGCCCACGACGAGCACGAGCATCACGATGCCGTTCCTGAAGAACTTGGGGTTCAAAGGAGCCTCCGGGGTCGAGCGGGCGACGACCGTGCGCCGCCTGTGGGTCCGAGTATAGCGTCGAGTGCGATGACGACTCCGTGACAGAGGTCCTGGCCCTCGACCAGAGGTACGGACGGCGGGCGCCCGCGGATGGTTGCGCGGGCCGAGATGAAGGAATCGAAACGGCCCCCCGCGCGGAGGGCCGAGGATCCTCGATGAGGTCTGGTAGCGGAGGGCGGATTTGAACCACCGACCAAGGGCTTA
Source organism: uncultured Chloroflexia bacterium (assembly GCA_963833285.1). GTDB lineage: Bacteria > Chloroflexota > Limnocylindria > Limnocylindrales > CSP1-4 > SPCO01. The sequence goes on along the minus strand of CAWHXM010000007.1, from coordinate 84,149 downwards.
TGAGTCCCCTGCTCTACCACTGAGCTACTCCGCCACGACCCGAGGATACCGAGAGACGCTGGAGCCGGCAACCGTCGCGGCCCGCCGAGCGCCTCGCGAAAGCGCCGACCAGTCCGGGCGGTCGCAGGACGCATCGGCGGCCGGACGGTACCCTGTCGGCCTGAGCCTTGCGCCGACCATGACGACCACCCGCCATCCAGCACCGGCCTCGCCGCGATCGGTCCCAGCGACCGTCGTCCTGCTGATGGCGTTCGCGGTCACGGGTTGCGGAGCCATCGGCGCGGTCGATGCCGAGGACGCACGCGGCACCACGTTGCCACCGAATGGATCGCTCGTCTCCCCGATCCCGACCCAGCCTTCGCCGGCGGCCGCGCCGAGCGCGGCGGGCGCGTCCCGCGCAGCCCCGACCGCGACGGCGCCCGCCCTCGTCCCGCCGGCGATCACCCCCGAACCGCGACGGGCGCGGTTCGCGATGGACCTCTATCGCAAGGGCGACTACGTCACGCAATTCACTTTCGACTGGTGCGTGGGGGCCAGCCTCCAGATGGCGCTCAACATGACGACCGCCACCAACGACGCGACCCGCGCCCGCCAACGGCAGCTATGGGAGATGGCCCAGGCCCGCTCGAGCAGCCCGTTCGGTGGTGCGAACCCGGTGGGCTGGACGGCGGCCCTCAACGACCTCGGGATCGGCCCGTACGTCCTCGTTTCGATCCCCGACCTCGACTCCGCCCTCGGGCTCGCGGCACGGGCGCTGCGTCAGTCGAAGCGGCCGGTCGGACTGGTGATGTGGCGCGGGCGTCACGCCTGGGTCATGAGCGGATTCGTGTCGAACGGCGACCCGGCGATCTTCGCCGACGCCGCGGTGACGGGCATCCGCGTCCTCGACCCGCTCTACCCGCACGGCAGCAAGACGTGGGGCCCGTCACCCAGGCCCGATGCCCTGATCACGCCGGCCACGCTCGCGAAACAGTTCGTGATCCGCGACCACGGGCGGGCGAACCTCGGCGTGCCCCCGGGCTACCTGCTCGTCCTGCCGACGACGGCGCGGAGCGGGCCGTCTGGCGCCTGACCGACGGACGCTTGACCGACGCCACGCTGCCCGACCCGGGTCAGGTCGCGCCGGAGGCGATCGAGGTCAGTGGCCGGGGCCGAACAGGATCGTCAGCCAGCTTTCGAGCGGACTGAGCGATGTCGGCGCCCCGACGCGCAGGGCGGCCGAGCCGGGCGCGTTCGCGGCGAGCGGCGATGCGCCCGGGGCGAGCGCGAAGGGGATCTCGTCGGGGTCGCCGAGGCGGTAGGCGCGCGCCTGCTGGAGGATGAAGCGCGGCTGCTGGATCCGGCTGAGCTCGCCCTCGAGACCGACGATCTCGGCCCGCTTCGCGGCGTTGGCGGCGACCATCGCCTGGGCGCGGCCCGTCGCGGCGGCGGCCTCGCTCACCTGCCGGGCGAAGATCACCAGGATCCACACGGCAAGCAGCGCGCCGAGACCGATGGCCAGTCGCCTCCGCGTGATCCCCACGATCGGCAGGGCGGCCAGATCCGGTTCGCCAGCGTGCGCCGCAGCATCGTCGGCTGAGAGCGGCGGCTGCGGTCCGTCGGGGGCGTCGTCGCTCGGCGGGTGGGGTGTCCGGCGAAGCATCTCCGCGAGGGTAGCTGACGGGCAGTCTGCGGTGTCAAATCCGGGCCACTCGGGAATCGGTCGGGCATCCGAGCGTGGCCGGAGCCGACCGCGTGGTCGGGATCACGGTCGCTTCGAACGAACGTTCGACGGCCGGCGGTCGATCGGCCGTGACGCGGCGCCGGGCGTGCTAGCGGGTCGCCCGCACCGCCGCGCCGACCCGCCGGAGGCGTTCGTGCGCGTTCCCCATCCAGCCCGAGTCTGCGGGCAGGTACCGCTTCGGCATCTTCGCGACGATCGTGTAGTTGGCATCGCACACGTTCGCGATCGGCGATCGGGACGCCTGTGTGACGAGCTGGTAGGCGTCCATGACCGACAGGCCGGACTCGGCGCAGATCCAGTGGATGAGCTGCGTCTGGGCGATGCGGAAGGCGTCCTCGAGGGGTCGATACGAGCCCGCGACCATGATCGACTCGTCGTCTTCGAGCCGGGGCCATTCGCAGTAGACGCCCTTGATGACCTCGACCGTCAACAGCGTATCCATCGCACCCTCGACGGCGACGCCGCAGACCTCGCCTTCGCCCATCGTGTAGTGCCCGTCGCCGATCGAGAACAGCCCCCCCTCGACGTTCACCCCGAGGTAGATCGTCGTCCCGGCGCGCGCCTCGGGCGTGTCCATGTTCCCGCCGAACGCTTCCGGGACCAGGACGTTGCGAGCCTCGCTCGCAGCCGGCGCGACCCCGATCGTGCCGAGGAAGGGCTCGAGCGGCAGTCGCACCGAGAACGCCGAATCGAGCGCCTGGAACACGACGTTTCCCGCCGGCCGGTCGACCGCGTAGCGCCAGGTCCGCTCCGGGAGAGCCGGCTGGAGCGTCGGCGTGTACTTGGTGCCCGTGAGCGCGCCGAACAGCGGCACGGTGGTCGAGACGGCCCAGTCGCGCGCGGGCTGGACATCGATGAGGTGGATCGCGAGCGTGTCGCCCGGCTCTGCGCCGTCGACGAAGAAGGGGCCTGTCTGCGGGTTGATGAACGGGTAGGTGATGCTCCGGCTCGGGAGGTCGTCGCTCGATCGGATCCGTCCCCCGAAGGCGTCCTCGGTGAACAGGTCCAGTACGTCACCTGGGCGGATCCGCATCACCGGTGGGTAGCCGCCGAAGGTCCAGGCGAACTGATCCTCGGTCGGGACGAAGCGTGTGATGTCGATCGTTGGCTCCATCGGCTGTCCTCCCGGATGCGGCCCGTCGCGACCATCGTACCGACCTCCGCCGCGGTCCCACGAGGGTCCCTGTGACAGACGACCTGTCACACCCCACATGGAGAGTCTGCTAGACTCGCGCCGTTTCGAACATCCGTTCGTTCTGAGGCTATCGATGCGAACCTACGCCCCCGCCGAGGTCGACGCCGTCCTGGCCGGCCTGTTGTCGGAGCCGTCGTTGGCGCGCGGCGTCGTCCACCGCGCCGTCCTGCCAGCGCACGCCGCCGCATTCGGCGCATTCCCGGCATGGCTCGATCCGCGGATCGAGGCCGGCCTCGCGGGTCGCGGCATCGAGCGACCGTACAGCCACCAGGCGGAGGCGATCGAGGCGGCGCATGCCGGCGAGGACCTGGTCGTGGTGACCCCGACCGCCTCGGGCAAGACGCTGTGCTACGCCGTGCCGATCCTGCAGGCCATCGCGGACGATCCGGCCTCGCGGGCACTCCTGCTGTTCCCGACCAAGGCACTCGGCCAGGACCAGGTCACCGAGTTCGGCGAGCTGTCGCGCGCCGCCGGACTGCAGGTCTCGGCCTCGACCTACGACGGCGACACGCCGGCGCCCATCCGGTCGGCCATCCGGAGCGCGGGACAGGTCGTCGCAACCAACCCGGACATGCTGAGCTCGGCGATCCTCCCCCACCACACCAAGTGGTTCCTCCTGTTCGAGCAGCTGCGCTACATCGTCATCGACGAGCTGCACACGTACCGAGGCGTCTTCGGCGGCCATGTCGCCAATGTCCTGCGCCGGCTGCTCCGGATCTGCGCCCACTACGGGAGCCATCCGGTCATCGTCTGCTGCTCGGCCACGATCGGGAACCCGGGCGAGCTCGCCGGTGCGCTCACCGGGCGTCCGGTCCGGGTCGTTGATCGCGCCGGGTCGCCGGCCGGCGAGCGCCACCTCGTGCTGGTCGACCCGCCCGTCCTCGACCCATCGAGCGGAGCGCGCGGCTCGGCCCTGACGCTCGCCCAGCGCTGGGCGCTGCCCTTCCTGCGCGCCGGGCGCCAGACGATCGTGTTCGGGCGCTCCCGCGTGGCGGTGGAACTCCTGCTGACAGGGCTGCGCGAGTCGCTGCGCGAGAGTCGTGGACCGCGCAGTCGGGTCCGCGGGTATCGCGGCGGCTACCTGCCGACCGAGCGGCGCGCGATCGAACGCGGGTTGCGCGACGGCGAGATCCTCGGGGTCGTCGCCACCAACGCGCTCGAGCTCGGCGTGGACATCGGTCGCCTCGATGTCTCCGTCGTAGCCGGCTATCCGGGATCGATCGCCGCGACCTGGCAACAGTTCGGCCGGGCCGGACGACGTGCCGGGACGAGCGTCGCGATCCTGGTAGCGTCGGGCGCCCCGGTCGACCAGTACGTCGTCCACCACCCGGAGTTCCTGCTCGAGGGCACGCCCGAGGAGGCGCGCGCCGACCCGGACAACCTCCACGTCCTCCTCGCGCACCTGCGGGCCGCGACGTTCGAGCTGCCATTCGAGCCGGGCGAGACATTCGGTCCAGGCCCGGCCGACGACCTGCTCGCGTTCCTGGGCGAGGAGGGTCACGTCCGGCAGGCCGGCGACGGCCGCTGGTACTGGTCGAGCGAGAACTTCCCGGCGTCGGAGATCTCGCTGCGCACGGCCGCCCCGGAGAACGTCGTGATCATCGACACGACCCCGGACCGACCGCGTGTCCTCGGCGAGGTGGACCTCTTTTCCGCCCAGGTGCTCGTCCACCAGCATGCGATCTACATCCACGAGTCGATCCAGTACCACGTCGACGAGCTCGACTGGGGCGAGCGCAAGGCCTACGTCCACAAGATCGACGTCGACCACTACACGTACGCGAACCGTGCGGTCACGCTCAAACCGCTCGACGTCTTCGCCGAGGCGCCGGCGACCGGCGGCCGGCGGATCCACGGCGAGGTGATGGTCGCGAGCCTTGTCACGCTGTACAAGAAGCTCAAGTTCCTGACCGACGAGAACGTCGGCTGGGGTCCGATCGACCTCCCCGAGCTCGAGCTCCAGACGACGGCCTACTGGCTGACGGCGGAGGGTGTGGCGAACCGCTGGCGACGCGACGAGCTCGACGTCGCATTGCCCGGCGCGGGCCGGGCGATCCAGACGGTCGCCAGCGTCCTGCTGATGGTCGACCCGCGCGACCTCGGCCTGGTCAGCCAGATCCGCTCGCCGCACCACGAGGCGCCGACCATCTACCTGTACGAAGCCGTGCCGGGCGGGGTCGGACTGTCCGAGCGATTGTGGGATCGCCACGACGAGCTCCTCGCCGGCGCCGCCGACCTGATCGCGGCCTGTGGCTGCGAGGCCGGCTGTCCGGCCTGCACAGGCCCCCGCCTCGAGCCGCATGTCGATGCGAAGGCGCTGTCCCTCCGGCTGCTCGGCGATCTCGGGGCCCCGATCGCCGTCGAGGCGGCCCGCCGATGATCGATGGTGGAGCGAGCCTGGCACGCCGACTCGAGCGCTACCGGAACGCCACCCGGCCGGCAGGCCCGCCCCCGACCGCACCACGGACCGATGACCTTGCGGCGCGCCTGGCCGACGCCGTTGACGGCGAGGTCCTGCGGACGGCCGAGGGCGTCATCGTTCGCCGCGAGACGCCGTCCAGGCCGCTCGGCGTCGATCGTGCGTTGCTCGCGACGCTGCCGGGCCAGCCGCCGGCGGACGTCCCGCTGATCTGCCTCGACACCGAGACGACCGGGCTCGCCACCGCAGCCGGCACCCTGGCCTGGCTCGTCGGCGTCGGCTGGTGGGAGGCGGACCGGTTCCGGCAGGTCCAGTTGCTGCTCCCGGACAACGGCGAGGAGGGCGGCCTCCTGACCGAGCTCGAGGCGACGATCCCGGCCGATGGGTGGCTGGTCACCTACAACGGGCGAGGGTTCGACTGGCCGCTGCTCGTGGCCCGCTATCGCCTGGCGAGACGCGAGGCCCCGGGCCATGCCGGGCATCTCGACCTCCTCCCAGTCGTCCGCCGGCTGTTCCGCCATCGGATGCAGGACGCGCGGTTGCGGACCGCCGAAGCCGAGTTGCTCGGCCTCCGACGGGTCGGCGATGTCGAAGGCTGGGAGATCCCCGGGCGGTACCTCGAGTTCCTGAGGGGTGGGCCGGCCGAGCCGCTCGTCGACATCGTCCGCCACAACGATCAGGACGTGCGCTCGCTGGCACGGCTGCTGGTCATGATCGCCAACGGGTACGGGACCGCTGCGGCGCGGCGGACGGTCCCGCTCGGCGACCTCGGTGGGCTCGCTCGTGCATTCGCAGGTGAAGGGCGCCTGGCCGAGGCGCTCGAGTGCTACGACACCGCGTCCGCGATAGGCCCGGAGCCGCGGCCGCTGTCGACGACGATCGTCGCTCCCGAGCCTCGCCACCGGCCCGGACCGGCTGGCGAGGCCCCGTGGTGGTCGCCGCGCGTGCCCGCCGACTTCGGCGGCCCACCGAGGGGACCGGTCGAGGCCGGCCGGCCGATCCGATCCTCGACATTCGCGACCCCTTGGACGGCCGACCAGATCGCCGTCGAGCGAGCCCACCTGCTGCGCCGGATGCACCGCTGGGAGGAAGCCGCGGAGGCGTGGACGAGCCTCACCGCGGGATCAGGTCGGACCGCCATCGTGGCCGCGATCGAACTCGCCAAGATCCGCGAACACCGGTTGCGCGACGCGCTCGGGGCGCTGCACGCCGCGATCGATGCCCTCGCCATCGTCGAACGGCGCCAACGCAACGGCCGACCGGAGCCGCGCCTCGAGGCGGATCTGCTCATCCGTGCCCGGCGACTCCGGCGCCGTCTCGCGGCGCAGGCCGGATGTCAGCCGGGGCCGCCGACCAGGGGCACCCGCGGGTCGAGCATCTCAGTCGACCAGCGCGACCGGACATCGTCGAGCGCCGGATCGTACGAGCGGGCCATCGTCAGCCGGTCGCCCGCCAGCACGTTCAGGTAGTAGGCGTCGTCGGCATCGGTCGCGGCGAATGGGTGGTAGCCGAGGAGAGGTCGCGAGCGCGTGCGTCGCCAAGGACTGGGTCGCCGCTCTGCGGATCGCGGAGGCTGCGACCCGCTCGCTCCATGAGCACCGTCCGGTGCGACTCGAGGAGATCCCTGCCGGCTGACGACACGGCCCGGCCCGTCGAGGCGCGCCGTCACGGTGGGTCGACGCCGCCCACCTGGGTCGCCTCGCTCGGAATGACCGCGCGCCGGATCCGCTCGCGCGTTCGACGGACGAGGACCGCGCCGCGATCGGGCACGCCGTCGAGCCCGGGACCCTCCACGGCGAGCGACCCGGCCGCGGCTGCGAAGCGGAGGTCGAGCCGGTAGCGCGACCGTCGGCGGCCGACGATGGCCGGTCGCAGGACAGACGCCAGGAGAGCAGCCAGGAACGTGTCGCCGGCCCCGGTCGGGTCGGACTCGCCGTCTGTCGCGGTGGGCAGGTAGCGCAGCGTCTCGGTCGGACCGTCGCTGCCGATGTGCACGAGCAGCCCGCCGGCAGCGCCCTGCGTGACGAGCAGGTCGGCACCGGGATGGAGCAGTCCGAAGAGTGCCGACAGCGGGGTCTCGGGCAGGACGTCGTGATGGCTGACGCCGACGAGATCGGCCCGACCGAGGATCGCCGAGGCCGCCGGCGCTCGGCGGGTGACCCGTTCGCCGGGCGCCAGGTTGCGGAGGAACCCCTGCCAGGCCACCGCGAGGTAGGCGTCGTCCGGGATGACCGGCGCCCAGTCATCGATCACTTCGCCGGCGACGGGAACGATCGACCAGCCCCGGGCTGCCGTCCATGACTCGGGGATCGGTGGGATGGGGATCGGGACGCCGGTCCGGACGCAGGTCTGCACCCGGCCGGACGGTGTCTCCTCGTTGAGGTAGACCGGACCGTCGGCGAGCGGCACCAGCAGCAGGTCGACACCGGCCGCGCGCAGCCGGTCGAGCTCGCTCGCCGTCGCGGCCGCGGCGTCGACGCCGACGATCGCCGCGGTGCGCAGACCGAGCCGTGCCGTCGTCAACGACGCGTAGGTGACCCCGCCCCCCAGTCGCCAGCCACGCGGGTCATCGGGGACGACATCACGACACGCCGAGCCGACGTGGACGACATCGACGCGGGGCGGAGCCATCGGACCTCCGAGCGTATACTGCCGCCTCGCCATCTCGAAACGAGGCCGCCATGTTCTTCTATGAGCTGCATGAGGGCGACAACGACGTCTACTCGGACGTCCTCGTCGTCAGCGAATCCGAATGGGAGCCGGATGAGTTCTTCGAGCTCGTCCAGACCATCCGGCGCCGGATCCAGGACATCTACATCCACGATACCCTCAGCGAGGCGATCGCCGTCGAGCTCGAGCGTGACCACGGCTTCATCCACGTGAGCGACGACAGCCTTGTCGCATCGGTCAACGTGAGCACCGAGGAGAGCGAGAACTTCCTCGCCAAGCTCGAGGTGGAGCTGGCCGACGCCGACGAGGACGACGACGATGACGACGAGGACGACGACGTCGACTACAAGGCGGTGATCGTCGACCTCGACCCGAGCACCCGCCTCAACTGATCAGCGCGAGAACAGGATCTCCAGCACGTCGCCGTCGCGCACCCGGTAGGTCTTTCCCTCCGAGCGGAGCTTGCCGTGCTTGCGTGCCTCGGCCATCGAGCCGAGCACGACGAGGTCCTCGTAATGGACCGTCTCGGCGCGGATGAATCCCTTTGCCAGGTCGGTGTGGATGGCCGCCGCGGCGTCGACCGCGGTCGAGCCGTCCGGGATCGGCCAGGCGCGCACCTCGTCGGGTCCCGCCGTCAGGAACGAGACGAGGCCGAGCAACCGGTACGACAGCGCGATGACTCGGTCGAGCCCGGATTCGGCGATGCCGAGCTCCTCCATGAACACGAGCGCCTCGTCCGCCTCCAGCTCACCGAGCTCCATCTCGATCTTGGCCGACAGCGCCTCGACCAGCGCGTGGCGGTGGTCGTAGGCGCTCGTCACCCGGGCCACGAGGGCCGGCGCGCCGGCCAGGTCGCCCTCCCCGACGTTGAGCAGAACGAGGACCGGCTTCTGGGTGAGGAACCGGAAGCCGCGGATCGCCTTCTCGTCGTCCGGGTCGAGCCCGAGGTCGCGGATCGGCGATCCGGCCTGGAGCCCGGCGTGGATCCGCTGGACGACGACCTCCTCGCGCTCGGCGGCCTCGCGCTCGGCCGCGGTCCCGTGCCGGGCGCTCGTCTTGAGCCGCTCGAGGCGTCGCTCGGCCATGGCCAGGTCGGCCAGCATGAACTCGAGGTCGAGCCGCTCGATGTCGCGTTCGGGATCGACACTGCCGTCCGGGTGCGGGTTGGCCGGGTCCTCGAACGCCCGGACGACGTGGAGGAGCGCGTCGGAGTCGCGCAAACGGGCGAGGTGGTCGGCCGGCAGCTCCTCGGTCCCGACGTGGCCCTCGGTCGAGGCCGGCGGGGCCGGCAGGTCGACGTACGTGACGTCGGCGTGGACGATCTTCTTCGGCTTGAAGATGCCCGCCAGCGTGTCCAGCCGGCCGTCGGGCACCTTGACGACTCCGACGTTGAGGGTGACCCCGCCGTAGCCGCCGGTCTCGGCGTGCCCGCGGGTCAGCGTATTGAAGACGGTGGTCTTGCCCGATCCGGCAAGCCCGACGATGGCGATCTGCATGCCCGGATTGTCGCCGGGATCAGTACCCCGCGCTCGGGTCGACCACGTTGACCAGCGGTTCGTTCGTCGCGAAGCGGCGCAGGTTGTCGCAGAACAGCTCGACCGATCGATCGAGCACCCGACCGCTCGACCAGGCGGTGTGTGGTGTGACGATCACGTTCGGTAGGTCGTAGAACGACGACATCGGCGGGAGGGGCTCGTCGCGAAAGGTGTCGAGGACCGCGCCACCGATGTCGCCGTCACGCAGCGCGCGGATGAGCGCCCGTTCATCGATCAGCCGGCCGCGCGCGACGTTGATGAGCCATGCGCCGGGCTTCACCAGCGCCAGGGTCTCGGCGTTGATCATCTCCTCGGTCTCCGGGGTGAGCGGCGCCGCGAGGACGATGAAGTCCGACTCGGCCAGGAGCTCAGGCAGGGTCTCCGGCCCGCCGACCCGGTCGAGCATGACCTCGCCGAGCGGCCGTCCGTCATCGGCCGTCGCGCCTCCGCTCGAACCCGCATCGCCACGCCGGCGGACGGCCACCACGCGGCAGCCGAACGCGGTGGCGAGCGCGCCAACGGCCCGTCCGATCGAGCCGAGGCCCACGATCCCGACGGTCACGTCGCGCAGCTCGGTCCCCTCCAGCGGTTGCCAGGTCCGCTCTCGTTGGAGCTCGAGCAGCTGCGGCAGCCGGCGGCTGACCGACAGGATCATCATCAGGACGTACTCGGCGATCGGCCGGCTGAAGACGCCGCGGGCGTTGGTGACCACCACGCCGCGCTCGAGCGCGGCCGGGGTGAGCGCCCGTTCCACCCCCGACGTCGCCGAGTGGACCCAGGTCAGCCGGGGCGCGCGGACGAGGATGCGATCGAACGCCTCCGAGCTGAGCCACCCACGGAGCATGACTTCGACGTCGTCGAGCGGCCCGTCGGCGAGGCCCTCGACCGAGACCATCACGAGCCTGGTGCCCGGCGCTGCGGCCCGGATCCGCTCGAGGTCGCGCGATCGATAACGGGCGGAGAGGATCGGGCTGAGGGCCACCGCCGTCGGTGCGCCGCCCGGACCGGATCCCGGACCGGCTCGGCGGACGAACGGGTCGGTCACGCGGACGATCCGTCGAGGACCCTGGCGATCCAGCGCTCGGGAGCGTCGATCTCGCCGTCGCGCGGCAGCGTCTCGGGACCCTCCCACAGGCGCGCGAGCGCCGCCGAGCCGCGCCGGTCGGCGATGGCCCGCACGAACTGCTCACCCTTGCGGTATTGCTCGATCTTGAGGTCCATCCCGGTCAGCCGGAGAATCGAGCGTTCGAACGGCGTGCGCTTGTTCCGGCGCTCATGGAAACGCTCGCTGATCAGCTCGACATCGGGCACGAGGTCGCGCCCGACCTCGTCCATCACGTAGTCGCTGAACCCCTCGAGCAGGCTCATCACCGCCTGCGTCTCGCGGAACAGGGCGCGCTGCTCGGGCCCCATCATCCGCTCGATCCAGTGCTGGCCGTCCGACTCGCCGCGGATCGACCGTCCCAGCCCGCGCAGCGCCTCGCGGCCGAGACCTCGGGCATCCTTGCCGAACAGCGTCAACTGGCGCTCCAGCCGTTCGGACAGGTACGGGCGCAGCCAGGGATGCGCCTCGAACTCGAAGGCATGGGTCGTCTCGTGGAGCGCGATCCACGTGCGGAACGGGCCGATCGGCACGCCCAGCGCACGAGCCGTCGCGCGGATGTTCTCCTCGACGAACAGGAGACGACCCGGGGCCGCCTCCGCGGACAGCAGCGCGACGTCGTACTGGCCGAGGACGCGGCTGCCCATGAAGCCGAGGAGGAAGGCGAGCTGGCGCGTCGTGACCCAGCGGTTGGCGAGCGCCATGGTCGCCTTGGCCAGGCCGCCACCAGGCGGGATCACCTGGTCGAGCAGGTCGGTCTCGAGCTTCGACATGAGCGACGCGAACGACCCCGTGTTGGCACGGACCCAGCCGGCGCGATCGACGACGCCGGACCGCTCGACGACGCCCGGCAAGGGACTCCCGAGGGCGGCTGAGAGGGCCGGCACGATGCGCGCCATGGCCTCGGCGTAGGCCGGTTCCGCGGCGCGCAGCTCGGCCGGGTCGAGCGTCCCGGGCGCCGTGCGCAGCCGCCCGATCGCGATGCGTTCCACCTCCGGCCAGTCGACGAGCCCGCGCCTGGCCGCCTTCTCGGCGTGCCGCCCGGCGACCGTGGCGGCCGCCCCGAGTGCGGATCCGAGCAGGAACCCGGCCTGCCAGACCCGGTCGTCACGCCACGACGCGCGACGCGCGCCACCCCCGGGTCCGTCGCCGCGGCCGGGCCGTTCGCTGCGATCGCTCATCGCGCGGGCACCGCCAGCTCGATCTGCTCCACGTCGGGGAAGGCGGAGCCGAAGAGCCGGCCGGCGAGGGCGTGGAAGGTCGCGGCATCGCCCGTCGTCAGCTGGACGTGGACGGCGTCCGGGGCCGCGGGCCCGTCGCCCGCCCCGAGGCCGTTGATGTCGAGGAGCTCGGCCAGCGCGGACGCGGTCGCCGTCGCCGAATCCACGATGGCGACGTGGTCGCCGGCGACCGCCGCGATGATCTCGCGGAGCAGCGGGTAGTGCGTGCAGCCCAGCAGCAGCGTGTCGATCGTGGCGCCGGGCGGGCGCGGGAAGATCGAACTCACCGGCCGCATCCCGTTCGCCGAACAGCGGCCCAAGCGCCTCCGCGACCGCCGCATCGGCCGTCAGGCCGCTGAGGTGACCCGCCTCGACGAGGGGCACGAGCGTCGGCGTCGCGTGCTCGTAGACCTCGACCGCGGGGTTCTCGTCCTTGATGGCCCCGAAGTAGGCATGCGAGCGGATCGTCGCCGGCGTCGCGATGACCCCGACCCGGCGGTTGCGCGTGGCCAGCGCGGCCGCCGACGCGCCCGGCCGGATGACGCCCAGGATCGGCAGGTCGTAGCGGCGGCGGAGCGCCCCGATGGCGACCGCGGTGGATGTGTTGCAGGCAACGACGATGGCCTTGACGTCGCGCTCGGCGAGCCGGTCGAGCGACTGCGTCGAGAACTCGAGGACCTCCTCGTCCGAGCGCACGCCGTACGGCGCACGGGCGTTGTCGCCGAGATAGATCGTGGATTCGGCGGGTGAGCGGCGGATGATCTCGCGCAGGACCGTCAGGCCACCGACCCCGGAGTCGAAGACCCCGATCGGACGCGGGTCGGACATCGCGGCTTCAGGACCGCCCGGCCGTCGCCGCGACCCGTCCGGCGTTGAGCAGCTCGCCGGCGATGCGCATGACGTCCTTGCTGATCCCCGCATCAGGGCTCGCCAGGACGAACGGCACGCCCTCGTTGTTGGACTGGACGACGAGCCGCCCGTCGGACATGACCTGGTGCTCCGGGACGCGCCCGAGCGCGCGCTCGAGATCGAGCGGGTCGATGCCGCCGGGCGAGTCGGCCCGGTTGACGAGGTAGCGGACCTTGGACGCCGGGTAGCCGATGGACCGGAAGGTGTCGGCCATGGCGACCGTGTTGTGGATCGTCGTCGAGTCGTAGGTCACGATCTCAAGGATCGCGTCGCTCGCGTCGAGGAACGCGAGGTTGATGTCGTTGAGGTGGCTCGACATGTCGATGACGATCGCGGCGTAGACGCGACGCAGCAGCGACAGGGTCTTCTCGACGTCACGCGCGGTGAGCATCTCGGCCATCTCGATGCGCGGCGGGGCGAGCAGGATGTCGATCCCGGACGGATCCCGCCACAGGACGTCGCCGAGGTCCGATTCGGCGATGCGGTCGGTCGGCAGGTCGAGGATCGACGGCGCGTCGACCGGCACCTTGAGCAACGAGCGCAGGTCGCCGAACTGGAGGCTGCCGTCGATGAGGACTGTCCGCGCGCCGAGCTGTCCGAGCGCGACCGCAAGGTTGAACGCGATCGTGGTCTTGCCGACACCGCCCTTTGGCGCGAACACGCTCATGACCCGCGTGCTGGCGACCGCGGTCATGGCGTCGAACTCCTTGCGCACCGCCGACACCCGAGTCATCAGGTCGAACCCGGAGAACGGCATCGACAGGACGCCGTGGATGCCCGCCTCCGGCTCGACCTCGATCGGGTTCTGCGGCACGGTCAGGACGATGACCGGCACGCCGAGGTCGGCCTGATGGATCTGCTCGACGAGCTTGGGGCCCTTGATCCGGCCCTGGAGCAGCGCGTCGACGAGGACGACATCCGGGCGCTGCTCGCGGATCGTGCCGATGGCCCGGCTGCCGTCGTCGATGACCTCGAGCAGCTTTACCCGGGCCTGCGCGTTCAGCAGGCCTCGGATGTACTGGGCGACCTGCGGAACGTCCTCGACGATGAGCAGGCGGATCTGGTCAGTCGATGACATTGGAACCGACGATACCACGGGGGTCGGGGGTGGCATCCACCCCCGGAGGTCCGGGTCGCGGATGGCCATCGGACACGGTCACGGCTTGATCGCGATGAGGATGGCCCGTTCGCTGCCGGGACCAAGCAGACCCAGGTCGTAGCTGCCGGCCAGGAGCTCGACGACGAGCCCGGCGCGCTCGGCGAACTCGCGCAGCTCGTCGGCCGACACGAAGCGCAACCGGTCGCGCCGGATCCAGCGCCGGGCGGGTCCGCCCTGGCCGCCCTCCTCGAAGATCGCGGTCAGGGTCACCGTCGCCGCGGCGGCGTCGTGCTGGGCCGAACCGACCTTGGTCACGATCGCTCCCGTCTCGGGGTCGAGCCGCGGCCATTCGAGCATGATCCGGCCGTCGAAGCGGGCCAGATCCTCGGCGTCGGGGAGCCAGATGTCGACGACCGCCAGCCCACCGGGCGCAAGGTGGTCCGCGAGTGCCTGGAGCGCGGCCTGCTGGGCGGCCCGGTTCGGCAGCACGAGCAGCGAGTTGAGCGCGATGAACGCGAGCCCGAACCGGCCGGCATCGGGGAGGCGCAGCCCGACCAGATCGGCCTCGACGAACGACAGCCGGTCGGAGCCCGCGGTGCCGCCGGCGCGGCGCCTGGCCCGCTCGAGCATCGCCGGGTCGAGATCGACGCCGGTGACGATGTGGCCTGCCTCCGCCAGCGGGATCGCCAGCCGACCGGTCCCGACGGCCAGCTCGAGGACGGGGCCGTCGGCACGATCGGCCAGCGCGAGATAGAGGTCGAGGTCGCCCGGGTCGTCGGTCAGGTCGAGGTCGTACAGCCTGGCGAGGGCCGCCGCGGTCGCGGCATCCGGCTGGTCCAGCATCGGCCCGCTCAGCCGGCGTGGCCGTGGCGCTCGCCCGTGCTCGCCGGGAAGCGGCCGGGCCGCTCCGGGACGCCCGCCCAGCGAACCGGCTTGCCCGCCGCGCGGCGCACGGCCAGCGCGCTGATCGCCTCGAGCGCCGCCCGGTTCGCGATCATCGCGGTCGTCTCGGCGTGGTCATACGGTGGCGAGACCTCGACGATGTCCATGCCCGCCAGATCCACCGCGGCCACGATCTGGCGGATGGCCCGCAGCACCTCGCGGCTGAGCATCCCGCCCGGCTCGGGCGTGCCGGTCCCGGGCGCCATGCCGGGGTCGATGACGTCGATGTCGAGGCTCAGGTAGACGTAGTCGGGACCGTCGAGGGCCTCGTCGATCGCCTGTGCGATGACGGCCTCCGCGCCGCGTTCCTCGATCTCGCGCATGAAGTGGTAGCGAAGGCCCTGCTCGCGCATCCACTCGAAGGTCTCGACCGGCGGCCAGTAGCCGCGCAACCCGACCTGCACGAAGTTCTTGCCCTTGACCGCTCCCGACTCGATCAGCCGGCGCATCGGCGTGCCGTGGCCGGCCAGGACGCCCCAATCGTCGGCGGCGGTATCGGCGTGTGCGTCGAAATGGACGATGCCGATGCTCCCCGGACGGCGCACCTCGGCGATGGCGGTGGCACTCGGCCAGGTGATCGAATGGTCGCCGCCGAGCACGATCGGGATCGCGCCGGTGCTCGCGACCTCGAGGACCTTGCGGAAGATGAGCGCGTGTGCGCGGTCGATCCAGGACGGGACGACGTTGGCATCGCCGGCGTCGACGACGGTCAGGACCTCGAACGGCTCGACGTCGAGCTGGAGCGAGTTGATCGAGCCGGACGTGTACTGCGCCGCGCGGATGGCGCGCGGGCCGAACCGGGCACCCGGCCGGTGGGTCACCGCGTCGTCGAACGGCGCGCCGATGATCGCCACGTCCACTTCGCGACGGCGGAGCTCCGCCGGGTCGGTGATCCACGGCAGCTTCATGAACGTGGCCGGCCCGACGTATGTCGGCAGGTCGTGATCGTCGTAGGTCTCGAACTCGCGATCCCAGCCGTTCTCGTGCGCGAAGTCACGGTCCAGGTCGGGGTCGGGTGGGCGCTCAGCCACGGAGTTCCTCCGGGGACGGTCGCGGCGTGTCGACGCGGCGTTCAGATCCGTCTCGCTCGGGGCGCCGCCGGTTCGAAACCTGTCGTCCAGCGGGACGCGCCACGAACGATGGTAGCGCACCCGCAACCCGAGCCTTCGCCCTCAGGCCCCTTCGCGGAACTCGCCAGGCGGCCGCGAGCAGATCGGGGTCCGCGAACAGCTCGTAGCGTGACGCGGCGCCCGGTGCTGTCGATCAGCGCTCGACGGACAGCGTCGCCTCGGCGACGAGGACGAGCGCGATCATGAACACGGCGATGGGGAGCTCGAGCAGCCCCTGCAGCCGCAGCACGATGAGGACCGCGACCACGATCCCGACCCACGCGGAGCGGCGCACGGCGCGCAGCCAGTCGCCGCGGTAGGCGATCTGGCGGTGGCGGCCGTAGACAGTCAGCCACATCAGCGGGATGAGCGTCAACGCGACCGCCAGCCCGATGAGCATCGCCCCGATGAACCCGGCGCTCGGATCGACGAGCGGATCGCGGGTCGTCACGACCAATCCGACGAGGACCCAGACGATCGCCGCGGCGCCGAAGATGGCCAGGTTCGCCGTCCGATCGCGCGCGTCCATGACCATCGAGTCTAGGGCTTCGGGCCCGTCGGTCATGGCCCATGGGCGGCGTCGAGTCGGATGAATGCCCTGGTCGGGTACGATCCGGCGGTGGTCGGGCAGTCGCTCAGCGGGCGACGCTGGACGGGCACATGTCGCGGAAGGCGCAATACGTGCAGGCCAGGTAGTCGGGCTTCGCCGTGTAGTCGCGGGCGCGCATCCCGGCCGCCGCCGTGGCGATCCGCTCGCGCGCCCTGGCCAGTCGTTTCGGGTCCACGTCGACCTCGCCGACGAGCCCCGACTCGAGGAAGTAGAGCGCGATCGCGTCGGGCAGGCGGCCGGTCATCGCCTCGTAGCCCATCGCGTAGATCTGGAGCTGGAGCGAGTCACGGGCGCGTTGCCGGGCCTTGGCCGGGTCGCGCACGTCGGACGACTTGTAGTCCGTGATCGTCACGCGCTCCGGACCGAGCATCTCGAGCGTCGGTGTGACGACATCGGCGCTGGGAACGCTGGTGTCGGGCCGGGCACTCCCCGCAGCGACGGGCACGACGTCGACACGGTCCCAGCGGCCGCGCACCCGGTCGCCGCCGAGCCTGAACGCGAACTCGCGCTCGACGTAGGTCGGGATCACGGCTCCCGGCTCGAGCTGCGCCTCGCGGAACCGGCGGAGCGCCGCCCGGCCGGCCGACAGCCGGGCCTCCTCGTGATCGCGGCTCATGAAGCCCTCGTTCGACCAGGCCGACTCGAAGACCTCGTCGAGCTCCGCCTCGCTCATCACGTGGCCCCTGGCGTGACGGTGGTGGAAGAGCTGGACCGCCTTGTGGAGGGCCGCGCCGTAGACGATCGCGTGGTGCGGCGCCAGCGGCACGCGCAGGACGTGGGCGAACTTGTACTTGAGCGGGCAGGTCAGGTAGTCGTCGATCTGGTAGAAGCTCAGCGACAGCGGCTCCGTGATCGGCCCGTCGGGCACCGTTGAGGCCAGCGCGGTCGGGTCGAAGGTGGCGAGGCGTTCCGCCGGGGTGCTGCTCCGCGCGCCCGCGCCCGGGATGCCGGCCGCCGCCGGCAGGTCGAGCGCCTCGAGCACGAACGGCGAGACGCGCCGCGCCCGGGCCCCGCCGTAGTCCGCCGCATGCGACAGGACGAGCTCGTCGCGCGCCCGGGTCATCGCGACGTAGCACAGCCGGCGTTCCTCGGCCAGGGCCGCCTCGGGCTCCGGCGGTGTCCCGCGACCGAGGCCGGTCGGCAGGGCCAGCGGATCCCCGCGTCCGCCCGACGGGAAGCGGCCGGCGACCATCCCCGGCAGGAAGACGACCGGGAACTCGAGTCCCTTGGCCTTGTGGATGGTGAGCACCGCGACGGCGTCGGTGTCGGGATCGAGCTCGGCGGTCGCCGGATCGTCGCCGGCCTCGATGAGCGTCGCCAGATGGGGCGCCACGAACACCGCCCGATCGTCGGCCAGCAAGGCGGACTGGGACCGGACGATCTCGAAGAAGCGGGCGATGTTCCCGAGCGCCTCCTCGGCGGCCGGCGTGTCCGTGCCGACGAGCCGTGCGAGCAGCCCGCTCCCGCGCAGGAAGCGATAGAGCAGCTCACCCGCCGGGCCCTCGTGCGCTGCCGCGGCATACCCGCGCAAGTCCGCGACGAGGCGATGCACGATCGTCCGGGTGTCGGGCGCGACGCGCAGGATCCCGGGCTGCCGGTCCAGTCGTCGAGCACCGCCCAGACCGAGCGGTTGCGACGGCGGGCCATGTTGACGATGGCGGTCAGGTCCTCGCCCCCCAGCCCGTAGACATCGGACGCCGCGAGGGCGTACAGGTCCACGCTCGACTCGAGGTCCGCGACGACGCGCAGGAAGGCGAGCAGGAGGCGGACCTCCGGCCGCGCATAGAGGCCCGACGTCCCGGAGAAACGCCACGGTATCCCGGCGAGGTTGAGTGCCCGCAGGATCGGGTCGGCGTGGCCGTTGGCGCGGACGAGGACCGCGTGGTCGCGCGGCGCGGCGCCGGCCTCGACCCGGCGTCCGATCTCGGCCGCGATCCAGTCAGCCTCCTCCGAGCCCGACGCGAAGGCCTCGAGACGGACCGGCGCGGGTGACGCGGTCGCGCGCTGCGGTCGAAGGCGCTTGACGACGCCGGTCCGGACTTCGAGCCGGTCCGGGTCGTTGAACCGGATGAGCCGGTAGGCCGCATCGAGGATCGGCGCGAGCGACCGGTAGTTGCGGCGGAGGACGATCGTCCGCGCGCCGAGGTACCGATCCGAGAAGTCGAGGATGTTGTCGACCGCCGCACCGCGGAAGGCGTAGATCGCCTGGTCGTCATCGCCGACGACCGTGACGTTGCGGTGACGTTCGGCCAGGGCCGCGACCAGCTCGGCCTGCGTCCGGTTCGTGTCCTGGAACTCGTCGACGAGGATGTAGCGGAACCGGCCGGCGATGGCCTCGCGTGCCGCCGCCGACGTTCGGACGAGTCGCAACGCCAGCGCGACCTGGTCGCCGAAGTCGATGCAGCCGTTGGCCGCCAGCAGCCGCTGGTAGGTGGCATAGGCGCGGGCGAGCTCCGCCTGGCGGCCGGCCTCCTCGGCCGCACCGTTCGACGCCGCCGTCAGCGAGCCGTCGGGTGCCGTCGCGGCGGCATCGGCGAGCTCGCGCGCCTCGGCGGCCACCCGATCGGCATGGGCTTCGTAGTCCGCCGGCGCGATGTCCTCGTCCTTGCACCGACTGAACAGCGTGGCGAGCGCGGCCAGGAACCGCGTCGGGTCGCCGAGCGGGCGATAGACGTCGAGGTCGAACTCGAAGAGGTGCTCGCGCAGGAAGATGACGACCTCCGGTCGCGACAGGACGCGCAGGTCCGTCGGCAGGCCGAGCTCCAGGGCGTACTCGCGGATGAGCCCGTCGCCGAAGGCGTGGAACGTGGAGATCGCCGTGTCCGTGTAGCCGTATGGCACGAGCTGGTCGACGCGGACGGCCATCTCCTCCGCCGCCTTGTCGGTGAAGGTCAGGGCCAGGATCTCCGAGGGCCTGGCCCGGCGCGAGGCGATGAGCCACGCGATTCGCCGCGTGATGACCTGGGTCTTGCCGGTCCCGGCACCCGCGACGACGAGGAGCGGACCGGCACCGTGGGTCACCGCGCGGAGCTGGTCGGGGTTCAGCCCGCCGAGGAGGGCCTCCATCCCCGGGCTGGCGGGCGGGGCGACGACCGCGGGGTCCATGACCGGGACGAGATCGCGCCACGCCGGCAGCTGGTCGAGCGGGGACGGCTCGCGCCGGGCGCGCGTGCGCGGACGTGTCACGGTGTCCGCCGCGGCGGGCCTGGATGTCGTGGGGGCCATGTCGGGAGCATCGCCGGCCGCCGTGTCATCTAGGCTGTCAGGCCATCGCCTGACCGAGTGCCGCGGTCTCCTCCTCCGACAGCCCGGTGTCGGCGCGGCCGGCCTTGATCGACTTGGCGTAGACCCGCGTCCCGGAGCGCGCATGCAGGCTCGACAGGACCCAGCCATCGCCGCCCGCGTCGAGCAGCGCCAGGGCGAAGCTCTGGTTCCCGCCGGTTTCCTCGAACGGGTTGTAGCGGACGAGCCCGACCCGCTGGAACGAGCGCCGCTGGGCGCCTTCGAGGACCGCCATCCGGGCCGCGAGCTCGTCGAGCTCGCGGGAAACCGCGTAGACCTTGTCGAGGTGGGTGTCGAGGACGGCCTCGAGGCTCCGACCATCCGAATCGCGGGTCAGGCCGGCCAACCGGGCATCGAGCCGGCGCGTTCGTCGGGTGAGGGCGAGGACCGCGATGAGCAGGACGAGCACGACGGCGCACAGTCCGGCCACGAGGGGTCCGAGATATGGCTGGACGAGCGCGTCGAGGTCGATCCGAAGGGTCCTCCGCTGGGGTCGTCCGAGTCTAGCAGGGCGTCCTCACCGGGACCGTATCGGCGGCGCCTGCGGGACCGTCGGAGCGGGTCCGGGTGCCGGGAGTGCTATCCTCTGCCGTCGTCAGCCCACGTCACCGCCCGAGCGGTACGATCGCCGCCGGCCGATCCGAATCCCTGGAGGCCCTTCCCAGATCATGGCCAAGCGAGTCCGAGGCAGCGTCTCCCGACCGGGACAGCGCCCACCACGCCAGCGCACGGCCAGCCGACCGGCCGCCAAGCCGACGGTCGGGACGGCGGAAGTCGCCCGCCCGCCCGAGGCGCTGACCGATGCCGAGGAGGCGCGCGCCGCCGAGCTCGAGGCCGCGATCGTGGCCGAGGAGCGCCAGGCCGAGGCCACCAGGCAACGCGCTCGTGTCGCCCGCACGAGCGACCCCATCGCTGCCGCGCGACCCAGCTCCGTGCTGTCGATCTCGGCCGCCGAGGAATACGCCTACGTCGCGCGCGACGTCCGCCGGATCACGATCGTCGGCGGTGGGATCGTCGTCTTCCTCATCGTCCTGTGGGCGATCTCCCACTTCGCCGGGCTGGGTCCCCTCTAGCGTCTCGTCCCGCCGGGTCGCGCCACCCGGCCGCGCTACCATCCGCGCATGCCATCCGCCCGGCGACCGACCGGCGCCCGACCCGAGGCCCTCTTCCAGCCGCCGCCCGAGCGGCAACCCCTCGCCGCGCGGATGCGCCCGCGCGACCTGTCGGAGTTCGTCGGCCAGGTCCACCTCGTGGGCGAGCGCGGACCGCTGCGCCGCAGCATCGCGCGCGGGCATCTCGGCTCGCTCCTGCTGTGGGGGCCGCCGGGCACCGGCAAGACGAGCCTGGCCCGATTGCTCGCCGCCGAGATCGGCGCCCATTTCGCATCGATGTCGGCGGTCATGTCGGGGGTCGTCGAGGTCCGCGCCACGATCGCCGAGGCGCAGGAACGGCTGGCCCTGCACGGCACCCGGAGCCTCCTCTTCCTCGACGAGATCCATCGCTTCAACAAGGCGCAGCAGGACGCGCTGCTGCCCCACGTCGAGGACGGCACGGTCACGCTCATCGGCGCAACGACGGAGAACCCCTACTTCGAGGTCAACGCCGCGCTGCTGTCGAGGATGCGCGTCTGGCGGCTCGAGCCGCTGACCGATGACGAGGTCGCGAGCGTGGTCCGGCGGGCGATCGCTGATCCGGAACGCGGCCTCGCCGGGGCGCTCGGACCGGACGGCGGCGTGTCGCTCTCCGATGAGGCGTTCGACCATCTCGTCTCGCTGGCCGGCGGCGACGCCCGGGCGGCGCTCAACGTGCTCGAGGGGGCGACGGCCCTCGCCGAGGCTGAGGATGTCCGCGACGCCGACGGCCACGTCAGCCCGCGGCTCGAGGACGTCGAGGCGGCCGCCCAGCAACGCATCCTCGCCTACGACCGCGCCGGCGACGGGCACTACGACACCGTGTCGGCGTTCATCAAGAGCCTTCGCGGCAACGACCCGGACGCGGCGCTGTACTGGCTGGCGGCGATGATCGCGGCCGGCGAAGACCCCAAGTTCATCGCCCGCCGGCTCATCATCAGCGCCTCGGAGGACGTCGGCAACGCCGATCCGCGCGCGTTGTCGGTGGCGGTCGCGGCCGGTCAGGCGCTCGACTGGATCGGGCTGCCGGAGGCGCAGTACGCCCTGGCGCAGGCCACGACGTACATCGCCACGGCGCCGAAGTCGAACCGTTCGGGCAGCGCCTACTGGGCGGCCGTCTCCGACGTCGAGGCCAATGGCGCCCTGCCGGTCCCGCTCCACCTGCGCAACGCGGCCCATCGCGCGATGAAGCAGCACGGGATCGGGGTGGGCTATCGCTATTCGCACGACTACGAGGGCGCGGACGTCGAGCAGCAGTACCTGCCCGATGCGATCGCCGCCCGCCGCTACTACCTGCCGACCGACCAGGGCTACGAGTCGACGATCGCCGCGCGCATGACCGCCCGGGCGGAGGCACGGGCGGCGGCGAAGGCCGCGGGCAAGACACCGCGCTCGCGGATCCCCAGCCCGGAGGCCTCTCACCGTGCCGGTGACGCGATCATGAAGACCCGCGAGACGAACCGGAAGAAGCTCGCCGAGACGGAGAAGCGCGACGCCGGCTCATGACGTCGTGACGAACGCGCTCCCTTCCTCGGCGGGTCGGGCGTCGCCGATGTCATCGTCGGCGGCGTAGCGGGCGGGTCCATCCACGGCATTGCGCCCGGCAGACCGAGCCGTTGCAAGTTCATGACAACTTACCGTCGAGTTGACGGAATCGCCGCGCGGCCCGATGGTGGGATGGCAATCGCTGGCGCCGGGCTCGCATATCGTCGGTCCGCAGCGCGCGATGGATCGGATCCACACCTTGTCTCGAACGTCCTTCTCCCCGCCTGAGGCGCACATCGTGGTGAGTACCGACGGCTACTTCGACGTCTATCCGCCGTCCACCCGGACCGACGGCGACAAGCCCGCCTACCGCGGCCGTCTGGCCGAGCTCGGGCCGGGCATCCGCGGCGTCGACGACCGGCTCGGCGTCCGCCCGAGCTCCGTCGCGCTGTCCGACGCGGTCATCGCCTGGTCCGCCGTCCACGGGGCCGACGCGCTCGGTGGCGGGATGGGCGGGGGCCGCGACGGCAACGAGCCGGAGGCGTGAAGCGACGCAAGGTGACCTACCCGGTCGCGCGCACCCACACGAAGGGCGCCCCGCGAGCCGGTGCCGGTCCAGAGGTCGCCATGGTCCGGCCCAACCTGGTGGCCATCGACGTGACGGCCGGGGCCGGGCGACCGAGCCTGAAGGTCGGTACCCGCGTCCGGATCAGCGGGTCCGGCCTGTTCGCCGGCGAGGAGGCGATCGTCGAGCGCCTCGTGCCGGGCGTCATCCCGGCGGCCACGGTGCGCACCGACACGGGCGGCACGCGTCGCGTCCGGGCGATCGACCTCGAACCGGTCGTCGGGGCGCGCTGACCGCCCGAGGGTGGACCACAATGGTGGCGTGGCCGACCACGACACCGACCCGGCACCCGCCGACGACAATTCCGAGAATCCCTCGCCGCCCGACGGTTTCGCCGCCCTCGAGCTCGACGCACGCCTCCTGAGCGTCATCGCGGCGCTCGGCTACGAGGAGCCGACCCCGATCCAGCGCGAGGCGATCCCGCCCTTGCTGGCCGGCCGCGACCTCCTCGCCGAGGCACCGACCGGGACGGGCAAGACCGCCGCGTTCGCCCTGCCCACCCTCCAGCGCATCCCCGTCGGGCGGGCCGCCGACGGCAGCACCTCGGCGCTCGTCCTGGTCCCGACCCGCGAGCTCGCGATGCAGGTCGCGGAGGCGCTCGCGAAGTACGGCCGGGAGCTCGGCGCGCGCGTCCTGCCGGTCTACGGCGGCCAGCCCATCGGCCAGCAGCTCCGGGGCCTGCGACGCGGGGTCGACATCGTGGTCGCCACGCCGGGTCGCGCGGTCGACCACCTCAAGCGCGGCAGCCTCCGCTTCGACGGGGTCCGCGTCGTCATCCTCGACGAGGCCGACGAGATGCTCGACATGGGCTTCGCGGACGACCTCGAGGCGATCCTGTCGGCGACGCCGGCGGAGCGTCAGACCGCCCTGTTCTCGGCCACCATCTCGCCGACCATCACCCGCGTCGCGAAGCGACACCTGCGCGACCCGGCGCGCATCAAGGTCCATGCCGAGCGGCCGTCTGGCGACGGCGGGGCGCTCGTCCGTCAGGTCGCCTACGTCGTCCGGCGGACCGACAAGCTTGCCGCACTTTGCCGGATCCTCGATGTCGAGGATCCGACCTCGGCGCTCGTGTTCGGCCGGACGCGCGGCGAGGTCGACGACCTCGCAGAGGCGCTGAGCGCCCGCGGCCACGACGCCGGTGCCCTCCACGGCGGGCTGTCGCAGGAGGCCCGCGACCGGATCATGGGTCGCCTTCCGCGACGGCTCGCTCGACGTGCTGGTGGCCACCGACGTCGCCGCCCGCGGCCTCGACATCGAGGGCGTCTCGCACGTCGTCAACTACGACGTGCCGTCGAACCCGGACGCCTATGTCCACCGCATCGGGCGGACCGGGCGGGCCGGCCGCGAAGGGGTGGCGATCACCCTCGTCGAGCCACGCGAGCACCGGCTGCTGCGCAACATCGAGGCGGCCACTCGGTCGAAGTTCGAGATCGCCAACCTGCCCACCGTGGCGGACCTGCGCGAGCGCCGCACGGAGGTGCTTCGGGCCAACCTGCGCGAGGCGCTGCTGGCCGACGGCTACGACCGGTTCCGCGGTGTCGTGGAGCCGCTGACCGAGGAGTTCGACCTCGTCGACATCGCGCTGGCCGCGGTGAGCCTCGTCGAGGGCGCCGGTACGCAGGACGCCGACGAGGTCGAGCTGTCGTCGCCGCCCCTCGTCGCCGGGCCGCCGCCGCGTGGCGCCCGGACGGGTCCGTCGCCGGCGCACCCGGGCCGGCCCGGACCGCCGCCGCGCGCCGGGCGAGGACCGGGGGCCACGAGCGTGGACCGGCCAGGCTCCGGCGGTCCGTGGGTCCGCCTGTTCGTCGGCGGTGGCCGCCGCGCGGGGATCCGGCCCGGGGACCTGGTCGGGGCGATCACCAACGAGGCGGGCGTCCCGGGCAGCGTCGTCGGCGCCATCCAGATCAACGACGCGTTCTCGCTGGTCGATGTCCAGGCATCGGTCGCCGACGACGTCGGCCACGCACTTGCCGGAGCCACCATCCGCGGCCGCCGGCTCCAGGTCCGGCGCGACCGGTAGCGAGGCGAGCCGCCGCGTTGACCGCGATCGCCGCCACGTCGCGGAGCCTGCTGGACCGGGTCTTCCCGCGCGGGGCGATCGTGCTGTCGCTGCTGGCGCTGGCCTATTTCGCCCTGGGCATCGTGCGCAACCGGGTCTTTGCCAATACCTACGGCGCCGGCGCCGAGCTCGATGCCTACAACGCGGCCTTCCGCATCCCGGAGATCGCCCTCGACGTCCTCGTCGCGGCCGGGCTGGCTGCGCCGTTCGTCCCGATCTACAGCAGCCTCCGGCACGACGGACGGGACGACGAGCCGGCGAACGACTTCGGCCGGACGATCCTGACCGGAGCGATCGCGGTGATGGCCATCGCCAGCACGCTCATCTTCGTGGCCGCCCCGTGGCTCGCCGACGTCGTCGTCCCGGCGGCCCCGCTGACGACCAGGGAGCTGTACATCGAGCTGCTCAGGATCAACTGCCTGGCCCAGGTCCTGTTCGCCGCCTCGTTCCCGCTCGGGGAGATCCTCGTCGCGCATCGCCGCTTCGTGTTCTACGCGATCGCACCCGTCTTCTACACCGGCGGGATCATCCTGGGCACGGTCCTGTTGGCGAGCCGGTTCGGGATCGCCGCGACGGCCTGGGGGGCGGTCGCGGGAGCGGCGGCCCACCTCGCCATCCGGGTCGTGGGCACGAGACGGACGTCGTTCCGGATCCGGCCCGCATTCGCGGCGCGAACGGCCGCCTTCGCCGAGTTCCTGCGGCTGATGGTCCCGCGCATGTTCTCGGTCGCCGTCGAGCCGCTGATCTTCACCTACTTCACGAGGGTCGCCACCGGTATCGGGGTCGGCGCCGTCACCTCGCTCAACTTCGGGCTCGACTACCAGGTCCTGCCGGTCAGCCTCATCGGCGTGTCGTTCTCGCTGGCGGTCTTCCCCGTCCTCTCGGCGGCGTTCGCCGACGACGACGGCGGCGCGTTCCGCGCGGTCCTCGGCCGGAACCTGGTGACCATCGCGGTCCTCACGACGCTCGCCGCGGCGACCCTGTTCGTATTCTCCGGCACGCTCGTCCAGGTCCTCCTGGGCGGCGGGAAGTTCGGCCCCGACGACGTGGCCCGAACGTCCGCGGTGGTCGCCGCGTTCGCGCTGTCGGTCCCGTTCGACGCGCTCGCCTATCCGCTGTCGCGCGGCCTGTACGCGACACACGACACGCTGCGCCAGGTCATCGCCTCGTTCACGGGGCTGGCCGTCGTCGTGCTCGCGACGCAGGCCCTCGTGCCCGCGTTCGACATCCTGGCCATCCCGTTCGGCTACGCGGCCGGGATGATCGCCAAGGACGCCCTGCTCGCCGCCTTCCTCGCGGGCCGGGTCCGGCGGATCGGCGTCAGGGCGCCTTGACCGTCGGGACGACCGCGAGATACAGCCCGTCGCGCTCCGGGTACTTGCCCTCGGGTCGCTTCCACTTGAGGTAGTTGCGGATCATCTCCGCGTCGTTCTGGAAGGTCCCGGGCGGGTCGGACGGACCCCAGATGCTCGATACGTCGGGGTACCACGGATCGAGGATGTAGGCGCCCGAGATCTTGGCATCCGGGAAGATCGCCGGGTCCGCGTCTGCCCGGAAGCCGGACATGACCCAGGTGTGCGCACCCCGCCAGGCCATCAGCAGGACGGGCGAGCCGGTCTGCTCGATCGCCTTCGCGGCGTCGCGCAGCGCGCCCTGGCGCGTCTGGTAGGCGCGCACCTGGTAGCCCTTGACGCCGTAGTCCGCGAGCGCCAGCGACATGGCCGAGGGTCCCCAATCGCCGTTGTGGCTGTCCTTGTAGCTCTCCCATTCACGGACCCGGCTCTGGAGCTGGCGCTGGAGGGCACTCGAGTTGTCGCCGTGGCCGAGGATGGCCAGGACGATCTGGACACCAGCCGGCGCGCACCACGTGTCCTTGATCTCGTGGGCGAAGACGGCCTTGTCGTTCTTGACGATGTCGACATCCATCGCGCGGCGAGCCGGGGTCGGTCGCGCCGTAGCGGTCGGCACCGGCACGATCGTCGGAGCCGCGGCCGGCGCGCTGGCGGCCGGCGCTGCCGAAGGGGCATCGGTCGCGCTCGACGCAGTCTCGTCGGGGTCCGCGTCGGGTCCCTCGGACGCGTTGGGATTGGTCACGAGGACCGTGTCCGGTGCAGGACGATCGGGGACGGGTCCGGCGAGGAAGCGGTCCGCCCTGGCCATGGCCCGTTCCCACAGGTGCCCCGCCCCGAACGTATCGGTCGAGACCGCGAGGCCCGCCACCAGCAGGCCGCCGACCGCGAGGAGCACGGCGACCAGTGCGCCACGGCGGCGGGTCAGGCGGCGGTTGGCGATGGTCGGCGGTGCCTCGGACACGATCGATACAGCTCCCGGTCTCGTTGCAGGCCCGCACGGGACGGATCCGGACCCGCACGCGTGACGGTCCTTCGCCCGCGCGGGCCCCGGTCCGACCGTCACCCGGCTCGGCATGAGAGCATATGTCAGATGTCGGTGGACGCCCGCCGGCAGCGATCGACCGCCACCATCCCAGGAGATTTCCCGTGGACCGCTCCGAGCCCAACCTGCGCATCCCCGGACCGACGGGGCTCCCGCCATCCGTCCGCGAGGCCGGTGCGCGCCAGATGATCAACCACCGCGGCCCGGAGTTCGCCGCGATGCTCGGCCGGATCCTGACCGGGATGCAGCCGTTCTTCGGGACGACGAGCGACATCGCGATCGTCACCACCGCGGGCACGGGCGGGCTCGAGGCAGCCGTCGTCAACACGATCTCGCCCGGCGACCGCGTCCTCGCGGTGTCGATCGGCTCGTTCGGCGACCGGTTCGCCAAGATCGCCCGGACCTACGGGGCGGACGTGACCAAGCTCGAGGTCGAATGGGGTCAGGCGGCCGACCCGGAGGTCGTCCGTTCCGAGCTCCGGCGAGACACCGCCTACAAGGCCGTCCTGCTGACCCACAACGAGACGTCGACCGCGGTCATGAACCCGGTCGCGGCGCTGGCGGCGATCATCCGCGAGACGGCGCCCGACGCGCTGATCCTCGTCGACAGCGTGTCCGGTCTCGGCGCGGTGCCGTTCGAGATGGACGCCTGGGGCATCGACGTCGTCGTCACCGGCTCGCAGAAGGCCTGGATGGCCGCCCCGGGGCTGGCCATGATCGCCGCCTCGGAACGGGCCTGGGCGGCGATGGAGACCGCCACGGCGCCGCGCGTCTACCTCGACCTCCGGACGCACCGCGAGAGCCACGCCCAGGGCCAGACGCCGTGGACGCCGGCGATCGCGGTCGTCTACCAAGTCGACGAGGGCATCCGGCTGATGACCGCCGAGGGCGCGGAACATGTCTTCGCGCGCCACGAGGCTTGCGCCGCCGCCACGCGCGCCGGTCTGACAGCGCTCGGGTTCGAGCTGCTGGCGGATCCGCGCTTCGCCTCCCGGACGGTGACCGGCGCGATGGTTCCCGACGATCTCGACTGGAAGGCGTTCAACGGCGAGCTCAAGCGGCGCGGGCTGGTCCTGGCCGGCGGCCAGGGCAAGCTGACCGGCAGGATCTTCAGGCTCGGCCATCTCGGCTCGGTCACGCTCGAGGAGATCCTCGGCGCGATGAGCGTCCTCGAGTTCGCGTCGATCGCCTTCGGCCGGCCCGTGCGGCCAGGCTCCGCCGTGGCGGCCGCCCAGGTGGCGGCGATGGAGTCCCTCGGGCTCGTCACGCCGGCCCCGGCCGGGGCGGGTGCGTGAGGGTCCTCGTCGCCGAGCCCGTCGCCCAGGAGGGTGTCGAGCTCCTGCGAGCCCATCACGAGGTCGACGAACGGCCCGGCCTGACCCGCCAGGAGCTGTGCGCGATCCTGCCCGAATACGACGCGCTGGTCGTCCGCAGCCAGGTCCAGGTCGACGCGGAGCTGATCGCCGCCGCCCCGCGGCTGGTGGTCATCGGACGGGCCGGCGTGGGCGTCGACAACGTCGACCTGGAGGCGGCGACTCGCGCGGGGATCGTGGTCGTCAACGCCCCGACCGGGAACACGATCGCCGCGGCGGAGCACACGCTCGCGCTGCTCTACGGCCTGGCCCGGCGAACGGCCCAGGCCGACGCGTCGGTCCGCCGGGGCGAGTGGAAGCGGGCCCAGTTCACCGGGCTCGAGCTGCGCGGCCGGACGCTGGGCATCGTGGGGCTGGGCAAGATCGGGCAGGCGATCGCGGTCCGCGCCCGGGCCATGGAGATGACCGTTCTCGGCGTCGACCCGTTCATCAGCGCGGAGGCGGCCGCGAACCATGGGGTCGAGCTGGTGGAGTTCGGCACGATGCTCGACCGGGCGGACGTGGTCACCGTCCACGTCCCGCTGACGCGGGCGACGCGCGGGCTCATCGGCCGGGAGGCTATCGCCAGGCTGCGACCCGGCGCGATCATCCTCAACGTCGCGCGGGGCGGCGTCGTCGACGAGGCGGCGCTCGCCGACGCGCTCCGCTCGGGTCATCTCGCCGGCGCCGGGATCGACGTCTTCGAACAGGAACCGCCGACCGGCTCACCGCTGCTCGACGCACCCAACACGCTCCTCACGCCGCACCTCGGGGCGTCCACCGCGGAGGCCCAGGTCCTCGTCTCGGAGGAGGTCGCGGCGCAGGTCCTCGACGTGCTCGACGGCCGCAGCGCACGCTACGCCGTCAACGCGCCGTTGCTCACCCCGGAGACCGCCAATGCGATCGCCCCGTACCTGCCGCTGGCCGAGGTCCTCGGGCGCTTCTTCGCCCAGTTCTCGCGCGGCGGCGTGCGCACCCTGACGCTCGAGATCGCCGGCGAGCTCGCCGATCATGACGGGACGCCGCTGACCGCGGCGGTCCTGCGCGGCCTGCTCGAGACCTCGACGACCGAACGGGTCAACCTGGTCAATGCCGGCGCGCTGGCCAAGGCTCGCGGCATCACCGTGATCGAGCACAAGACCCCGGACGCCGGGGCCTTCGCCGCGCTGCTGACGCTGTCCGGCGAGACCGGTCGCGGGACGACCGTGGTGGCCGGCACGGTGGCCGCCGGTGAGCCGCGGATCACTCGCCTCGATGATCACCGGCTCGACATGGCGCCGGCCGACAGCATGCTGATCACGCGGCATATGGACCGGCCGGGCACCGTCGGGCGCGTCGGGGTCATGCTCGGCGAGGCCGACATCAACATCAGCGCGATGCACCTCGCCCGGACCAGGCCGCGCGAGGACGCGTTCATGATCCTCGCCCTCGACGACGATGTGCCGGAGGCGGTGTCCGAGGCCATCCGCCGGCAGGAGGCGGTGCGCGACCTGTGGACGATCCGGCTGGGAGGCGCGCGCTGACGGCGGACCCCGATGCCGGGCCGTTGATCCCCGACGGCCTCGACTCGACCCTCGTCCTCGTCCGGCACGGCGAGTCGACGTTCATCGCCGAGGGTCGCTTCCAGGGCCGGGCCGATTCGCCGCTGACCCCGATCGGCCTCCGCCAGGCCGCCCTCGCGTCGGCTCGTCTGGCACGCCCGCACGAGCCGCCTGCGCTGCCCTTCCCGAACGGCGACACGCTCGAACTGGTCCACTCCCCGCTGCAGCGCACGAGCCAGACGGCGGCCGCCATCGAGGCCGCGATGACTCGGGCCGGGCGTTCGCCGGCGCGCCGCTCCGATCCCGGCTTCCTCGAGATCCACCAGGGGGCGTGGCAGGGCCTCCATCGGGACGAGATCGCGGAGCGCGACGGTCCGCAGCTGGCGGCCTGGCGGCGAACGCCCGTCGACGCCTGGGCACCCGGGGGTGAATCGCTCCCGGAGGTGCAGGCGCGCGTTCGGCCGGCGCTGGCGGCGGTCCTGGCGCGCCTCGCCGAGGGCCGCGAACCGGGCAGCCCCGACCGGCCGCAGGTCGCCGGCTATGCCGATCCGCGTCCCGACCATCCGTGGACGATCGTCGTCGGCCACGACGGGGTGTTCAAGGTGCTCCTGCTGACCCTGTTCGACCTGCCCCTCGAGCGCTTCTGGATGTGGGCGATGGACCTGTGCGCGATCACGGTCGTGGAGCTGCGTGCCGGTCGCCCGGTCCTGCGGGCCCACAACCTGACCGCGCATCTGGCCGGCCTGGCCGATGCCGAGGCGGTGGAGGCGATCGAGGATCGCGCGAGCGGCGGCGCGCTCTGATCCTCCGGGCACCACCACGCGCTACCGGCGGCGGCGACGTTCCTTGCGGCGGAAGGCCAGCCTGAGGAGCGCCACGCGAAGGCGACGCTGGGCGGCCCGGAGCGTCGCGATCCGCTCGTCGCCGAGCACCTGGCGGGCGTAGACCGCCTCGACCTTGGCGCGCGCCACGGTCTCCAGCTCCGGACGAACGTCGGGCAGCACGTCACCCAGGGTCCCGGCGTATTCGTACACGGTCTGCGCCGGCCGCGGAGCGAACCCGAGCCGTGAGGCGATCCTGGTGACCATCCCGTACGCGGCATCGGCGGTGGTGGCGCCGCGCGGTCCACGCCGCCAGACGATGAACGCCAGACCGACCATGACCAGCAGGAGCAGCGCGCCGACCGCGATCAACGGCCCGAGCGATCCTCGCGCCAGGTTCCCGGCTGCGCCCGACTGCGGATCCTCGTTCTCCGGCCCACCACGGGCCGGCAACGACGGGGGCGGGCCTACGCTGCCGGATGCCTTCGGGCTCGAACTCGCGGTGGGCGGTCCCGATGGCAGCGCCACGGCCAGCTGGGTAGGCAGGTTGACACCGGTCGGGTCGAACGCCACCCAGCCATAGCCCGGGAAGTACGACTCGACCCAGGCATGGGCGTTGTTGTTGCGGATCTGCTCCACGCCGTTCGTGTCGCGCGAGCCCGGCAGGAAGCCCTCGACCATCCGGGTCGGGATATGCAGATGACGCATGATCGTCGTCATCGTCAACGCATACCACTGGCAGAACCCCTGCTTGAAGGTCGCGAAGCATTCCGTCGTCGACGTGCTCCCGCAGTCGACGCCGCTGACATCGGTCTTGTACGTGTAGTTGCTCGACCGAAGCTCCTTGACGAGCGCCTCGGCGAGATCGATCGGCGCCGCGTTCTCGCCTGCCGCGTTGACGATCTTGGCCTCGAGGGCGCTCGACTGGGGACCCATCGCCCCGGTTGGCACAGCCTCGTACAGCGCGATCATGTCGGGCGGGTAGTTCGTGCCGGCCGCCGCCAGCGCTCGCTCGTTCAACTGGCCAGCGGCATTGCCCTCGACCAGGACATCGGCCGTGATGGTGTAGGCGCCCTTCCCGCCGTCGCGATCGAGCACCGCGAAGTAACCGCCCTGGCCGACGTACGACAGCCGGACGTTCTCCTGCACCTTGATGGGCGTGGCCGGCGACAACAGCATCGACTCGTGGAAGCCCGCCGGGAGGACCACGAAGGTGGCCGTCTTGAGGCCGTCGCCCGGCGGGTCGTCCACCAGCCCGTCGAAGATCGACGAATTGGCCGGCACCGCGACGCTGGTGATGCGTCCCGTGCCCCAATCGCGCAGGCCGATCTGGTCGTAGGCGCGAACGCGCCAGTAATAGTCCTGCTTGTCGGTCGGGTTGCGCTGGATGGTCAGGGCCAGGTCGTCGTTGTTGTTCCATGTCGTGCGGACCACGGAGTTGGACCCGAAGGTGATGCCCAGCGACCGCGTCGAGCCACCGGTCGGCAGGAATGGCGCGACCGCCTTCGAGAGGCTGATCAGCCCGTCGCCCACCCCGCCCCACGCACCGGCGAGCGGGGCGGACGAGGCGGTGATCGTCAGCGCGAAGGCCAGCGCGACGGTCACCGCGATGAACCCCGTTCCGCCGCGCAGATAGACGGTCGCGATCGAGGCGGGATCGCCGATCCGCCGGCGCAGCCACTCCGACTGCTCCTCGAACACGTGCGCCCGGATGAGCAGGAAGAGCGACGCCAGGCTGAACACGACGAGCAGGGACAGCTGGTTCTCGAGGTTGACCGACATGTTGGCGACGAGCAGCAGCCCGACGACGACGATGGCGTTGAGCGAGCGTCGATGTCCGAACACGGCGTACGAGGCGAACATCGAGGTCGCCCAGACGAGCAGGCCGATGATCATCGCGTGATGGAGGTATTGGACCGTGACCCCGTTGCGCAGGATGGCGATGTCGATGAACGCCGAGACGGTGGCGTCCGAGGTCACCTGGAAGAGGTCGTGGAGCGGCGCCCCGCGCCTGTAGAAGTCGAGGCCGGTCATGAGCGGGACGATGAGCGCGCCGAAGATGGACCCGATGAGGAACGTCAGCCAGCGGCCCCAGCCGACCTTCGGACCGATGAAGCCGACCAGCACGCCACCGGCCGCGGCGTAGACCAGGAAGTCGAGGTACTCGCCGCGTCCGAGCACGTACTTCGCGCCGTCCACCGACCAGGCCAGCGTCAGGCACAGCAGCAGGACCAGGCCGAGCGTGACCCAGCCTTCCTCGGGCGCAAGGACGAAGCGTCGCTTCATCGGGCCAGGATCTCCCCGAGCGGTCGGCCCGGCGTGACGACGAAGGACTTCAGCTCGTACTCGGCGAGCGCATGGTGGAGCGCGCGGGCGCGCTTGGCGGCGAGCTCGTCCGCGTCGGCGTCGGTCGCCACGGTCTCGCCGGTCGACGCCGCGTGGGTCTCGCGCGCGAGCCGCTCGTACGCGGCCGCGTCGAGCGTCACCACGACGCAGGCGACGCCGCGTGTCCGCAACGAGGCGAGCGGCCGGACCCAGGATGGATCGAGCGACGGCGTGATGATCACTGCCGTCATCCCGCGGCGGAGCCGCCCGACCGTCGAGATCAGCGTCTCGACGAGCGGCGCGCTGCCGTCCGCCTCGACGGCGGCGAGGAGTTGCATGATCTTGAGGTGCTGGCGACCGCCGCGATCGGGTGGCAGGAACGTCGTCCGACCGACGTTCACGGTCATCCCGACCGCGCGGTTCTCCTGGAGCGCCTTGTCGGCGATCGACGCGGCGGCGCGGATCGACGCCTCGACCGTGGACTCGTCGCCGCGGCCGGCCTGCACGCTGCGCTGGAGGTCGAGCACGATCCAGGCGTCAGCGGTCTGCTCGAGGTCGAACTCCTTGACCTGGATCTCGCCGTGCCGTGCGGTCGTCTTCCAATGGATCCGGTTCATCGAATCGCCCGGCGCGTACGGCCGGACCGTGGTCGCCAGCGGGGTCGTCTGGAGGGTCCGCACCGGCGAGGCGTGGCTGCCCTCCAGCTGGGCCGCCGGCAGCCGCCAGCGCGGCAGCGCCTCGAGCCGCGGGTAGACGACCACGGAGATGCCCTGGCCGACCGTTGCCGACGCCTCGAAGAAGCCGAACGGATCGCCGGTCCGGATGTGGAGCGGCTCGATCCGGAAATGGCCGCGACGCGCCAGCGGCGCACGGATGAGCCACGACCGCTCGGTCCGTCCGCGCAGCGTGATGGCCCGACCGGGGAGCCCGCCCGGGAGCGTCGTCGGGTTGTGGATCTCGAGCCAAGGCTTCGGCAGCCGGCTGCCGTTGCGCAGCGTGTAGGTGACCCGCATCCGATCGCCGACGTGGCCATGGAGCTGGCTGACCGCATAACCGGCCTCGAGATCGGTCAGGCCGAGACGGACGAGGACGTACGAGCCGCCGATGACCAGGATCGCCAGGTAGAGCAGGTAGAACAGGAAATCGAAGCCGGTCGAGAACGCCGCGAGCACGAGGACGACGGCGACGATGAGCAGCTCGATCTTCCTGATCATCGATCGCCCGCCATGCCTCGTCGGTCGATGCGGCGACTAGGCGCTGGTGGCCGTCGAGGTGCCGCTCGACGCCTTGCGCAGCTCGGTCGGTCCACCGCCGGTCGGCCGGATGCCGTCGATGGCGGTCGCCTCGAGGAGCTCGCGCACGACCTGGCCGGCCTGCACGTCGTGGATCGACGAGCTGGTCTTGATGATCAGGCGATGCGCCAGGGCGGGCTCGGCCAGTGCCTTGACGTCGTCCGGGATGACGTAGTCGCGGCCGAGCAGGCCGGCCAGCGCCTGGCCCGCCCGATAGAGCGCGATCGAGCCGCGCGGCGAGGCGCCGAGGTATACGTCGGGGTGGTTGCGCGTCCCGTTGACGAGCCGGACGATGTAGTCCGAGACCGTCGAGTCGACGTAGATCTCGCGGACCGCGGCCTGCATCTCGCGCAGGTCTCCGACGGTCAGCACCTCCTCGAGGATCTCGAGCGGATGCGAGCGCTTCTGCTCGTCGAGGATGACGATCTCCTCGATCGGCTGCGGGTAGCCGAGGCGGAGCCGGAGCATGAACCGGTCGAGCTGGGCCTCCGGGAGCGCGAACGTCCCCTCGTACTCGATCGGGTTCTGGGTGGCGACGACGAGGAACGGGTCGGGCATCTGGTAGGTCGTGCCGTCGATCGTCGCCTGCCGCTCCTCCATGCACTCGAGCAGCGCGGACTGGGTCTTGGGCGTCGCCCGGTTGATCTCGTCGGCGAGCACGATCTGGCTGAAGATCGGACCCGGACGGAACTCGAACTCCTGGGTCTTCTGGTTGTAGATCGACAGGCCGGACACGTCGGACGGCAACAGGTCCGGCGTGAACTGGATGCGCCGGAACGTGCAGCCGAGGCTGCGCGCGATGGCCTTCGCCAGGACCGTCTTGCCGGTCCCGGGCACGTCCTCGATCAGGAGGTGACCGCGGCACAGCAGCGCGACGAGGGCGAGACGCACCTCATGGTGCTTGCCGACGATGACGCGTTCGACATTGGCGAGGACTCGATCGCCGGTTTCCTGGATCTTGGTCATCGGCCTCTCTCACGGGCTCGGGCGTCGGCTGGATGACGCCGGGTCGGGGTGGGGTCGCTAAGGTGACGGTTGACCGTCGGCACGCGGGCCAGGTGACAGATAGTACGCCCGGTCCACCAGAATGGTTCCAAAGCCCACCATCAAGAGCGTCGTGGGCAGCCGGATCGTTCCATGTTCGCGGCTGCCGGACGCTGACCCTCCGCCTCGCTGTCAGGTGCCGAGCGGCCCCCGAATCGTCGAACCGTGGGCAATTCGTCTCGCCTGCTGGTCCGCTCAGCCCCGGACGAGCGTGAGGAGGCCGACCCACACCGTCATCACGCAGCCCACGCCGCCCATGACCGCGAGGAACGGTTCGCCACCGACCCACGACGCCGCCGCCACGCCGCCGAACAGGGTGGCGAGGACCAGGGCGACGGCCGCCAGGCCGATCCGCTCGATGATCGGACGTGGCGTGCGGTCGGGGCGTGGGCCGACGTCGGGTTGCCCGTCGGTGTCTGGACCGGCCGGTCCTGACACCTCGCCGCGCTCGCTCGGGTCGGTCACTGCGAGCCCTTCAGGTAGAGCGTCATGAGGTTGCCGGCGATCGGGGCCGCGACCTCGCCGCCGCGGCCGGCCTGCTCGACGAGGACCGCAATCGCGATGGTCGGCGCCTCGGCCGGGGCGAAGCCGATGAACCACGAGTGGGGCTCACCCGTCCCGCCGAGCTCGGCCGTACCGGACTTGCCCGCCGTCGTCACGCCCTTGACCTTGGCACCCGCCGTGAACTGGCGGCCGAGCGGTCCCTCCACGGCCTGGACCATCGCGTTGTTGATCGCCCGGGCGTCGGCCTCGTTGATGACCCGGCCGATCGCCTGCGGGCCGATCGCCCTCGTGCCGCTGCGGTCGCCGGTCATGGCCGTGACCAGTCGCGGACGCATGAGCTCCCCGTCGTTCGCCACGGTCGCCGCGACGAGCGCCATCTGGAGCGGCGTCACGAACGTCTCCGCCTGCCCGTAGGCCGCGTTGGCGAGCTCGACGTCGTCCTGGAACCCGCCCGGCTGCGATCCGCTGCCGTCGGTCACCTGCGAGATCGCGGTCGGGAGGTCGAACGGGAGCGGCGCCCCGAAGCCCATCCGCTTCGCGTACGTGACGAGCTCGGCGCCGCCGGTCTGCAGGCCGGTCAGCGCGTAGTAGATGTTGCACGACACCTCCGTCGCGCCGGTGAGGTCGAGCGCCGTCGAGCCGGTCGCCGGATGATGGCCATCGCGAACGCGGTAGCCGTCCACCAGCAGGCCGTTCTTCTCCGCGCCCGGCTGCTGCTTGAAGGTCGTCGCGGGCGTGATCGCGTCCGACCCGAGGCCGGCCACCGCGGTCACGATCTTGAACACCGACCCCGGCACGTAGCGGCCCAGCGTGGCGCGCGGCAGGAGCGGCTGCGACGGGTCGGCCTGGAGCGCGGCGAAAGCGGCCTTGGCGGTCGCCGGATCGGCGATCGTGGAGGCGTTGTAGGTCGGGGTCGAGGCGAGGGCGAGCACCTCCCCGGTCCGCGGATCGAGCATCACCACGGCGCCGCGGTGCTTCCCGAGCGCCGTCACGGCGGCGCGCTGGAGGTCGAACGACAGGGACAGCGTGAGATCCTGCGGGTCGTAGCGCTCGGCACCGAACTTGGCGAAGGCGTCGGTCAGCGGGTCCACCGAGAGGCCGGTCAGCTCCGCGTCGTACGAACGCTCGAGGCCGGCGCGTCCGTACAGCACGGACGCGTAGCCGACGACCTGGCTGATCGCGGGACTGGCATAGAGGCGGTACGACTCGCCGTTGGCGTCCTTCTTGTTGCTGGCCAGGACCATCCCGGTCCGGTCCTTGATGAGCCCCCGCGGCACGGTCCGGGCGGCGGCGATGACCGCCGCGTCGTTCGGCGACGTCACGAGCTCCGGGGCCATCGCGACCCCCCAGTAGCCGGCCGCGCCCGCCAGCAGGGCGAACGCCAGCGACATGACCACCGCGACGTGGATCGTGGTCCTGCCCAGCGGCCGGCGCGCCGCGCCCGATCCGAGCATCACGCGGCGGCCCGTCCGGGAATTCGTCGCCAGCGAGAGCCGGCACGCGGCATCGGCGGGGGCTCGACCCCCTTGTCGGACAGTGCCAGGAGCAGCCCGACGACCAGCGCGTTGGCCAACAGCGACGAGCCGCCGTAGCTGATGAACGGCAGGGTGACCCCAGTCAACGGCAGGACCTTGAGGTTGCCGGCGGCGATGATGAAGGCCTGGATGCCGATGACCAGGGCCAGCCCGACCGCGAGCAGCGACCGGAAGTCGTCCGCTGCCGCGGCGCCGATCCGCAGGCCGCGCTCGACGACGACGAGGTACAGTCCGAGGATCGCAACCACCCCGAGGATGCCGAGCTCCTCACCGAGCGCGGCCAGCGGGAAGTCGGTGTGGACGTTCGGGATCGGCGGTCGCCCGGCGATCTCCGGCAGCCCGGCCCCGAGGCCGACGCCGAGCAGGCCCCCGCGCGCGAACGCGTGGAGCGCCTGGACCACCTGGTAGCCCGCGCCGAGCGGATCGGCGAACGGGTCGATCCAGATGTCCACTCGCGTCCGGACGTGATCGATCAGGTTCGCCATGAGCGCGCTGCCGAGCAGGAACAGGACGAGCCCGATGACGACCAGGCTGATCCTCCCGGTCGCGACGTAGAGCATCGCCAGGAAGACGCCGAAGAACAGGAGCGCGGCACCGAGATCGCGCTGGATGACCACGATGCCGAGCGCGATCGCCCACATCGCGAGCATCGGGGCGAGGTACGGCAGGGGCGGCAGGCGGAGCGGCCCGACGCGCGTGTCCTGCTCGACGATGAGCGCCCGGTTCTCCGACAGGTAGCCCGCCAGGAAGACCACCAGGATGACCTTGAGCAACTCCGTCGGCTGCCCGCTCAGCGGGCCGATCTGGAGCGTCAGCCGCTGGCCGTTGATCACCGTCCCGAACACGAACGTGAGCAGCAGCAGACCGACCCCGGCCGCCGCCCAGGTGTACTTGTAGCGGCGCAGCCAGCTGTCCGAGCGGACGACGATCCCGAGCGTCGTCGCCACCGCGATCGCGACCAGCAGCCAGATGAGCTGGACCTCGGCCAGCCCGAGGGTGGTCCCGAAGAATGTCTGGGTGACGAGGTTCTGCGGCAGCCGCTCCATGAGCAGCAGCGAGGTGCCGCCGAGCAGGGCGACGGTCGGCAGCAGCACCTGGTCCGTCCGGCGCCCGGCCAGGACCTGGGCGAGATGGGCGGCGAGGAGTGCCGCAAGGTAGACCAGCAGGCCCTGGACGTCGTACAGCCGGAACGACCCGGTGACGGTCGCGCCGAGCGACAGGCTCCCGATGAGCAGGGCGATCGCCACGACCGAGAGCAGGCGAAGCTCCTGCCAGCGCGGGCGCGGCCGGATCGGGCCGATGACGCGCGGC
The DNA here is from genome assembly GCA_963833285.1 of uncultured Chloroflexia bacterium. Taxonomy (GTDB): domain Bacteria; phylum Chloroflexota; class Limnocylindria; order Limnocylindrales; family CSP1-4; genus SPCO01. Next base: position 44,913 of record CAWHXM010000007.1, on the reverse strand, counting down.
AGCACCGGTGCCGCGGCCGGCCCGCCCGTCCTGGTCGCGTCGGCCGTCATCCGGCTGCCCGTTCGAGGCGCATCCGGACCTGGCCGATCTGCAGCTCGTCGCCGAAGCCCATCGGCGCGACGCCCTCGACCCGCCGGCCGTTGACATACGAGCCGTTGGTGCTGCTGAGGTCCTCGACGTACCAGCTACGCCCGCGATAGGTCAGGACGGCGTGGTCGGCCGAGGCGAACGGGTCCTCGATCACGATCGCGTTGTTGACATCACGGCCGAGTGCGGTGATGACCTCCAGCCCGAACGCCTGCCCGGCCGGCGGCTCACCGCCCGGTGACTCCAGCACGACCAGTCGACCGGGTCGGTCGGTCGGCTCCCGTGCCGCCGCGCGCAGGTCCCGCAGGAGCGCCCGGATGACCCGGTACAGGAACAGGTAGATGAGGCCGAGGAACAGCAGCCGCACGGCCCACAGCACGAGCAGGAAGCCGTTGTCCATCAGTCGGGCGCCCCGGCGACCTCGACGACGAGCGCCGTGTCCCCCACCTCCAGGCGGTCGCCGACGCCGAGCACGACCTCCGTCACGGGCACCCCGTTGACGCGCGATCCATTGGTGCTGCCGAGGTCCGCGTAGACGAGCGTGCCGCGCCGTCCGGTGATGCGTCCGTGATGACGGGACACGCGGCTGTCGTGGGCGACGCAGTCGTTGTCGATCGCCCGCCCGATCGTCAGGCTGCCTCCCTCGATGACGACCCGTCGCGTCCGCCCGTCGGGATCGGTCACGTGGAGGACGGCCCGCGGGGTCGTCGGCCGGGGGATCTCGTAGACGCGCGTGTTGGTCGCGTCGGCGGACGACGCCGGGTCGCTCCCATCGGGTGCGGCCGCCGCCGGGCCCGATGCGCCGCGTCCTCCGATCGCCTCGGCGAACCGTGCGTCGACGCGGATGTCCGCCCGCTCGATGGCGGGGTCCGCCAGGAGGTCGACCCGCGGCCGGTCGACGACCGTGTAATGGTGGGCCCGCGCGAACGCGAGGGCGCCGTCGGCGAGCTCGGACGCGAGTGTTTCGGTCATGTCACCGAACTCGGCCATGTCGGCCGGATGGAGGTGGACCGCGAAGCGGTTGGGCACGAGCGTCCGGTCGGTCGTCGTCAGACGCTCCCCTTCCATCGCCCGCTCGATGCGATGCTGGATCTGGATCGGTTGCAGACGTGTTCGGAAGAGCCGTGCGGGCGGGCGCTCAAACAGGCGTTCGAAGAACCGCTCGATGGCGGTGAGAGGCGGCATGGTCGGTCGCGGAGTCTACCAGAGGGTCCGGAGAAGCCCTGGATGTCCGTCGGGCCACCCATGACGTTCGGCGTGCGATCGAGGTACGCCCGGTGGAAGGGCGCCGGGGATCCTGCGCTATACTCTCGACCCGCTTGGACGGCTCTGCCGACCCGGGCGTCGTCCGCGCGAGATCCGGGGACCCGATGACAGAGATCCTGACCGAATCCTTCTGCGAACGGTGTGGCACGCGCTACACCTTCGAGTCCGAGCGCCCGCGCACGCGGCTCAAGAGCGTGAAGGTCCTGTCCCGCGGCCTGAAGAACTTCGTCATGTCCGACGAGACGTCGATGGACGAGGCGATGGCCGCCGCTCGCAGCGAAACCGATCGCGAGCTGACCACGCATCAGCTCGACGCGTTCCACAAGACGTTCAACTTCTGCATGTCCTGTCGGCAGTACACCTGCCCGAACTGCTGGAATGAGGTCGAGGCGCGCTGCCTCTCGTGCGCGCCGCATCTCGGCCACGAGGTCCTGCCGGCGCCGTTCCCGGACATGCCCGTGACGCCTGCCTTCCTCCGCGCGACGAACGGGACGAACGGCGCGAATGGATCCGCCCACCCGGTCGAGCTGATCGGCGTCGCCGAGATCGCGGCCGTCCGGCATGACGGAGAGGTCGATGCGGCCGCGCGCCTCGCGGCCTTGACGGATGCCGCGGCGGCGGCACCGGTGATCGACGCCGATACCCCGATCGTGGACACCTCAGACATCCCGCACGTCGATACCTCCGATATCCCGTACCTGAACGCCACCGAGCCGCCGGCGATCGTCGACGTTCCGCCGGTGCCGGAGGCCGAGGCCGTCGAGCTTTTGGCCGCGCCCGAGGCCGAGGCAGACGAACTCGTGGCCGAGCCCGCGATTGCGGCGAGCGAGGCCGCACCGGAGCCCGATGCCGCCCCAGCCGCCGTCGTCGCACCGATGGCCGCGGCCGTCGACGAGCCGGCCGCCGCGACGGGGTCCGAGGCCGCGACCGATGAGCCGGACGATGCGTCCCGACTCGCCCAGGTGGCGGCCGCCGCGGTCTCCGCCGAGGTGGTGACGCAGGACGAACCGGCGCCGCCCGCGCTCCGCGTCGAGGACAAGGCAGTCGCGCAGACCTCCGGGCTCTTCCGGCGGTTCCGCCCCGGCCAGAGTCTCGATGCAGAGCTCGAGGCGTACGAGCGTGAGCACAAGACCGACTCGGACGGCGCGGCGGCCACGGATCTTGCGGCGGCCGCCGCCGTGACGCCGGAACCGCCGGCCGAACCGGATGTTCCCGCCCCGGCGCCCGTGGTCGACGACGTGGTCCCCCAGCCGATCTGGCGGATGGTCGCTCCCGATCCCGCCACCGAGGCGCCCGTTGCCCCGGCTCACGACACGCCGGCCATGCCGGCAGCGGCCAGCGGGTCGGTTCCGAACGCCGAGCCGCAGTGGCCGGCCCACCCGCAGTGGCCGTCGGCTACGCCGGCGAACGGTCTGCCGTTCCTCGGTCGGCCCGCCGCGCCGCAGGGCGGGCTCGAGGCACTCTGGGCGGAGTCGAACCGCGAGGTGGTCACCACGCCGGCCGCCGGACGCGCCAGCGGCGTCGTCCAGCCGTGCGTCAGCTGCGGATTGTCACTGTCCGCCAGCGCCAGGTTCTGCCGGCGGTGCGGGACTCCCCAGGGCGGCTGAAGCGGCGGCTCGCCGCTCATCCTCGCGAACGCGGACCCAGGCGGCGCCGTACAGCAGCGCCTGGAACGAGAACGACAGCCAGGCCAGCGCCACGAACGCCGACGCGAGCGAGCCGGCGAGGGCGGCCACCCCGACCAGTCGGGGCACCAGGAACGTGAAGATCTGGGTCAGGATGACGATCGCCACGCCCACGATGACGGCCGGCACGACGATCGAGCCCCACGCCGGCGCCGTCGGGGGCAGCGTCCGGTAGACGATCAGCACGGCCACCACAGCGACCACGATCATGACCGGGAGCGAACTTGCCACGGCGGTGATCGTCGTCGCCAACGTGATGTCCACGGCCGTCGCCGCATCGAGGGCGGCCGCCAGCGTCGCCGTCACGACGAAGCCGACGATGATGGCCACCAGGATCCCGACCACGAGGAACCCACGCGCGGTCCGCCGGATGATGTCTCGCTCGGGCGTGTCGGAGAAGATCCGCGCGAACGCCACGTCGAGCGCGCCATACAGCTGGCTGACCGTCCAGGCCAGGCCGATGACGCCGATGATCGAGGCCGCCGCCGCGCCACCGGTGATGGCGTCGAGCGACGCCTCGATGAGGTCCTCGAGCGGAGGGAAGGCCGCGATGAGCGCGTCGCTGACGGACTGCCGGACGGCCTGGTCGTGGGCGATGGTCCCCGCAAGTCCCAGCACCAGGAGCGTCATCGGGATGGACGCGAACAGCCCGGAGAAGGCGAGCCCGTTGGCCAGCAGGCCGCCGGCGGCGTGACCGTACGTGTCGAGGACCGCGCGGACCCTGGCGACCCTGGGCTCATCGAGGACCCGCTCGAGGATCGCGGTGACGTCCATCGTCCCTCCCGGGTCAGCCGCCGAGGTCCTCGAACAGGACGGGCTGGATGTCCTCCGCGTGGACGCGCCGTGGCGCGGCGACGAGCGCGCGCACCTCGGCGCGCCGAACGAAGCGCCGGCCGCCGAGCTTGATGCTCTGCAGGCGCCCGGCACGCGCCCACGACCCGATCGTCGCCGGCGTGAAGTGGACGTTGGCACCCGCGAGGATGTCGGCTGCCTCGGCCAGCGTGATCCAGTCGGTCGGGGCGGCCATCGCGATCAGTCGGTCGTGCTCGACGTGCCGGTCTCCGCCACCTTGGCCGGCGCGGACGTCGCGGCGTCGGATGCAGCACCCTCGGACGTCGATCCGCCGTCGGACGACGTCGCGCCGTCGGTCTTCGGCTTCGACGAGCTCGAGGACGACGCCCGGCGCTCCTTCTTCGCCCAGCCCGAGCCCTTGTAGTGGACCGCCGCGGCGCTGATCGCCTTGCGGACCGGACCGCTGCCGCACAGCGGGCAGACGGCCGGCGGGTCCGCGTGCACGCCATGGGTCACCTCGAAGCGCCGGCCGCACGCGGCACAGTCGTAGTCGTAGGCGGGCATCGACGCGGGGCGCTTCAGCCGCGCAGCAGACGCATGCCGCACTTCGGGCAGTAGAACGCCCGCTCGTGGCCGGACGCGAACCCGCAATGGGCGCAGACCAGGCCGCCGCGACCGGCGGCCGGCACCGGTCGCTCGGTCTTGGTCAGCCCGAGGGCATGCTGGCTGGCGAGGATGTTGCTCAGGATGCCGCCGAGGATCTTGGCACCGATCCGATCCGTGTCGCCACGGACGCCCTTCCCGCCCCAGCCGACGACGGCCCGGCAGATCATGTCGCCGGTGGCCTCGTCCCAGTGGGCGGCCACGCCCCCGACGATCGCGTTGTATTCGGGGTAGCCGGAGGTATCCACCTCACCGTCGAGCAACGAGCAGACGAACGTGTCGAAGGCGAGGTCGACGGCATCGATCGACTCGAGGACGACGAGTGCATGGCGCGTGATCGGCGAATGGACGTGGTGGGCGTTGAGCCACTGCATCGCTTCGGACGGGCTGACGATCGTCGGCGTCGCCTGGCTGAATTCGATCGGCAGCGGCTCGACCACCTCGATCTCCGAGCGCGCGAGCCCGACGAGCATGCCCGGCAGCTCGGCGATGGCCGCCGGTCCTGCCTTCAGGCGCACCCCCTCACTGCTCTTCCCGGCGTAGTAGAGCTTGAGCAGGTGGTCCTGGGCGACGGCTTCCTCGGGCATCAGGACCGACGGCGACGGGGTCGCGTTCGACGCCGCGGCGTCTGCCTCCGAGTTGCCCCGACGCTTCAGGAATTCAAGCGGCACGTGGTGCTCCGACAAGGGTGAGATGGATCGCCCGTCATGGTAGCAGGGGCGATGCCGGCGCCGGTCAGCCGATCCGTTCGAAGACGACGGCTTCGTCGGCAGCGACAACGTGCGGCGCACCACCGTCGATCGGCGAGCCCGGCAGCGAGTCCTGCGAGGTCCCGAGGATCGCTCGCCAGCGCACCGCGGTCGGTTCATCGGGCAGCTGCCACGAAGCACTCTGGCGGCCGAGGTTGAGGACTACGAGGATCGACTGGCCATCCGCCTCGCGCGCGTAGGCGACGACATCCTCCGGCGAGCCCGGGGCCAGGCGCAGATCCCCGACCTGCAGCGCCGGACTCGCCGCCCGCAACGCGATGAGCCGGCGATAGAGCGACAGGACCGAGGTCGGGTCGGCGGCCTCGACCGCGACGTTGCGCGTCTCGGTGTCGGGTCCGAGACGAAGCCACGGCCGGCCCGTCGTGAACCCGGCCCCAGGGCCCGGTCCCCAGGGCATCGGGGTCCGGCAGCGCGAGCGATCCCACCACGAGAAGTCCGGGCCGACCCGGGCGGCGGGGGGATCGACCGACTCGGCCGCCGGGATGTCGACGTCGGCCATCGCAAGCTCCTCGCCGTAGTAGATGGACGGCGTCCCGCGGAGGGTCAGCAGGAGTACGGCTGCGGCCCGTGCCACAGCCTCGCGATCGGCGCCCGGGATCGGGTCGGCGAGGCGTGAGGCGGCCCGCGGCCGATCGTGGTTGGACAGCACGAGCGTCGGCCAGCGGCCGGCGCCGAAGGCCGCCTCGTGCCTGGCGATCGCCGTTCGGATGGCAGTGGCGGTCCACGCCGACTCGGTCAGCTCCCAGTCGAAGACGAGATGCCGGTCGGTCGTGAGGGCGGCCGCCCGCTCCACGGTCCCGTCGAACAGCTCGCCGATCGAGGGGCGACCCGGGGGCTCGTCGACGATGGCCCGGAACCGCCCGATGAGCTCGGGGAAATCGGGTTGGTCACCGTCGTGGACGTGGATCTGGCTGGCCCACGCCGAAGCGCCCGGCCGGGTCGGGTTGGACGGCAGGTCCGGGTGCTTGAGGAAGATGTTGAAGACATCGAGGCGGAACCCGTCGACGCCACGCTCGAGCCAGCCGCGAACCATTCGGAACTGGGCCTCCTCGACGCCCGCGGCCCGCCAGTTGAGCTCCGGCTGCTCGACCAGGAACGTGTGGTGATAGAACTGTTCACGGAGCGGGTTCCACTCCCAGCCCGGACCGCCGAAGAACGACACCCAGTTGTTCGGCGGGAGCGGCTCCCCGTTCGGTCCGTAGCCCGATGGATCCCGCCACAGGTACCAGTCGGCGTGGGGTCCATCGCGGCTCAGCCGCGACTCCCGGAACCAGCGATGCTCGTTGCTGGTGTGGTTCATGACCAGGTCGAGCACGATCCTGATGCCGCGCCGGTGCACCTCGACCACCAGGCGGTCGAAGTCCTCCTCCGAGCCGAACAGCGGGTCGACCCGCTCGTGGTCGCTGACGTCGTAGCCGAGGTCGAGCCCGGGCGACGGATAGATCGGCGACAGCCAGATGGCATCGACCCCCAGACCGTCCGGACCGAGGTGATCGAGGTGCTCGATGATCCCGGGCAGATCGCCCACCCCGTCGCCGTTCGTGTCGGCAAAGCTGCGTGGATAGACCTGGTAGATGACCCCGCGCTGCCACCAGTCATCGCCGAAGCGCGGGGCCTGTACGACCGATGCAACGTCCCGGGGCCCCACACATACTCCTGCTAGCGAAGGCGGCTCGATGCTGGCTCGTGTCGACGTCCGTCGAGGAAGACCGACTTGACAGGCGCCGCGCGGTCGTCCAGACGAACAGGAACTGCAAGACGCGAGCGCCCGGCTTTGGGACAGTAACGCGCGCCAGTGACGCGTATCAATGTCGACTCCTCCGCCCGCCCGTTCAACGCTTCACTCGCCGTCTAGCGCTCGAGTCGCCCGCGAAGCCTGGCGACCTGATCGGCCAGCTCCGCCTCGCGGGCGCGGGCGCCCTCGACGACCGCGGCGGGAGCGCGGGCCACGAACGACCGGTTGCCGAGTCGCTCGCGTGCGGCGTCCAGCCATCCCTCCGCCTCGGCGAGCTCGCGCTCGAGGCGTTCGTGCTCGCGATCGGTCGCGGCGTCGTCGGCGGCAGATGGCCTGACGGCCGCCTCGACCTCGCCGCCGCCCAGGATCACGGTCAGGTCGCCGTCGCGTGTCACCGCCGTGAGCGCCTCGGGCGTCAGCTCGCGGTGCAACGGCCGGGCCCGCGCCAGCCGCTCGATGCCCGGGCGGAGGGCCTCGAAGGTCGGACCGAGGGTCGGCGGCACGTAGACCATGGTCTGGAGCCAGCCCGCCGCGGGGAGCTTCGCCTGGGCACGCGCGTTGCGGATCTCGGTCACCAGCTCGACCAGCGTCCCGACCCCCGCCTCGACGGCGGGGTCGCGCTCCCCTGCCCCGGGCCAGCGGGCCACGATCAGGAGCTCCGGATCGCTCGCCCGGTGCGGAAGGGCCGCCCACAACGCCTCGGTCACGAAGGGCATCACCGGATGCAGCAGCCGCAGGTAGGTGTCGAGCACCTCGACCAGCGTCCACCACGTCGCCTCGCGCTCGTCGGCGCCGAGGTCCGGGTCGGCCAGGCGGACCTTGGCCAGCTCGAGGCCCCAGTCGCAGTACTCGCTCCAGATGGCCTCGTAGAGCAGGCGAGTGAGCTCGCCGAAGGCATAGCCGGCCATCGCCGCGTCGACCGCGACGGTCGTGGCTGCCGCCCGCGACAGCAGCCAGCGCTCGGCCGGCCCGAGATGCGCCGCGGCGGGCGGCCGACGCTCGGCGTCGGCCGTGATGCTCGTCGGCCGCGCGCCGACGACGTAGCGGGTCGCGTTCCAGAGCTTGTTGGCGAAATTCCGCGCGAGCTCGAGCCGCGCGGCACCGAAGCGCTGGTCGTTCCCGGGCGTGGCGCCGTGGATGAGCGCGAAGCGCAGCGCGTCGGCGCCGGACTCGTCGATGACGCCCAGCGGGTCGACGACGTTGCCCCTGGTCTTGGACATCTTCTGGCCTTCCGGATCGCGGATGAGGCCCGACAGGTAGACCGTGTGGAACGGCTCCTGGTCCGTCAACTCGAGGCCGAGCATCATCATCCGCGCGACCCAGAAGAAGATGATGTCGTAGCCGGTCTCCATGACCGACGTCGGGTAGTACGTCGCAAGATCGCGCGTGTCGTCCGGCCAGCCGAGTGTCGAGAACGGCCACAACCCGGAGCTGAACCAGGTATCGAAGATGTCGGGGTCCTGCTGGAGCTCGGCCGCGCGCCGCCCACAGACCGCGCAGGCGTCCGGACCGGCCGGATCGGATGTTACGGTGACGTGGCCGTCCGGGCAGTACCAGGCGGGGATGCGATGGCCCCACCACAGCTGGCGCGACACGTTCCAGTCACGGATCGTGGTCAGCCAGTGCTCCCAGGTCTTCTCGAATCGCTCGGGCAGGATCCGCGTCCGTCCCGAACGGGTCGCCTCGAGGGCCCGCGCGGCCAGCGGCGCGGTCCGTACGAACCACTGAGTCTTGAGCCGCGGCTCGATGACGTCGCCGCTCCGCTGGCACCTGCCGATGACCATCTCGTGCGCTGTCGCCGCGACGAGGTCGCCGCCCGCCTCGAGGTCGGCCACGATCGCGCTCCGTGCGGCGTAGCGGTCCATGCCGTCGTAGCGCGTCCCGGTGCCGCTGACGGTCGCGTCATCGGCGAGGATCGTCAGGGCCGGCAACCCGTGCCGGAGACCCGTCGCATAGTCGTCGGCGTCGTGGGCCGGGGTGATCTTGACCGCCCCGGTCCCGAACGTCCGGTCGACCACGTCATCGGCGATGACCGCCACGTCGCGGTCCACGAACGGGATGCGCACGAGCCGGCCGACGAGCGCCGTGTAGCGCCCGTCCTCGGGGTGGACGGCGACCGCCGTATCGCCGAGGATCGTCTCCGGCCGGGTCGTGGCGATGGCGATCGTCGCCTCGGGTTCGGGCTGCCCCGTGGCCGCATCGATGAGGTGATAGCGGACCGTCCAGAGCGTCCCCGTCCCGGGTGTCGCCACGACCTCGAGGTCGCTGACGCTGGTCCGGCAGCCCGGGCACCAGTTGACGAGCGCCTCGGTCCGATAGGCGAGGTCCGCCCGGTACAGCCGCTCGAAGGCGACCCGCACCGCCCTGGCCGAGCCGTCGTCCATGGTGTAGCGGAGGCGGCCCCAGTCCGCCGACGCCCCGACCCGCCGCTGTTGCGAGAGCATGAGCTCGCGTGTCGTCGCGACGAACGCCCGCATCCGCTCGAGGTATCGGTCGCGCCCGAGCGATCGGCGGTCCTCGCCCTCCCTGGCGAGGATCCCGTCCAGGACGAACTGGGCGGCGATCGAGGCGTGGTCGAGACCGGGCAGGAAGAGCGCGCGGTGGCGGCGCATCCGGGCGTGCCGGATCATCAGGTCCTCGACCGCGGTCCGCTGCGCGTGGCCCAGATGGAGCGAACCGGTGATGTTCGGCGGCGGCTGGATGATCGTGAACGGCGGCAGCGCCGGGTCCGCCGTCGAGCCGCGACCGTCCGGGGCGAACACGTCCGCCGCGAGCCAGCGCTCGTAGATCGCGCCTTCGACGTCGTGCGGCGTATAGGCCTTCGGCAGCTCCGGCATGGTTCGGTCCTCGGACAACAGAACGGCCCGCTCGTCCAGCGGACGAACGGGTCGTGGTACCACCTGCTGGTTCGGCGTCCGGGGTCGGCTCGGTCATCCCGATCCGCCAGCCTCGTCGGCTCCGGCGCCCTCTCGACGCGCTATCGGGCGTCTCCCGTCCGGCTCGCGAGCGACCTTCACGACGTCGTACCCGCGCGGCTCGCACCGTCCCGCGCTCGCTCCGGGGCCGTCCCGTCGCTACTCCTCTCGGTCACTGCCGTGAAGGCCGGAGTGTAGCACGGGCTCGCTCCCCGGAGGCTCATCGCGCGGGCCTCGAACCGGCGGATCGAACGCCAGGACGAACGCGATCAGGGCCGGGAACGGGGCGACCATCCCCCAGACGACCGTCAGCCCGAAGGCGACGACGACCATGGTCACGATGACGAACCACCGCTCCAGTCGATGCCTCCCGAGGTCGGCGATCGGTCCGAGGACACCGAACAACAGGAGCAGCGACAGTCCCGGCAACAGGAAGAATCCGACCGGGTCCAGCGCGCCGGAGGTCACGACCGATACCGACAGCGGCACGAGATACGTCACCAGGATGGCGTCGACGAGGACCAGCGTCGACGACCGCCGCGCAACACGCCAGATGGCGATCCCCAGCGCGAGCGGGATGCTGATGACGCCTGTCGCGTATCCGATCATGGGGGCGCACACCATGTCGCCGAGGCAGGGTTGAGCCAGCCAGTACGCGGTCTCGACGAGGAGGATCGTCAGTCCGATCAGATGGGCGGCGAGCGACGCGCGGTCCGATGGGATCGGGATGACGTTGCCGCGCGGCGGGCGCGTCACCGGCGGTGCGGCTGGCGCCTCCGGCCCGCTCACGCCCTCAGGCGGATTCGCCGCGTTCGGCCAGCCACTCCTCGTAGTTCGTCTCGTCGACCCCGCCGTCGACATCGGTCTTCGTGAGGAGCAGCGGGAGACGTCCCTCGCGAATGGTCTCCTCGGTGATGATGCACTTGCGGATGTCGGTCCGGTCGGGGATGTCGTACATCACCTCGAGGAGCAATTCCTCGACGATCGAGCGCAGGGCGCGGGCACCGGTCTTGCGATCGAGTGCGACCTCGGCCGCGGCCTGGAGTGCGCCCGGCGTGAACGCCAACTCGACCTTGTCGAGCGACAGGAACTTCTCGAACTGGCGGGTGACCGCGTTCTTCGGCTCGGTCAGGACGCGCACGAGGTCCTCCGCGGACAGCGCGGAGAGCGTGACGATGACCGGCAGGCGGCCGATGAACTCCGGGATGAGCCCGAACCTGAGGAGGTCCTCCGGCATCAGCCGCTCCAGGACCCGGCCACGCTCCACGGCGCTCATCGCCGACTCCGAGCCGAACCCGATCGATCGCCGGCCGACCCGCTCCTCGACGATCTTCTCGAGGCCGTCGAACGCGCCGCCGCAGATGAACAGCACGTTCGTGGTGTCGATCTGGATGAAGTCCTGGTGGGGGTGCTTGCGGCCGCCCTGCGGCGGCACGTTGGCGACCGTGCCCTCGAGGATCTTGAGCAGCGCCTGCTGGACGCCCTCGCCCGACACGTCGCGGGTGATCGACGGGTTGTCCGCCTTGCGCGCGATCTTGTCGATCTCGTCGATGTAGATGATCCCGCGCTGGGCGCGCGCGACGTCGAAGTCGGCCGCCTGGATGAGCCGCAGCAGGATGTTCTCGACGTCCTCGCCGACGTAGCCCGCCTCGGTCAGCGACGTCGCATCCGCGATGCAGAACGGGACGTCGAGCACGCGCGCGAGGGTCTGGGCCAGGAGTGTCTTGCCCGAGCCGGTCGGGCCGACGAGCAGGACGTTCGACTTCTGGAGCTCGACCTCATCGACCTGGTGGCCGGCGTTGACCCGCTTGTAGTGGTTGTAGACCGCGACCGACAGGACCTTCTTGGCTCGCTCCTGGCTGATGACATACTGGTCGAGCGCGTCCTTGATCTGGTGCGGGTTCGGGAGCTTGGTGCTAGACGTCTTGGGACGCGGCGTCTCCAGGAGCTCCTCCTCGATGATCTCCTGGCACAGGTTGATGCACTCGTCGCAGATGTACACGCCCTGGCCCGCGATGAGCTTGCGGACCTGCTCCTGGCTCTTCCCGCAGAAGGAGCACCGGTACGGGACCTTGGGTCCCTTGGTGCTGCTGCTCGATGATGTCACGTGCCCGTCCCCGGCCCCTTACTGGTCCTTGGTCTTCTTGGGTGCCTCGGCGACCTCGGGTGTCTCACCACCGTCGGCTGCCTCGGCTGCCTTGGATCCCTCGCCGCCGGCCAGCCCGGCGTCGTGGGCCTGCGCGATCAGCGAAGCGCTCTCGACCGCGTAGACCTCGTCGATGATGCCATAGTCCCTGGCGGCATCGGGCGCCATGAAGTAGTCCCGGTCCGTGTCGCGCACGATCTTCTCGAGCGGCTGAGCGGTGTGGCGCGCCAGGATCTCGTGGTTGCGCTGGACGAGGTACTCCCATTCCTTCATCTGGATGATCGCGTCCGGGGCATTGCCGCGGAACCCGCCCGAGCCCTGGTGGATCATGATCCGGCTGTTCGGCAACGCGTAGCGCTTCCCCTTCGCACCGGCGGCCAACAGGACTGCCGCCATCGACGCCGCCATGCCGATGCAGATCGTGCTGACCGGCGCGCGCAGGTACTGCATCGTGTCGTAGATCGCCAGACCGGACGTGACCTGGCCGCCGGGCGAGTTGATGTACAGGCTGATGTCCTTCTCGGGGTCCTCCGACTCGAGGAACAGGAGCTGGGCGATGACCAGGTTCGCGAGATGGTCCTCGATCGCGTCGCCGAGGAAGATGATCCGCTCGCGCAGCAGGCGCGAGTAGATGTCGTAGGCGCGCTCCCCCCGGCTGGAGGATTCGATGACCATGGGGACGAGCATGCTTGGACTCCCTGGTTCGGCGGTCACGAGCTCCGTGGATCAGCCCGCGGCGGCGGGGACATCTTCGAGGATGGAGCCCGGGTCCGTCGCGTCGACGGACGCGTTCGCGGCGGCCTGGCCGCCCTCGACCGGCGACTCGGGGCCGTCCTCGAGGTGCGGCAACGGGGCGTGCTCGGGGTGCGCGGCGAGCCATTCGTCGATGAGGCCCTCGACGACCCGGCTGCGCCGCAGGGTGCTGCGGATGTACGACCGGCCGCGGTTCGAATCGAAGTATTCTACCAGGCTGGGCTTGTCGGCGTACTGCTCGCGACCCCTGGCGATCTCGGCGTCGACCTCCATGTCTGACACGGTGACGCCCTCGGCGTCGGCGACCTTCGACAGCACGAGCAGGGTCCGCACCCGCTTCTCGGCGCCGGGCTGGAAGTCGGCGTGCATGTCGGCATCGGTCTTGTCGAGGGCCTTGAGGTAGGCCTCTTCGGTGATGCCCTGCCGGGCGAGCGTCGCTCGGAACTCGTCGTGCATCACCTCGACCTCCTGCTCGACCAGGATGTCGGGGAGCTCGAGTGTCGCGTTGGCAACGGCGTACTCGATGATGCGGTCGGCGAAGCCATGGCGCGCCCGGTCGAGCGCGTTGCGCTCGAGGCGGGTCTTGACGTCGACACGCAGGGCGTCGAGGTCGGCGAAGTCGCCGAGCGAGCCCACGAAGTCGGCGTCGAGCTCGGGCAGGACCTTCTCGCGCAGCTCGCGCAGCTCGACCGCGAAATGCGCCTGTGCGCCGGCCATCTCCGCCTCCGGATAGTCGTCCGGGAAGGGGATGTCGAACTCGGTCGTGCCGCCGACCTCGAGGCCCTGCAGGTTCGCCTCGAAGCCGGGGATCAGGCGCTCCTGGCCGAGGATGAGCGGCATCCGTTCGGACGACCCGCCCTCGAACGGCTGGCCGTCGCGCGACCCGGCGAACGAGATCACAGCGTAGTCGCCGTCCCGGGCGCCGCGGCCCTCGACGGCGGTCAGCGTCGCGTTCTGGTCGCGCAGCTCCTCGAGCACCTGGTCGACGCGCGCATCGTCGATCGTCTCGATGTCGGGGCTGAAGTTGAAGTGCTTGTAGTCGCCGAGCTCGACCTCCGGGCGAACCTGGATGGTCGCCTTGAAGATCAGCGGGCTACCCTCCTGCCCCTGCACGACCTCGACCTCCGGGTTCGTCAGCGGCAGGATGCCCTGTTCGATGACCGCCTCCCGGTAGGCGTCCTCGACGAGGTGCTCGACGGCTTCGTCGAGGATGACCGTCGGGCCGAGGTGCCGCTCCAGCACGGGGCGCGGCGCCTTGCCCGGGCGGAACCCGGGGACCCGCGTCCGGCGGGACAGGCGGCGGACCGCGTCGTCGATCGCCTTGCCCAGGCGCTCGGGGGGGAGCTCGACTTCGAGCATGATGGTCGACTTGGGGCCAGGGGTGCTGGTGATCTGCATCGCCCGGGAAGTATAGGGCGGGAGCCGGGGGCCGGCCGCGGGGCCCGTCACCGCCGGCGGATCCTCGGTCGGCAGGTCCGGGCCGAGTCGCGGACCGAAACGCGTGCGGATATGCCACACAGTCCTGACGCCGGGGCATCGGAACCTGATCGGGCGTCTCGAAGGGGCGCCTCACGGTCGTCGCCTCGTGACGACGACCCCTCGCGGCTCCGCTCGCGCATGATGCGACCCCGCTCGCCAAGCGGATGGGACTCGCAGTCACGTCCGGGGTGCGAAGGGTCGGGCGCCTCGGCCGAGCAAGGTGCGCACGGCGAACCGCGACGGGCGCCCGACGCGGCCGGGGCTGAGGGCCGGGCGACGCGCCGCCGCGCGGACGAGGCGGCCGCCCGACGCGGTCGGGCGCCGCGGCGGGCAAGACGGGCGAGTGGTACGAAGTGGATCGATCGAGCCGACCCGAACCGGTAGGCGAGAGAGGGATCGAACCTCCACGCCGCTCACGCGGCACCGGCTCCTAAGGCCGGCGCGTCTGCCATTCCGCCACTCGCCCATGGTTTCGCGCTTTTGAGGCGCGTATGCCTCGGTGGACGGCTTGCGCACAGGGATGAGACGCGTATGACTCTGGCAGTTCGTTTCCGCGTCTGAGGCCCGTTCCATGCCACGAGCCACCACCAAGGCCGCAAGTCTAGCCGACGGGCCGACCCTCGCCAGTACCCGCGATTACTGGATCCTCCACCACGATCGGTCGGCGTGCCCGCCAGGCCGGTCTCCGCGTTCATCCCCACCAGCTGCGCCATACGTGGGCCTCGAGCATGCTGGCGGCCGGCCACAGCGAGGGTGACGTCATGCAATTGGGCGGCTGGACGGACCGATCAATGTTGTCGCGCTATGGCGCTTCCGCGGCGGCCGAGCGGGCGCGGGCGGCTTATCGGAGCCCGATCGACCGGCTCACGCGCGGGCGCTGCCACCACCGAGCCCCGGGGTGATCGCCTGTTACCCGCCACGTGCGGGAGAGACCGTCCATCCGTTGGACGCACCGGCGAGACTGCCGCCGCGGTAATACTTGACATTGTTACCGAATACGGTAACAGTGCGCGCAATTACCGCACATTGTTGTAACGATGAAGTACCGATTGAAGAAGGCCGCGCTCAAGCATCGCCTTGCCGAGCTCGACCAACGCCGGTGGCTCTTCGCCAACATGCCCATCGATCCGACCCATGCCGAATGGCTGCGTCGGCGCGCCTGGGTGCGGACGGTCCACGGCACGACCCGGATCGAGGGCAACACCCTCTCAGACATCGAGGTCGAGGCGCTCCTGACTGATGCGGCGGCCGGTCGGGTCAGCGGTCGCGAGGCGCGCGAGATCATCGGCACCCGCGAGGCGCTCGAGCTCGTCGACGAGCTCGTCGGCCAATCGAAGGTCGGGATCGACCAGCAGGTGATCCGCGAAATCCACCGCTGCGTGCTCTGGGGCCAGAGCCCGCTTCTCACACCCGGGGAATACCGACGTGGGGAGAATCGAGTCACCGATCCCGACGGAGCGACCATCTTCAGCACTCCTCCCTCCGGTGACGTGCCGTCGCTCATGGACGAGCTCGGCAGCTGGCTGACGAACGACTCCGGCAGTCTCGATGCGCCGACGGCCGCGGCGCTCTCGCACCTGGAGTTCGTCGCAATCCATCCATTCAACGATGGCAATGGTCGGACGGCCCGCGCGATCTCGCGGCTGATCCTCGGCAGGCACGAATACGCGTTCGACGGCCTCGTCTCGCTTGAGGCCCAGCTCGACCTCCATCGGGCCGCGTACTTCGCCGCCATCCGAGCGGCGATCGGCCGATCGTACGCGCCCGGCTATGACGCCACCCCGTTTGTCAGGTATTTCGTCGACTCACTCGTAGAGGCGACGGACCATGTCCTCGAACGCGTCCGAGGCCTCGGCCAGGTCATGATCGCGATCCGCCGAGCGATCGCCTCCGGCAGCCTGCCGGCGCCGATGATCGACGGTCTGGCCTACGCCTGGATCAACCGCCACCTGCGCGCCGGGGACTACATCCGCGCCACAGGCCGGAGCCCCCAGAACACGACCCGTGACTTGCAGCGGGCCGTGGGCGACGGCTGGCTGGCCTCGGCCGGCGAGCGACGAGCGAGAATCTATGTCCTCGGCCCCAAGCTCCTCGAGATCCCGGCGCTCGGTGAGATCGTGTCGGTGTCGGTCAGTCCATGACGAGCTATGCCTGGCATCCACACGATCGACCGACAGGCGAGCCAGGCCTGGCTTGCGGGCCCCACCAGCCTCTCCACGCCTGGGCGGGACCCAGGGTGTTGAGAGCCGCGTCTTTGTCGCGACTCGCAACGCGGTTTGCAACGCGACCTCAACGCGTAACGCGCCACTTGGGTGACGACGAGCGCGACACGAAATTTCGTGCTCAAGCCTCCCAGTTCACGAAACCCGACTCGCTTCGCTCCTCGCCTCGCCGCGTGCCTGGTAGGTGGGCGCCATCGCCCCGCACCTGACGCCGACCGGATTCGTGACATCGGCTGTCACAGCTGTCACAAACCGCCGATCGAGGCCCAGTTACCTCGCTGTGGCCCCGTCCGAGAGCGGCGGGATGTCGAGCCCCAGGTGGTGCCGCAACGCGGCGCGGACCGCGGACCGGATCCGCGGGTCCGCGACATAGGCGATGCCACCGTCGGGCAGGATGCCGGACGCACGGATCCGATGGACCGAAATCGTACGGACCTGGGCGCAGAGGATCAGCCGTTCTTGGTCTGGCCGCCCTCGCCCGCCGGGATCGTGACCTCGCCGGGATAGCGCGGTCGCTCGCGCGCCGCAGTGATCGGGCAGACGGTCAGCAGGCCCGGACGCTGGAGCCCGCAATGGATAGCGCGACTGACTTCGAACCAGGTGGCCTGAACGCTCCGCGCCAAGCGAGAGAACACTGGCGATTCGGGCCGCGTATCCGCTCTCGCGCCGTTCGCGCCGACACACGGTCTGACCCTTCTCTCGCACGACGTCACGCTGTGCGACGGAGCGATGACCTGCCTTCGGTGCCAACCGGACCAGTCGTAGACTCGTGGCCATGTCAATTGATGTCGGCCTGGCGAAGATCGACGCCCCGAGGTTCCAGTTCGACGGCTACGTGGCGGGCGTCGACCTACCGGTTGAGGACGACCGGTATCCATACGTTCGGCTGATCGATCCTTGTGGCGATACGGCATTTAGCTCGTGTCACGAGCTTGGTCTCGCTCCGGCGGGCCGGAGCGGGCCGTGTACTGAATCGCCAAGGGTTGGGGGTGAGCGACATCCCGCTCCCCCGCCCGAGCCGCTCACGCGAATGGCTAGATGTTCGCGCTTCTCGTGTGTGATCACTGTCACCAGGTGGTGGAACGGAAATCACGGGTCCCCGAGCAGGGCCGCCTCCTCGCGTCGGAGGCCCGCGACCCGGCGCGCGGCCGTATGTCGGCAGGCCGGCGCGCTCGGGAGTCAGCCTGGCACGGCGCGTGGTGACGGAGGCGAAGCTCCGCGCGACGCCTCCCATGCCCCCTGGATCCACGCCCAGCTTACGTTTCAGCAACCACCCGTTTGTGCGACCGGACCATCTGCTCCCTGAACTTCTTGTCGAACTTGCTCCGCATGACGGGCCGATTGAGGATCGGCACGACGAAGGTGTTCAGGAGTCGAGTGCGGAACTGGGCCTGCGGGAAGGTCTTGTACACGCCCATCCGGACGTAGGCACGATGGTCAGCGGGGAAGACCATGCGCAGGCGTCCATAGATGTCATCGCGGAAGATCTTCATCCCGCCCACCCCGAGGAACGTCTGGGGGCGAAGGTAGCCAGCCTCGGCGTAGGTCATGGCGCTGGCCATGAGCTGGTCGAGCAGCCGGTCGAGATCGGCGGAATCGCCCCACTCGTCGCTGACGACGCCGACCAGGTTGGCGCCCTGAAACGCGAAGAAGCCGCGGAAGATCTCCATCAGGTTGGGATCCTGCCCAAGAGGGCCAGAGATGACCAAGGCTACCTGCTTGCCCACGAGGACGGGCGTGTGGGTGTTGAAGAAGATCCGGTCGAAGAACATCTTCCAGCGCGCCGACAGGTAGCGATCGACCATCCGCCCGGCGTAGACGAGCACATCGGCGGTCATCACGGTGGACCGGTAGAACTCGCTGTAGCCGTCTTTGCCGGTGTAGACGCACTGGTAGTTCGTGCTGCACTCCAGGCAGCCCAGGCAGCCGGACTTCATGTCGATGTCATAGATGTTGACCACGCTCACCTCGCCGGCAAAGGCGCTGCGGCATCGGGCGACCATGTTCGCGAGGTTGCTGTCGGTCGAGCGCTCATCGTGGAGGATGACCACCTTCTTCCCGCCGGTAGGGACGGGGCTCGGTGGAAGCTCAGGCTTGTACGAGAACTCGCGAGAGGTCAAGGGCGGGTATTGGCGCTGCGTTGGGACCTTGTGCTCGATAGCGTCCAGGAACTGCTGGCCGAACCGGGCGAGCTGCTTTCGGCCTTCTTCGTTCAGCAGGTCGTACATGTCCGCCGGAAACGAGTCGACGAAGCGCATGCCCAGGTCATCACAGATCGCGTGGATGTAGTTGTGGGCCGTGTGATCAAAGAAGTGAATCGAGGTCGATAGCGAAGCGGCGTACTTCCCGGCGAACGCCGCTTGCGCGCCGCGCTCGAAGATGAGCTCGATGAAGCGCTTGTAGTGCGCGTGGACGGTCAGGATGTAGAGGGAGAAGCCCCAGAGCACGGCATCCGAATCACGGACTTGGTCGATGACCTTGTCGAACGCGGCGCGGTCGTTTTCGAGCCGCTTGAGCCGTTGCGCAATGTGGAGCACGTTGAACTCATGCTGGGGGTAGATCTTGGCCAGGTAGGCCACAGACTGCATGGTCACGCTCAGATCGCCCTTGGGGCTGCCGTTGAGGACCGTGATCTTCATGCAGGTTCCTCCTCTTCATCATCCGTTGGTTCACAGCGCCTCTCGACGCTGGTGGGGGTCAGTCCTGGATCGCGAGAACTGCCACTCGGGGACCGGCTCGGGATCGATCAGGTGGAGGATCGAGTGCAGGGCGACGACGAAGAGCAGGTAGGCGAGGACGAAGAACGCGACGAGCGGGTGCCGTCGCACGAGGCCGACGGCGCTCACGCCGGCTGGCTCCGCCACCAGTCCACGGTGGCGCGCAGGGCGTTGTCGATCGGGGTTGGCACCAGGCCCGCTCCCGCGGCCTTGGTGCAGTCCACAACAAACGGCTCCTCGAACTCATAGAGCATCTCGACCATCTCGCGGGCGTTGGCCATGAACAGGCCGCCGATCCGCAGCATCAACGGCGACATCACGGAGACCTTGGGCTGCGGCAGCCCCGCGACGCGCGCCGCCGCCTCGGCGAACTGGCGGACGCTGAGCGATGACGTGGACGGGGCGTGCCACGCCTGCCCGAAGGCGTCGTCCCGGGCGGCCAGCTCCACGACCGC
This sequence comes from uncultured Chloroflexia bacterium, assembly GCA_963833285.1. Lineage (GTDB taxonomy): Bacteria > Chloroflexota > Limnocylindria > Limnocylindrales > CSP1-4 > SPCO01. Next base: position 25,228 of record CAWHXM010000007.1, on the reverse strand, counting down.
GCGGGCGAAGTCCGGGACGTAGGTGACGGCATGCGGGAGGTTGGGGTCGCCGAATGCCGACGCCGGCTTGCCGGCGAGCAGCGGCGGGAAGAACCGCTCGCCGAACGTGCTGTCGCGCCCGCGGGGGCCGAAGTAGTTGGAGCCGCGGATGATCACCACGGGGACCTTGCCCGCACGGTGCGCCTCGAGGAACTGCGCCGCCAGGCGCGCCCTCGCCGCGCCCTTGCGGGTGGTCGCCGCGGCCGGCAGGTCCTCGGTGAGCGGCCGGCCCCCGGTCGCCCCGTAGAGGTACAGGTTGTCGACGACGGCAAGCTTGGTCCCCGTGCCCGCGAGTCCGTCGATCACGCCCTTCGCGAGCGGCGGGAAGCCCGCCGGCCAATTGGTATAGGCCGGCTGGCACGCGAAGTAGGCGACCTTGGCGCCCTCGGCGGCGCGCCGGACCGCGGCTGCGTCCGCGACGTCAGCGGCGAGAATCTCGGCACCGGCGAGGCCGAGGTCACGGCCAGAGCGGCTTACGATCCGGACCGACTCCCCTCGGGCAGCGACGTGCTCGGCGATGGCAGTCCCAACGGGCCCGGCACCGAGGACGACGTGGGTGACTGGCTGCATGACGTTCCCTCCTCAGAAGTCGATCGTCTTACTGTTCGCGAGGCCGTCACGGCCGACGAGCGTGACCCGCCGTGGCCGACGCAGTAGCCAGCACCAGTCGCGCCGGGTGTCCTCCACCTCCTCGGGTCAGTCGGCAATGCCCTCCATCACGTAGCTCCTGGTCTTGGAGTCGCTCGCCGCGATGCGGTCGCGTGGTCCAGTCCCCGCGCCCCGGGCCATGTCGGACAAGCCGCTCCGCTTTCCCGGGTGCTGGGCGACCCACCGGGCATACTTCGGGGAGCTAGCACCCGACGGCTCAGTCTCGATCCTCTCCCAACGCGCGGTAAGTGCCAAACGGCACCCGAGCCCGGCTGCGTCAGACCGTGCGAGCGAATGACCCTCGAGGGGAGCGTAGATCAGGCGCTATCCCTCGACGCCAGGCACCCGCCGTGTACTAGGAACCGGCGGTGCGGCTTCGCCTGCTCGGCGAGGGCGGCGTCGAGGAACTGGATGGGATCCTCTGGTAGTCCCGCCACGAAGGGATCTCCCTCGCCGTTTCGCCCCGCCTTGCAGGACACGGTCGGCGCCGCTCGCCGAGCCGCTCGCTTGCCGCAATCTGCTAACTCGACTCTACGGGCGCTGATCAGTCGAGTCGCTTTGATCGTGCGGCTCGCCGGAACACCACGGTCAGCAACGCGCCGGAGGCAATGAGCACGACCCAGTTGATCGAGAGGACCGCCACCTCGAAGGCGACCAGGTCGCCGCCAACGACCCAGAGGCCGACGAACGCCGCGACGGCCAGTACGAAGCCGGCGACGAACAGCCAGCGGATCGCGCGCTCGATCCGGCCGCCGGCGAAGACTGGTACGACGAACAGCAGCGCGAGGCTCATCGTCAGGTAACCAAGCGCCTCGCCGGCGATGAATAGTCCGTGCGGGTTGTACTGGGTGAACAGCGACAGATCAGCGGTCTCGCCGCTCTGGAGGCTCGGCATGACGACCGCGAACTGGACGAAGTAATCGACGCCGATAACGACCGCGTAGACCACCGCGAACGCGAGGGCGATGCGGCTGAAGGTCCTCGCCGGCTCCGGAGCGTAGACGTGGATGGCGGCCACGAGCACGACGAAGATCGGCACGAGCGCGATGCCCGGGATCAGCCACCAGTAGTCGCCCGGGATGAACTGGGCGACGTCGGTGTAGGGGTACGGCACGCAGCCGGTGCGGCAGAATGGACCGCTTCTCGGTGGGGTCGCCACGGCGACCATCGCGAAGATCGCCGTGACGAGGACGGTAACGATGGCCGCCCAGAGCTCGACCTGGATCGCGCTGCCGGTCGTCGCGGAGGTGCCAGTCGGTCGGTCGCCGGCCCTGGAGCCAACTCTGAGATCACGCTTGACTGGCAGAGTGTCCATGCTGATTCCCTACCTTCCGAATGGTCCGCGCTAGGCGCTCGGTATTGCTGAACTGGCTGGAATAAGGGGACGAGGACGTTCATGTCTTGTCTCCCTCCAGGGCCCAGCCGGGTTGAGTTTCGGGTTGCGCCAGCGGTTGCCGGCGCATCGCGCCCCGCACGAAGACGGCGAGGAGCCCGAAGCTGAGGGCGCCGATGACGAGATGGACGGCGATGACCGCCGGCTCCGTCGGCGGGCCGCTCAGCAGGTTATCGATGACCGCGGCGAGCGCGAACGCCACGCCCCCGAGTCCAGACACCAGGAGGAGTCCCGGGGTAGTCACGTAGCCAAGTGAGACGCGCCGCCAGAGGAGCAGGCCGCCGGCCAGGAGGACCGGCGTTCCCAGCGCCCAGTCCGCGACCGCCAACGGTCGCGCCGCGGTCTCGCCCGTCGGATCGCCGAGCGCGGTGATGGCCGTCCCCGCCAGGCCGGCATACGCGGCGAGGGCGATGAGGACCAGGGCGGCGCCGATCCCGCCCGCCGGGGCCCCGGCCAGGCGCCGGCGAATCTCCTGCCCCTCGATGCTCGCCACGACGCCGATGACCGTGAACGCGATGAGCGTGACCAGGCCGGCGTAGACGAAGAACAGGCCGTTGAACGGCGCCCCGACCAGATACGGGACGTAGGCGTACAGCACGTAGAACAGGGCGCCCGGCCAGAGGAGCAGACCGACGATCGAACCGCGCCGGGCCAGCCACATCGCGCCGATAAGGATCGGCAGCACCAGGACGAGGTTGGCCACGTCGCTTCCCTGAGAGACGAGGACGAGCGAGGAGTCGCCGTACAAGCCGCCGGCGCCTGATGCCAGTCCCACCCCGGAGGCCACCATGATGCCGAGGGCAACGAGGATCGACGCCAGGTACGCGAGCGTGAGATCACGTGTAACGGGCAGAGGGTGCGGATCCCGGGAACGGGCAGCGGCCAGTGCCGACGAGGGCTCGATCTGTGACGCGCGAGCGTCAATCGACGGCATCAGATGCCTCCTTTGATGGGGCGACGCGTGTGCGCCTGCGCGGGGCTGCGGTCGGCGTGCACATGCGCTGGGCAGCCAGGAGTTCGAGGCCCGCGTCCCGCAGCCGAGCCAGCAGGCCATACAGCGCCGCCTGGTCGACGGCCGCGAAGGTCAGCAGCGAGGCGCCGTCGGAGAGGAGCTGAAGTCCGTCGCAGCCGAGAACCTTCGCCCGGCGGCCGGAGAGGTGCCCGGCCACACGGATCTCGTAGGTGTCCATCCCCGGCCTACCTGCCGAACATTGCTTCGGGCGGCCAGTGCAACCCGAGCAGCGCGACGAGCACCGCGACGTTCATCGCCAGGGCAGCGAGCGTGTTGAACATCGGCCAGGTGCCGAAGAAGAGGACGATGCCTGCCATCGAGACCAGCGCCGAGACGACGGCCAGCGGCCGCCAGGCCTCGCCCGGCAGCCCGATGCCCCAGAAGGCGAGGGCGGTCGCCACGAAGCCGATCAGGGACACGATCCAGAACGCGCTGGCGATGGCCGTGGCCGATCCGGCCGGCAAGCCGGTGGCCAGCCATGAGCGAGCGGCGTGCCAGGCGCCGGTGTCGGTGCCGGGGCGTGCACCGATCCAGGCCAGGGCCCCCAGCGCTCCACCATGGCCGAGGCCGTGGAGGAGGAGGGCGCCGGCGATGATGAGCCGGACGAGCGAATCAGACATGGCTGGACTCCTTCGGGTGGATCGGGTTGTGTTCCATGCCCTCGATGTTCGGCCTGGCGGGCTGCATGCGCGCCTGGCGAAGGGCGGGGTCGGCAGAACGGCTATACCCGGCCGAAAGGAGGGCTCGCTGCCAGTGGCGAGCTGGGTCAGACCAGACCGAGCTGCTGGGCGCGGACGAGGGCCTGGGTCCGGTTCGTGGCGTCGAGCTTGGCGAGCACATGGCCAACGTGCCACTTGGCGGTGCCGAGCGACACGCCCAGACCGGCCGCGATCGCCGTGTTGGTCGCGCCTGCAGCCACCAGCCTGAGCACCTCGAGCTCGCGGACGGTGAGCGTTTCGAGCAGCTCTCCCTGTGGGCCCTCCCAGACCGATGGTCCACGGGTCCGTAGCGATCGCGCTCGGGCGACCGCCGACTCGGCCGCCAACGCGACGCTCAGCTCGTCGACGAAGTCGGGCGGCGCCGCTCTGCGCACGAACGGGAGGAGGTGGGCGAGGCTCCTGCCGTCATCGACGAAGCGGCGGAGGTACCCGCCGGGTGCGGCGAGCCTGATCGCCGATTCGAGCCCGCGCAGCGCCTCGGCCCGCGCGCCGACGGCTTCCGCCGCGGTCGCGCCAAGGACCTCGGTCGAGATCAGGTCGGCCACCGCGCCCCATGCCTCCTGGGCCGCGCGGCTGCGGGCCAGGAGGACGCGTGCCTCCACGGGCTTGCCCTGGGCGAGGCGCACCCTTGCGAGCGTGACGTCGAGCGAACGCCCCGCCAGCTCGAGCAGCGTCGAGTTGCCAGGGACCTCGGGCGCGGCCCGCTCGGCCCAGGCCACCGCGGCGGCGAGGTCGCCCTGCCGCAGCAGGATGCGGGCCTCGGTCTCGCCGGCCAGGCTGGGCAGCGCCATCCCGGTCACGCGCGCATCGTGCGCGGGGACGCGCAGCGCCTCGAGCGCCGCCTCGGGCTCGCCGCCGGCGAGTCGAACGAGGGCCAGGTAGGGGACTGCCCAACCCAGGGTCGGGCGCCCGATGCCCAACCCCGCTGCGGTCGCGAAGCCAGCTTCCAACTCGTGCCGCGCCTCGACGAGATCGTTGGCCTCATAGCGGGCGATCCCGAGCACGACGCGGGCCGACCAGGCGATGGGCGGTGGCCGTCCCTGGGCGTCCGCGTACTGGGCGAGTACCTGCCGGCAGAGGGCTTCGGCCTCGCCGCGTGCGCCGGTCAGGACCAGGGCGTGGCCGAGCGGGTTGACCGCCGGCAGGACGGCCATTGGATGGCCGGCCCGCTGCGCCAGCTCGAACGCCCGCCGCATGGTGGCGACCGCCGGCACGTAGTCGCCCCGGGCCAGGTTGGCGTACCCGGCGGCCTCGAGGGCGAGGGAGCGGAAGTACGCGTCGTCGCCGACGATCTCGAGGCCCTCGGCTGCCAGCTGCTCAGCATCCGGCCGGGTGACCGTCGCCATGAGCGCCAATAGCACGAGCAGCCGCCCCTCAGCCGGGCCCCGTACGCGCGGACGTCGCGAGATGACGCTCCGCCGTTGCCACTGCGGCCGCCAGGTGCCCGGTCTCGAACAGGGCCCAGGCCCTGAGCCAGACGAGCTCCGGGCTGGCGGCGCCGCGGTCGGGCGGGAGGGCGTCGAGCCAGCGCACCAGCGTCGCGAGCTCGCCAGCCTCGAAGGCGGCGCGTCCCTCGCGTTCGATCAGGCGAACGGCCCGGTCCATCGAGCCCGCCGCCAGCGCCTGCTCGATCGCCTCCGCTCCCAGATCATGTCGCTCGAAGTAGTCGGCCGCGCGCTCGTGGAGCTCCCGTCGCTGGTCCGCGCTGAGTCGGCTGCGGAGGTACTCGGCGAACAGGTGGTGATAGCGGTACCAGCGTCGCTCGCCATCGAGTGGGACGACGAAGAGGTTCGTCGCCTCTGCCCGAGTGAGGAGTGCGTCGGCGTCCTCGTGGCCGGTCAGCTCGCGGCACAGCTCGGCTGTGAAGCGCTCGGCGACCGAGGTCTGGACCAGGAACGTGCGCAGCTCGTCGTCGACCAGCCCGAGCACCTCGTCGGCGAGGTAGTCGAGGACGAAGCGCTGGCTGCCACCGAAGGCTTCAACGACTGCCGCCGGATCGGCCCGGCCGCGGAGCGAGATGGTGGCCAGCTGGAGACCGGCGATCCAGCCCTCGGTACGCTCGACGAGGCGTCCGACGAGCTCGGGCTCGAGCGACAGCTCGGCATCGGCGAGATAAGCCGCCGCTTCCTCGGTCGTGTAGCGCAGGTCGTCCGCCCGCAACTCGACGAGCTGGCGATGTGCCCGCAGGCGGGCGAGGGGCAGGGGCGGGTCCTCGCGAGTCAGCAGGATCGGGTGGACGAACGGCGGCCCGCGCTCGATCAGGATGCGGACCAGGCGATGGATCGGCTCGGAGCCGATGGTGTGGTAGTCGTCGAGGACGAGCGCGAACGGATCGTCGCTGGCGGCGATCGCCTCGAGGAGCGTGGCGCTCACCAGGTCCGGACTCGGACTCGTCCCCGGCCCGAACAGGCCGGTCATGACCTCGGCGGCGCCCGCCCGGACCGGCCGAAGGGCGGCGCCGAGGTAGCGCGTGAAGCGGGCGAGGTCGTCGTCGGCCGGATCGAGCGACAGCCAGGCGTGCGCCAGCCCACGCGACGCCAGCCAGCCCGTGACCGCCATGGTCTTGCCGTATCCGGGTGGCGCGGAGAGCAGGGTCAGGCGGGTGCGATCCTCGAGCGCGGCATCGAGCCGCGCGCTGAGCCGTGAGCGCTCGCGGGAGCCCGGCACAGCGGCGGGTGCCCGGAGCTTGGTTCCGACGAGAGGTGCGTCGGCGGTGGTTGGGGTCGGTCCGGTCATCGCCCCGATTATGGTCGCGCGACCACACTCGGCCGAGCTTGAAGCGGCCCAGGCGCGAATCGCCGAGCTTGACCAGGCCGAGCGGCCACTCCGGATCACAACGAAGCGCGTTCGGTAGACGATCGACGACATGAACGGGATCCTCGACCACGCGCCGTTGGCGACGCGGGTGGCGTGGGTCCGAGACCTGTTCGAGCGGATCGACGTCGACAGTCGCGACGAGAAGGCCGTCGCCGTCTGGACGTCCGCGACCGACGAGGGTGTTAACCGGTCGGATTCCGTATACGAGTGGCTCCGGCGGGCGGGAGCCCGCCGTGTACTAGGAACCGGCGATGCGGCATCGATTGCAGTCCCAAGCCCCAGGCGCTCGCGCGAGTGGCTCGCCGGGTCATTTGTCGAGTGCACAGGGTGCCAGTCGCGCGTCAAGCGTCGGTCGCCGACTCAGCGACGTTGCGACGACTGCCGAACCGTCGATCGTCGAGAGAGCGCTCGGCTCGGCATGCGGCGGCTGCGCGGGCCGCGCTGACGAGCCCGGCGACATGCCGGACCACAGTCGAACTCGCGAGCCTGGCGACGACGACTTCGGGCGATGGATCCAGAGGATCTGGTATTGCTCGGTCCGCAAGAGCTCGGGTGCGCGGTTGACTTCGCTCTCATTTAGGTGGATCTGATTGTCCCGACCGAGCGAGGCCTTAACCTCGAAGTACAAAGTCCGTCGCTGTTGTTCCACGGCGAAGTCGTACCCAAGCCCGTCGTCTCCCAAATCGCCACCGTGTAGGAATTGTCGGTATTCCGGCGGTCAGGACACACCCGACGCTCCTACGGGCCCGATCAGCGACATCGGGTTACCCTGTTCGTACCACTAACGGACCCGTTGTCGCGTCGTTCCCCCAATAGACCCCAGGCAAACCCGAATGGGAGGACTGTTCATGACGCGCCTGAAGAGTGTTCCCCTGGCGATTGGCGGGCTGGTCCTCGCGGCTGGGACGGTGGCGGCGTTCGCGGCCATGCCCGATGCCGCCCGGCCCAGGCTTGCAGAGGGCATCCGAGGCCGCCGGCAAGACTGTGCCGGTGCGCGCGGTTCCGGCGGACGTCCCGCCCGCCGCGCCCGGCGCTGAACCGGCCGACGCACCTCCGGACCTGCCCAATGCGGCCTCGCACGGTGCCGACGTCTCGGCTGCGGCCAGGGCCGAGGACACGACCCCGGACACGAACCACGGGGCGGACGTGTCGGTCGTTGCCAGGGACAACCACGGTCAGGCGACTGCTGCGCGGCACAAGCCCGAGGGCGCTGGCAAACCCGACGACGTCGGCAAGCCCGACGGCGCTGGACAGCCCGAGGACCCCGGCAAGCCAGACGATCCAGGCCGACCCTAAGCTTGCACCCGCTCGCGACCTCCCGCGAGCAGGCCTCATCTTCGGCCCCGTTTCGTCGGCTCACCCGGCGGATCGGGGCCGAACCATGTCACGAGCCCGGTCGTCGCGCCGCACCGTCGCCCCGGTTCACACAGGCCGGTTCCACGGTAACGAACGTCTCGATCGCCGGACGCATAGCCGATAGCCAGCATCCCGGCAAGGGCCCCGACGGGGGACTTGGGGGCCTCATTCCCCCACCAGCCGGGCCGTCGGGTCGCCCCGCGACGGCGATCGTCTACGCGTTCGAAGCCGGCTGGCCAGGCTGCTCCGGGCCGATGCGGTATGGCCGCATCATCTCGTTGTCCTCGTGCTCGACGATGTGGCAATGCCAGACGAACTGGCCGGGGGTTGCGAACGTCGCCTTGATGCGGGTGACCTGACCCGGATAGGCGATGACCGTGTCCTTGAACCCGGTCTCCCACGGCTCGGGGCCGGTCACCGCTGCCGTTCGGCGTGAGCGGCAACTCCGGGTCGTCGCCGTTGTCCATCACGAGGCCCTCGCGGTCGACCACCTCGAACGTCACCTCGTGGACGTGCATCGGGTGGGCGTCGGCGGTCGTGTTGTAGAGCTCCCAGATCTCGGTGTCGCCGACGCCCGGGTTTTCGGTCACCGGATCCATCCACAGGTGCTCGACCGGCATGGCCGTGCGTCGATCGTGCCGAGGACGGCCTCGATCGGGCCCTCGACCTCCTCGCCTTCGTGGTCCTCGCCGGTCCCAGCCTTCTCGATGAGCCCGAGTGGCCGTGTCCGGACCGGCGCCGGCAGCGGGCGCGATCGCCGGCAGCCCCAGGAACCGCGGCGGTGTCGTCGGGTCCGCCGCGGCGGCGGCCACGACGCGGAATTGCATGACCTGGCCGGTGGTGCTCGGGTCGGCGATCGGGAAGTCGTAGCCGGGGTCGCCGCCCCCGAACGGCTCATCGGGACCGACGTTCCCGAGGACGTAGTTCCCGATCGGGACGTTCGTGAAGTCCACGATGACGTCTGCGCGCTCGGCGAGCCCCATCAGGAGCCGGTTGTCGTGGTTCGCCGTGAGGTTCACCGGGGCAGCCGAGGAAGCCACCCTCGTTGCCGATCTGCCAGACCTCGACACCGCGGGATCTCGTTGAAGTCGAGGATGAGGAAGCGCGACTGGCAGCCGTTGAGGAAGCGGAGCCGGTAGCGCCGCTGCTCGACGACCTGGAAGGGCCACGTGTTGCCGTTGACCATGATGGTGTTGCCGAAGTACTCCGGGTTCCAGATCGGCGAGAAGCCCTCCGTTCCGCCGTTCGGGATGAACGGGCCGACGAGGCCGTCGAAATAGGTGCGGGTGTCCGGGTAGAAGAGCGACCCGTCGGTCGTTGAACGCGCGGTCCTGGATCGCGATCGGGATCTCGTGATAGGTCTTGTTCGGCGGGAACTTGTCGTTGGCCTTCGGCGCCGGGCCGGGCAGGATGGCCGCGCGGCCGTTGCGCGTGTCCAGGACGGTGTCGCCGCGGGCCGCCGCGGACGAGGTAGAAGCCGGCCGGACCCGCATAGACGTTGAGCCGGGTCATGCCCAGCGTGTGGTCGTGATACCAGATGGTCGAAGCGCGATTGGCGTTGGGGTACTGGAACGTGGCGAAGCCTGGCCCCCAGGTCGCGCCGTAGCCGGTCTGCGCCTTCCCCGCGAAGAAGTCGTACCAGGTCCCCTCCGTCGCGTACCCGTTCGGGATGTTGTTCGCCGCCGGCAGGTACCACGCCTCCGCATAGCCGTCGCTCTCGTCCCCGACGCCGACGGCGCCGTGGACGTGGGTGACCATCGGGACCGGGCCGGTGTAGTGGCCGGGCGTTTCGTCGAAGCTCGGCCGGCTGTCACGACCGGTCACGCCCCCCGGGCGGGTTCGCCCAGTGGAGCGTCGGGTCGACTGGCAGGAGATGCGGCAGGAAGTTCCCGTTCGCGTCGACCAGGTCGTTGATCCACTTGACCCTGACCGGCCGCTTCCACTGCGCCTCGATGGTGAGCGACGGGGCGTTGTGCAACAGCAGTCCACGTTTGCTGTCACTGGAGACCGCGCCGTAGCCCCAGACCGGCGTCGCCGGCATGCCGGCCGGCAGGATCTGCTGTGTGAACTGCCGCATCGAGATCTCGTAGTAGTCGATCGGCTTGCCGCCCTTCGGTTTGATCACCCCCGCCCGCGGCATCACGGGCGGGATGAGCAGCGGGCTCATGAACTTGCCGATATCGCCCGGGTCGAGCGACGCGCCGGGGATCGGGACGGCGCGGACGATCCGCGTACCACCAGCGAACGACACGAGGAACAGCCCCGTCCCCGCGGCGGCCGAGCCAATAAGGAATTGACGCCTGGTTAGCGACATCGTGGGGCTCCCTTTCCAGACCTTGGGACCCAGGGCGCCACGAGGCGAGCCGAATCAGCCGGGAGCGAGTTCCACGCTGGGCGTCGGGCGGACGGCGGGCACGACCAGCCTCCTGGGTCGACGACCCTCCCCCGGTCGGGCGTATCGAAAGTATCAGACGCGGCCGTCTGCCCCGTCTATGCCTAACGGCCCTGAAGTGCGAGTCGCACGTCCTGTCTGAGTGTCGGGTAATGGGCGACCCGCGGCTCAGCCACCCGGCTCCGGTCCCGAGCTCGCGATCCCATCCCAGTACGGCCAGCCCGTTCGGGCCGACCGGTGCGAAGGAAACGCCGACTAACGGCCTCGTTCTTCCGTCGCTCATGATGTCGTGATGGAGAAGATCGCGCCCAGAGAGGTTGTCGCCGTCGCTCTCAGACTGCTGTCGGTTGCCCTTCTCATTGGGCCGGCGCCGGCCGTGTACTGAATCCGCGGGGGACGGCGGCGAGCGAGATCCGGCTCCCCTACCCTCGTCGCTCGCGTGAATGGCTCGAGGCGGCGCTGGTCGAGTGCGCCCGGTGCCACCAAGTGGTGGAACGCCGGTCGCCGGTCCAGCGGTATTGCCGGGAATGTCGCACCTCCCTGAAGGGATCCAGGAGCCGCGAGGCCGTGGCGCGTGCAAGAAGTCGGGGGATCCGGCGCGCCCCGCTACGTGATGAGAGCTGACGCGCGGGACACTGAGGTCGGAGGCTCAAGAGGAGACAAACCTCCAGAACCGACCTTAATGTCCCGGGTTCGTTGCTATTGGACATCGAGGTTACCGGGGCGGAGCGCTGGCTGCGCAACGCGAACGCCTGACTCCTCGAACGACAAAGCGGCCAAGATCGGACCGAAGATCGTGGGCGCCTGGGTGGCCCTGAGGGGCAGGCTCTCCGTGCCCGCGAGTCAAGGCGTCGAAGGCCGCGTTGCGTGGTCGGCGTCCGGGGGTGTGACGCTTCGCTGTCCCTCAGCAGGTAGCAGGCGAAGTTGAGCGACGTCACGAACACGCTCACCGGCACATTGCTGATCAAGGCGAGGAAGATGCCTCCGAGGATGCAGAGCAGGGCGAGGCCGACGCCGCAGGCGGTCGCCCGGCCGGGTCGCGCGGTCAGGCGCTCGGCGGTTGCGCCCGGCGTGATCAACAGAGTGAGGATCAGCCATCCTCTCCGGGACGATCACTGGCCCAGCTCGGGCGTCCCGCCCGATCGAGTCATGTTGGACGGCGTCCAATCTGGTGAGTTATCATCACGGCACGCCCCGCCGAGCGACCCATCCAGGAAGGACCCCAGGAATGACGACCACGATCGATGCCATCAGCCGGTCCGCAACCCTCCAGGACACCCTGGTCGAGCTGATCGATCTCTCGCTCCAAGCGAAGCACTACCACTGGAACGTGACGGGCCAGGAGTTCCGCGGCGTCCACCTCCAGCTCGACGAGATCACCGACGCGGTCCGCCTCTGGTACGACGAGGTCGCCGAGCGGCTCGCGACCCTCGACGTCGCGCCCGACGGTCGGCTCGCGACGATCGCCGCGAGCTCGCCGCTCCCGGCCGCCGGCGGGGGCTGGCAGCGCGACGTCGACGCGGTCACGACGATGCGCGACCGGCTCGGCGAGGTCGCGTCCCGGATCGAGCGGCGCGCGGCGAGGTCGGCGACGGGGACCTCGTCACCCAGGGGATGCTCCTCGAGATCGCCGGAGGTCTCCAGAAGCACGCATGGATGCTGCGCGTCCAGGCGCGCTGACCGACGAGCACGCGGCCCGGCTACGCACGGCCGGACTACGGGTCACCCCGCAGCGGCTCGCGGTCCTTGACGCGCTGACGTCGCTCGGCGGCCACCGGACGGCCGACGAGGTCACGTCAGCTCTTCGGGACGCCGGGCGGCCGATGCCGCGGGCGACGCTCTACCACGGGCTCAACTCGATGTCCGATGCCGGCGTCCTCCTCGTCGCCGACGCCGGTCCCGGGGTCGCTCGATTCGAGATCGCCTCGTCCTGGCACCACCACCTGGTCTGCCGGGCCTGTGGTGGGGTCGTCGACGTGCCGTGTGTCCGCGGCCGTCGGCCGTGTCTCGACGCCGACCTGCCCGGTGCAGTCGTCGAGGAGGCGCAGGTGATCTTTCGCGGGCTGTGCCCGTCCTGCGCTACCCGACGCTGAGGGTGCCCGCGGTCTCCTGACCGGCTGTCTCGGCTGATGGACAGTCCTGAAGAATTGTCGAGGCCTCGTCGACATCGATCTCCAACCGGAGGAGCTGAGCAACGTCCGCCGGGTTCCGGGCGGCCCAGTACCACCGGATCCCGTCGATGCCCGATCCATTCGACCGCAACGCGACTAACCGAATCGGGACCTGGAGCCGTCCGGACTAGGTCACCCACTCTTGGATGGCTGGATTCCAGCCCAGATCAGGATCGCCGGCATAGACGGGCGCGAGGAACCACCGGAGCGACGATGCGGCAGCGGCCGGGGTCGGCTCAGGCAAATCCAGCTCGGCCCGCCACGCCGCGTACGGTCGTGTCCACGACTCCGGCGGCATTTCGATGATGGGCGGCCACGAGTGCGTTGCTCGTCGCTCGAAGGTCGCGATGCACGCACCCGCCAGCGCCTTGGATCGGAACGTGAAGTGGCGGACGAACCAGACGAGGTCCACGAGGTCGCGTGCCCGGGTGTTCTCCACATCGCGCGGCAGGGTCAGGGCGTGGAGCTTTTCGGCGAAGTGCTGGTTGATGGGATAGATAGGGAACCGCGACCGCCGGAAGCCGAGCCGCTCGACGACCGGATCGGAGAAGTAGGACTCGAAGTCGCCGACGACGACGTCCGCGGCACTGACATCGACCTTGAAACGGACGAGCTCGGTGCCCGCGAGGCGCGCGCCGACGACGAACCGGAGGCCGCCGCCGGGCGGACCCTCGAGCGGTGCCGAGGGCGTCGCGACCTCGTAGCTGAAGTCGTCGGACAGGTCGACGGCGAAGGCGGATGCGAGAAGCTCCGGGGCCATCTCGATGGCGGCATCGATCTTGAGGTCAAGGTCTTCGGTGAACCGGGCGTCGTCGGGTCGCCGAAGCTGGTTCGCGTAGCCGCCCTTGACGACCCACTGTCCCGGCGCGGCGACCAGCAGTCGGGCGAGAAGCCGGTCGATCGCCAGCACGAGGTGGATGCGGCGCGGGACGACGCCGGCCTCTCGAGCGGCGTTGGTCATCCGGACCAGGAGGCTGGCCCTTCGACCGGCGGGCGTCCCGCCTGTCGCCTTCGTCACAGGCCGGCGCCCGCGAACGGCGGGTATCGTCGGAGCTCCTTGAGGTCGTCAGGGGTAAGCATTGCCCGTTCTCGGGCATCGTTGGCAGCCGAGACCAGCTGATCAGGATCTGCGCCCTCCCGGGCGGCGTCCAGCAGAGCCCGACGCGCGGTGCTGACCCAGAGGCCGTCCCGGATGGCTCGATCGGTCGCGGCGCCGTGGCGTGAGCGATGGAGCGTGACCCCTGGACGCGATCTCAGGCGCGATGTCTCCGGGATGGTGAAGTGGATCGTCGACGGGATGATGTCGGTCAACCCGAGCAGGGTCAGCGCCGTGTCGTGGCTGAACGTCCCGAACGGTGCGAGGGCCTGGAGGGCATAGAGCTCATCGTCGGGACCGATCGGCCAGTGCGGCAGCCGATACAGACCATGGGCGATCCGCTCGGCAGAGCCGGTCTGAGCACGCCAGCTCAGCGCCCGCCGGCTGATCCCGTGCTCACCCGCCTGCTCGGTCGTGAAGTAGCCGTGCTGCGCCGCCGCGGTCTCGAGGAGATCGTCCCATGACATGCGCCAATGTTACGTAATCCGTAACAATGGGGCAAGTGGCTCCGGCGGGCCGGAACGAACCTGCATTCGCCGGGAATCGACTCTCGGAAGACAATCACGCCGCCGGTCCGGCCGAGATCAAGGTCGAGTGCGCATTCGATAACGTCCGCCAATGCGTGCGCGCGAGACGCGTATAACTCCGTCTCGCTGGCATCGTTCCCCGATCGGGACGCATTGAGCAGGGCCGGAATCGCTCCTGAGGCCGGCACGTCTGCCATTCCGCCACTCGCCCGACGGGAAGTCTCCCATACGGGAAAGCATCACGCCGGGACAATCCGAAAGCGCATGATGCCGCTCATGACGGTCGGTCTCGGCCTGGACGGGCTCGGCAGCACCCATCGAGCCAGGATCGCATGACTCGGATCTTCGCTTCAGTGGCAGCTCGTGTGTTGGGCGCCGCCCGGGCCGTGGCCGTGCCGATCACCGAGGCCTGGCTCGACGGCGCCGTTGACCGTGCCCAGGAACGGGGGCTGTATCGGACCCGCGACCTGGCCCCCGCAGACGGCGCTACCCGCCGACCGGTGCGCTTCCTGCTTCTGAGCGCGTGGGGCATCGGTGGCACCATCCGGACCACCTTCACGACCGCAGCACACCTAAGTTCGCACCACGACGTGGAGGTGGTCAGCGTTCTCCGGGCCCTCGTCGAGCCAGGGATGGCCGTGCCCGAAGGGCTGCGGCTTCGCCCGCTTTTCGACGGAACCAACCGGCGTCCGAGCCCACGCAATGCGGCTGCGCTCCTGCTCTACCGGACGCCGTCACGGTTGTGGCACGTCCGCGATGCGAGCTACAAACGTGCGTCGCTGTGGACCGATGTCCTGCTGCTGCGGTGGCTGCGATCCCTGCCCCAGGGGACCGTCGTTATCACGACACGACCGGCATTGACGCTGCTCACCAGCAGACTCGCCCCCGCCGGTGTCGTCGTCATCGCGCAGGAGCACCAGCGCCTGGGCCTCTACCATCAGGATCTGCGCGACGCCTTGGCTGCCGCTCTGCAGAACGTCTCCGTGCTCGTGACCCTCACGCAATCCGACCGTGCGTCCTGGCAGGGGCTGCTCGGAACGGCCGGCCCTGCGGTGCTCGCGATCCCCAACGCGGTGCCCGACGTCCCACTCGGGCCGGGCGACCCTGGTGCTCACAAGCTGATCGCCGCTGGCCGATTGGAGTACCAGAAGGGCTTCGACCTGCTGCTGGAGGCGTTCGTGACCGTCGCAGCCAAGCACCCCGACTGGACCCTCGATATCTTCGGCAGGGGGTCGCGGCGCGAGCCGCTGGAGCGGTCTGTCATCGACCTCGGACTGGGCGGCCAGGTCCACATCAACGCCTCGACGGATCGACTCGGGGACCGTATGCGAGACGCCTCCGTGTTCGTCCTGTCATCGAGATTCGAGGGTTTCCCGCTCGTCCTGCTCGAGGCGATGGCCGCCGGGCTGGCCGTCGTCAGCTTCGACTGCCCGACGGGGCCTGGCGACATCCTGACCGACGGGACCAGCGGACTTCTCGTCCCTGCGGAAGATGTCCCGGCATTGGCCGCAGCCCTGGACCGCATCATGGTCGACGAGTCGCTGCGCCGACGACTCGCGGCGGCCGCGCCGGCGGCCGTTCTCCCATACTCCCCGCGGCAGGTGGGTCGACGCTGGGACGAGCTGCTGGCAGGGAATCCGTGGGACCCATAGGAGGTTGATCGTGCCGCACCTGAGCCCGGGACGAGTGGCTCCCAGCCGTGGCTACGCTGCTATCGCCAGGACTGGCATCGTGCGGTCAGGAGCCCGAGCCGGACCCGCCATCCTTGGTCCGTCCATCGCCCTCGCCGCCCGCGCCCGACTGGCGGGCGGTCCGCTCGCGGATCTGGGCGAGGCGCGCCTGGAAGCCTTCGTCGTCGGTCCGGAATAGCCAGCCGGCCGCGGCCTTCGTGCCCGCCGACAGGAGCGGACGAGCCACGGTCAGGATGAGCAGCGTGCGAAGTCTCGCCCGATCGCGGCTGGCCTGTTTCGCGTAGGCCGCGAAGTCGCGCTCGAGGGCGCCACGAACGGCCGCGCCGTCGTCGCCGAGCTGGCGCAGGGTCTTCTCGATCTGTTCGGGGAGCATGGACTCGGGGAACGGCTCGGGCGGGCCGCTGACCGCCCGCTTGGCGCGACGGAACAGCCGCCGAGGCCCGCCGAGCAGGAGGAACCCGGCCCCACCGGCGATGGCGGCAGCCTTGACCGGGTCCCGGCGGATCTTCGCGGGTACGTCCACCGCGGCCCGGGCGGAAGCTTCGAGGTTCTCGAGCTCCCCGCCCAGCGCGGCCCGTGCCGCTAGGACCCGATCCCGGGCGGCATCCGTTTCTGCAGCCACTCGAGCGTCTCCTTGCTTGTTTCGATCGTCTGGACAGGGGTGAAGCGGGTCCTGAGGGCCTCGACGTCGACGCCGGTCCGCGAGACGTCGATCCCCATCAGCGCCATCCAGGCGAGGTAGCCGACGGTCACGCCGATGGCAGCCCCGACCTGCGGACCGAAGGTGATCGCGGTGAACGCCCCGAAGAGCACCCCAAGGACGGTCAGGCCTGCAATGGCCACGAACCGGCCGCCGCCCGACGCGCTCATCCGGAACGCGATCACGATCCCGACGATGAGCCCGAGGATCAGGCCGAGCAGCATGCCGACGACCAGGGGGCGCACGCCCGGCTCGACCGCGAGCGCGGTCCGGTCGCCGATCAGGGTGTACAGCTGGTTGGGCAGGTTCAGCGCGAACGTGACGCCGACGAGGATCCCGATCACCACCGCCGCGGCGAGCCAGCGGACGATCCGCGTGCCCGAGATGCCGATCGCGAACAGGATCGCGGCCATGGCCAATGACAGGAAGAGCAGGACGCCGTGGACGACGCCCCAGCCCATCGACCCGAAGACCCACTCGCCCAGCGCGAGCGAGATGCCGATGACCAGGAGGAAGACGGCGAAGACGACGAGGATGAAGGCGAGGGCACCGAGCGCGATGACCTGACCGACCTGGCCGGCGATCGCCGCTGCCTCCGCCCTGGCCAGATCGACATGGGCGACGACGAGCGCCATCGCCGCGTCACGGGTCGCGCCGATCTGGGCGCGAAGGCCCGGCGGTGGCACCCGTGGACCGCGTTGGTTCGGTGGCGGGGGCGGCGGGGGCGTGCTTCGCGGCTGTGGTTCGGGCGGGGTCTGGTCGTCCAGGGGTGTGCTCCGGCTCCGGATCGGACGCGGGGGTCAGCCCGATGATAGCAGCGCGTCGCTCACGGTCGGTCGTCGAGACCGCGTCGCGCTACGCTGCCGGGCATGTCCGATGCCTCGTCGCGGCGACTCCTGACGGCCGAGCTGCTGAGCATCGGCAGCGAGCTCACGGTCGGCGACACGCGCGACACCAATGCCGGCGAGCTCGCGCGGTCGCTGACCGGGATGGGGGTCCGTGTCACCCGTCTGAGCGCGCTGCCGGACGATCTCGTCGCGGTGGCCGACGCGTTCGGGACGGCACTGGAGCGTGCCGACCTCGTCGTCTCGACCGGGGGGCTCGGGCCGACGCCGGACGACCTCACCCGCGAGGCGATCGCCGCCGTCTGTCGTGAGACCCTGGTCCCGGACCCGGACCTGGAGGCCTGGCTTCGCGAGCTGTGGCGCCGGCGCGGCATGGCCTTCCCAGAGCTCAACCTCAAGCAGGCCTGGCTCATCCCGTCGGCGGTCAGCCTGCCCAATCCGAACGGCACCGCACCCGGCTGGTTCGTCGGCCGGCCCGACGGCCGGGTCCTCGTCGCGCTGCCCGGTCCGCCGCGCGAGATGCGCCCGATGTGGTCGGACGAAGCGGTGCCGCGCCTGCAGGCGCTCGGCCTCGGGGCGCCGACGGCCAGCCGCACCTACCGCCTGGCCGGGATCGGTGAATCGCAGGCCGCCGAGCTCCTTGGCGACGACCTGCTGCGGGCTGGCAACCCGATCGTCGCGACGTACGCGCGTGCGGAGGCGGTCGACGTCCGGATCTCGGCGGTCGCCGACGACTCGACCTCGGCCGAGACGCTCGTCGACTCGGCAGCGGCCACCGTGCTCGACCGACTCGGGACGTACGTCTGGGCGACCGGTGAGACGACCTGGAGCGAGGCGATCGGGGCACGGCTCGGCGCCCTCGGCTGGACGCTCGCCGTGGTCGAGATCGGGACCGGCGGCAGCGTCAACGCGCTGTTCGGCGACAGCGCGTGGCTGCGCTTCGATGAATCGATCGCGGCCGAGGCGCCGGCGGCGATCGCCCACGGCTCGGGGCATGGCCAGACGCCCGACGAGGACGCGGATCCGGGCGGCGCCGAGGTGACCGACGACCTGTTGCGCTACGCCCGACGAGCACGCGACTTCGGCGGCGCGGAGGTCGGGCTTGCCGTCCGGACCCGACCGCGGAGCGGCGACACCGCGGTCTCGATCGCGGTCGCGGCGCCGTCCGGCGAGCGGCACGTGCGGCGGGTCGTGTTCCTGACCGGCGCGATGGGGCGCTCACGTGCCGCGCTCGCCGCCGCGGCGGTCCTGTTCGAGATCCTGGGGGAGGCGCCGGGCTAGCGGGATCAGCGACGCGACGCGGCGACGAGCCCGGCGAGGTCAAGCACCAGGATCCCGTCGCGATCGACGCGCACCAGGCCGTCGCTGGCGAACTGGCCAAGCAGCTTGTTCACGCTCTGGCGCGTGCAGCCGACCATCGAAGCGAGCTCGGCCTGCGTCAGCGTGGCCCGCAGGCGGATCGAGCCGTCCGCACCGGCCGGCCCGGCTTCGCGCGCGAGGCGTACCAGGCGAGCGGCCAGCCGGCCGGTCATGTCGAGGAAATGGAGCTCCTCGACGTGGGTCGTCAGGCGCCGGAGCTCGCCGGCGATCGACGCCAGCAGCGTGTCGCGGACGGCCGGCTCCGTGGCGATGAGCTCCCGAAACCGATCCCGGGGCAGGACGACGGCTTCGGTCGCGATCAGCGCGGACGCCGTGGCGGAACGGGGCGCTCCGTCGAGCAGCGCGAGTTCGCCGAACACGTCGCCCGGGCCCAGCGTCGCGATGATCGCCTCGTCCCCTTCCTCCGAGGGCAGCGAGATCTTGACCTCGCCGGAGACGATGATGAACAGGGCATCGCCGGGGTCGCCAGCATGGAAGACGATCTCCCCGCGGCGGAACCGGCGCGTCCGGGTCCCGGCGGCGACACGTTCCAGCGCAGGCGTGTCCAGCCCGGCGAAGAATGGGATGCGGGCCAGGGACTCGACAAGCGGGCCAGCCGTCATATCGGTCCATCGTAGCGCCGGGCGCCAGCCCTTCTTCGCTGTCACGGGGACGACAGGCGCCGCGTCAGATGCCTGTCGGCAGGCGGTCCGCCCGGCCCCTACCATGGCGCGGTGACTGCCGACCGTTCTGGCCGCCTTCGTTTGACCGTGCTCGGCTGCAGCTCGGCGGTCCCCCACTCCGCCTCGCCCGCGGCCGGCTTCCTCCTCGAATGGGAGGGGACGGCGGTCCTGCTCGACGTCGGGCAGGGGGTCGTCCGGCGTCTCGAGGCGATCCTCGACCCGCGCGATCTGGCGGGGGTCGTGGTCGGCCACATGCACGCCGATCACTTCCTCGATCTCGCCGGCCTGCGCTATGTCTATCCGTGGGGCGAGGAAGCGGCCCTTCGCCTGCCGCTCCACCTGCCGCCCGGCGGCGGCCCCCGCCTCGATGCCCTCGCCGAGGCCATCTCGGAGCGGCCGCGCTTCTTCGACGCCGCGTATGCCATAGACGAGTACGACCCGGACGCGCCGCTCGTGATCGGCCCGTTGACCATCCGCTTCCGACGCGGCCGCCACTACATCCCGGCCTGGGCCATGGCCATCGAGGCGCCCGACGGCGCCCGGCTCGTCTACACCGGCGACACCGGACCGAGCGACGCGATGGTCGACTTCGCGCGCGACGCCGACCTGCTGCTCGTCGAGGCGGGGCTCGTGCGGGCCGCCGACGACGACCCCGAGCGCGGCCACCTGACCGCGGACGAGGCGATCGACATGGCCGTCCGGGCAGGGGCCCGCGAGACGCTGCTCGTCCACTATGCCCCGGCCCGCCGCGCGGAGCTCGAGGCGATGTGCGATGCGGTGAGCCAGTGGATCCGGCCCGCCGTCGCCGGCCTCGTCCGGACGGTGACGCCGCGCGTCGAGGTCGCCGACCGGATCGCCTAGCTCAGGAGATCGTCAGGACCGGCTGCGCCGAGGCCTGCGCGGCGCGCACGCTCATCCGGGCGGCGACGATCTGGGCGATCGCGGTCAGCGCGAGGCCGGCCGGACCGGGCTCGCGTTGCGCGACCGCGGGGACGCCGACGTCGGCCCCCTGCCGGACCGTGATGTCGAGCGGGACGCCGCCGAGATACTCGAGATCGTGCGCGGCCGCGAAGCGCTCCCCGCCACCTCGCCCGAAGATCTCCGTGACCTCGCCGCAATGCGGACAGACGAAGGCGGTCATGTTCTCCACGAGGCCGAGGACCGGGACGCTCATGCGCTGGAACATGGCGAGCGCCTTGCCGACATCCGCAAGGGCGACCTCCTGCGGCGTCGTCACCAGCACCGCCCCCGAGATCGGCACGGCCTGGGCGAGGGTGAGCTGCGCATCCGAGGTGCCCGGCGGCAGGTCGATGACGAGGTAGTCCAGCTCGCCCCAGTCGACGTCGCGCAGGAACTGCTGGATCGCCCCACCGACGAGCGGCCCGCGCCAGACGATCGGCTGCCCCTCGGGCACGAAGAACTGGATCGAGATCGCCTTGACCCCGTATCGCTCGAGCGGCGTGATCTTGTTGTTGGCGCTCGCCGTCGGCTGACCCTCGAGGCCCAGCATGAGCGGGATGTTCGGGCCGGTGATGTCCGCGTCGAGGAGCCCGACCGAGGCGCCGGCCTGCGCGAGGGCGACCGCCACGTTGACGCTGACCGTGCTCTTCCCGACGCCGCCCTTGCCCGAGGCGACCGCGATGATGTTCTTGACGCCCGGGACCAGTTGCTCGGCCTGGCGCGGCTGCGAGCGCCGGACCATCGCGCCCCACGTGATGTCGATCCTCGTCGCGCCGATGGCGCCGAGGGCCGCGTTCGTCGTCCGCTCGATCTCGTCCTTGAGCGGGCAGGCCGGCGTCGTCAGCTCGATCGTCATCGACAGGGCCGTGCCGTCGATGACGACGTTCTTGACCATGTCGAGCGCGATCAGGTCACGGCCGAGTTCGGGTTCCTGGACGGTCCGCATCGCATCGATGACGGCGTCGTGGGTGAGACTGGGCATCGGCGGTCGGGTCCCTTCGGATTGGTCGGAGCGGGTCGCTGGTTCTGACGGCGGGAGCGTCGATATCGTACCCCGAGCCCGGCGCGCGCGCGGCCGGCGAGATCGGCTCGGCCATCGAGACGGATTCCGCGATTCGTGACCAACTGGACTGCGAATCTCGCACCTGGAACGGGCGGGGCGGACGCGTCTCGCGTCCTTGACACTAACCGGACGCCAACATATCCTCGCCCGGTCCGAGCCGCGCCGAGGTCGCGGCTGCGCCCCCTTGCAGGAGTGCCAAGCGAACGTGGCCACGGTCGACGTCCGGCTCGTTGATGTCGTCAAGCGCTACGGCGAGGCCGTGGTCGTCGATCACATCAATCTCGAGGTCCAGTCAGGGGAATTCTTCACGCTCCTCGGACCATCCGGCTGCGGGAAGACGACGACCCTTCGGATGATCGGCGGCTTCGAGGCGCCGACCTCGGGCTTGATAGAGCTGAAGGGTGAGGACGTCACCTGGCTGCCGCCGTACAAGCGTCACGTCAACACCGTCTTCCAGAACTACGCGCTCTTCCCGCACCTGACGATCTACGAGAACGTCGCCTTCGGCCTGCGCCGCACGAAGGTCAGCGACAGCGAGATCAAGACCCGGGTCACCGACATGCTCAGGCTCGTCGAGCTGCCCGGCTTCGAGCGACGCAAGCCGACCCAGATCTCCGGTGGGCAGGCACAGCGTGTGGCGCTTGCCCGCGCCCTCATCAACCGACCCTCCGTCCTGCTCCTCGACGAGCCGCTCGGCGCACTCGATCTGAAGCTGCGCAAGCAGATGCAGGTCGAGCTCAAGCGGATCCAGCAGGAGGTCGGGATCACGTTCATCTTCGTGACCCACGACCAGGAAGAAGCGATGACAATGTCGGATCGCATCGCGGTCATGAACCACGGTCGATACGAGCAGCTCGGCGATCCCGCGAGCCTGTATGAGCGGCCGCGGACCCGCTTCGTTGCCGGCTTCCTCGGCGTGAGCAACCTGCTGCCGACGACCGCCGACGGCACGGACGGCGACTACGCTGTCGCCCGCCTCGCCGACCAGAGCGCGGTCCGGGTCCCGGTCGCACTGACCGAGGGGCTGGCCTCCTACGAGATCGGGGTCCGGCCCGAGAAGATCCGAATGCTCGAGCTCACCGATCCGGTGCCCGATGGGGTCAACCAGCTGCTGGGCACCGTCAGCGATGTCTCGTATCTGGGCGTGTCGACGAGCTATATCGTCGAGACGCGCGGCGGCGGCTCGGTCACGGTGTACGAGCAGAACGTCCAGCGCGCCACGCGGGCCGAATTGTGGGAGCCGGGCGAGGAGGTGCGCCTCGTCTGGTCGCCGACGCACACCTTCGCTGTCGAGGCCGGTGGCGAACCGCCGCCCGACCTGCCGGTCGCCGGGGCGCTCGCCGCCGCGGCCGGGGCGGCGGTCCCGCCACCGAGCGGGATCTCGCGCCGGAGGTTCGTCGTCGGCGGGGCGATCGCGGTGGCGGCCGTCGGGTTCGGGGCGTTCCTCGCCTCGACCGCCGGGCGTAGCACGTCGCCGGCGCCGTCCAGCAGCGTGGCGCTCGCCTCGAACTCCGCCGTACCGAACCCGTCGACGGCTCCATCGGCGGGGGCGTCGGCCACCGCGGCCGCCAGCGAGCCCATCCCCTCCCTCACCCCGGCGACCGGAACCCTTCGGTTCGCCAACTGGGAGGGATACATGGACATCGACGAGGCGAAGAACACGTTCCCGACCCTCGAGCGCTTCACGAAGGAGACCGGCATCAAGGTCGACTACGTGGAGAGCATCGACGGCAATGAGACCTTCTTCACGTCGAACCTGGCCGGACCGCTTGGAGCTGATCTTCCGACCCAGTGGGACCTCATCGTCATGACCGACTGGATGATCGCCAGGCTGATCAGGCTGGGTTGGTTGGAACCGCTCGATCCGATGCCGAACTTCCCGGCCAACCTCCTGGAGGTCTACCACGCGCGCTCGTTCGATCCGAACACGAACATGGCCGCACCGCTCCAGTCGGGGATGACCGGCATGATGATCGACAAGAAGAAGACCGGCGTGCAGGACTCGCTGAGCGTCCTGTTCAGCAACAAATTCGCCGGGAAGATGACCTACCTGGACGAGATGCGCGACACGGTCGGCTTGAGCGCCCTGCACCTCGGAGCCGATCCATCCAGCATCACCCAGGCGCAGTTCGACGCCTCCCTGGCGGAGATCGAAAAGGCCATCAAGGCGGGATGGGTCCGCCAGGTCCTGGGCAACCAGTACACGGAGCTCATGATCGGCGGCGGTGCGGTCCTGGCGATGGGCTGGTCCGGCGACCTCGCCCTGATCCAGCCCGGCCAGACCAAGACCCAGGATTTCCAGTGGGTCCTGGCCACAGAGGGCGGGATGCTGTGGACCGACAACATGGCCATCCCCAAGGGCACCCCGAACAAGCAGCTGGCGCAGATCTGGATCAACTTCTACTACGACCCGAAGAACGCGGCGGTCATCGAGGCCTACGTCAACTACGTCTGCCCGGTGAAGGGCGCCCGCGAGGTGATGCTCACCATCGACCCTAAGCTGGCCAACAACCCGCTGATCTTCCCGCCGCAGGACTGGCTGGCTCGCCTCCATCAGTTCCGCGACACCACCGCCCAGGAGGAGTTCCTCTGGGCCCAGGCGTTCACCAAGGCCGCAGGCCTCTAGGCGCGCGATGCGCAAGGCGATCAGCTTCCGGACCATCGCCCCGTATGCACTCCTGGCGCCGGGGCTCCTCTGGCTGGCGATCTTCTTCGTCTATCCGGCGATCCAGATGTTCCTGGTGTCGCTCTGGACCGGCGACGTCCAGAACGGCTTCCAGCAGACATGGAATTGGGGTATCTACCCTGAAGCCGTCAATCAGTACTGGCCGTGGATCGCTAGGTCGATCATCTACGGCGGGCTGGCGACCATCCTCGCCTTCTCGCTCGGGTTCCCGCTGGCCTACGCGATCGCCTTCCGCGGCGGCGCCTACAAGAATCTCCTGCTCTTCCTGGTCATCGCCCCGTTCTTCACGAGCTTCCTGCTGCGCACGCTGTCCTGGAAGATCATCCTGTCCGACGACGGGATCGTCCTCGGTCCGCTCAAGACGATCGGCATCATCCCTGCCGACTTCCAGCTCTGGCCACGCCGGCGGCCGTGATCGCAGGCATCACCTACAACTTCCTGCCGTTCATGACCCTGCCGCTGTACGTGGCGCTCGAGAAGATCGATCGCCGCATGCTCGAGGCGGCCGAGGACCTGTATGCGGGACCGTGGCGTCCTCGGGGCACGATCGTCGGCGCGATCCTCGGCGGGCTGCTGGGCGTCGTCGTCGGCGTGGTGATGGATTACGGGCCGTTCATCCTGGGCATCCCCGGTTTGGTCCTCGGCGCGGTGGTCGGCACGTGGCTCATCAGCGAAGCGTTCATCCGGGTCACCCTGCCGCTGGCGGTGCCCGGCATCTTCGCCGGCTCGCTCCTGACATTCATCCCGGCGGTCGGCGACTACATCAACGCCGAACTCCTCGGGAACCCCCGGTCGCTCATGATCGGCAACGTCATCCAGGCGCGCTACCTGCGGGTGACGGACTATCCGACTGCGTCGGCGCTGTCGTTCATCCTGATGGCCGCGATCCTGATCGGCGTGCTCATCTACATCCGCCTGCTCGGCACCGAGGACCTGGTCTGATGACCGCGACGGCGACGACCGCGAGCATCCGTGAACCGGTCTCGTTCGGGACGCGTCTCCACCGGGCCGTCGACGCTGGCTCCTGCAGTCTATGTCCTTGGCGTCACCCTCTACCTGATCCTGCCGGTC
>CAWHXM010000006.1:0-406791 GCA_963833285.1 uncultured Chloroflexia bacterium | reverse complement strand
CGACGACCAGTCGATCTACGGCTGGCGCCTCGCCGACGTCCGGCGGATCCTCGGGCTCGAGGCTCGACTGCCGGGGCTGCGGCGGGTCGATCTCGAGGTCAACTATCGCTGTCCGCGCCAGGTCGTCGAACGTGCCGTCCGCCTGGTCGAACACAACGGCGAGCGCTTCGCGAAGTCGATCCGCGCCGGACCGGCGGCGGTCGGGCGGCTCGTCCTAGCGCCGGATGCCTCGGACGAGACGGTCCGCCTCGAGCGCGCTATCCGAACGTGGCCGGACGACGGCTCGACGCGGGCCGTCCTGGCGCGCACGAACCGCGAGCTCCTTCCGGCGGTCGTCGTCGCACTTCGCCTCGGGCTTCCGTTCCGCGCCCCGCGGATCGACCTGCTGCTCGACTCGCCCGCAGTCGACGAGCTGCTCAGGACGGCTGCGAGCATCGCCCTGGGTGGCGAACCGCTGGTCATCACGCTCGGTCGCGTGCGCGACGGCGCTGCCGGCACGGCGAAACGGCGGAGCTCGCCGCGGCGATACTCAGCTGGGCCGCCCCGTACCCCGATCTCGCCGACCTTCGCCGCGCCCTCCGTGAGCATGCGCGAACGGCTGGCCGAGCTGCGTCGCGACGATGCGCCCTTGACGCTCGCCACCGCCCACGCCACGAAGGGCCTCGAATTCGACCATGTCGTCGTGGTCGGGCATGGAGGATCGGTCGCTTCCCGAGCGCCCGTGCCGTCAGCAGCGCCGAGGACCCGATCCGCGCCTACGAGGAGGAGCGTCGCCTGGCGTACGTCGCGTGGACCCGCGCGCGACGCTCGCTGACGCTGCTCTACGACCCGCGGTCCCCTCCCCGTTCCTGCTCGAAGCGTTCGGGCTGGACGAGCTCGGGCTCGGCCTCGCGCTCCGTTGAGATCGCGAGCGAGCGATTTGAGCAAGTCGCGCGAGCCCGTTCGCGTTCATTGCGCTAGCCGGCGCCCCACCGTGGTCGATGGCGGTCTGGCGGATCCACAGGCGCAATGTCTCGTTGCTGATCCCGAGGTCTCTGGCAACCTGCCGGATGGGGTGGCCTGACTGATGGGCCACGCGCACGGCCTCAACCTTGAACTCTGGTGGATAGGTGGCATGGGGTTCGGCATGTGGCTCCCGGTCTGGGGCTTGATCTCGCCACCTGTTGGGTGTCCACGAAACGGGGTCAATTCCATATCTCGATCCACACTTGAGCCATCGAGTGGGCACAACTCTCGGGTCGGTTGGCATGGGCCGACGGCAAGCAACCCTGTCAGCTCTAGCCACCGCCACCCACATCCTGTTGGTCCAACAGCGGACGGAACTGCGTGCAGCCGCGTGCTCCCAAGTCGTGAAATGATGCGTGCTGCGCGCACCGAGGTTGCAGGGTTTCGTAGGAGGGTAGCCAGTCCTCTCGCGAGGTCCGCCTCAGCGAGTTGGCACAGGCTGCCGGGTCCACCTCCTGCGCGACATCCTGACCCACGTCCCGCGCCACGCCGCGGCGATGGTCGCCGCGTTCGTCCGGACGATCTTCGCCCAGCCCGACGAGGCCGCGGCCCGGGCCCAGCTGCACGCCGTCGCCGAGCGCCTGGCGCCGAGCTTCCCGAAGGCCGCCGAGGTCCTGCTCGCGGCCGAGGACGACGTGCTCGCCTATCTGGCCTGTCCGCGTGAGCACTGGACCAAGATCTGGTCGACCAACCCGCTCGAGCGGGTCAACCGCGAGCTGGCCCGGCGCAACGACGTGGTCGGCATCTTCCCCAACCGCGATGCCCTGCTCCGGCTGGGGACCGCGCTCCTGGCCGAGCAGCACGACGAGTGGCTGACGATGGGCAAGCGCTATCTCACCCAGGCCTCGATGACCCGGCTCATCGGCGGCGTCCCGGGCACGACCCTGAGCGACCTGCTCAAGGAGGGCATGGCCGTCTGAGAGTCGATCGAGCTGGAAGGCGACTTACACCACTTGACGGGGCATGGCCACAGGCAGCCAGGCGAGCCGCCGCCGCGGCGGGTGTTGAGCCACGCGTTATCGAGGTACCCGACTCACGCCCCGAATCTGGAGCGATGGGGCGTCTGAACATCCAAGACCGACAGCTCGACTGACAAGACGGACAGGCACGATCCTCCGAGTAGCATCTGTCACGCAATCGTGAGTGGCTTCCGCCCGAAGGGCTCACGACGGCCGAGGAGCCGCAGGCGTGAACCCACAAGGAACCCTACCGCTCGACAGCATCATCGGCCGCGACCGCGAGGTGGCGGCCGTGGACCGACTGCTTGACGAGGCCCGGCTCGTCACGGTTACCGGGCTTGGCGGTGTCGGCAAGACGCGTCTCGCTCGCGAGGTGATGGCAGGTCGCGCTGACGGTACTGTCGTGGTGTTCGTCGACCTCACCACCATTCTCCGACCCGATCTCGTCCCCGAGCGCCTTGCCCAGGCGCTAGACCTCGACGAAAGTGCGAGTTCGACCCCTCTCGAGGCATCCCTGCAAGCGCTGGCCGAACGACGTCATCTGCTGGTGCTCGATTCATTCGAGCACGTCCTGGGCGCGGCCGGACTGGTTCGAGACCTCCTTGCCGCAGCACCCGACCTGTCGATTCTTGTCACCAGCCGCCTTGCACTGCGCATCGCCGGCGAGTGGGAATATCCTCTAGGCCCGCTCGAACTTCCGGCCTCGAATGACTGGGAGACCGTGCGCCATAGCCCGGCCGGCCGGCTGTTCATCCGCGAAGCAGAGCGGATCGGGTCTGTCCTTGAAGCCAACGATGCTTCGAGTGTCGCTACGATCTGTGCGGGTCTGGGCGGCATGCCGCTGGGTCTACAGCTCGCGGCTGCGAGGACACGCCTGTTCTCCCCTGAGGTCCTTGCAGATCGCCTGGCGAATGCCATGCCGACGCTACCTCACGCGGCGGGTTCATCCGATGCCCTGTCATCGATCATCGACTGGACGGTCGCCCTTCTCGATGAGCCCGATCAGGAGCGGTTCTTCGCTCTGGGCCTGCTGCCAGGACAGTTCACGTTGTCGGCTGTCACCGCCCTGTGGAGCGGCGACGACGCGCTCGACTTGCTCGACACACTCCTCCAGTTCGGGCTCGTCAGGCGCAGTGAGCATCAGGACCAGTTCGACCTTTTGGCGCCGGTCCGTGAGTACGCACGGCGGAGCCTGCATGACCACAGCGGCGAGCCAGAGGCGATGGCTCGGTTGTCGCAATGGGCACTCGACTTCAGCGCGCAACTCGGGCGCGGCCTTCGCGGCGGCGATCAGGTCGCGGCCATCGCCCTCATCCGCACCGAGATGTCCACGTTACGAATGGTGATCGACTGGGAGACCGCGGTCGATCCGCCAACGGCCGCCCGAATCGTGATCGGTCTCGACGCCTATTGGATGAGGACGGCCTTGCGGGACGGCATGGATGTCGCGGGCACGCTGCTGGGCAGACCGAGGATCGATGAGATCCACTCGGCGCGCCTGCTGGAAATCATCGCCACCGCCGAACGAGCACTGGTCGGCCCCGAACCCTCGATCGAGCACGCGATGATGATGCTCGACATCGCGGCCCGCCGCGGTGACCGGGTCATCGAGATGCGGGCGCGATTCGTGCTGGGGCTCGCCTATACCGGTCAAGCCGCCATCGCGGAGTTGCGCCGCGCCGCCGACCTGGCCGGCGAACTTGGTGACCTGAGCGAGAAGATGCACATCCTCGGCAATCTCGGGGTAGCCCAGCAGGACGCGGGAGAGCTCGAGGCGGCACTGGCGACGCTTACCGGAGCGACAGCCGTCGCGCGCCAGGTGGAAGACCACTTCGCGCTGGCGATGAACCTCGCCAATATGGCCGAGGGCCTACTGATCAACGGCCGGCTCGACGACGCCGAGACGGCAGTCAACGAGGCCGCAGCCATCCTCGCAGCCGTCGGGCCGCAGCGTTACACGAGTTTCGCCATCGCGATCGCGGCCGTGATCGCAGCCCGTCGTGGCCACATGGCAATCGCCGTCGATCGCTTGGCCGAGGCGGCCGCGGTCGCTGAGGCAATGGGTGGCTGGGATGACCGCGCCACCATCTTCGACTACGCCGCCCTCGTTCGTCTCGCTGGGGGTCGACCTCGGGATGCGGCCACACTGCTGGGGGCGGCCGACGCCCTCCGTTCGCCAGATGCCGACAGCTCGGAACCGATCCGCTCGCCGATCGGGCGCATCGCCGCGGCGGACATCCAGACCGGACTCGGAGCGCGGGCGGCGGCTGCAATCGATGGCGGCCGTGCTAGGGATCCGATCTCACTACTCGCTGGACTTTCGGCCCCGGCCGAGTCCGGGGTTGTCCAGGGCATGCATGGTCGCCTGTCGCCGCGCGAGATCGAGGTCTTGCGTTTGGTCGCTGACGGAGCAACTGATCGCGACATCGCCGCTGGTCTGTACATCAGCCCAAAGACTGCCAGCGTGCACGTCTCGAACCTCCGTGCCAAGCTCGGAGTCGAATCTCGGGTCGAGCTCGCCCTTGAGGGTCAGCGGCTGCTTGACCCGCCTGGATCGGGGGGTTGAGCGACTAGAAGGTGCGTCGCGCAGACATTGCCAGGCGCGTGGTGAACGCCGCTCGGTCCAGCGACGACGCGTTGCCTGCGGCAATCACGAGTCGGCGTAGCAGATTGCGCATGACATCCCCTCGGAGGGTTGGCGGGTGCGGTCCTCGGCGACATCGACCTCGTTCGCTTCACCGCTTCCTGCTTGCTGGTCGATGACGACAGACTGGACTTGAGGTCTGCGTCCCCACATCGGGCTATTCCTTAATTCACCCGATTGCAGCCTAAGGAATGTCGTCGCGTTCGCCCTTCCTGGCTCCACAACACCCTGCCCGGCTCCGCGATGTCCCCTGAGACCGCCGAGCGATGGGGCGATGCTCGGGAGCTCGAAGCGGCCGGCCGCGGGCTTCCACGCGACCGCGCCTACTGGACTGCCGGCGCTGATTGGATCGTAGCCGAGCGGGCGGCGCGACGACCGGGCTGGTAGCGGCCCGGCCCAATGGGAGGACGAGCCGGGTCGCGAGGAGGCTGGTACCGACGCGCCATCGCGGAGGAGCGACGTTGCCGCTCGCCGGAACCGTTGTCAGCGTATCCCCTTCATCCGGCAGGGATCGGCCCGCTGGTACGGCGTATCTCTCGTGGGGCATCTCTTCATGCACGATGGTCACCGATGGCCTAGCCAGAATTTGGCCTTTACAACCCTGCGCTGTCGGACGGACGATTCGTGTCGCAGAGTCGGGGCCGGCGGACAAGCCAAACGGGCGAGTCCGCCGTTCTCCCTTTTCCGCACCAATCTCCATCCGGCTTGAGCTCCGGAGGTAACACCGTGAAGCTCACACCCAGACGCCAGAGCGTATCGTGGGGTATCCGACGATCGGGAACGCGAAAGGAGCTGGCAGTGCGCTTCATCCAGGAGTTCGGTTACACGGTGAAGACAGGTGACGACGAGGCGCATCAGCGCTGGCTGATCGACAACGACGCCGCCCTGAAGGCGAGCATGCCTCCCGGGATGACCTATATCGGAACGTTCGCGGTGGTCTTCAGCTCAGAGAAGAAGGCGGGTGCCTACAAGGCACTCTTTGGGCTCGACAGCTATGGCGCCTTGGATGCGGCTGCCGCCGCGAACAAGGATTCCGACAGTGCGTACGGTCGGCTTGTGCGCGACCTCTCGCGGTTCTGGGATCTCGATCACGCGGCGGGTTGGAGCAACGTTCTGCTGAAGGATGTGCTCGATGCGACTGTCTGGGACGTGAAGGGCTGACCGAACCCGGACACACCCAGAGCCTCTGCTGTCCCGAAGCGCGACGTCGGTCGACGCTTGATGGTGACGCTGGCCGACGCGGGACGTTGGCTACAGCGCCTCGTTGGGGCCGATGAACCGTTCAAGAATCTGCTCGCAACATGAGTGGCCGTCGGCGAGCGGGGCCTTCGTCGCTACCCGGTCCAGCGTTCACACCATGGCAACATCGTGCTCGCCCGGTGTGCACGGCCTCGAGCACGTCGCCGCGGTGAACGCGCATCGCAGCGAGGTCATTCCGGACACCTGGACGAGACGAGCGAAGGTGCATTGAGAAGATCCCGCTGCCGTTAACACTCCGATTGCGCATCGGGTGGACCACTAGGTCAGCTGGGACCCGATCCCGGCCAGCGAACGGGAGGTCGACGCATGGCCACGATCACCGATCACGAAAACCGGGAACTCAAGGAAGCGAACGGATCGGGCAAGCCGAGACGGCGGCGAAAGGATCGTTCTGGAAGCAGATCAATCGCAGCTCGGCGTGATGCAGGGACGAGCGTGGACTTCGGTGGCGACCCCGTCGACGGTCGAGTACAGGGATTGGGTCGGCGTCGTCGCGATCACGATCCCGGCCGCTCGCCCATCCCTGTCAAGGACCGGCGAGCCGCTGTCTCCGGCGGCGGATGGGAAGTCGGTCCACCAGGTGTGGTGGAGGAGGGTTCCCTCGATCGTCGCGTCGACATCGGCCGCGACGATCGATCCGCAGCGCCAACCGGATGTCGCGCCCGAACGGCAGACGACTGTGCCGATGCCTTGCGAGGCATTCGACGCCCAGGCCGTCACGCTCCGGATGTCGGTCCGGCTCGAGCCGTAAACCTCGTTGGTCGCTCGTGCGTCCATGAGGCCGATCGCGCCGACGTCGGCGTCCGAGCCCGGATGGAAAGCCTCGACCGACGCCCGCCCGATCGCCACCCCATGGTGCGACCAGCGCGCCGACAGCCCGCTGCCCGCCAGGCAGTGACCGGCCGTGAGCAGGACGAGGGTGCCAGCCTCGGTGTCCCTGGCGACGAAGCCGGTCGTACACGACCAGCCCGTGTACGTGATCTGGAGCCCGCCCTTGACCGGCGAGCCGCAGTCAGCTCGCGACTGGCAGGTTGATGCCTCTACCACCCCTTTCGGAACGCTCGGTGCAGCGGTGACTTCAGCCGCGCCCTCGCTGCGCCCCACGATCATCCCGACCGCCACCATCAATCCGATACCGAACGACCAGCTGCGCGCCCCCATGAAGACCTCCCGCCTCGGGTCGACCACTCCGTCGACGGGGTCTCACGCTCGAGCTAGGGAGCTGCGCTCACATCCAGCAGTGCTTTAGCCAGGTCTTCATTTCGCTCTTCATTTCTCTTGGGGCGTTTGCCACACTGGTCCAGCCGAACGACGAGGGCTGGTGCAATGGCCATAACGAGGGCACGCGGCAAACTTGGCGGACCAGATGCTCCCGCTGATCCCGGGCGAGCGCCAGGCGCGGCCGTCCTTCTTCCTCAGCCACTCTCCAGCTTCGTGGGCCGCGATCGGGAGCTCGAGGAGCTCGAGGAGCTGATCGCAACGGTCCGACTGCTCACCCTGACCGGACCCGGTGGGAGCGGAAAGACGCGGCTTGCGATCGAGATCGCCCGGCTCACGTCGGAGCGTTCGCCGACCGATATGGCGTTCGTGGATTTGGCCTCGATCAGCGATCCCGGCCTGGTCGTCTCGACGGTCGTAACCGCACTCGGAATCCGGCCGAAAGCCGGCCGGTCCTTGATGGAAGCGCTGGTCGAGCATCTCGCTGCCCGACCAGTCGTCCTCGTCCTCGATAACCTCGAGCAGCTGCTGCCGGACGCAGCAACGACCATCGCCGAGCTCCTGGGGTCATGTCCCGATCTCCGTGTGCTTGCCACCAGCCGGGCACCACTTCACATCCGTGGCGAGCACCAGTACGCCGTCGATTTGCTCGTCCAGGCCGAAGCGCTCCTCTTGTTCGTTGAGCGGGCTCGGTCGGTCGTATCGCATTTCGCGCTGACCGAGGACAACACTGCCGCGATCAGCGAGGTCTGCCGACGCCTCGATGGACTGCCATTGGCGATCGAGTTGGCTGCCGCACGCTCGAAAGTCATGACGCCCCAGGCGCTGTTGCGCAGACTCGAGCAACGCGTTCCCGTGCCAGCTTCCGCGGCGGTTGATGCCCCTGCTCGTCAACGAACCCTGCGCGACACGATGGCATGGAGCTACGGCCTGCTCGATCGCTCCGATCAGCGGGTCTTCGCTCGCCTGTCTGTATTCGTGGGCGGTTTCAGCGGCCCAGCCGTTGAAGACATCGTTCCCGATCCGAACGACGAGGCGCCGATCGACGTCATGGCGTCAATCGAACATCTCGTCGATCACAACCTGGTGCGAGCGGTCCCGGACGAGCAGGGTGAGGCTCGATTTCAACCTCCTCGAGACCATCCGCGCGTTCGCGATCGACCAGGTGTCTCCGCCGGAGGCCAAAAGGCTTCGGGAACGTCACGCGATGTACTTCGTACAGGAAATGTCCGGACAAGGGGATTACGGGGATTACGGGGTCGCTTCGACCTGGCCCGGACGTGTAGAAGACGACCTCGACAACTTCCGAACCGCATGGAGCTGGGCCGCAGCGAACGGGGACGCAGAGGTCATCCTCACGCTCGCTATGGCGATGTGGGCGTTCTTTGCTCCCATCGGCCACGGAGAGGAAGCGGGGCAATGGCTTCACACGGCAGAGCAGGCGACGGAATCAGCCGAGCCACGACTACGAGGGGCATTGCTGCAACACCTCGCACGGCACGAAATGGCCTTTGGGGGCGACCGTCGCCGGGCGGAAGACCTGCTGACGCAGGCGCTGCGCTTGGCCGAGGACGCCAAGGACGCCCGCGGGAGGACCCTCAATCTTGTGCTCTTGTCCCATGTCGCCTCCGATCTTGGCGACCGGAAACGAGCGACGCAGCGAATGCGGCAAGCCATCGGCCATGCTCGCAGCCTCCACGACCCGCTTGAGCGCGCGCGAATCCTGGGACTGATCGCCGTCTCCGGCCATTTTGTGCTCGACCGTGCTGAGGCAAAGACCCTTGCCGAAGAGGTGATCCGATTCGGGCGCGAGTCGGACGATCACGTATCCCTTGCGGGTGGGCTCACGGCTCTCGGTTACGTTGCCATGGCCGAAGGACAAGCTTCGACCGGTGTTCGGGCGCTATCCGAAGCCGCGTCTATCCTGGAGGCCAGGGGGTTCGATCCCGACGGACTCACCGGGATGCTCGGGGTTGCGCACCTTCGTGTCGGCGATTTCGTCACCTCGCGCTCCATGTTGATGCATGCGTTGCGTCGGGGTCGCGAGCTCGGTGTGGTGTGGCTCGGCCTGACGGCGTTGGAGGGGACCGCGGACTGGCTCGGCGCGGCTCGCGAATCACAACGGGCCGCGGTCTACTGGGCGGCAGTCGACGCCATTGGGTCCGTTACGCGCGATCGCACGCCTGGCGATGACTTGGGCATATTCACGGCCTCACGTTCAAGAGATCGTTCGGCACTCACGCTGAGCGCCCAAGAGGCAGCGATCGCAGATGGCAAATCGATGCGGCTCGACGAAGCGCTTGCATCCGCGATGCGGGATCTCGGCCAGAAGAACATTGACCTGGCCAAGATCGCTGCCGGTGATTCTCGCAGCCACGATCTGACACCGCGAGAACATGAGGTGCTCCGACTCTTGGCCACAGGTCGTTCGGACGGGCAAATCGCCGACGAGCTCTTCATCAGCAAGAAGACCGCTGCTGTCCATGTCGGAAACATCAAGGGCAAGCTCGGGGCGAGCAGCCGAGTCGAGATCGTGACGATCGCCCTGCGTACCGGTCTCGTCGAAGCCGGACCGTAACCACGCTGCCGACCGATCCTCGCGGATGCGTCGTTTCGCTCGGCGATCGCCACCCCGCTGTGCGACCTATGGCGATCGGGTTGTCGCAGAGCGCCGCGTCCGGGAACGACTCTATCGCCTGATCGTGCGAGCATCAGACTCGAGTCAGGGCCGACGGAGGGTTCGCCCAGCCTCCCGAAGCCAGGATCCGTCACGTTGAATCAATCCCCTGGCTCTGATACTCCAGGCTCGGACCCAGCACTGGGGTGTGGCGGGGCGACTGGGAGTGGTTTCAAGACCTGGATCCAATCGATCTTGTCGCGTGCAACGATGATCCCGTCGGATGAATCCAGCGGCATCACCTGATCCCCGAGAACCAGTGCTGGCTCCTTGATGTAGATGTCCAAAGAGAGTCCGTTTCCGTCGGATCTGCGACGAGGTCGACCCATCCCGAATAGATGAGGTCACCGACGTTCTTGCCGTCCCACAGAACTTCGGGCATGTCAGCCGCCTACTTCCGAAACACTGCCGACGTCAGTCGCTCTTCGATGATCCATCGTCCGCTGATCAGTATGGGCGACCAACGCCGGCTTCTGTAGCTGCTACGCATGAGGGACGATATGAAGGTCCCCGAGACGCGGGGCCTTCGACCCAGCAAAAGGCCCAGTCGCACACGACGTGGTCATCGTGTGGATCCAAAGCCAGTCCTATGGTTTGATCCGCCAGACACTGCCCAGTGCGTTGTTCGACAGCCACACCGATCCGTCGGCAAAGCCGATGCAGTCCCCTCCCGCGCCTGTGAACTGCGCAGTCACCGTGTTCGTCGTGGGGTCGACCCGACTGACCGGTGTCTCCGGCATGGTCACCCAGACTGACCCGCCTCCGGTCGCGATACAGCCGCCGCTGCCGGGAACCTTGAGGGAGATCTCTACGACGACCTCACCGGTCGACGGATCGATCCGGGTCACGTCGCCATCGCCCTGCCCCAGCGTCCAGATCGCGCCTTCCCCGGCGGCCTCGAAGCGCGGGCCGCGACCAACGGTGATCGTTCGGAGCACATGGCCGTTTGATGGATCGACTTCGAGGACCGAGTCGGCGTTCGGGACGGTCGCCCAAAGCTTCCCCGTCGACGCGACGATCGACGCACCACCGCCTTGGAGATGGTAGGTCGCCGCGATCCGGTTCGACGCCGGATCGATCCGCACCAGCGTCCCGATGTCGTCGGTGAACAGCCAGACCGAGCCGTCGGCGACGGCAAGCTGCCCTTCGCCGTCCGATGGCAGCCCGTCCAGAGGGATGCGGGCTGAGACCCGGTTGGTCTTCGGGTCGACACGATCAACCTGGTTGTCGCCGCAGCTCGGCGACCAGATCGACCCGAAGCCGACCGCAAGGCTCAGGCACGGCCCATGGACAGAGATTGACGCCACCACCTTGTTGGACGTCTGGTCGATCCGAGCGATCGAGTTACCACC
This sequence comes from uncultured Chloroflexia bacterium, assembly GCA_963833285.1. Lineage (GTDB taxonomy): Bacteria > Chloroflexota > Limnocylindria > Limnocylindrales > CSP1-4 > SPCO01. Next base: position 395,676 of record CAWHXM010000006.1, on the reverse strand, counting down.
CCCGGTCGCGACCCAGACAGATCCGAAGCCCGCGGCCTGCCAGTCGGGATTGCCGCCGATCTGGATATCGGCCTGCAGGCGGCTCGCTCGGAGATCGTCCATCGTGTGCTGCACCGACGCGAGTGGGTCCGTTGCGGCCGGTGTCGCCGTTATCGGCGGTGCCGATCGCGATTCCAACGAGCCCAGCGATGGCGAAGCAAGCGGTGCGGGGCTCGGAGCTGACGAAGCGGTACCCAGGGCAGCCGATGAGGTCGACGATCCAGCACAGCCGGCGACCATAATGACCGCGGTGAGCGCGACCGCCACCGATCCCACCATGTCCACTCCCTCCTCGACGATCCAACCCCTCGGCGTCGCAGTGTACGAGTCGCCAGAGTCGTCCGACACTGAGGTCAATCGGCAGCTTCGTTCCGCTGTGGCGTCGGTCGGTGAGCCTCGCCGCCTTCCCCCCATCGTGTCCACCGCCACCCATCGTGTCCACCGCTTGACACCCCGCTCGCTAGATCTAGGCTGGCGCCACCGCGCCTGTGCGTGTCCGCTTGGACACCGCGGCAATTGGAGGGTGCCATGCCGAAGTACCTGTTCACCGGCAGCTACACGGCGGAGGGTGCCCGTGGCGTCCTCAAGGAGGGCGGCACCGGACGCCGAGCGGCGACCGAGCAGCTCGTCACATCGCTCGGCGGGACCGTCGAGGCGTACTACTTCGCCTTCGGTAGCGACGACTTCTACCTCATCGCCGACCTTCCCAGCAACGCCGCGGCGGCTGCAGGAGCACTCACCGGCGGGGCCTCGGGCGCCATCGATACCCGGACGATCGTGCTCCTCACCCCCGAGGAGGTCGACGCAGCGACGAAGCTCTCGCCGAGCTACCGGCCGCCGGGTCACTGAACGACTGCGTCGGCTCGGCCCAGGCGACGAACTCTGTACCCAGTCGGAGGTTCATGTATCGCCGCCAGTCGGCCGCGTCAATTGGGCGTTCGGGATGCTTCACCTTCATCGGTGTGCAGCCTACTCTGCGATCGTGGGGCCCCGGACGGGCTGGCCCGCATGACGGCGGGATCGCGCGTCCGGAACCGGAGCCCGGGGTGGCGACAGGCCAGCGCTGGCCGGTCCCACGTGGACCTCAGCCTGGATCGGCCTATGCTCCGGACGTGCGGGTGACCTATGAGTGGCGCGGAGCGTTCGTCAACCGTGAAGTCAATGGCCTTCACGCCGAGGGCTTCGGCCACGAGCCGCACGACGGCGACTGGCGGAGCAGGGTCGAAGGGCACAGCCTCGGGTGGGTATGCGCTCGCGATCCCTCTGGCGCGCTCGTCGGGTTCGTCAATGTCGCATGGGACGGCGCAATGCATGCGTTCATCCTCGACACCCTCGTCACAGCCTCGGCACGACGGCAAGGGATCGCGAAGGGGATGATCCATCTCGCGGTGCAGGAAGCCAGATCCGCGGGTTGCGCGTGGCTTCACGCCGACTTCGGTGAAGAGCTCATCCCCTTGTATAGAGCTTGTGGCTTCAGGCCGACACCGGCCGGCCTGATCGAGCTGTAGCCCGGCAATGCCCCGGTCGGCCCGGACGGGCTGGCCGCATGACGCGGGATCGCGAGTCCGGGACCGGAGCCGAGGTCGTGCCAGCCGAGCCCTCACGGCTTACGCCGCAATCACCGCATGGCCCTCGAGACGCGAAGCTCTACCTCAGGCAGACCCGGGCCTGCTGTAGCCCGTCGTCACTGACCGAGAAGCCCCGACCGGAAGCCCAGTCCGAGAACTCCCATCAATCCGACAACGAGTGCACCCAGGATCAATCCCAGTCGCCGCTTGCTGAAGTCTCTGCGCTCTGGCGTCTCCCTGTCCGCGGTCTCCGCCGTTGCGGTTGTCGGCAATATCTGGTGGGTCATGGTTCTCCTGTTCGGTCTGTCGGGGCGCGCTGACCCGGATGAGCGCGTCCCCTGAAACCATGCCGAGGCCACGACGCGCCAGCCACCGCCCAGATGGCGCAATCCGAGGCGCCATTCGTTGCGGCAGCCATGCACCACGTCTCGGTCTACCCCAGAGTTACGCCATGCCACGTCGCGCGGATCCCGAACGGATCTTCGAGGCCCGGCGCGCCGGCGTCCGCGCCCGATTGACGGGGACGGGCATGCCCCTCGAGACGGCCGAGCGTTGGTGCGACAGCTGGGAGCTTGAGGCGGCCGGCCGCGGGCTGCCGCGGGACGGTGCCTACTGGCAGGAAGGCGCCGCGTGAATTGCATCCGAGCCCGCCGCACGACGGCCGGGCTGGTGAAACGTCGGCGCGGAAACGCCGTAAGCGCCGGCGGTTTGGGGTCCTTCGGCACCGTCAGGCACGCCTAGTTTCACCGAGTCCGGTGCCCAGGCGCACCTAGTACTTTCGTTTGCCATTGAAGATCGGCTTTGCGGCCGTCATCGTCGGCGGCGGGAAGCCTCCTGAAGGGGGCCATCCCCGATTGATGACAGCGCTGCCCTTCGCCCAGCGCGCGACAGGAGCCTGCGGAGTCCTCCGATGGTGACAAACGATCAAGCACCTGCGGTCCAATGTGCAGGGTGCGGCGGACGATTGCGCCCGCAGGACGTCGTGATTGTGTCCCGCGAGATCGTGCCCTCGTGGACATTGCGTGCCGAACCGGCCACGACATTGATCTTCCACAAGGGCTGCGAATTCGACGGAGGCCGAGCCGACCACAACTGGACGCGAGAGGTCCCGCAGACGCTTTCCCGTGTGTGTGTCGATGAGATTGACGAAACCCGACAAGCCGCGACCGCAACCGGCTGATCGGCACTGGCCTCGAACAAGGCGACCGCGGACGCGTGGCTCGCCGCGCGGGCGGCCCAGGCGGCCCGAGACGGCCTCGAGCGCGGCTCGGGGCGGACCGCGGGCGCGTCAGCCGCGATCCGCGCGCTTCTCGTCGTCGTCCGCGCGCCGCTCGCCACCCTGCTTCGGCGGTTGCCAGGCGTAGTCCGCGTAGCGCAGCTGGCGCTGACTCAGGTCGTCGAGGCGGTCCTGCTCGGCGCGCGCCAGCTCGAGGTCATAAGCACGCTCGGCCGCGTCGATATCGACCGGATCGGCAGGCGCCGGGGTCGCCGGACTGCCCGATCCCGAGCCGCCGCCACCAAAGATCCGCTTCAGGAAGCCCATCGCCGTCGATTCTGCCACGCCGACGACCGCCTGCTAGCAGTGGATCGCGGAGCAGCGGGCCCGGCGCTCTCGGCCCGAAGCGTGGTAACGCCGATGCCCGTTTCGCGTTGTCACGGTGGAGACCCCCGGGTCGCTTCTGTGCCCTGAAGCGGTTTGGGGTCTCGTGACACGGGATCGCGGGTCCGGGACCGGAGGCGAGGGAAGGAGGCGGTTGCCGCTTGCGCGCGGCGATACGCTGGCCCTTGGCAGAGCGAGGACCTTTCTGCCATGGGCACCGAACAGGAGGAACCACGATGGCCGAGCACCCGAACGTGGGCCTGGTCCGCCGCGCGATGCAGGCGATGAACGAGATGGACATGTCGAAGGCTGACGAGGAGATGGCGATCGTGGACGCCTTCATGGCCGACGACATCATCTGGCACGAGATCGGCCGCGCCGAACCGCGCCGCGGGAAGGATGAGCTGCGCGCCACCATGACCGAGGGCGCGAGCGACGTTACGATCAAGTACGCGGTACACGACGTCATTGCGAGCGACGATCACACCATCGCGCTCGGCACCGCGACTGCTACGCGCAACGGCAAGACGCTTGAGTACCGGACCGCTGAGATCTTCCACATTCGCGATGGCAAGGCCGTCGAGCGGTGGGCTTTCTCGGACGATACCGCGGCGATCGTCGCGTTCTTCGCCTAGCTCCTGGATCCCACGCGCCATTGCTGCGCGCCTGCCCCCCGGTCGGCCCGGACGGGCTGGCCGCTGACGCGGGATCGCGAGTCCGGGAACTTGTACGAGGGCCGGGAGCGCGACGACGCTCCTTTATTTCATGAAGAGAGCCATGTCAGGGCCTGGCCCGTCGTGGTACCAGGCGTCGACATGGCTGGATCGCAGATATACGAGAAGCGCGTCTCGTGTCAGGACCCGACGGCCAATCAAGGCCGACCGGGCGATCTCGCGGGCCGTCTCAACGTCCGCCTCCGTGATCCCCAGGGAGGCCCGGCGTCCGGCGGCCGATGCGGTCGCCCGGGGTGCCGTGAGCGCCAGCAGCCACCCGAGGTCCTCGCCCGCCACGAGATGGAGGGTGCCGCGCAGAGGCCAGGAGCGCACGATCTCACCGGCGTCACAGGCCGCCTCGACCGCCGCCTCCGTCGCGCCGCTCTGGCGGATGCCGACCGACCACTTGACGCCCGGAAAGTCCTGGGCCTGCAGGGCCAGCATCCGGCAGACGACCTCGAGCGGACTCGAAAGCTCTCCTCTGCCGATGTGCTGGGCGACCATCCGGAGTGCCGTCAGACGTTGGCGATTTCGGCGTCAGGCGGGTCCAGTCACACGCCCAGTATCGGTCCGGACGGCCGACGGGGATCGCCGAGAGCGGGATGGCTTGGCCAAGCCGCCGAGCCCCGCCGAAGTGGGTCGCCCGGATCAAGGGCGGCGGCGCATTCTGGGCAGGTCTGGACGATGAGATGAGACCTACTGAGTCTGTCGTGCCGTGAAGTCCGTGCCGCGCACCGAACGGGCGTGCCCTAGGCCGTTTCGCGATGGGTCCAGACGTAGCGGAGCGCGCCGTCGTCGGCGCACTGGACAGAGCGGCGGTAGGCACCATCCGGCAGGTCGATCTGAGGAGGGCGTTCGTCCAACGTGGCGCGGTCCCCTCCGCGCGGACCGCCGACGAACTCGACCGTCGCGGATTCGAGCTGCTGCTCGTCGAGGAACCGGATCATCGGCTGAGACTACCGGAGCGACAAGACACTGCGCGAGCAGCCATCGAGTCGTAGGTCAACACCGCGGTCATGAGCCGATGCGGATCGACAATCGTGGGTCGATTGGCTACTTGAGTCGCCACCGCTCGTCTCAACACGGCTCCAGGGCTGCTCTCGTTGAGCGTCCCGCTCGCGGGGGGCGTCTACACCCTGATCCGGGGCGCACTCGTCGGACAGTTCCGATATCCGATCCTCGCTCCGGCAGCAGCGGGTAGGCGTCAACCCGTCCATTGCGTGGCCATCCTGTGCGCTTACGCATCTGCCTCGAGCTCGATTACCGCGGTCGGGCAGAGAGGGTCGGGCGGATCCGAGTCGCCGGCGGCGGATCCCGTCGCCGGGCCCCTACGAGTCAGGCTCGCGCAGATGGCGATCGAAGGTGGCGGCGATGCGCCGACGTTCGAGGTCGTTGCTCGCATGGCATAGCCCGCACGGACTGGGTCGACCGCTATCGATTGCCTGTTGTTCCGTTCGATCGGATCGGCCGATGCGGTGCGGCCAACCTTTCTGCGGACGTCACGAGACGGAAGGAGTCTCCGGGGACCGGGAGAATGGATCTCCACCCGTGAACCTCAGGCCATTCGGCCCCGACGCCGCCGATGCCGACGCGCCGGGTCATCGGTGGATCACTTGGACCAGGGAGTTTGTGGTCTCGGCTGGACTTCGCCGTCGACTTCGACCAGGTCGACGCGCTCGTCGTAGAAACAGATCAGGTTCTCGATCTTCGGACACTCGGGGATCGGGAACGGATAGCTCCAGGCGATGTCCTCGACGGATCGGTCCCCGAGCGCGAGGTCGTAATGGACGGTCCGACCCTTGTACGGGCACTGGGTGACCGTCTCCGACTCGGTCAGCAGGTCCATCCGAACGTCCATCCGGGGGAGGTAATAGCGGGTTGGGAGGGCAGTCTCGAACAGGAGCCTTGGCCGGTGCGAATTGGCGACTGCCTCGCCTCCGACGACCACCCTGACATGGCGTGAGCTGTTCAGCACGTCCACGCGGTGGTGCATGTCACGCGGGTGGACGAACACCTCGTCGTCTTCCTCATACCAGTGATCGAGGCGATCCCAGTAGAACGCCAGATGCTCGCCGAGCTCGGGCGCGCCCATCGGGGGCGCGTCGAACCGCCATGCCGCGTCCTCGATGAGCCGGTCACCGACTCTGAGGTTGTAGAACGATCGCTCGCCGAGGATCGCGTGCGACTCCCTCCGCTCCGACGATACGAGCAGATCGGCCCGGACATCGACGCGCGGGAAGTAGTAGACGGGGAGGCCCATAGTGACCGTCAGGACCTGTTTCGAGTCCGCCACGGCCACACCATCGACGACGGCCCTGACCCACCGCGCCGTGGGCTCAGCATGGACCTCGAGGGGCGAACCGGGCCGGTCACTCAACCCGATGAGTTGATCTTCCAGCGGTTTCTGCGCGACCATCGCGACCCTCCGAAAACGTAGCGTCCACGTTACGTCCTAACCTTTCGCCCCGCACAAACCTATTCGTGCGTGAAAGCAGCCGCCCCCGGGGCCAACTGCAGCCCACGGACGTCGGGCAGGACCGCCGCGTCGAACGGATGGCCCGGGTAGAACGCGCGGACAAGCTCGACGGCCCGGTGATCGAGACGGCGGCTGATGGGCAGCGCGTGGACGGCCGTTTCCGGCCTATGGCGGAGGAGAACGCCGACCGCGGTCTGAAGGGGATCCTCGGCCAGGGCCCGCCAGCGGTCCGGGTCGTCCATCGTCGAGAACGGATCGAGTTGCCCGCTGTCTCCGACGAGGAGATGGGTCGGCGCGATCGCCCCGACCGCGAAGTATCGAGCCGCATCCGCCTGGAACGCCTCGTCCATGACGAGGGCATCGTGGGTCCCGAGCGCGTCGGCCGAGCCCGCTCGCGCTCGGCCCGCTCGGTGGTGATCGGGCAGCCAGATCGCCGGCACCAGGTCGCGCCGGCAGAGCTCGGCCAGGACCCAGGCGTCGATCCGGTCGGTCTTGGCGGCCAGCGGGGCGAGACCCTTGACCTTGAGCGCATCGGCGATCGCGACGTCCCAGCCGGCGAGCTCGAGCTGGTCGTGGACGAAGCGGGCGCCGTTCATCGACTCGATCGCCGCGGTCACCTCCTGGCCGTGGCGGCTTTGGTCGTGGCGACCAACGTCCGCAAGGCATCGGCGTCGGGCCGAACGGCGGTCACCTCGATCGTCCGACCGTCCTCATCGAGCAGGTGCACATCGAGCCTCTGGCGCGACAGGTCCAATCCGGCGTACAACATGTCCCGGGCCTCCTGGTGAGTGGTTCCGTCGAGAACCCACGTTCTCACTGCGGAGGCCCTTCTTCATGACATTCAGTCGACTTAGGGGCCATGGCGCGCCCGATGGCCCCCGTCCTGCGCAACACCTGACCACCGACCCGGACGGGTCGGGGGAGCGGATTCCCGTCGGGTCGCGCTCGGCAACTGAAGTCCGCCATCGATGATCGCTGGATGTATCGAGCGCGGGCGCCTCAGCTGCGACCCTCGGGCCCGGTCTCCGGCATGGCGCCCGCGGAGGGGCCGGGCTCGATGGCCGCCGGCCCGCCCCCTGTCGCCGGGCCATCCGCGGCGGCCGGCCCGCCGCCGGCGGCCGGCTCTCCGCTCAACGGCCCAATCGGCCCGGGCTCGTTCGCCGCCGTCAGGTAGCCGCGGAACGCTTCGCCGAGCTGCGTGATCTCGAGCGGGATGATGTACTTGGTCGATGGGCTCGCTCCGAGCGCCTTGAAGGCCTCGAGGTACTGGAGGGCCATCGTCTTCTGGTCCACCTGGGATGCGGCCTGGTAGATGCGTGTGATGGCCAGCGCGAACCCCTCGGCCCGGAGGATCGCCGCCTGCCGGTCGCCCTCGGCGCGAAGGATCTCGGCCTGCTTGGTGCCCTCGGCGACGTTGATCGCCGACTGGCGACTCCCCTCCGATTCGGTGATGACCGCCCGCCGCGTCCGCTCTGCCGAGAGCTGGCGGTTCATGGCGTCCTGAACGTCCCGAGGCGGGGTGATCTCGCGGATCTCGACCGTCGTGACCTTGCCACCCCACCGCTCGGTCACCTCGTCGAGCTTCACCCGCAGGACCTCGTTGATCTGCTCCCGCTTGGACAGCACGTCGTCGAGGAGGATGTCGCCGATCACCGCGCGCAGTGTCGTGGTCGCGATGTTCTGCAGGGCGCCGTTGAAGTCCACGACCTCCACCACGCTCATGTACGGCTGCGCGATCCGCCAGTAGATGAGGAAGTCGATGCTGATCGGGGCGTTGTCCTTGGTGATGCTGGTCTGGCTCGGGCACCTCGATGAACTTCTCGCGCAGGTCCACACGGACCGCTCGCTGGACGATGGGCACCACGAAGACCCAGCCCGGACCCTTGACCTCCTCCGGGCTGGTCCGGCCCAGGGTGAAGATCAGGATCCGCTCGTACTGGTTGACGATCTTGATTGCCGCGAAGAACAGGAGCAGGGCGATCAGGACGATGAACAGGAGCGCGAGGCCGACCGCGACGATCTCCATCCCGGGACTCCTACTCTCCGCGCCGAGTGGCGGCCGGCTCTGGATCGACGATAAGCGTGAGTCCGTCCTGGCCCACGACACGGATGTCCTGGCCCGCGGCGATCGGCGCTCCGCTGCCCGATCGCGCCGTCCATTGCTCACCTGCCGCGAGCACGACTCCGTCCGGCGACAGGTCCGTCTTGGCCGTTCCTCGTCGTGCCCGGCGCGACATAGGGCACGCCACCTGCACCGAAGGCATCCTCGTTCGCGCCGCGGCGGCGGCCGACGGCCCGTACGACGCCGACGGCGACGAGGATCACCACGACGGCCGCGATGGCGGCAAGGACGACCTGGTCTGCGGTCACGGCCTGCCCCCTTCAGCCGGCGCACCGCCGGACGGTGTCTGTTCCACGATGAGCGTCAATCCCTCCTGGCCGACCACGCGGACGTGCGAGCCTGGGGCGATCGCCGTCCCAGCGTCCGATCGAGCCGACCACTCCTCCCCGGCAGCGTAGACGACGCCGCGCGGCGCGAGGAGAGTCTTGACCAGGGCGTCGCTGCCGGCGGGCACCGTGGCGGTGCCACCCGCGCCGTAGGCGCCGGCATACGCTCGGGTCCTGCGCCTGACCCGAACGACGACCAGCAGGACGAGGAGCAGGTAGCCGCCCGTGACGGCCGCCATGAACAGGATCAACGGTGTCGCCACCGCAACGTCCGGGGCCGTCGGCGTTCCGGGCGCGGTATACAGGGCGAACGCGCCCAGCACGAAGCAGATCAGTCCGCCGACGGCCAGGAGGCCATGGCTGGTGACCGTGAATTCGAGCAGGAACAGGACGACCGCGAGACCGATGAGCAGCACGCCGGCCACGTTGAGCGGCAGGCTGCCGAAGCCGACGAAGGCGAGGATCAGCGCGATGGCGCCCAGGATCCCGGTGACGAAGTTCGGGCTCTGGAGCTCGAACAGCAGACCGTAGAAGCCGAGTGTCAGCAGGATGAACGCGACGTTCGGGTCCGACAGGAGGTGCAGGATCGACTGGAACGGGTTCATGTCGAGATCGACGAACGGTGCGTCCGCGATGTCGACGGTCACGGGGACGCCGGTGACGGTCACGACCTGGCCGTTGGCCTTCCGCCGGACGTCGTCGAGCGACATGGCGATGCCGTCGACCGCGCCGATCGCGACCGCGTCCAGCGCTGACGAGGAGACCGCCTTGTCGACGGTCGAGATCGCCCAGTCCACGTTCCGGCCGCGGGTCTCCGCGATCGACCGGATGTTGGCGATCGCGTCGTTCTTGACCTTCTCGCCGATGGTGCCCGTCAGCTCCTCGCCGCCGGAGCCAACGGGCGAGGCGGCCCCGATGTTCGTGCCGGGCGCCATGTAGGCGAGGTTCGAGGCGAGGGTGATGAACGTGCCCGCGCTGGCGGCGCGACCGCCGCTTGGGGCTACGTACACGATCGTCGGGAGCGGCGCCTCGAGCAGCGCCGAGACGATCCGCTGCGTGGCGTCGAGGCTGCCACCCGGGGTGTTGAGGGTGACGATCATCGCGGGCGAGTCGTCCACCGTGGCTCTCTTGACGGACTCCTCGATGTAGCCGGCCATCACGTTGTCCACGACACCCGTGGCGGTCAGGACGTAGACCGGGGCGGTCGGGTCGCCGACGGTCCCCGGTGCCTGGCTCGGGGCCGTGCTCGCGCTCGGACTCGGATCGGCGGCTCGGACCGTGCCCGGCGGCGACGCGCCCGAAACCGCGGCCAGCATCCAGGCCAGCCCGGCCGCAACGGCCAGGCGGCCGGGGCGGGCCGTGAACGGGACCACCCGCGACGAGCGCATCAGGATCTCCTCGGGTTCATTATCGCGCCCCTGTCGCGGATGCCGCGAGCGCGATCATCTCGAGGCGGCCCGGCCCCTCGGCCCGCGGTGTGTGTCCCGATGAGGCGACCGTGAAGGGGGCACTCCACCAGTTCGGTCGGGATCAAGGCCGGCGTCCTATCTGGCATCCTGATGCGGTGAACCCGGTCGACATCTGGAAATTCGGGGTGGGGTCGTGGATCGAGCGCCGGGCGCGCATCGCCCCGGGCGATCCGGCGCTCGTCGCGAGCCCGCGCTAGCTCACCTACGCGGAGCTGGCGACTCGGGTCCGGCGCCTCGCGAACGGGATGCGAGGCCTGGGCATCGCCCACGGCGATCGTTGTCGCCTGGCTCGGCGACAACGACCCGGCCTTCCTCGAGTGCCTGTTCGCGTCCGGTCTCTTCGGGGCCGTCCTGGCACCGGTGAACCACCGACTCGGCCCCGACGAGCGCGCGGCGGTCCTCGCCGATACGGAGCCGGCCCTCGTCATCGAGCACCACGCGATGCCGCCCAGTGCGCTGCCGCCGTCCGTCCGGCACCGGATCGTCGTGGGTGGCGCGCGCAAGGGCGCGCGGGACGGTTCCTGCCGCCGGTCGCGGTCGTCATCCCGTACTTCGCGATCGTGCGCGCGATGGGGCTGTACAACCAACTGCCGGCCCTCATCCTCGTGTATACGATCTTCAATCTCCCGCTGGCGATCTGGATGTTGCGCGGATTCCTCGACGAGATCCCGCTCGAGATCGAAGAGGCGGCCCTGGTCGACGGTGCGAGCCGATGGCAGGCATTCCGGACCGTGCTCCTGCCGTTGTCGCGACCCGGGATCCTGGCGGTCGCGATCATCGTGTTCGCGTTCGACTGGGCGGAGTTCCTGTTCGCGTTCATCCTGACCGCGACTCCGCGGTCGATGACGTTCCCGGTCGGCGTCCAGGGGCTGGTCACCCAGTTCGAGATCATCTGGAACGACATGGCTGCGGGCGGGGTGATCGCGATCGTGATCCCGCTCAGCCTGATGCTCATTGCCCGGCGCCACGTGATGACCGGCCTGACGTTCGGCGTCATCCGCGACAAGTGAGCGTGGCGTGATGGCGGGCACTCATCCTCGAGCGATGACCGGTGTCCATCTCAATGGGGCCACGATCATGACGACGCCGACCGACCTCCAGATGCGGATCGCGCGCGAGACCGGGTACGAGGGCGTCGAGGTCCGGGTGGAGCGGCTCCTGGCGGCTCCGGCGGAGGTCGCGACCTCCGGCGACATCGTCCGACCAGGGGAGGTCTGGAGCCTCAACGGCATCCAGCTCCAGCTCGATCTCGACGGAGGACTCGATCAGGGGCGCTTGGCCGCTGAGATGGCGCCCCGGCTTGACATCTGTCGGCGGCTAGGGGCCGCCTACCTGCTCGTCGTGCCGCCCCGGGCGCCGCACGCCGACCGCGAGCGCACAATCGAGGCAATGCGTGATGGCCTGGCGATCCTGCGCGATGCGGCCGCCCGCGATGGAATCGGCATCGCGTTCGAATTCCTCGGCTTTGGCGATTGCCCGATCGATTCGCCTGAGCTCGCCGGCCGGGTGGTGGCGGACCTGCCGGGTGTGGACCTCGTCCTCGATTCGTGTCACTGGCACGCCAGTGGCGCGGGCTCGCTCGACGCGTTCCCGATCGATCGCCTGGCGATGGTCCATTTGAACGACGCACCGCCAAAGGCGCCGCGCGAGATCGAGGATGCCGACAGACTGCTGCCAACTCGCGGGGTCATACGCCTGACCGAACTCGTCGGGACGCTGCGCGCGGCCGGCTACCGCGGACCATGGAGTCTCGAGACGTTCAACCCCGACTACTGGGCGGCAGCGCCAGAGCAGATCGCCCTGGAGGGCCGGGACGCAGTCGCCCGAGTGCTCGACACGCCTGCCTGAAGGGTTCAATTTCCCGATTCTGGTCTGCGCACCGGTAGCATGCGCTCTCCCGTACCCGAAGGACCTCCAGGCTGGTCTCACTCCTGTACTTCCTGGTCCTCCGTCTCCTCGGAGCCGGAGGTCGCCGACCAGATGAGAAGGACATCGAGCTCCTCGTCCTCCGGCACCAGGTAAAGGTGCTCCGGCGCCAGGTGAAGCGCCCTCGACTGAACCGTCTCGACCGGGTCCTGTTGGCGGCCGCCAGCAGGGCGATGACGAGGAGCAGCTGGTCCTCGTTCGTGGTGCGGCCCGAGACCCTGCTCCGCTGGCATCGGGAACTCGTCAGGAAGAAGTGGACGTATCGGAGGAAGGGTCACCCCGGCCGGCCGTCGATCGAGCCCGAAGTCCGGGACCTCATCGTCCGCCTCGGCCGGGAGAACCCACGGTGGGGGTACCAGCGGATCCGCGGGGAGCTGCTGAAGCTCGAGATCAGGATCTCCGCGACGACGGTCCGGACGATCCTGCTGCGACACGGCCTGGACCCTGCTCCCCGGCGGGCCGGCCCGACGTGGACCCAGTTCCTCCGGTCACAGGCGGCGGGGATCCTCGCGACCGACTTCTTCACCGTCGAGACGATCGGCCTCAAGACGCTCTACGTCCTGTTCTTCATCGAGCTCTCGACCCGCCGAGTGCACCTGGCGGGCGTCACCGCCCACCCCGACTCGGCGTGGGTCACCCAGCAAGCCAGGAACCTCGCCATCGACGAGCGGCTGTCGGGTGTTCGGTTCCTGCTGCGCGACCGGGACGCCAAGTTCTCGGGACCGTTCGACACGGTGCTCCGCGCCGAAGGCGTCCGGGTCATCCGAACGCCGATCCGCGCACCTCAGGCGAACGCCTTCGCGGAGCGGTTCGTGCGGACCGTGCGCGGAGAGTGCCTCGACCACGTCCTGATCTTCGGTCGTCGGCACCTCGAGTGTGTGCTCCAGGCGTACGTCGCTCACTATGTGGCGGAGAGACCACATCGTGGACTGAGCTTGGCCGTGCCCGCCGGCAACCGAACGCCGCAGGGTCGGGGGACTACCCGAACAACGGTCGACCGAAGCGACGTGCTCGGCGGTCTGATCCACGAGTACCGCTGGGCGGCGTGATTCGGATTGTTGAACCCTTCAGGGACGCTCGATGTCGCCGTTGAAGACCTCGACCATCGATCAGCGCCGCCGACGAGTGCCGACATCACGAGACGAGTTCGACCGCCTAGCAGCATCGCGTGTCCGACCGTCGACACGGGATCCTCGCCGTCCGGAAGGACGGCCACCCGGAGCGGCGCTACGCGATGACGATGGACTCGAACACGGCGTCGGCGAAGTCGCACCGCTCGAGGCGACCGCACGACACGCGGATCGTCAGCGTCCGGTTCGCGGCGAGCTCGACCTGGATGACGCGCGCCCAGCCGAACGGCTCGTCGCCGGGCATGAAGGCGATCTCCGTGGCCGGGCGTGCGGCGACCACGCGCGATCGCGGCGCGACCCCGTGTTCCTTGCCGAGATGGTCGAGGCGCTCGCCGAACCGCCCGACGTCGAAGGTGACCCGGTAGCCCTCGCCGTCGAACCAGCCGGCCGTCGAGTCGACCGGCGTCCCATCGTCGCGCCGAGCGTCCGCCGGGAGTGAGAACGAGACGCCTCCCGGCAACTCGACTCGTTGCCAGTTCGCCGGTGCGCTCACCGGCTCATGATCGCTTCGGGGCCCTCGTCGTGCGCGACATCACGGCGGACCTGGCCGTCGCCACCTCCACCGCTCCCTCCTCGACATGGAGCTTGATCTCCACCGCCGGCAGGCCCGGCCGGCTGCGCGCCTTGAGGTCGAGCGAACCATCGAGTCCCACCGTGCCGACGTAGTCGATGGCTCCGGTCTCCGCGCGATGCAACGTCAGGCGGGTACCACCCCGCATCGGCGTGCCCAGTCCGATGGCGGACAAGGCGTAGGCGTCCTCGAAGATCCGCTTTCGGAACAGGACCCCCGCGACGCCCCGGCGGTCGGCGAGCCGCGAGAAGCCGTTGCGGGCCGTCTCCTTCGTCCACAGCCAGACGAACGTGTTCGGTTTGCATTCGATGCGGAGTGCCCGATCCGTCGTGAGATCGACGTCGAGCGGCTCGCCGGCCAAGCCGTCGAGTGCCCGCCGGGCGTCCTCCGCGCGGGCGGGCTGCATCTCGACCGATTGAGCCCGGTCCTCGCCGATCTCCTGCATGGTCGTCCGTGCCGGGGTCCGGACGTCATGGCCCTCGAGGCCATGCCGGTAGGCGAGGAGCGTCGCTGCGAACGCCGCTCGATCCCTGGCATGGGGTGGGGCCACCTCCTCCAATCGTTCGACGACTGGCAGGCTGGCGGCATCCCCGATCCGACCGAGACCGACGGCGATGGCCGGTGCCGACGACGCGTCCGCCCCATGGGCTGCTGCCACGAGCGCGTCGCGGCCACGCACCCCGCCCATCTGGTAGAGGGCCATCGCCGCCATGTGGCGGAAGCGCGGCAGCTCCTGCCTGTCTGCGACGACTTCCAGCAGGATGCCGCCGACGTCCTTTCGTTCCCGTCGCTGGAGCGCCGCCAGCGCTCGCATCTTGTGGACGCCCTTGATCGCTGCGCCGGTTCGTACGACCTGGATCAGCTGTGCCCGGGTGAGCCCGGGTTCAGTCGACGTCGTTGCCATCGCTCGACCTCGCTAGCAGCCGGACTTGGTGAAACAGTGGTCGCGCATGTTCGAGCCCTGACCGCTGGTCAGGTTGCCGCCATTCGGCACCGTCCCGAACATGAGGTTGCCCGAACTGGAGCTATGGCTCAGGCCCAGGTAGTGACCGGCTTCGTGAGCCAGCACGAATCCGGTCGTCGTCACCGCACCCTCGATGGCGACGACCGAGCCGTCCATTCCCTTGGCGTCCTTGTCGCATGGCCCGTCCACGCGCGACAGGCCGATCGTCGAGCCGGCGTACGTCAGGACCCAGAAGATGTCGAGGGCCGAGTTCGGCACCGTCCAGTCGTTGGTGAGTTCCTCAGCCTCGTCGTCGTTGTCGATGTTCTCCGCCCCGCCGGCCTCGGCCGTGCTGATGACGAAGTGCTCGATGCGCGCGACGCCCAGATTGACCTGCGCCCAGTTGTCGCGTGCGAACTGGAGCGCGGCGTCCATCTCAGCCAGGTCGTTGTTCGTGAACTGGTCGCTCCCGACGCGGATGAAGTTCATGTGGACGTGGCGGCCCTTCAGCCGCGCGATCTGGGTGCCGACGGACACGTCGCTCGGGGCCCCACGCAGAAAGCCGAGGAAATCGCGGGATACGGAGAACGATCCGACAACGCCGATGCAGGCGGCGACGTCCTTGAGCGAGTCCATCGATCGACCTAGCCTTCGGCCCCCGCCGGACGCGGCTCAGCGTGGACGCCCTCGAGCGCCTCGATGCGACGCTGGAGCGCGCCGTTATCTGCTGCCAGCTCCTTGAGGGCCTCGATCAGCATGCCCACGACGCCGCCGAGGTTGACACCGCGGTAGGCGTCCTCCCTGGCCCCCGACACCACGAGCTCGGGGGCCACGGACTCCACTTCCTGGGCGATGACGCCCGCCCCCCGGCTCGCGGCGGCCCCACCTTCGGCCTCGTCGCGCTGTGTCCATTCGAACTCGACGCCACGCAGCTTCCTGACCTTGGCGAGGGCATCGCGCATCGGGCGGATGTCCGATTTCAGGTCGACATCGGAAGTGACGATGAAGTCGTTGGCCCTGACGTTGCCGGCGACGTGGAGCTTGTCGGAGGGGTTGGTCGTGCCGATACCCACGTTCCCTTCGCCGCCGAACGGGTTGATGATCACGCGGTTGCGGCCGCTCGGACCGGCACTGTGAAGGAACAGATCGTGGGTGTCCGACTGGACGTCGACCGCGCCGCCGTCCGCGCGCAGGTCGAGCCTCTTGCCGCCCGATTCGAGCCGCACCCGGTTGCCCGTGACATGGAGCGTCACGGCCGGGTTGGCGAGCCCGATGCCGACATTGCCGTTCTGGAGCAGCGTCATCAACTCGTTGCTGCCGGGATCCGGTCCGTGTGAGATCCGGAGCCGCCCGATCGGCCGCTTGGCAGGGCCGTTGTCGATGTGGAACCAGGCGAAGCCGTCGGGCGGGAAGAACGTGATCGCCCCAGCCGACGTGAAATCGAGTCCCGTCGCGATCCGCCCGAGGACGTGGACCGGCGTACGCGGATCGGCGAGTCCTACGCCGACCTTGCCGTCCGCGCGGACAAGAACCCGCTCGGTGCCGTTCGTCTGGATCGACAGCGGTGTTTCGTTCGTCGTGCCGAGGAAGTCGCCGGGACCGGTCGCGTTGCCGTCGGTTTGCCAGTTGGCCATGGATCCGACCTCCTTGTCAGGCTGAACCGACCCAACGTCCTCCTGCCCAGATGCGGTGTCAACCGGGTTATCCACAATGGCGGGCCTGAATGCTGGCCAGTACTGTTCCGGTGATGTCGTGAGTAGTCGGCGAACCGAGCACCTGGAGGGCTGGAGCGCCATCTCGCGACCATCGAAGGTAGAGCGCAAGACTCTGCCCATCTTGCTCGGGGCCTCACGAGGGTGGCCACAACGCTCAGGCGGTCCGGCTCCGGAGGCCCGCCTTATGTGCGCTCCGAGGCGTAGCTAGAAGGACACCAGGAGCACATCGTGGAGCGACTCCCACGTGGCGATGAGCGGAGGTGAAGCACCGACGCGCGGGAACAGGACGGAGGGGTCGTTCCGAAGCCAGGCGACACGGAAACCGAAGCTGGCGGCGCCGGCCGCGTCCCAGCCGTTCGCGGTCACGAAGCCGATCCGCGCCGCTTCCACGCCGCTCGCGTCACAAGCCAGCTGGTACACGGCGGGATCGGGCTTGAACCGCCCGACCGCATCCACCGAGAGCAAATCGTCCAGCATCCGGTCCATGCCCGTCCTGGCGACGACCAGCGCCAGGGTCCGCCGAGAACCGTTGGTAAGGATTCCCGTCCGCACGCCGGACGATCGTAGCCGCCGGAGCACGCCCGCAGCGGCGGGATGGACCGGCAGCCGCTCGAACGCCGACGTCAGCGTCCCGACGGCCGCGGTCGAGAGTTCGAGGCCCAGCTCGGCGATGGCGCCGTCGAGGGCGTCCGCGGTGACGCGATCGAAGTCGACGAACGTGCCCATCGTCGTCCGCAGCCAGCTGAACTCGAGCTGCCGCACTCGCCAGCGCGCCGCAAGCTCGCGGCCTCGGCCTGGGGCCGCTGTCTCGCAGTCGTCGACGAGCGCGCCGAGGTCAAGCAGGGTCCCGAACAGGTCGAAGAAGACGGCATCGACTGCCCGGCCGTCGTGGCCGCGCCTTGCGGTGCCCTGCCCGGCGGCCATGGCTTAGCGGATCTCCGCCCGCAGCTCCTCAACCGCTCGGCGAGCCTCCTCGACCGATCCTTCGTCCTCGATGGTGCTGATATCGCCCGGATCCAGGTCGTCGGCGACCGCCTTCAGGACTCGGCGCATGATCTTGCCGCTGCGCGTCTTCGGCAGCATCGCCACGAACGAGCACGAGCCGACGACGGCCACCGGCCCGAGCTCCTCGCGGACGGTCGCCAGGATCTCGCGGCGCAGCTCGTCCGACGGCTCATGGCCGACCTTGAGGGCGACGAACGCGGCGATGACTTCGCCCCGGAGCTCGTCCGGCTGTGCCGTCACGCCGGCCTCGGCGACCGCCGGGTGTCGCAGGAAGGCCGTCTCGACCTCGATCGTGCCGATCCGATGGCCGGCGATCTTGATGATCTCGTCCGCGCGACCCGCGAACCAGACGTAGCCGTCTGTGTCGATGTGGGCCGCGTCGCCGACGTAGTAACCGCCCGGGATCCGCTGCCAGTAGTCAGCGGAGTACCGCTCCGGCTCGCCCCAGAGCGTGGCAATGAGGCCCGGAAACGGCCGCCGGATGAGCATGACGCCCTTCTCGCCAATGGGGGCTGGGGATCCGTCCTGCTGCACGATCACGGCGTCGATCCCGGGCAACGGCAGCCCAGCCGATCCCGGCTTGATCGGCAGAAGCCCGAGGCCGTAGGGGTTGCCGAAGATCGGGCCGCCTGTCTCGGTCTGCCACATGTGGTCGATGACCGGCACGCGATCGTCGAGCACGGTCTGCTGGAGCCATTCCCATGCCGGAGCATTGAGGACTTCGCCGGCGCAGACGACGCGCCGCAAGGTCGACAGGTCGCGCCGGCGCGGGACCTCCTCGCCGTAGCGCATGAGCAGGCGGACACCGGTCGGCGACGTGAACAAGCCGTGGACGCCTTCCTCCTCGATGATCCGCCAGACGGCATCCGGGTCGGGGTAGTCGATCGCGCCCTCGTAGGCGATGGTCGTGCAGCCGGCCATCAAGGGCGCGTAGACGATGTAGCTGTGGCCGACGATCCAGCCGATGTCCGACATCGACCACCAGACCTCGCCTTGCTCCAGCCCGAAGACCCAGCGACCCATCGCCGCGATCTGGACCTGGTAGCCGCCATGGCCGTGAACCGCAAGCTTGGGCTTGGCCGTCGTCCCGGACGTCGCCAGGATGAACGCCACGTCGTCCGACGCGGTGTCGGCGAGTCCGCCATCCTGGCCGACGCCGGCCGCCAGGAACTCGGCCCAGGTCATGTCGCGCGGCCGCGTCATCGCCGCGCCATCCGTTCGCCGCTCCAGGACGACGACGTGTTCGACCGCGCCCGGGTCCTCGCGCAGCGCATGGTCGACGATCGTCTTGAGGTCGACGTCCTTGCCCTTTCTGAAGGTCACATCGGCGGCGAGAACGAGTCGTGAGCCGCTGGCCCGGATCCGGTCGCCCAGCGCGCCCGACCCGAATCCGGCGAAGACGACCGAGTGGATCGCCCCGATGCGGACGGCCGCGAGCATGGCGACGATGGCCTCGGCGCAGGTCGGCATGTAGATCGTCAGGCGGTCGCTCTGACCGAGGCCCAGGCCGCGAAGGGCAGCCGCGGTCCGCTCGACCTGGGCAAGCAGTTGCCGATAGCTGAACGTCCGCCGGCTGCCGCGCTCGTCGAGTGCGATCAGGGCGGTTTGATCGCCGCGACCGGCCGCCACATGCCGATCAAGGGCGTTGTAGGCGAGGTTCGTGTGGCCACCCGGGAACCACCGGAACGACGGCGGCTCGGGTTGCTCGAACACCCGATCGGGTGGTGTCGACCAGTCGATCAGCTGAGCCGCTTCGCGCCAGAACGCATCCGGATCCTCCAGCGAGCGCCGGTGGAAGGCGTCGTAGCGGCGGCGCGCCTCGACATCGGGATCGTCGGCCATGACTCGCCTCCGTCCGTAAGGGAAACGAGTCAAGCACATGTGGGCGCAGCGCAGCAAGCCGCGTCGTGAGTGGCGTCGCGCGATCGGCACCCTGAACAGAACGCATGGTGTCCGCAGGTTCGAATCCTGTCGGGCGCGCCACTGCCGCGGGCGCCACTTCCTCGCCGGCCAAACCAGAACCTGTTGAGTTCATCGAACGGCGAAGTCGCCCGAAGCCGCCCGGTCGACTGGACGCACGAAAGCCCCGGCGTTGCCGCCGGGGCTTCGATGTGCTGTCGTCGGGACGACTAGACCGCGGCGGGGACCCGCGCGGGTGACTGGATGACGCCGAGCTGGACGAGCATGCTCAGCTGATCGATGACGCCCCAGTGCTCGGTCAGGCGCCCGTTGGCAACCCGCCCGATGTGGACCTCGGTCCAGGTCGCGTGCTTGCCGGTCGCCGGCATGCCCAGGAAGTCAGCCTTCATGGTGCCGCTGGCGGTGAGGCGATGCACGATCTTGTCGCCGCTCTCGATCACGTCCTCGATCGTGTAGCGGAGATCCGGGAACGCCTTCTTCAGGGCGATCGCGGTCTGCTTGAAGCCTTCGCGCGTCGGGGCGACGCCGGGCGAGGGCGTGTGCTCGACGTAGTCCTTCGAATAGAGCTCGTCGATGAGCTCGAACTTGTTGTTGTTGAGGACCTCGAGCGGGATCCGCTCGATCATCTTCTGGGTTTCCGTGGTCATGGTGAACCACCCTTGTAGCGATCCGCGCTGCCGTGGCGTATCCAGGTCAGAGCCCCTTCGACGGATGCCCACCGGGTGTGAATTTCCCCGGCATCTGGTCGGTTGTGGGTAGAGCGGAATAGTACGTAGTGTATGGTACATTCGGCAGTATGTCAACCGAGCGCCTTACGCCGACGTCGTATCTGGTCCTCGGGCTCCTGGCCCGTGAAGGTCCATCGACGCCGTATGACCTCGAGCAGCATGTGCGTGCCACGCTCGGGAACTTCTGGTCGTTCCCGCACACCCTCCCATACAGCGAGCCGCCGAGGCTGGCGGCCCTCGGCCTGGTCACCGAGACGCGCGAGACCGACGGCCGACGACGACGGGGTCACCCACGACGCCCGCTTCCAGTTCACCAAGTAGGGACCACGCAGGAACCGCGGGTCGGAGGTCTCCAACCCCACCCGCGGTCAGCCGGAGATCTCGGCCCGCTCCGTGAACAGGGCCGTGACGACGAGCGCCCCGAGCAGCCGGAGGGCGACCACCACGAGCGCCGTGTTGGGCTCGAGCTGCGGCAGGGTCGCGCCACCGCCGCCGAAGCCGTCGTTCGACCTCGCCACAGCCGCCTGGCCGGCGTTGAACGGGAAGTACTTCACGATGTCGGGCAAGAAGATCGAGGCGAACTGCTCGCCGAAATGGACCGCGATCCCGACGCCGACGCCGGCGAGCTGGCTCCGCGCCAATGTGGCGATCGCGTAGCCGAGCGCACCCGCCTCGACTACGGTTCTTAGGGGGTTTCTTATCCGAACCGTGAACCGCACCGGATAGGGTTACGCCGTGCCCGGCTCTCTCCTCCCCGAGAGGTAAGCCGGGCCGTTTACCAGCTTGGCCCCCTAGCCGTGCGCTCGCCGCGATTCCAGTGGCGCCCTACTTCGGCTTCCACACGAGGGGTACGATTCTGAACGCCCCGAGGGGGGAGGAGGTCCCGGCGAAGTTCAGACATAGCCCACGGACGTCCTCGGCGGTCCTCCCGGCCGCCGGGGACGTTCTGCTCTTCACCAGCCCGGCCGTCTGGCCGCCCGCTCGGCTGCAATCCATTTTCCGCTGTCGGCTACAGGCCTTAAGTGCCCGTACGTGGCCGGCACAGCAGGTCGGAAGCCGGTCCGTCGCATTCGCACCCGACGCGGCGGATCGGCCCCGCTGTGCGCGCCGACCGTGCTCGAGCGCGCCGGTGAAGCTTGATCTCGTGCCATCCGGGGTGCTTTGCTCCGTGTGGCTATCCGCCGATGAGCCGCAGAACGAGGGTGCCTGTGCCATCTCCGTTCTCGTCGAGAGTGCCGTCGCCACGGGCTGTCCTGAATTGTCCAGACCCACCGGTGACTGCCAATACCTTGTGGGGGGGCGGCGCGTTCACGAAGGAGAACGTGATCGTCCCGCGATTCTCGAGTTGCACGACACCACTGCAGTTGGAGAGACCCGTTTCGTCGACGAGGACACAGCTTCCGACCTCGTCGCCCACCGCCTTCGCGCTCTGAAGGAGCTGGTCATGGAAGACGATCACGTCCGCTGCTGAGAGACCTGGCGCCCCGAGATCGGTGTAGTTGGGGTCACTGAACAACACGTGGAAGGTCATGGTGTGGCCGCCCCGGTCGTTGCCTGTGGCCGCACCCAAGGCCGAACCCTGGAGTAGCAGCACCGACGCCGCTAGCGACACTCCGACGGCCATGGCTCGCGTTCTGTTCCGCATGGGATCTCCTCGATATTGACGGGGGACATCGACTTGACCGGGGCCGTCTACGAGCCCGGCCGTCTGGCCGCCCGCTCGGCTGCGATCCATTGTCCGCCGAGCGTCCAGTAGGCACCGTCTTGCGGGAGGCCGCGCCCGATCGCCTCGAGCTCCCATGCATCGCACCAGCGTTCGGTTGTCTCGAGGGAGATCCTGGAGCGGGTCAACGTGTTCCTGATCGTGTCGCGGCGGGCTTGGACCGACAAACCGAGGCCGGGCTCAGATGGCGGGTGTCTGCGGTGTCTCCGGCGTTGCGGGTGGCTGGAGCCATCCGCCCGGCGCGGCGGTATCCGTTCGCCGAGGGCGCATCCAGGCGATCAGCACGGCGCCGAGCCCGAGCAGGATGACGACCAGCTTGACCCACGGCCCGACGATCGGCAGGGAGGAGAGGAGGACGACGACAGCCGCCCCGACCGCAAGCACGGCCAACTCGCGCCACCGGCTTGGGTTCTCGCCGCGCATAACGAGGCTGGCCAGGGCCACGCCGACGAGCGCGTCCGCGACGTACCCGGCGACGACCGCGAACACGAGACTGACGCCGAGGATCGCGACGATCCCGCCGAGGATGTCGATGCCGACGAGGTCCGAGAACCCGAGCAGGCCGAACGCGATCGCGAGCAGGATCATCGCGATCAGCACGATGATGAGCAGCACCACGAAGCCGAGGATCGCCACGATCCCCCAGCCGGCGGCCGGCAACGGTCGTTGCTGGAGGGCGGTCTTCATCGCGGCGTAGGCTCGAGGAGCGAACCAGATCAGCAGGGCGCCGATGAGCACGACCACCAGGAAGTGCCGGACGGCGTCGATGATCTGTTGGGTGGCGGTCGGAGCGGCCCCCGGCTGGCCCGGCTGGACGGGTTGACCGTCCCGACCGGTGAGCGTGACGTCCTCGGTCCCACCGATGGTGCCGGCCTTCGAGTATGTCCCGGTCCGAGCGAGCACGTTCCCCGTCACGGCCCCGTCGATCGTGAGTTGGCCGGTACCGGCGATGAGGTCTTCGCCCACCGTCCCCGACGACGTGATCGTCAGTTGCCCTCCGGTCGCGAGGAGATCCTCTTTGATGGCGCCGCCGACCGAAAGCGTACCGCCCGCGATCCGCGTGTCGCCGCCGACCGTCCCGGTGATGTTGACGCTGCCACCGGCCGCGAGGACGTCACCCGTGACAGTCCCCGTGACGTCGACCAGGCCACCGCTTGCGACCAGGTCACCATCGATGGTGCCGTCGACCCGGACGGTCCCCGCGAAAGCGTAGAGATCGTTCGAGACGGTCTCGCCGGCCGCGATGGTCACGGTGTTGCCGGTCCGCAGCTTCTCGCTCAGCGCCCCCTGGGCAAGAGCGACCCCGGTCAGGATCGCCAGCACGGCGATGCTCGCCGCGGCTGACATCAGCAAGCGATTTGGGTGCCTCATCGGTCGGGCCCTCCTGTCGGGCTCAGGCGTTCGCCGTCCAGGCGCAGGATGCTCCATCACCCAAGCCAGCGCCTACGGAAAGCCTACTCGCCGGGGTCCAGTCGACCCCGACGACTGGACTGGTTGGGTGGCGGAGCAGTCTGGGAGCATGCGGCAACTCGACTTCGCACTCGGTTGACCACCGTCGCCCCAAAGCGCATCGTGCCGCGGTCCTGGGCACGCAGCGCGTAGGCCTGCTTGCCACCAAGCAGGCCCTTGGTCGAACACTGTCCTGTAAAGTGGATCGCGACTCGCTCGCGATGACCCACCACTTGTGCCAGCGCGCCCGGAGGCGTAGCGTGGCGAAGTTGCGAGCGGAGCCTGAGACACGCGACCTCGCCCATCCAGTCTCCGAACGCCAATGCCCACGCCGAGCGCGTGATCGAGACGATCGGGGCCGAGTGCCTCGACTGGACGCTGATCCTCGGTCGGCCGCATCTCGATCGGACGCTCCGGACCGATGTCGAGCACTACCACCGGCAGCGCCCTCATCGCGCGTTCGGCCTGGCCCCAGCCCTGGCCGAAGTGCGGGATCCGATCCCCGTCAGTCCGCGTGACGTTCGTCGACGGGATCTGCTCGGCGGGGTCATCCACGAGTACCACGGCGCCGCCGCATGAGCGAATCCGAGTTTCCGATCCCAACGAGGCCTTCACAGGTGATCAAGCGGCGCGGGTCGATGGGTGAGCTCGCCAGCGCCCCACTTCGGGCCGAGATGCGATCGCACGTAGACCAGGAATGCCTGGGCGTCTGCTTCGTTCGCGAACGCCCGCTTTGGGATGTAGTACGAGGGAAGCCGGTCGCGCTTGATGACGATTGTCGACGGATTGTCGACCGCCTCGGTGAGGGCCCACCACTCCACCCACGTATGACCACCAGCCAGGTCCTGATGAGCACCCGCGTCGTCGACCCAGAAGGCGACTTCCTCGCCGATCAGGGAGCGTCCCCGGCGTTTCACGCTGCGACGAGGACCGACAACGATGCTGAAGCCGAGGACTGCACCCGCCACCAGGATTGGGAGCGAGATCGACAGATCGCCCCCGATCGCAAAGAGAACGATCCCGATGGAGGTAAGCAGGACCGCGGCGGCGCGCAGCAGCAACCACCTCCGGCGTTGGTACAACAGAGCGCCGCTCAGAATATCGGCGACCTCCATGGTCCACCGGACGGTGATCGGCCCGTCAACTCCCATGGTCGTCTGCATCGACGCATCGTAGCCGGGCGATGGAGAGGCAATCGAGGACCCTATCGACTCCGTCACCATGACCAGATGGTCTGCACTAGCAGAGCTGGTCGATGGTAGCGGCGACCTGCGCCGGCGAGCTACCCGACGGTCGGCGTTGCCGCTGCTGGCCGATTTGTGGGGAGCCGTTCTGCCTTTGGCACAGCCCCGATCGCGAAGACGAAGCGGCCGAAGCTCGCCGACTCGGTGGCCTGCGCCGGCGACGCGAGAAGGCCGTCTCTGGCGCTCATGACTTCGAGGGTCTGGATTCAGTCCAGTCGATCCGGCGGATCCTCGATATCGCGACCCTTGATGCGTTGGGGCTCCAGAACTCGATCATCCGCGCACGCGTCCTCATCTCGGCCGCGCTCGCCGCGGCGAAGCTGCTCGAGACCGGTGAGCTGGAGGCCAGGATCGAGTCCGGTCCGGAGCGTCCGATCGAGATGCGGTTGTAGTGCTCGACAATCGAATCCGAGTTTCCGATCCCAACGGGCCAATCGCTCCTCGAGGGCGCGTCCGCTGAACTACCTGTGCGAAGTCAGTACAACGACCAGTCGATCTACGGCTGGCGGCTCGCCGACGTCAATCTTGATGTTTGCCATACAACGAGGCCGGTCGCAGGGGGCCCAGGCAGTTCCCCCAAGAAGTAGCCGACCATCATACGGATGCACTCGCGGGTCGCCGGCCGTAGCGGCGTAAAGGCCCGGCCCAAGAAATAAAGGGTCGGCCCGTCGGCGTTTCGGCAGAACGGCCGATGCCCGCGACCGTATCCGACCCATAGCGTGTCACCAACGACCTCGGCTCCGGGGTCGACACCATGGGGGACCGTCCGATGTTCGCCTCACGCACCTCGCTCCGCCCGGCCGACGTCGCCATCCGAGCGGCGATCGTCGCGCTGACCCTGTCGACCGCGTACATCCACTCGACGCTGGGTGGCCTGCTGTTCACCCTCAACGCGGTCGGCTATGCCGTCGCCGCGGTCGCGATGATCGTCCCGCTCGCGCTCGCCGTCCGCTTCCGCTGGGTCGTGCGGGTCGGGCTTGTCGGCTACGCGGCCACCGCCATCGTCGCCTGGGCGGTGATGGGCCCGTACTACAGCACCGCGTACATCGCCAAGGGCATCGAGGTCGCGCTGATCGTCCTGCTCGCGGTCGACTTCGCCCGCCACGATGGCAACCCGGTCGCCGTTGCGCGCCGAGAACTGGCGACCCTCACGAACCTCATCACTCGTCGCGGCCCGGTCGCGACCGGCGCCTGATTCCGACCACCACGTCCGACCCACCCCGACAGCCCAAGGAGTCCCCTGACGTGAAACGCCTGACCCTCACCCTCGGCCCGATCGTCCTGGCCGCCGTGCTGGCCGCCTGTTCGGGCGCATCGGCGGCTGCCAACGGGAGCGCGGTCCCGGCCGGCAGTCCGTCCGGTGACACTGTCACGGTCGTGGCCAAGGACCTGAAGTTCACGACGCCTGGCGTCAGTGCCAAGGCCGGCAGCCCGTTCACCATTGCCTTCGACAACCAGGATGGGGCTCCGCACAACATCGCGATCTCGGACGCCTCCGGGGCCAAGGTGTTCAAGGGGGACATCGTCGCCGGGAAGCAGGTGGACTACCAGGTCGGAGCGCTCCCGGCCGGCACCTACGGCTTCATCTGCGAGGTCCATCCGGACATGAAGGGCACGCTCACGGTCGAGTAGCCGGCGGCGTTCGTCTCGTCCGAAGCCCCGGCCGAGTGGTCGGGGCTTCACTATGTGATCTGCGAGGTCGACGATCTCGAACCCTTAACCCTGGCAGACCGGATTCGTGGCAGCACGGAATCGGAGCGCGACCGAGGGGTAGCCTCGACGCGGCAACTCTCCCTCCTTCGGACATCCATGCGCGGCGACCTCGACATCTTCACCAGCCCATATGGCGAGGATCTGACGTCGGAGGACCGTGACTTCCTCACAGCGTGCGGCGTAGATCTCGGCCGCGAGCCGTGGCACCACTCGGCGACGAATCACCGCCTTCCTGGTTCACGCCGCCGGCCGCCACAACGCATCGGTGGAGCCAGGAGACCTCATGACGGCTTGGCCACATAGGAGGAGGCGCGGATGAAGACCGGGAGTCGTTCGGCGGCGGCTTCCTCGAACGCGAACACGACTCGCTCATAGCCAGGGCCACTCCGATCGCAAGGCCTATCGTAAACACAGAGCCCGATGCGTCGGTTGAACTACCTGTGCGAAGTCAGTACAACGACCAGTCGATATATGGCCGGCGGCTGGCCGACGTCCGGCGCATCCTCCGCCTCGACGACCGGCTGGCGGGGCTGCGGCGCGTAGACCTCGAGGTCAACTACCGATGCCCGCGCAGCGTGGTGGAGCGCGCGGTCCGCCTCGTCGAGCACAACGAAGAGCGGTTCGCGAAGACGATCCGCGCTGGGCCGGCCGCCGCGGGCAGGCTCATCCTGGCACCCGACGCCTCGGACGAGGTCGTCCGCATCGAGCGGGCGATGCGCCGCTGGCCGGACGACGGGTCCACACGCGCCGTCCTCGCCCGCACGAACCCTGAGCTGCTCCCGGCGGTCGTCGTCGCGCTCCGGCTCGGCGTCAGCTTCCGTGCGCCGCGCATCGAGCTGCCGCTCGAAGCGCCGATCGTCGACCGGTTGCTCGGCACGGCGGCCGCGGTCGCCGTCACGGACGAGCCCCTGCTGGTGACCCTCGGTCGCGTGCGGGCGAGCGTGAACGATCCCGCAGCCGACGAGATCGCGGCCGCCCTCCTGGGCTGGGCGATCGGCCGGGCCGATTGGACCGCGCTGGTCGCAGATATCCGCGATGCCCGGACGCGGCTCGCCGAGCTCCGTCGCGACGACGCGGCGCTGACCCTGGCGACCGCGCACGCGACGAAGGGTGTCTCGAATTCGACCACGTGGTCGTGGTCGGGATGGAGGCCGGGCGGTTCCCCAGCGCGCGCGCGATCGGCCAGTCCGAGGATCCAGTCGGGCCTACGAAGAGGAACGTCGGCTCGCCTACGTCGCCTGGACCCGCGCCCGGCGTTCGCTGACCCTGCTGTACGACCCGGCCGTTCCGTCCCCCTTCCTGCTCGAGGCGTTCGAGCCCGGCGAGCTCGGCCTCGAGCCCGCGCCTACGATGGGCCGATGACCCGCTTGCCAACGCTCGGTCCGCGCGGCGAGGGATGGGTGGCGATCCAGGTGATCCTGCTCGTCGCGATCGCGCTCGCCGGCCTCCTCGGTCCGGCGTGGGCCGGTGGGATCCGGGTCGTGACGTCGATCGGCGGTGCGCTGCTGATCGCCGCCGGGTCCCTCCTCGCGCTCCGAGGGACGCTCGACCTCGGCGCTGCACTCACGCCGCTCCCCTACCCACGCGCCGACGCGGAACTCGTCGAGACGGGCGTCTATGCACGGGTCCGGCACCCGATCTACGGCGGCCTGGTGATCATGGCCGCCGGCTGGGGCCTCCTCACCGCGTCGCCCGCGGGACTCGCCGGGGCAGTCGTCCTGCTCGGCTTCTTCGAGCTCAAGTCCCGCCGCGAGGAGGTATGGCTCGAGCGTCGCTTCGGCGGCTACGTGGCCTACCGGACCCGGACACGGCGGCTCATCCCCTGGATCGGTTGAGCTCCCGGATGAGCCGGTCGATGGCCTCGAGGAATGGCTCGGTCAGGTCCGCAGGCAAGACGTCGCGGATCGAATCCTTGACGCCGTAGGCCGCCCGGCAGCGCGTCGCGGTCGATCGCAGCGCGGCCGGTTCGTCGTCGCGCAGCCGGTCCGGGAGCGGCTCGAGGAAGGCGATCCAGCGCGCGGACCCGATCTCCCGGGCCGCCGCGAGGAGTCGGTCGGCATGCCGTGCGGCGACGAGCCCGGCCTCGTCGATGGCCGGCCGCTCGTGTCGCGCAACGCTCCGTGGCGCCCGAACTGACCGGGCCTCCGTCATCGCTGCTCAGTCATCCCCGGGCTTGGTCCCCATGACG
Organism: uncultured Chloroflexia bacterium; assembly: GCA_963833285.1. GTDB lineage: Bacteria > Chloroflexota > Limnocylindria > Limnocylindrales > CSP1-4 > SPCO01. The sequence continues at coordinate 367,108 of CAWHXM010000006.1, read as the reverse complement.
TCGACGCCGTCGGCGGCCTGGTCCGGCGGCGCCAGCAGGAGCAGCGGCAGCCGCTTGCGCTCCGAGCCGTTGACGAGGATCCGGAAGGAGTAGTCGCCGGGCGCCGGGAAGGCCAGGTTCCACAGGTCGATCGAGAACGTCAGTACGGCGTCGCGGGCATCACGCTGGCTGCGCGCGACGAGGCTGCCCGTCGCGCCGGCCACCTCGCCGCCGTCCGGGTCGAGCAGGACGAAGCGGATCTCGTGCTCGCGGTCGGTCTCCGGGGCCGTCACCTGGAGGCCGATGACGAGGGCGAGATGCGGGTGGCGCAGCGGGAAGCGACGACCGCCGATCCGGGCCACACCACCGCCGAGGACGTGGAACTTCTGGCCCGGGATGGTCTCGGCGGCGTCGGCAAGGAACGCGAAGTCGATATCGGGCATGCGGCGATGGTACGCGGCGCCGCGTGCGTCAACCAGCCCGGGCGGCGGTCGCCCGCTTGCGCGAAGGGGCGATCTTGATGGCCGGTCGCACATCGTGGCCGTTGCCGCGACCGGCGGCGCCGCGCCCGGCCTCATCGGCGAAGGTGACGTCGGACAGCGGAACGAGCGGCTCCCCGCGGAGCACCCGGGCGAGGTACTCCCCGGTCGCCGACCCGGCCGCCCTGGCGATCGCCTCCGGGGTGCCTTCGGCGATGATCCGCCCACCGCGGTCGCCCCCCTCGGGTCCGAGATCGACGATCCAGTCGGCGGTCTTGATGACGTCGAGGTTGTGCTCGATGACGAGGACCGTGTTGCCGCCGTCGACGAGCCGATGGAGGACCTCGAGGAGCTTCTCGACATCGGCGAAGTGGAGGCCGGTCGTGGGCTCGTCGAGGACGTACAGCGTCCGGCCGGTCGCCCGGCGTGACAACTCGGTCGACAGCTTGACCCGTTGCGCCTCGCCGCCCGACAGCGTCGTTGCCGGCTGCCCGAGGTGCACGTAGCCGAGGCCGACGTCATTGAGGGTCTGGAGCTTGGCCCGGACGTTCGGCACCGCCGAGAAGAAGTCGAGCGCCTCGGCGATGGTCATCTCCAGGACGTCGGCGATCGACTTGCCCTTGAAGTGGATCTCCAGCGCCTCCCGGTTGTAGCGCTTGCCGTGGCAGACCTCGCACGGCACGTACACGTCGGGCAGGAACTGCATCTCGATCTTGAGGATGCCATCGCCCTTGCAGTACTCGCAGCGGCCGCCCTTGACGTTGAAGCTGAAGCGGCCCGGCGTATAGCCGCGCAGCCGCGACTCCGGGACGCCCGCGAACAGCTCGCGGATCGGCGTGAACAGCCCGACATACGTCGCCGGGTTCGAGCGCGGCGTGCGACCGATCGGGCTCTGGTCGATCTCGATGATCTTGTCGATGTGCTCGGCGCCGTCGAGCCTGTCGTGCGCGCCGACCGGCTCGCGCGACGCGTTCAGCTCGCGGGCGAGGGCCCGGTAGAGGACCTCCGTGACGAGCGTGCTCTTGCCGCTGCCGGACACGCCGGTGACCGCCACGAACGTCCCCAGCGGGACGCGCAGGTCCACGTTCCGCAGGTTGTGCTCACGCGCGCCGCGCACGCGCAGCGACTTGCCGTTGCCTCGTCGCCGCTTGGACGGGATCGGGACCGCGCGCTCGCCGCGCAGGAAGGCGCCGGTGATCGAGCGCGGTTCTGCGAGGACCAGCTCCAGCGGTCCGTTGGCGATGATCTCGCCACCGTGCGCCCCGGCGCCCGGTCCGATGTCGACGACCCAGTCCGCGGTCCGGATCGTCTCCTCGTCGTGCTCGACGACGAGGACGGTGTTGCCGAGGTCGCGCAACCGGGTAAGGGTCGCGATGAGCTTCGCGTTGTCGCGCTGGTGGAGCCCGATCGACGGCTCGTCGAGGATGTACAGGACGCCCATCAGCGTCGTGCCGATCTGGGTCGCGAGGCGGATCCGCTGCGCCTCGCCGCCCGACAGGGTGACGCTCGTCCGATCGAGTGTCAGGTAGTCGAGCCCGACGTCGACCAGGAACCCGAGCCGCGCGACGATCTCCTTGAGCAACTGGTGGGCGATCGTCCGCTCGCGCTCGCCGAGCGTCACCTCGAGCGAAGCGGCCCAATCGAGCGCATCGGTGATCGACATCGTCGACACGTCCCACACGTTCCGGTCGCCGATGGTGACCGCAAGGATCTCCGGTCGGAGCCGCCTGCCGCCACACGTCGGGCACGGCCGGGTGACCATGTACTTCTCGAGCTCGGCCTTGATGTAGTCCGAGTCGGTCTCGCGGTAGCGGCGCTCGAGGTTCGTGACGATGCCCTCGAAGGTCGCCTTGTACGTGTTCTCGCCGCGGTCCGTGCGGTAGCGGACGACGACCTTCTCGTCCTTCTTCGCGTAGAGGACGTAGTCGATCGCTTCGGCCGGCAGGTCACGGATCGGCGCACTGTAGTCCCAGCCATGCGCCGCGCAGATGGCCTCGAGGATCTTGAGCCGCCACGAGGCGTCGGTCGGCATCCGCGCCCAGGGGACCAGCGCCCCGGTGGCCAGGCTCCTGGACCGGTCCGGGATGACGAGGTGCGGGTCGATCTCCAGCTTGGTCCCGAGGCCCGTGCATCCCGGGCACGCACCGTGCGGCGAGTTGAACGAGAAGCTGCGCGGCTCGAGCTCGTCCGCGGTGTAGCCGTCGTACGGACAGCTGTACTTCTCGCTGTAGCGCTGCTCCGGGAACGCCGGCTCCTCGCCGTCGCGCGGGGCCGGCGCGATGAGCACGACCCCCTCGCCCAATCGCAGCGCGGTTTCGATCGAGTCGGCCAGCCGGCCGGCGTCGGGGTCCGGGATCGGCTCCCCGGTGTCGCGATCGAGCGGCCGTCCGTCCGGCCCCCGCTCGGCGCCGTCGGGCGCCTCCGCGTGGCGGACGATGTAGCGGTCGACGACGACCTCGATCGAATGGCGCTTGTACTTGTCGAGCTTCGGTGCGTCGGCGATATCGACCATCTCGCCGTCGACGCGAACACGGACGAACCCCTGGCGCCGCGCGCCGTCGAAGACGCGGTCGCCCTCCGTCTTGCGGTCCTTGATGAGCGGCCCGAGAACGAGCAGTCGGGTGTCCTCCGGCAGGGCGAGCACCTGGTCGACGATCTGCTGGACCGTCTGGCGCTCGATCGCATGGCCGTTGGGGCAGTGCGGGATGCCGATACGCGCGAACAGCAGGCGCAGGTGGTCGTAGATCTCGGTGACGGTCCCGACCGTCGACCGGGGGTTGCGCGAGGCGCCCTTCTGGTCGATCGAGATGGCCGGCGACAGGCCGTCGATCTGGTCGACGTCCGGCTTCTCCATCTGCCCAAGGAACTGGCGAGCGTACGCGCTCAGGCTCTCGACGTAGCGACGCTGACCTTCGGCATAGATGGTGTCGAACGCCAGGCTCGACTTGCCCGAGCCGGACAGACCGGTGATGACGACGAGCCGGTCGCGGGGGAACGCGACGTCGACGTTCTTGAGGTTGTGTTCGCGCGCGCCGCGCACGATGAGCTGATCCTGGGGCACGGCTCAAGTGTAGCGGATACGGACCAAATGGAACGGGTGTTCTCGCCGAGCCGCAGCGACGGAGCCTCGGTCCCACCGACTAGCCTCGCCTCCGCGAGGCTACCGCCGACGTCCCGGTCGTTGGCCGGTCCGTTTGCGGATGTTCGGGGTAACGGTCCGGTCCCAGGTCGGCCGGTCGAGCCAGCGCGCCTGCCAGCCGGTCGCGTCGTCGTGCTCGTCGCGGATCCCCGGCAGCCAGTCGGCGATGGTGTTCTCGTCGATGCCCGGCTCGCCCGGGACCCCGTCAAGGTTGGCCACCGGTTCCTCGTCGGCCGGCAGGACCGTGACGGAGGTGACCTCCATGGCGGGTCCGGCGGCGACCGCGGCCGCGGCGCCGCGCCGGCCACGCGCCCGATCCGCGGCCCCAGTCAGCCCGCGCCCACCGGTGTCGCGAGCCTCGCGCCCGGCGCGCTCTGCCGCCCGACCGACGGTGATCGAGGCGTCCTGCTCGAGCACCCGTAGCCGGACCTGCTGGATCTCGTCGCGCAGGGCCGCCGCGCGTTCGAACTCGAGCTGCTTGGCGGCGGTCTTCATCTCGGCCTCCATCCGGGCGACGACGGCCTCGATCCTGGCCCGGTCGGCCTCGCTGAACTCGCCGCCCCGTTCGGAGGCATAGACGACGGTCGACTCGGCAACGGCGCGGAGCCGTTCGTTGAGGTCGCGGATGCCCTTGACGATCGTCGTCGGCTCGATCCCGCGCTCGAGGTTGTAGGCCTCCTGGTAGCTCCGCCGACGATCGGTCTCGTCGATGGCCACGCGCATCGACTCGGTCACGGTGTCGGCGTACATGATCACCTCGCCGCCCGTGTTGCGGGCCGCTCGGCCGATCATCTGGATGAGCGACCAGGCGGACCGCAGGAAGCCCTCCTTGTCGGCGTCGAGGATCGCCACCAGGGTGACCTCGGGCAGGTCGATCCCCTCGCGCAGGAGGTTGATGCCGACGAGCACGTCGAAGACGCCGAGGCGCAGGTCGCGCAGGATCGCGACGCGCTCGAGCGTGTCGACCTCGCTGTGGAGGTACTGGACCTTGACCCCGAGCTCCTTGAGGTAGTCGGCCAGGTCCTCCGCCATCTTCTTGGTGAGCGTCGTGACCAGCGACCGCTCGCCACGCTCGACGCGACCGCGGATCTCCTCGAGCAGGTCGTCGATCTGGCTCTCGGTCGGGCGCACGGTGATGTGCGGATCGACGATCCCAGTCGGGCGAATCAGCTGCTGGACGACGCGCTTGCTCCGCTCGAGCTCGTACGGGCCCGGCGTCGCGCTCATGTAGATCGCCTGGTTGACGGTCGCCTCGAACTCCTCGAACGTCAGCGGGCGGTTGTCGAGCGCGGACGGCAGGCGGAACCCGAAGTCGACCAGGATCTCCTTGCGAGTCCGGTCGTTCTTGTACATGCCGACGACCTGCGGGACGGTCATGTGCGACTCGTCGACGACGAGCAGCCAGTCCGGCGGGAAGTAGTCGAGCAGCGTCCACGGTCGGGATCCGGGCTCGCGCCGCGACAGGTGGCGCGAGTAGTTCTCGATGCCGGTGCAGTAGCCGAGCTCGCGCATCATCTCGAGGTCGAAGGTGGTCCGCTGGCGGAGGCGGGCGCCCTCGAGGGCACGACCCTCCGCCTCGAGGCCGGCGACGCGCTCCTCCATCTCGGCCTCGATGTCGACGATGGCTTCCTTGAGCTTATCGGCCGGGGTGACGTAGTGAGTCGCCGGGTAGACGTTCGTCTCCTGGCGCTCGGCGAGGAGCTCGCCGGTGAGCGGATCGAGCTCGGTGATGCGCTCCACGACGTCGCCGAAGAATTCGATCCGGATGAGGGTCTCCTCCGACGCGGGCTGGAGCTCGAGCGTGTCACCACGGACCCGGAAGCGCGCCCGGGTGAGCGCCTGGTCGTTGCGCTGGTACTGGAGGTCGACGAGGTGACGGAGGACCGCGTCGCGACGGTACTGGCCGCCGGTCCGCAGCTTGAGCACGGTCGCCCCATAGTCGACCGGCGCACCGAGGCCGTAGATGCAGCTGACGCTGGCGACGATGATCACGTCGCGCCGCTCGAACAGGGCGTGCGTCGCGGCGTGCCGCAGCCGGTCGATCTCGTCGTTGCGGCTCGAGTCCTTCTCGATGTAGGTGTCGGAGCGTGGGAGGTAGGCCTCCGGCTGGTAGTAGTCGAAGTAGCTGACGAAGTACTCGACCGCGTTCTCCGGGAAGAACTCGCGGAACTCTGCGTACAGCTGCGCGGCCAGTGTCTTGTTGTGGGCGAGGACGAGCGTCGGCTTGTTGTGGTTGGCGATCGTCCAGGCCAGGGTCGCCGTCTTGCCGGTCCCGGTCGCCCCGAGCAGGACCTGGTCGCGGAGCCCCCTGGCGAGGCCGTCCGACAGGCGCTCGATCGCGCCGGGCTGGTCCCCCGTCGGCTCGAACGGGGCGACGAACTTGAAGTCGGGCATCGTTCCGAAGTGTACCAGTCCACGATCGAACCGAACAGGTGTTCTGGGCCACTCGCCCGAAATGGACCCCTGCCAGCTGATGCCACTCGAGAGCATCACGGCCGTGCCGCGTCGCTCCGAGCGCAGGCAAGCATCGTCACGGGCGGTCCCGGCGGACAGACATGCGGAGGGGTCGAGCCGTGAAGCTCGACCCCTCGTCGCCAGGTTCTGGTTGCCGAGATCAGGTCATTGACTCAGGATGGCGACGATCGTTCCAGTCCCGAAGACCGGGCCCGTCTTGACCAGCACGATGCGGACGATGTTGCCGGAGATCGACGAACCGTCCTTGGTGACCGAGCTCGTGACGATCACCGCCATGTAGGCCGGGACCGTGTTGGGTGGATTCGAACTGGCACCCGGACGGGTGGTCCATGTCCCGCCGACGACCGGCGGAGCCGGGTCGAGGCTCGCGGCGAACCCCTTGAAGCTCGCGGGAGCCGGGCCACCAGTGAGGACGTTATCCGTCGCCCATTGCGGGCCCCACCACGTGACGGTCGCACCGAGGTCTGCCCCATCGTCACCGATGACGAACGCCCCGCGCTGGAGGTATGCACTCAACGTGTTGGTGATCGAGCAGGACGCCGCTCTCGCCGGCGGCGAGGACGAGGCTGCTGCCGCTCAGGTTGCCGCCGGTGCAGCCCCAGGCGCCGGCGCTGTAGCCGGTCGGGCCACCGCCCTCGGCCAGGGTGTACGTCCCGGCGTCGACCGCGGCGGCCGTGATGGCCGGGTCACCGGAGTGGCCCGAGATCGGGGTCGGGCCGCTGGCCGACAGGGTCCAGGCGGTCGGCAGGGCGGTCCCGCCGCTGACCAGCTTGGTCAGGGTCAGGTGCGCCGCGGCCGGCGGGATGACCGTGTTGGTGATCGAGCAGGACGCCGCTCTCGCCGGCGGCGAGGACGAGGCTGCTGCCGCTCAGGTTGCCGCCGGTGCAGCCCCAGGCGCCGGCGCTGTAGCCGGTCGGGCCACCGCCCTCGGCCAGGGTGTACGTCCCGGCGTCGACCGCGGCGGCCGTGATGGCCGGGTCACCGGAGTGGCCCGAGATCGGGGTCGGGCCGCTGGCCGACAGGGTCCAGGCGGTCGGCAGGGCGGTCCCGCCGCTGACCAGCTTGGTCAGGGTCAGGTGCGCCGCGGCCGGCGGGATGACCGTGTTGGTGATCGAGCAGGACGCGCTCTCGCCGGCGGCGAGGACGAGGCTGCTGCCGCTCAGGTTGCCGCCGGTGCAGCCCCAGGCGCCGGCGCTGTAGCCGGTCGGGCCACCGCCCTCGGCCAGGGTGTACGTCCCGGCGTCGACCGCGGCGGCCGTGATGGCCGGGTCACCGGAGTGGCCCGAGATCGGGGTCGGGCCGCTGGCCGACAGGGTCCAGGCGGTCGGCAGCGCGGTCCCGCCGCTGACCAGCTTGGTCAGGGTCAGGTGCGCCGCGGCCGGCGGGATGACCGTGTTGGTGATCGAGCAGGACGCCGTCTCGCCGGCGGCGAGGACGAGGCTGCTGCCGCTCAGGTTGCCGCCGGTGCAGCCCCAGGCGCCGGCGCTGTAGCCGGTCGGGCCACCGCCCTCGGCCAGGGTGTACGTCCCGGCGTCGACCGCGGCGGCCGTGATGGCCGGGTCACCGGAGTGGCCCGAGATCGGGGTCGGGCCGCTGGCCGACAGGGTCCAGGCGGTCGGCAGCGCGGTCCCGCCGCTGACCAGCTTGGTCAGGGTCAGGTGCGCCGCGGCCGGCGGGATGACCGTGTTGGTGATCGAGCAGGACGCGCTCTCGCCGGCGGCGAGGACGAGGCTGCTGCCGCTCAGGTTGCCGCCGGTGCAGCCCCAGGCGCCGGCGCTGTAGCCGGTCGGGCCACCGCCCTCGGCCAGGGTGTACGTCCCGGCGTCGACCGCGGCGGCCGTGATGGCCGGGTCACCGGAGTGGCCCGAGATCGGGGTCGGGCCGCTGGCCGACAGGGTCCAGGCGGTCGGCAGGGCGGTCCCGCCGCTGACCAGCTTGGTCAGGGTCAGGTGCGCCGCGGCCGGCGGGATGACCGTGTTGGTGATCGAGCAGGACGCCGTCTCGCCGGCGGCGAGGACGAGGCTGCTGCCGCTCAGGTTGCCGCCGGTGCAGCCCCAGGCGCCGGCGCTGTAGCCGGTCGGGCCACCGCCCTCGGCCAGGGTGTACGTCCCGGCGTCGACCGCGGCGGCCGTGATGGCCGGGTCACCGGAGTGGCCCGAGATCGGGGTCGGGCCGCTGGCCGACAGGGTCCAGGCGGTCGGCAGGGCGGTCCCGCCGCTGACCAGCTTGGTCAGGGTCAGGTGCGCCGCGGCCGGCGGGATGACCGTGTTGGTGATCGAGCAGGACGCCCTCTCGCCGGCGGCGAGGACGAGGCTGCTGCCGCTCAGGTTGCCGCCGGTGCAGCCCCAGGCGCCGGCGCTGTAGCCGGTCGGGCCACCGCCCTCGGCCAGGGTGTACGTCCCGGCGTCGACCGCGGCGGCCGTGATGGCCGGGTCACCGGAGTGGCCCGAGATCGGGGTCGGGCCGCTGGCCGACAGGGTCCAGGCGGTCGGCAGGGCGGTCCCGCCGCTGACCAGCTTGGTCAGGGTCAGGTGCGCCGCGGCCGGCGGGATGACCGTGTTGGTGATCGAGCAGGACGCCGTCTCGCCGGCGGCGAGGACGAGGCTGCTGCCGCTCAGGTTGCCGCCGGTGCAGCCCCAGGCGCCGGCGCTGTAGCCGGTCGGGCCACCGCCCTCGGCCAGGGTGTACGTCCCGGCGTCGACCGCGGCGGCCGTGATGGCCGGGTCACCGGAGTGGCCCGAGATCGGGGTCGGGCCGCTGGCCGACAGGGTCCAGGCGGTCGGCAGGGCGGTCCCGCCGCTGACCAGCTTGGTCAGGGTCAGGTGCGCCGCGGCCGGCGGGATGACCGTGTTGGTGATCGAGCAGGACGCCGCTCTCGCCGGCGGCGAGGACGAGGCTGCTGCCGCTCAGGTTGCCGCCGGTGCAGCCCCAGGCGCCGGCGCTGTAGCCGGTCGGGCCACCGCCCTCGGCCAGGGTGTACGTCCCGGCGTCGACCGCGGCGGCCGTGATGGCCGGGTCACCGGAGTGGCCCGAGATCGGGGTCGGGCCGCTGGCCGACAGGGTCCAGGCGGTCGGCAGGGCGGTCCCGCCGCTGACCAGCTTGGTCAGGGTCAGGTGCGCCGCGGCCGGCGGGATGACCGTGTTGGTGATCGAGCAGGACGCCGTCTCGCCGGCGGCGAGGACGAGGCTGCTGCCGCTCAGGTTGCCGCCGGTGCAGCCCCAGGCGCCGGCGCTGTAGCCGGTCGGGCCACCGCCCTCGGCCAGGGTGTACGTCCCGGCGTCGACCGCGGCGGCCGTGATGGCCGGGTCACCGGAGTGGCCCGAGATCGGGGTCGGGCCGCTGGCCGACAGGGTCCAGGCGGTCGGCAGCGCGGTCCCGCCGCTGACCAGCTTGGTCAGGGTCAGGTGCGCCGCGGCCGGCGGGATGACCGTGTTGGTGATCGAGCAGGACGCCGTCTCGCCGGCGGCGAGGACGAGGCTGCTGCCGCTCAGGTTGCCGCCGGTGCAGCCCCAGGCGCCGGCGCTGTAGCCGGTCGGGCCACCGCCCTCGGCCAGGGTGTACGTCCCGGCGTCGACCGCGGCGGCCGTGATGGCCGGGTCACCGGAGTGGCCCGAGATCGGGGTCGGGCCGCTGGCCGACAGGGTCCAGGCGGTCGGCAGGGCGGTCCCGCCGCTGACCAGCTTGGTCAGGGTCAGGTGCGCCGCGGCGATCACCGTCACCGGCGCGGTCTGGCCCGTCCCGATGACGACGAACGGGCTCTGGCCCGCCGCTCCGGCCTGGTTGGGGTACGTGCCTGGCGTGGTCGACACCGTCACCCCGAAGGTCAGCGTGATCGTACCCGATGCTGGCACGGTGAACGGACCGGTCCACGTGAGGACCTGACCGGCCACGCCGGGATTCGTGGTCGTGGCTCCGGTCGTGGAGCCGGCCGAATACGTGAACCCGGCGGGCAACGTATCGGTGATCGACGTGAGCGTCGCGGGCGAGGTGTTCGGGTTCGCGATCGTGATCGTGTAGCCGTCGCTCCGTCCGGCTGTGACGGATGGAAGGGCTGCGGTCTTCGTGGTGGTCAACGGGACGATCCCGAGCGGCGAGAAGACCGTGAGATGCGAACGGGTGACCGAACCGCCGACGGGGATGGTCACGTTCCAGCTGAGCCCGGCGCCGTTGTCGACATAGCTGGCGCACTGTTCGCAGCTGTTGGCGAACGGCATCCGGGACCCGATCTGCGCCCACACGGAGGAGTAGAAAGCCTCGTAGTAGGAGCTTCCCGCCGAGAGCGGGTACCACTGCTCGATCCGGGTGCCTGGCACGAACGTGCCCGTCCCGTCGTTGACGCCGGCGACACAGCTGACCGCACCGGTCGCGCTGTCGGCGGCGCCGAAACCCCTGTCGGAGTTCTGCAGGTAGCAGTCGCCGGCTCGATACAGGATCGCGTCGACCGGGGTTCCTGCGCTGCTCGCGATCTGGACATCGGTGCGGTAGGTCTCCTGGCCGACGACATAGGCATCCGTCTCGGTCAGATGGAGACCCGTCGTCCCGAGATCGACGACCGTGACGATCCGATACGGGTCGCCGACGCTGCCGGATCCGAGGACATCGGTCTGGCTGACCGGCGTGAATGGCGTGAGCGGCGAGGCCGCGCCCCCCGCCGGGATCTCTGCCGGGCCGTAGAGCGTCCCGCCGACCGCCACGAGCGACCCGCACGCCGTGTCACCGTAGAACTCAGGAGCGCCGTCGCCCGTGTGGTCGACCGCACAGTTGAGGTCGTTGGTGATCTCGATGCGGGTCAGCGGTCCGGCCGACAGGATCTTGTGCGACGTCAGCGGCGTGACCGTGATGGTGACGGTCGCCACGTTCGAGTCGCTCGTCCCGTCGTTGGCCTTCCAGGTGAAGCTGTCACCACCGACGTAGCCGGTCGTCGGCGTATACGTACAGACCCCGGAGTCGGCGCACTCGGGGCCGCCGATCGTGCCATGGGACGGGTCGCCGACGATGACGAAGGTCAGGACGTCATCTTCGTCGTCGGTCGCCTCCAGGAAGATGTCGACGGGTGTCGAGACGGTCGTCATCACGCTCAGGTCCGACGCGACCGGCGGTTGTCCGCTCGCCACCACCGGTGCCGCAAGCCCGAGGGTCAGCAGCACCCCGAACAGGGCGACGAGCACAGCGCGACGCGGCGCGAACGAGGGACGATGAACGACCTGGGCACTCGGGCTCATGACGGACCTCCAGCGGGCACACCGGGGTTGCGCGAGACTTGTCGAGATCGCCAGCGGTGGACAAGCGGCTGGGGCGCGGTCGCCGCGGAACCCGTCGGATCACCACCCCGTCGGGAGCACACATCGTCCTCTAGGAGATGACCATGGTCAATGGCGTCGTCGCAGATATTCTGGTGCGTCAGCGCACCACACCGCCACGCCCGGGCGGCGATCAGTCGGCGGTGGCGCCAACGACCGCGCTGAGCGCGGCATCGAGCGTCGCGTCGACCATGGCTCTGGTCGACCGCTCGCCACGCGACGTGTCGATCGTCCGCGTGACGGTCGCAGCCACCCGCTCCACGAGGCCCGCCTGGGCTGCGATCCGCTGCGCGGCCTCGTCCGGCGACGAGCCACGCCCGACTAGCCGGGCTCGCTGGCGTTCCCGATCGCACGTGACGAGCCAGACCTCGTCGCACAGAGCGGACAGCCCGCCCTCGACCAGCTTGATGGCTTCGACGACCACTACGACCGCGCCCTCGGCCTCGGCGGCAGCGATCCCGGCAAGGATCCTGGGCCGGACGGCCGGGTGGACGATCGCCTCGAGGTCGCGCAGGGCTGCCGGGTCCGTGAAGACGATCCGGCCGAGGGCCGCGCGATCCAGCGACCCATCTCGTCCAAGAAGGTCCGCGCCGAAGCGGGCGACGACGGCGTAGAGCGCAGGCTCGCCGCGTTCGAGGACGGCGCGCGCGACCAGATCCGCGTCGATGGGCACGACCCCTGGTCGCTCGGCGAGCCAACGTGCGACGGTCGACTTCCCGCAGCCGATCGGACCGGTCAGTCCGATGCGGAGCGCCCTGGCGCGGTGAGCGGTACTCCGGGTCACGATCCGGAGTCTACGGCCGCGGCCGCCCTCCGGTCCGCGCTACTCCCAACCGGCCGACGACCAGCTGTTGCCGGACCAGGAGTTGCCGGACCACGAGTTGCCGGACCAGCTGGAGCCTGACCACGAGTTGCCGGACCAGCTATTCCCGGACCACGAGCTGCCCGACCAGCTGTTCCCGGACCACGAGCTGCCCGACCAGCTGTTCCCGGACCAGGAGCTGCCGGACCAGGAGCTGCCGTTCCAGGCGCCACCCGACCAGCTGCTTCCGTCCGCTTCGGCCTCGGCCATCGCGGCCGAGTCGAAGTCGTGGCCGAAGATGTCCTGCTCGCCGGTCAGGACCACCCCGTCGTGGGTCACGTGATCCAGGCCGCGTGCGGTTTCGAGCGAGCCCGTCCCGGTGGACAGTGCCCAGGTCTGGGTCGAGCTCGGGAGCGCGGTCGTCAGCGCCGACCCGAGATCCAGCTCGCCGCCGCCGATCGCCTGCGACTTGCCGTCGATGGTGTAGCCGCTACTGGTGAGCAGCTTCTTGACCCGGTCGGGCGTCGCGTTCGGGTACTTCTGCAGGACGAGGGCCGCCGCGCCCGAGACGATCGCCGCGGACTCGGAGGTGCCGCTGCCGCGGAAGTAGCGGGCGTCGATCCGGCCGTCGGGGTATTTCGAGTCGATGAAGCTTCCAGGGACGCGCAGGCTCTGGACGTGCACACCGGGTGCGATGAGGTTCACTCCGCGCGTCGCGCCACGCTTGGGCCACGGCGAGAACGCCGGGACCGAGTCGTCGTCGACCGTCGCGGTGCCCATCGAGTCCGACGAGCCGACGGCCATCACGAAGCGGTCGATGGCCGGGTCGGCCAGCGCCGGGGCGTTGTTCATGTGGCTCTGGAAGCCGTTGTTGCCGCCCGCCGCGACGACGAAGATGCCGGCCATCCACGCCCGTTCGGCCGCGTAGGCGAGCGGGTCGAGGGTGTAGGCCTGCGGGCTGTTCGTGCCGTACGACAGGTTGAGGACGCGGATGTTGAGGCCATTGTCGTGGCGATGCTGGACGACCCAATCGATCGCGGCGATGACCTGGGAGACGTCCGTGCCGCCGTCGGCGACGCCGACCTTGAGCGAGACGATCCCGGCGTCCGGAGCCATCCCGCGGAACTGGGAGGCGGGGGCATCGGCATACGGCGCGCTGAGGGCACCGTCCTTGCCGGCGATGAGCCCCGCCATGAACGTGCCGTGGCCGTTCGTGTCGAGGTTCGTCAGGTTGGAGGCCTGCGACTCGAACGACAGGTCCGGTCCGTAGGTGACCTTGCCCGGCGTCGCGAGGCCCTCGACCGGGCTGACCCCGGTGTCGATCAGGGCCACGTCGACCCCGGCGCCGGTGTAGCCCGCGCTCCACCAGGCTGTGGCGCCCGTGTACGCGGTCGTGTTGTACATGGAGTTGATGTCGTTCCCCGGGTCGTAGCCGCCCGCCAGCGACGTCGCCGGTGCCAGCGCCGCCGCCAGGACGACGACGGACAGGGCGGCGCCGACGCGCCCGGTCGGGACGAGATCGAGGCTCCAGCCGCGGTCGGCCGGCCTGCGAGTCGGGGGGGCGGAGCCACCCTCGGAACGATCCACCTGCGCCATCGATTCCACCTTTTGGGTCGGTCGATGTGCGGTGCCTGGCAACCGGGCGGTCTTCTGGAGCCGTGGCTCCGGGCAGATCCCTGGCTTTGCGTCCCCGCCTCTCGACGGGTTTGCCGAGTTTTCAGACCGTACTGGCGACAACCGACTTGGCTGCCGTCACCTGGTCCCGACGATGCCCGCAGTCGAGTGAGCGGGAAATGGGACGAAAGTCCTGTTCGGTGCGCCGCGGAACCGGAACGTCAGCACGCGGAGGGCAGATCAGCCAGCCTCGACCGCGCGACCCGGGTAGGCGATCGGCCGCTGATCACCGGTCCCCCGATCGCCACCCAGGACGGTGCCCTCGGCGAGGAGCGTCTCGATGGCGGCCGGATCGAGCGGCCGCGCGAAATAGAAGCCCTGCGCGTACTCGCATCCGAGTGTCCGCAGCCGACCGAGCTGCGACCACTGCTCGACGCCCTCGGCGACGACGGCCAGGCGCAACGCCCGCCCGAGCGCGACGATCGCGCTGGCGAGCTCCCAGGCGTCGGCGTCGAGCCCGTCGACGTCGACGAAGTCCCGGGCGATCTTGAGGGTGGTCACCGGGAAGCGCTGGAGGTAGCTCAGCGACGAGTAGCCGGTGCCGAAGTCGTCGATCGACACGCCGAGCCCGGCGTCGCGCAGATCCTGGAGCTTCGAACGCGTGGCGGCACTGTCCTGGAGCATCGACGTCTCGGTCATCTCGAGGACGATCGCGGACGGCTGGACGCCCGGCCTCCCTGATGATCGTCAGGACCTCGTCGACGAAGTCCGGTTGCGCGAGCTGTCGAGCCGAAATGTTGACGTTGACCGTGAACGCCTCGGAGCCGACGAGGTCGTGCCACGCCCGCATCTGCCGGCACGCCTGGCCAAGCACCCAGCGCCCGATCTCGAGGATCGAGTCGGACTCCTCCGCCACGCGGATGAAGTCGTCCGGGCCGATGCGTCCGCGCTCGGGGTGCTCCCAGCGGACGAGCGCCTCGACCCCGACCATCCGGCCCGTCGCGATCTCGACGATCGGCTGGTACTGGAGGAGGAACTCGCGGGCGGCGATGGCATGTTCGAGATCGGCGGAGAGCTGGGCCCTGGCGACGACCGCGTCGTGCATGGACGGCTCGAACACGACGACGCGACCCTTGCCGCGCGCCTTCGCCGAGTACATCGCGACATCGGCGTTTCGCAGCAGGTCGCCGGCCGTTTCGACGCCCGGCCGGCCGGCGGCCACACCGACGCTCGCTCGAACGTTGACGTCGCGACCCTCGATCTCGAACAGCGGCCCCATCGCGGCCGTCAGCCGGTTCGCGACACGCATCGAGGCGTTCATGTCCGGCGTATCCCGCAGCAGCACCGCGAACTCGTCGCCGCCCAGGCGGGCCGCCATGTCGCTCGCGCGAAGGACCGAATGGAGCCGATCCCCGACCGCGACGAGCAGGGCGTCGCCGGCGGCGTGGCCGAGGCTGTCATTGACCAGCTTGAAGTCGTCGAGGTCCACGAACAGGACGATCGGCACCGCGCCGCTCGGATCGCGCGATTCGAGACGCGAGGCGACGACCTGGGTGAAGAGCGACCGGTTGGCCAGCCCGGTCAGCGGGTCGTGCGAGGCCTGGTGGTGGAGCTCCTCCTTGAGCCGCCCGAGCTGTTCGAGCGACTGCTCGAGCTGTCCGTTCTCGAGCGCGATCGCGGTGTGATTGGCCAGCGTCTCGAAAAGCTTGAGATCCTCCGCCTCGAACGTGCTGATGTCGCTGAGCGGGTCCGAGACGAGGAGCGTTCCGATGAGGGTCGACTCACCGAGCAGCGGCGCGACGAGGGCCCGGCGGACGCGCCTCCGACCGACGCCATCGCCGTCGTCCTCGGCCGACAGGTCGATCAGGCGCCCCTGCCGCTCAGCGATCGCGCGGACGAGGACCGGGTCGTCGAGATCGGGACCGATCGGCTGCATGACCTGGACGTCGTCGCCGGGTCCCACCCGGCAGCGCAGGATCTCGTCACCGGCGTGCCGCGGCAACAGGCGGATCTCGGCGACGTCGGCGCGGAACATCTTGCGGGCATGGTCGAGCAGCGAGATCAGCGCGGTGTCGAGCTGCGGGCTGCGCTGGAGGATCCGCGTCGACTCGTAGAGCAGCTCGATGCTCTCGTGTTGCTGTCGCTCCGAGATGTAGGCGCGGTAGGCGAGCGCCGCGGTCACGGTCGGCAGGACGAAGAGCCAGACCGACTCCGGGTTCGCCCACAGGACCGTGAGGCCCATCAGGGCCAGGCTCGCGTTCGTCAACGACACGACGATCCCGATCTTGAGCATCTCCGGGATGCGCCGGTATTGCGGCGTCCCTTCGGCGAGCGAGATCGCCGTGCTGACGCTCAGGACGCCGATGATGTTCTCGACCAGCGCGACGAGCAGGACCGCGACCCAGACGCCGGGCCCGAAGGCCCGCTCCGGCGCGACCACGAGGTGCACGATCGCGACCGAGATCACTGACGCCAGGCCGAACTGGGCGAGGTTGAACGCGAGCTTGACCGAGCGCTGGCGTCGGTTGAAGAACAGCGCCAGCGCCGACCCGACGAGACGCGCGGCGATGAACGCCGGCGGAGCGATCAGGAAGAGTCCCGCGACGAGCGGGAGCTCGCTCATCGAGAACGAGTGCGCGCTGCGTCCGATGTGGAGGTGGATGACCTTCGCCTCGGCGAGGTAGAAGCCCATGACCAGCAACCAGAACGGGATGGCGATCGGCACCTCCATCGGCGCTTCGGGCGGCACGAAGGCGATCGCGAGGACAACGGTCAGCGCCGCGAGGAGCAGCGTGAACAGCCAGACCCGCGTCCCACCGGACGTCCCAGCGAAGAACACGCGGACCTGGGATCTGATCGGCCGGGCCATCCCGGCGAATCGCGCTGCTCGCACCTGGCTTCCCGGCGCCCCGCTTCGATCGGCCTGACGGGTATCGGCGCACCCTGGCAGGTCGACTAGGACGTTAGGCCCACCGCGCTCGGCCGGGACATCACCCGGATGGCGCCGGTCCTCTAGTACGAATGGTGCATCCGCGCACTAACGCGCCGCGCGAAGGCGACCGGCAGGCGTGCACCCGACCGCCCACCCATCCGCGTCAGGGCGCGCGCTCCTCGAGCTCGAGCCAGGCATCCTCGGCGGCCGCGAGCGCGACGTCGATGTCGGCCAGCTCGCTCGTCACCCGGCGCATCTCGACGAAGTTCGCCTGGACCGTCGGGTCGCCCATCGACAGCTCGAGGTGGTTCTTGCGCAATCCCAGCCGCGTCAACTCCGCTTCGGCCGCCGCCTTCTGCCGCCGATACACCTCCTTCGAGAGCTTGTCCTTCCTCCTACCCCTCGAACTCGGCGGCGGTGCCGGTGTCGTGAGCTCCGACGGCCGGGTGGGCGCGCCCGGACCGCGCCCGTCAGGCGCAGCGCCGTAGGGCGCGGGGAGGGCGTGACCAACCGGCCGGCGGCTCCCGTCCCGCAACCTGGCTGCGTCCATCACCAGTGCCCCTTCCACGGTCCAACCCCCCGCGACCGCCACGCGCCATTCGCGATAGCCGCCATCGAACGGCACCGCCGACCCGCGCTCGACGACCCACAGCTTCTCGCACACCGTCTCGAGCAGACGCCGGTCGTGCGACACGACCAGAAGCGTGGCCGGCGACCCGGTCATGAACGCCTCGATCGCCTCGCGCGCCGGGATGTCGAGGTGGTTGGTCGGTTCGTCGAGGAGGAGCAGGTTAGCGGGCTGGATTCCGAGCAGCGCCAGCTCGAGCCGGCTCCGCTCGCCGCCCGACAGCGAACGGACCTCCTTGAACGCGTCGTCACCCCGGAACAGGAACCGGGCGAGATAGCTGCGTGCCTCGCCGGCGGTGACCGGGATCGCCTCGGTCAGGGCATCGAGCACCGTCGCGCCGGCGATCGCGGCGCCGCGCAACTGCGCCAGGTAGCCGATCTGGACGGCATTCCCGAACGAGATGGTGCCATCGAGCAGCGGTAGGTCGCCGGCGATCGTCCGCAGCAGCGTCGTCTTTCCCGCCCCGTTCGGCCCGACGATCCCGATCCGCTCGCCGCGCTGGGCGGCGATGAAGGGCGCGCGTGCCACGATCCTGGCTTCCGTGGCGGGCGACCCGTCGGCCGCCATGGCACCGCGGCCGGGCAGGTAGCCGACCGCCACGTCCTCCAGCCTGACGGCGATCTCGCCGCTCCGCGACGGCCCGGTCCCGACCAGGCCGGCGGTCGGGATCGCAAGCTTGCGGCCCGTCCGGGGCGCATCGCGACGGTCCGCCTCGAGCCGCTCGAGCCGCGCCTCGTGCTCGTGCATCTTGCTGAACTTGCGATGGCTCCGGTAGCGCTGGACGAGCTCCTTCTCGCGGGCGATCGCCTCGGCCTGCGTCTCGACGTCCTTGACCGTGCGGGCATCGCGCTCGACGCGCTGGCGGTGGTACGCGCCGTAGTCGCCGCGGAACGCGGTCAGGCGACGGTCGCGCAGCTCCCACACGCGAGTGACCGTCGCATCGAGGAAGGCCCGGTCATGGGACGCCACGAGCAACGACCCCGAGCGTCGTCGGAGGTGCTCCTCCAGCCACTCGAGGGCGTCGAGGTCGAGATGGTTGGTCGGTTCGTCGAGGAGCAGGAGGTCCGGATCGGCGATGACCAGGCGGGCCAGTGATGCGCGCGTCTGCTCGCCGCCCGACAGGGCCGAGGGTGGCTTCAGCCATTCGTCGGGCGCGAAGCCGAGCCCGGTCAGCGCGGTGTCGACCCGCTGGTCGAGCGTGTACCCGCCGAGGACCTCGTACTGATGGAGGAGCTCGGCGTAGGCATGCTCGGTCACCCGCCCGTCGCGCTCGAGCTCGGCGAGGCGCTCGGCCATCCGGTCGAGGTGGGCGGCACCGGTGCGGACCGCCGTGCGCAGGTCCGGCGAGGCCATGAACACCTCGTCGAAATGCGCCTCCTGGGCGAGCAGCCCGAGGGTCAGGTTGCGCTTCCGGTGGACCTCGCCGCGATCGGGCTCGTCGCGGCCGGCGGCGAGTCGCAGCAAGGTCGTCTTGCCGGAGCCGTTGGGCCCGACCAGCCCGATCCGGTCGCCGAGCGCGATCGAGGCATCGATCGCGTCGAGGATGACGAAGGTCCCGACCTCGCGGGTGACGCCGCTGAGCCGAAGGATGCTCACCGCCCGCCCGCCGCAGCATCCCGAACGCCGGAGGCACCAGCCGAGTCGCGCGCGGCGGCACGCCGGGTCGCCGCGGCGCGTTTCGTGCGCTCCGTCCGAGCCCTCGTCGCCGCGAGCGACGCCTCCTCGCGGGTCAGGCCGAGCGTTCCTTCCCCGGCCAGCTCCGTCCAGCGCGGTCCGCTGCGCAGCGGCCCACCGGTCATCGTCCGGAGGATGGCCGTCGCGCTCTTGCGATCGCTGGCCCTCAGGCGCTGGCACCATGAGCAGAAGTGCGTCGAGCGCGCGCCGATGACGATGCGCCTGACCGGGCGGCCGCAGCGCGGGCAGGGCTCGCCGGTCCGCTGGTAGACCTGCAGGTGCTCCTGCATCGACCCGTCGCCGTCGGGCGCGGTGTAATCGTCGATCGAGCTGCCGCGCCGCTCGACGGCCTCGGCGAGGATCGTCCGGATCGCGTCGTAGAGATGGCGTTCATCGGGTGGGCGGAGCGTCCCGGCCGTGCGGAGCGGATGGAGGCGAGCGGTCCACAGGGCCTCATCGGCATAGATGTTGCCGACCCCGGCCACGAACGACTGGTCGAGCAGCAGCGGCTTGAGGCGCCCCGAACGGCGTCGCAATCGCCGCCGGAACTCGCGCACCGTGAAGGCATCGTCGAGCGGCTCCGGCCCGAGCGCGGCGAAGACCGCCGCCCCGCCGACCTCGGCGACGAGCTCGCCCGTCGCGGGATCGCGGTCATACAGCCCGATCTTGCCGAACTTGCGGATGTCGCGGAAGCGGACCTCACGACCGTCGGCCAGCTCCAGCACGAGGCGGACATACGGATCCCCGGGCGTGTCGGCGGGGACCACGAAGAGTTGCCCCGTCATCTTGAGATGGATGGTCAGCGCCCCATCCCCCGACAGCTCGATGACGATCTGCTTGGCCCGCCGTCCCACCCCCTCGATCCGCCGTCCGGTGACCGCGGCGTCGAACGCCGCAGGCGTATGCGTCCGTAGCGTCCGCGTCCATGAGCAGCGGGCGCCCGTGATCGTGGCGCCGAGGATGCGCGGTCGGAGGTCGCGCGCGACGGTCTCGACCTCGGGGAGCTCAGGCATCGCCGATGCCTACCCGAGCGAAGGCGCTACCGGGGCCTCGAGATCGGGCGCCTCGTCGGCCTCGGCGGCGACCGCATCCTCGCGCGTCAGTGGCGTCATGGACTCCCAGTCGTCGCCGACCTTGATGTCGACCGTCAGCGGCACGTCGAGGGGCAGGGCGCTCTCCATCGTCTCGCGCAGGAGCGGGACGAGGCGGTCGAGCTCGTCGCGCGGCACTTCCAGCAATAGCTCGTCGTGGACCTGCAGGAGCGGCCGGGCTCGGAACCCGCCGGCGCGCAGCCGCTCGTCGAGCCGGATCATCGCGATCTTGACGATGTCTGCGGCCGTCCCCTGGATCGGCATGTTGATGGCCATCCGCTCGCCGGCTGAGCGCAGCGTGGGGTTCCGTGCCGCGAGCTCGGGGATCTGTCGTTTGCGGCCCAGCAGTGTCGTGACATAGCCCTGCGTCCGAGCCTGCTCCCTGATCGCGAGCATGTAATAGCTGATCCCCGAATACGTCGCGAAATAGGTGTTGATGAAGGCCTGGGCCTCGGCGCGCGGGATGTTCGCCCGCTCCGACAGGCCGAAGTCCGACAACCCGTAGGCGATCCCGAAGTTGACCATCTTGGCCATCGACCGCTCGCCGAGGGTCACGTCCGCCGGGTCCTTGTGGAGGACCAGGGCGGCCGTCTCGCGGTGGAGGTCGGCCTTGCGCGCGAATGCGTCGCGCAGGTGCTCGTCGCCCGACACGTGGGCCAGGATCCGGAGCTCGATCTGGCTGTAGTCGGCGGCGACGAGCGTCAGGTCCGGAGCCCCCGCCACGAACGCGCGCCGGATCCGCCGCCCGAGCGGCGTCCGGATCGGGATGTTCTGGAGGTTCGGGTCGGACGAGGACAGCCGGCCGGTCGACGCCACCGCCTGGTGGAACGTCGTGTGGAGACGGCCGTCGGCCGCGATGAGGGTCGGCAGGGCATCCACGTACGTCGAGCGGAGCTTCGTGTATACGCGCCACTCGAGCAGCTTGTCGATCATCGGGTGCGCCGGGCGCAGATCCTCGAGGACCGATGCGTCCGTCGAGTAGCCGGTCTTGGTCCGCCTGCCCTTCGGCAGGTTGAGCTCGAAGAACAGGATCTGCTCGAGCTGCTTGGGGCTCCCGAGGTTGAACTCGTGGCCGACGTCCGCGTAGATCTCGCTCTCGAGTCGGGTGATCTCGGCCGCGAACTCCACGGCGAGGACCGCGAGTGCCTCGAGGTCGAGGGCGACGCCCGTCGCCTCCATCCGGGCGAGGACCGCGATGAGCGGCAGCTCGATCTCCGCATACAGCCGATCGAGACCGTCCGCGACGAGGCGCTTCTCGAGCGGCTCCCGGACGGCGATGGCGGCGAGGGCCTCGAGGCCGGCGCGCGACGCGTCGTCGAGCTCGGCCACCGGGGGCAGGATCAGGTCGAGCTGCTCGGCTGCGACGTCGGCGATGGTCTGGCTGCGGAGCGAGGCGTTCAGCACATAGGCGGCGATCTGCGTGTCGAAGGCGACCGGGGTGGGTCGCGCGTCGGGGTCGTCCGCGATCCGCGCGACGAGCAGCGGCTTGACCTCGTGGGCGACGACCGGGGTGTCGAGCCGATCGAGCATCCGGCGGAGGCCGGCCGCGTCGTCGGCACCCTCGACCGCGACCGTCCGTCCATCGCTCCCGGCGACGGCGAGGGCGACCGGGGAGCCGCGTCGCGGGCGCGGATCGTCGAGCAGGAGCCCGATCCCGACCACCGACTGGGCCGCCAGCCACGGCTCGAGGGCTGCGATCCGGGCGCCATCATGGACCTCGATCCGCGACGGGTCCGCGATGGCCGCGGCGAGGGCGGCCGGCAGATCGTCGGGCTCGGTCGGGTGCGCGGGCCGTTCGACGATCCCGGTCGCCGGGGTGGCACCGGCGCCGGCGTCGGGCGCAGCCGACCGCGCCACCGAATCGAAGTCGAGCGAGAGCTGGAGTCCACCGCCCTCGGACGCCGGCCGCGCCGCCCGCGGCATCCCCCAGCCCGACGGTCGCGCCGACCCGGCGACGCGCGCCGCGGGCACGGAGCCGTCGGTCGCCACCCCGCGCAGCGCCTCGGCCGCATCACCGGCCGACTCCCCGGTCATCGTCGGCAGGCGCTCGATGAGCGAGCGGAACTCGTACTCGCGGAAGAGCCGGATGACCGTCTCGCGGTCGTAGTCACCCAGGCGCGCAGCCTCCAGGTCGAACTCGACCGGCAGGTCGCGCACGATCGTGGACAGGGCCTTGCCCATGAACACCGACTCGCGGTGCTCGACGAGCTTGTCGCGAAGCTTGTCCGGCTTGACCCCGTCGATCCGTTCGTACAGCGCCTCGAGCGACCCGAACTCGCGGATGAGCTTGGCCGCGGTCTTCTCCCCGACCCCGGGCACGCCCGGGATGTTGTCGGTCGGATCGCCCTTGAGCGCCTTGTAGTCGATCATCTGCGCGGGAACGAGGTCGAACCGTTCGGCGATCCTGGCGGGGTCGTACAGGATCGTGTTCTCGACGCCGGAGCGCGTCGTCATCAGCCGGGTGTGGTCGGTGACGAGCTGGAGCATGTCGAGGTCGCCGGTCACGATCGTCGTGTCCAGACCGCGGCGTTCGGCGTCCACGGTGATCGTGCCGATCACGTCGTCGGCCTCGAACCCGGCCAGCTCGTAGACGGGGATGCGCAGCGCCTTGACCACCTCGCGCACCTTCGGGAACTGGTCGCGCAGGTCGTCCGGCATCCGCTGGCGTGTCGCCTTGTACTCGGCGTATTGCTCGTGACGGAAGGTCGGACCCTGGAGGTCGAACGCGACCGCGACGTAGTCCGGACGGATGTCGGCGATGCCGCGCAGGACGATGCTGCAGAACCCGAACACGGCGTTGACGAGCTCGCCCTTCGACGTCGTCAGAGGCGGGAGCGCGAAGTATCCGCGATAGATGAGCCCGTTGCCGTCGAGCAGCATCAGGCGTTCTGTGGGCACGGACCAAGTGTAGCGGCGGACCGCGTCAGGGCGACCGGTGGGGACCGTGTGCGGCGGCGGCGCGGGGCCGTGATCAGCGCTTGAAGCCGCGGGCGGCCCAGCGCATCAGGAACAGTCCGAGACCGACCAGGAGGAGGACACCCGACACGACCAGCGGCGTCGAGCCCGCCGGCTCCGCCTTCGCCGGCGGACCGCCGGCGGCACCGGCGGGCTCGACCTCGTTCGTCCTGCCGCCGGACGCCTTCGACGTATCGCCGCTCGTCACGCCCAGGGCGGGCGGACTGGCCACGGACCCCGTGCGGTCCCCGAGGAAGCCGTTCGAGCCGCCCACGACGGGCGCCCCTGACGCGTCGGCGGCGGCCCCCGGCGAGGCGGCGGCGGGTGCCACGGCGGGACCGAAGCCGGCCGAGGTCGTCCCCGCGGATGGGGCCGGCGCGAAGGCCCCGGGCGCACTCGACGGGCCGCCCTCGGCCGCACCTGCGGCGATCGCCGGGTTGCGGGACCCACCGCCCGCCGCGCTGGACGAGTCCTGCGCCGCGGTCGGGCCGCCGATGGCCTGACCCTGCAGGACCGACGGAGCCGTGGTCACCAGCAACCCGGCCAGGCCGAGCGTCGTCAGCCCGACGGCGAGCGGGCGGCTGAAGATGTCGCGTGGCGTCCCGAACCCCGCGACCCAACGCCGCCAGCCGGCCGGACGGAGGCGCGCGGCGTCGGCTGGGGTCAGCGAGAAGTCGCGGGATCGGCGTGGTGTCGGCAGAGCCTGCGTCGCGACGCGCAGGGCCACGAGGTCGGCGTACACCTCGGCGCACAGTCGGCACGCGGCGACGAGCGCCTCGCCCGCCTCGCGCTCGGGTTCCGTCAGGGAACGATCGGCCAGCGAGGCGACGAGGATCGTGTCGTGCGTGGCGTGGGCGGAGGTCACCGTGGGATCAGGCATCTTGCTCGTCAGACGGGGCGTCGTCGCGCGCGGTTCCCCGGCCGGCTCCGACAGGCGCGCGGCATCGGCCGCGGTGAGCTGGAACCCGCGCGTGCGGGCCGGGGTCGGGAGCTCCGGCGTGGCGATCGCGAGCACGACGAGATCCGCGTGGAGCGCGGCACAGGCCGGGCACCCGGCGACGAGCGCCTCCGCGCTCGCACGCTCGCCGGGGTCCAGGTCGCGGTCGAGCAGCGCGGCGATGCGCAGCGGGTCGTGCTCGTCGTGCCGCTCGCCGAGGTCAGCCACGGAACAGCTCCATCCGGTCCTCGAGGAGCGCTCGAAGGGCCAGGCGCCCGCGGTGGATCCGCGATTTCACCGTGCCGAGCGATACGCCGGTCATCTCCGCGATCTCGGCGTAGTCGTAGCCCTCGATGTCGTACAGGACGATGGCCGACCGCTGGTCGTCGGTGATGGTCGCCAGCGCGCCCGCCAGCGCCCGCGTCCGCTCCGTATCGAGCGCGATGCGCTCGGGGTCGGCCTCGACGCCGGCCGGCGGCTGCCAGCTCTCGTCGTCGAGCTCCGGATAGGGCTGGACGGGACGGCGCTTCCTCGCCCGCTGGGTGTCCATCGCCGCGTTCACGCAGATCCGGTTCAACCACGACTTGACATTGCCGCCACGGAACGAGGTCAGGTTGCGATACGCCGAGAAGAACGCCTCCTGGACGCAGTCGGACGCCTGGTCGCGATCGGGGACCATCCGCACGACGAGCGCGAAGAGCTGGTCCTGGTAGAGCGTGACGAGGTCGTTGAACGCATCGAGATCGCCACCGCGGGCTCGCTCGAGCAGGATGAGATCGCGGCGCTGGACGGGGTCGTCTGGGACCGTGGTCGAGCGAAGGTCCTCCACGATCGGGGGATCCCTCCGGACGGCGATTTCTGAGGCCGGGCGAGTCTAGCATCGGTCCCGGGCGAGACGCTGCCTCGTGGCCGCGGGTTCCCTCGCCTCAGGGGAACGGCAAATGCAGACCCGGCAGCTCCGGCGCCGGGACTGTGGTCGGGACGAGCGAGCTGACATCCTTGGGCAGCAGCGGTCCGAGCACGGCCAGCACGAACGGCACGGTGGTGTGGATGAGGAACTGCCCGATGGTGGAGTCGTCGAGGGCCTGGCTGATGGTCTCTAGAAAGCCCAGGCCGGGGTCCTTGCCGAGCGCGCCGGCGGTCCCGAAGTAGGTACGCGAAGGACGGAGTCGCGGCGGGATGTTCGCGGATCTCGCGGCTAGGCCGGGGCACGCCTCATCGCTTCGGTCCGACTAGTCGATCAAGAGTTTCGACACTTCGACGTCGTGCGACGGATACATTCCGGGGACCAGCCGGTCGGTAGTCGACCCCTACCAACGCGCACGCCATGCCGAACATCGCGCGAATGTCCGCGGACTCGTTTGAGAAGAAATAGCGGGGATATTCGTAGCCCTTCACCCGGTTCAAGCAGCGACATCCGTCGGAATGGATCAGGCCCGCAAGGAATGCATCCGGATATCTCGAGATCAAGCGAACCTGCCACGGCTCGAGCCTGATCTCTCGCGCATGTTTTGGCCCGGGACCGTGCTGTGGGAACAGGCAGATCCAGTGCTTCCAGTTGGTGTAGAGCTCGACACTGCCCGGCCGCGCGGTCTCCCCGGCGGAACGACCTCCAACCTCGCTGATGGCCTCCTTCGCTCGCGCGATGATGCCCGGGTACTTCGAGTCCAGGGTGAGCCGCAGCCGCCAGACGTTCCGACGCGCGAGCGTTAGCATGCCGTCCCCGAGGTAGAGGCCGAACAGATAGGGATAGGCTCGGCCCAGAGCCTTGAAATCGAGGCATCGCACGGCATCGCGAGGTGTCGCCCGACATCTGTCGCCGTTTTCAGAAACGGCTGGTGCGGCGAGTGGGACTTGAACCCACACGTCCTCACGGACAGCAGAGTTTGAGTCTGCCCTGTCTGCCAATTCCAGCATCGCCGCGAACCCCCACTATAAACGAGCGATCTTCCCTACCAGTATAGAACATCTGTTCAATAGCAGCCGGTCGGTCGAATCCGCGTCCCGCACCAGCCTTGGCCCATGCGCGACAATCCGCGCATGCCCGCCACGTCCCGTGCTATCGGCTACCCGACCAACCGGCTGCTGGCCGTGATCGACGATCCGGCCGAGGCCGCAGCCGCCCTCGCCGAGCTCGCGGCGAGCGGCTTCCAGACCCGCGACCTCGAGATCCTGCGCGGCACCGAGGGCGCCGACAGGATGGACGGGACCGGTGAGGTGTCGGGCTGGCTCGGGCGCCTCCGGCGCGCGTTCGACTTCACCCTGATGGACCAGCTCGTCGATTTCGCCGCCTACGAGCGAGCGCTCCGCGATGGACGGGCGGTCGTCATGGTCCACGTCCACGGCGACGCCCCGAAGGCCGCCGCGCACGAGATCCTCAAGCGCCACGGCGGCCACTTCATCAACTACTACGGCCGCTTCGCGACCGAGGAGCTGGACCTGTGGCGCGGTCCGGAGCCGGACATCCCGGGCTACCTCCGCCGCTGACCGGCGCGTTTAGCCGACGACCCGTCCGCCCTGCATCACCGTCGCCGGGACCGCCAACCGACGGAGATCCACGAGCGGGTCGCCGTCGACGAGCAGCAGATCGGCGAGCTTGCCCGGTTCGACGCTGCCCACGTCGACGTCGAGGCCCAGGAGGCGTGCCGCGACACTCGTCGCTGCCCCGATCGCCGCGATCGCGGTCATGCCATGGTCGTGCAGCAGCCCGATCTCGCGCCAGACCATGTCCGACGTGACACCGACCTCGCCGGTGTCGGTCCCGGTCGCGAGCGGCACGCCGAGCTCGATCGCGGCCTCGCATGAGGCTCGATGGCGGCGCTCGATCAGGTCCTGGCGTTCGCGCTGGACCGGCGTCAGGCCGGGTAGATCGCGGTTCACGTCGGTCACGACAAGGGTCGGCACGAGGCAGGCGCCCGACGCCGCGAGTGCTTCGATCGCGGCGCGGTCGGCGAACCAGGCGTGCTCGACGCTGTCGACGCCGGCACGCGCCGAGGCGATCACCGACACCGAGCCCTGGGCGTGGCTCATCACCCGGACGCGCTGGCGGTGCGCCTCCGAGACGATCGCGGCGATCTCCGGCTCGGTCAGCTCGGGGTCGCCGTGGACGATCCGCCCGGGCGCGACGCCGGTGGTCGTGAGCATCGCAGCCTCGGACGCGACGATCTTGATGACGTCGGCGCCGTCGCGGATCTGGCGCCCGACGGCAGCGACCAGCTCGTCCTCGCCGTCGGCCTCGATCCCGAACTGGTGCCCGTGGCCGCCGGTGATCCCGATGGCGGAGCCGGCAGCGATCAGACGAGGCCCCGGCACACTCCCGGCCGCGATCGCAGCGCGCAGGACGAGCTCGAGGTTCCGGATCGATCCCGCGCCGCGGGCGGTCGTGACGCCGGCCCTAAGGGCACGCGCCGTGTGGCCGGCGGCGGCCGAGGACGATCTCGGCGTCGGAGCGCCGGGCGATCGTCGCGATCGAGCCCTCGGTCGGGTCGAAGGTGTAGTGGGCGTGGGCGTCGATGAGCCCGGGGAGCAGCGTCCGGCCGCGGCCGTCGATGACGGTCGGCGGCGGTCTCTCGGCGACCGGCGGCGCGATGGTTCCGTGTGGGGCGACGGCGGCGATGCGTTCGCCGATGACGACGACATCCATCGCGTCACGAGCCTCGGCAGACACGCCATCGATGAGCCTGACGTCCTCGAAGATCGTGCGCATCGGGTCATCGTAACGGCGCCCCGCGGCCGGCCGCCCTAGACTCCCGACGTGACCGAACCGAGCCTCCAGCGGCGCTTCAGCCCCGATTCGCGCTGCTTCGGCTGCGGACCGGCGAACGAGCACGGGCTGCGGATCGAGAGTCATGAGACGGACGGCCGCGACGGCGAGCTGCAGGCCGAGTGGCAGCCGCTCGCTCACCATGCCGCCTTCGACAACATCCTCAACGGCGGCGTCATCGGGACGCTGCTCGACTGCCACGCGAACTGGACGGCGGCGATGCGACTGATGCGCGAGCGCGGCCTGGGGGCGCCGCCCGGTTGCGTGACCGCCGACTACGCGATCCGCCTGCGCCGTCCCACGCCGGTCGACCGGCCCCTCACGTTGCGCGCCCGGCCGATCGAGACGGCGGGCGATCGGGTCGTCGTCGGCGCCGAAGTCGTCGTCGATGGCATCATCACCGCCACATGCCGTGGCACGTTCGTCGCCGTCGGTCCCGACCATCCCGCGTTCGAGCGCTGGTAGAGGAGCCCCATGTTCAACCGTTTCTTCGGATCCAAGCCCGCACCGGCGGCGGACGTCGCCCCCCGGCCCACCCCGTCCGCCCCGGACCCGACCGGCGACACGGCCACCGTGCGGCGCATCGTCGCCAAGCTGGAGGCGATGCCACCCGAGCAGGCCCGGCTCATCGCATCGGCCGCGTACACGCTGGCACGGGCCGCGAACGCGGACCTCGACATCAGCGACGAGGAGACCGCCGCCATCGAGCGTGAGCTCCAGGCGCACGAAGGGCTCGACGAGGCGACCGCGGTCCTCGTGGCCGAGATGGCCAAGCTCCAGGCCAGGACGGTCGGCGGGCCGGAGGACTTCAGCGTGACCAGGGAGTTCAAGGCACTGGCGACCGACGAGCAGAAGCTCGACGTGCTGCGGGCGTGCTTCGCGATCGGCGCGGCCAGTGGCTCGATCTCGGCCGAGGAGACGGCCATCGTGAACGAGATCGCCGAGGAGCTCGACATCGACGACGCGACGCTCAACAGCATCCGCGCCGAGTTCCACGAGCAGCTCTCGTCGGTCCAGGCGATCCGCCGGATCAGCGGAGGCGGCTGAGGCCTCAGGCGCCGGCGAGCCGCAGCTCGACCAGCCCGTCGCCCAGCCGGCGCCGCACCTCCGCGAGCAGTTCGGCGTCGTAGGCGACGCCACGGCGCAGCTCCATCGGCAGCGCGGCCCCGCCGCCAGCGGCCGGCACGTGGATGATGACGCGGGTCGCGCCGGGCCGGTCGCGGAGCACTGCCTTGAACGTCTCCATCGCGCCGACGACGCGATCCGGTGGCGCGCTCCCCGCGAAGCGGACATGGAGGACGGTGTCGGGACCGGCGTCGACCGGGCTGTCGGCCGACGCGTCCGCGACGATCCGGGCGCGCGCCTCGTCCGGGACCGGCGGCTCGTCGTCCTGGTCCGGACCGACCGCGGCGCCCGCCGTCTCCGGATAGGCCGACACCGGCTCGGCTGGTGCGATCGCCGGCAGGGCGCTTGCCGCGAGTCCCTCGGCGAGGCTCCCGCTGCCACTGCCGCGGCGTGGTGAGACGAACGGCACGCTCACGTGCGGCCCCTCGCCCAACGCGGAGCCGCCGACCGTGACCGGCATCCCGGGCCCCGGCCCGACCGCGACCAGCGGCCGCCCGCCGTACCCGTCGGCATTCCCCGACCCGTTGGCGTGGCCGTTGCCATTGCCCCAGGGTCCGCGGCGGCCTCCCCCACCCCGCTCGCCGGCGGCCACCTGCCGGGCGAAGGCGTCCGGCCCGGCCGCGGCGGCGGCGTCCCAGTCGACCGCCAGGTCCGCCAGCAGCGAGGCCTCCTCGCCCTTGTGATCCACGCGCCCCGCGACCAGCAGGATCTCGCCGTCGCGCCAGGTCGACATCGTCTGCTCGTACAGGCGCGGGAACACCACGACCTCGATCGTGCCCTGCAGGTCCTCCATCGTGACGATCGCCATCGAGGCCTTGGCCTTGGTGATGACGGTCCGGACACCGGTCACGATGCCGCCGACGACGATGCGCTGGCCGTCGAGCGACTCGTCACGCAGGTCGCTCGAGTAGGCCGTCACGAACCGGCCGACCTGTTCGGCGACCTCGCCCATCGGGTGCTCGGAGAGATAGAGCCCCAGCAGCTCCTTCTCCCAGCGCAGGCGCTCGCGGACGGGAACCTCGGTTGCGGCGGGGAGCGGACGCTCGAACGTGGTCGCGTCGGCCGCGCCCAGGTCGAACAGCGACGTCTGCCCCGAGATCCGGTCGCGCTGGGTCGCCTGCGCGGCGGCGATCGCGTCGTCGAGGCCGAGCAGGATCTGTGACGGATGCCCGAACGGGCTCAGCGCGCCGACCTTCGCCAGCGCCTCGAGCACCTTTCGGTTCGCGAGCCGCAGGTCGATCCGCGTGCAGAAGTCGGTCAGCGAGCGGAACTCGCCGCCCTCGTCGCGGGCCGCGATGATCGATTCGATGGCGCCCTGGCCGACGTTCTTGACCGCCAGCAGCCCGAAGCGGATGGCGTCGCCCTCGACGGTGAACTCGAGGTGGCTGCGGTGCACGTCCGGCGGCAGGACCTCGATCGACATCCGTCGGCACTCGGCGACGGCGGCCGCGACCTTCTCCTCGTTCGACCGGAAGGCGGTCAGCACCGCCGTCATGTAGTCGACCGTGTGGTTCGCCTTCATGTACGCGGTCTGGTAGGCGATCAATCCGTAACAGGTCGCATGGGCCTTGTTGAAGCCGTAGCGCTCGAACGGCTCGAACGCCTTGAACACCGCGTCGATGATCCTGGGCTCGACGCCCCGCTCGGCCGCCTGCGAGACGAACTTCTCCTTCTGGGCGCGCAGCACCGCCGACTTCTTCTTGCGGATCGCGTAGCCGAGGGTGTCGGCCTCGGGACCGGTGAAGCCGCCGAGGGCGATCGCCGCGGACATGATGTCCTCCTGGTAGACGAAGATCCCGTAGGTCTTCTCCAGGTATGGCTCGAGCAGCGGGTGGAGGTAGGTCACGGCTTCCTGGCCGTGCTTGCGCCGGATGTAGGCGGGGATGTTGTCCATCGGGCCCGGGCGATACAGCGCGACCATGGCGGCGAGGTCGTAGACCGAGGTCGGGCGCAGGTCGCGGACGTACCGACGCATGCCGGCCGATTCCAGCTGGAACACGCCGGTCGTCTCGCCCGAGGCGAGGAGCTCGAAGGTCGTCGCGTCGTCGAGCGGGATCGCGTCGAGGTCGATCTCGATCCCGCGGTTGGCTCGCACCAGATCGACCGCCTGGCGCAGGATCGTCAGGTTGGACAGCCCCAGGAAGTCGAACTTGAGCAGGCCGAGCGCCTCGATCGCGTGCATCTCGTACTGGCTCATCAGCCCGTCCGAGTTGGTCGCCTTCTGGAGCGGCATGAGCTCGGTCAGCGGCTCGCGGCTGATGACGACGCCGGCGGCGTGGGTGGACGCGTTGCGCGCGACGCCCTCGAGATGGCGCGCGAAGTCGATGATCCGCTTGACGCCCGGGTCGGCGTCGACCTGCTCCCGCAGCGCGGGCGCCACCTGGAGCGCCTCGTCGAGCCGGATGCCGAGCTGGTTCGGGACCGCCTTGGCGATGCGGTCGACGTCGCCGTAGCTGTGGCCGAGCACCCGACCGACGTCGCGGATCGCGGCCCGAGCCAGCATCGTCCCGAAGGTGATGATCTGGGCGACGTGGTCCTGGCCGTACTTCCGGCCGACGTAGGCGATGACCTCCTCGCGCCGGCCGTCCTCGAAGTCGACATCGATGTCGGGCATCGTCACCCGGTCTGGGTTGAGGAACCGTTCGAACGGGAGCTGGTAGAGGATCGGGTCGACCGGGGTGATGCCCAGCGTGTAGGTCACGATCGAGCCCGGCGCCGACCCCCGGCACGTGGTCTGGATGCCCTGCTCGCGGGCGAACGCGATGAAGTCCGCGACGATCAGGAAGTAGCCCGCGTAGCCCATCGACAGGATGACCCCGAGCTCGTAGTCGAGCCGCGCCTGGAGCTCGGGAGTCACCGTCCCGTAGCGGCGCTCGAGGCCGCGCTGGCACTCGGCGCGGAGCCACGATTCCACCGTGTGGCCGTCGGGGACCGGGAAGTGCGGGATCCGCAGCTGGCCGAGCGGCAGCGCCAGGTCTGTCATCTCGGCGATGCGCCGCGTGTTGGCGACGGCCTCGGGATGATCCGGGAAGAGCGCGGCCATCTGGGCGGCCGACTTGACGTAGAACTCGTGGGTGTCGAAGCGCATCCGGTTGGGCGTGTCGAGGTTGTTGCCGGTCCCCACGCAGAGCAGGACGTCGTGTGCCTCGGACTGGTCCTCGCGAACGTAATGGAGGTCGTTGGTCACCACCAGCGGCAGGCCCGCCTCCGGCGCGAGGCGGAGGAGCTGCTCGTTGAGCCGCCGCTGGTCGGGCATCCCGTGGTCCTGGAGCTCGAGGTAGAAGCGGTCCTTGCCGAAGATGTCGCCGTACTCGCCGGCGAGGTTGCGGGCGAGCTCCCAATCCTCGACCTCGAGGGCCCTGGGGATCTCGCCGGACAGGCACGACGACAACCCGATCAGGCCCTCGCTATGGCGCGCGAGATGCTCGCGGTCGATGCGCGGCTTGTAGTAGTAGCCGTCGATGTGGGCGTCGGTCACGAGCCGGCAGAGGTTCCGATACCCGACGAGATCCTGGGCGAGCAGGATGAGGTGGTAGGGCTGCGCGTCGGCCTTGCCTTCCTTGTCGGTCATCGACCGGCGGGCGACATAGGTCTCCACGCCGATGATCGGCTTGATGCCCTTCGTCCGTGCCGCCTGGTAGAAGGCGACCGCCCCGTAGAGCGCGCCGTGATCCGTGATCGCCATCGAATCCATGCCCAGCTGAGCGGCCGTCTCGACCAGCTCGGTGATCCGCCCGAGGCCGTCGAGCAGGCTGAATTCCGAGTGCACGTGGAGGTGCGTGAAGTCGTTCGGGGCGATGGTCACGGGCGCAATCGTATCCTGATCGCAGGACAATGGTTGACTGGCGCATCCTGACCACGTATTTTGCGTGCTACACGTAATTGACGTGGTGGAGCGGCCCATGAAACGGAACATCACGGTCCAGCTCGACGAGGAGACCGTCCAGAAGGCTCGGGTCGCGGCCGCGAAGCGCGGAAGCTCGATCAGCCGGCTGCTGACCGAGCAGATCGAGGTGCTCGCTCGGCAGGACGACGACTACGACCGAGCGATGCGGGATGCGTTGGCCGAACTCGAACGCGGGTACGACCTGGGCGGTGGCCCATATCCCGCCCGCGACGAGCTGTACGACCGGTGAGGACGTTCGTCGACACGAACATCGTCCTCTATGCCCATGACCTGCGCGAACCCGAGAAAGTCGACGATCGCGCGAGCGATCCTGTCCGACCTTTGGCGCACCCGAGAGGGACAGCTGAGTACGCAGGTCCTGCAGGAGCTGTATGTGAATCTCACCCGCAAGCTCCGGGTCGTCGTCCCCCGCTCCAAGGCGCGCGCGCTCGTCGGACGCTACGGCCGTTGGCCGGTGCACGCCATCACGACGGGAGACATCCTGGAAGCAGCCGAGCTCGAACAACGCCACTCATTGTCGTTCTGGGACGCGCTCATCGTCGTCGCCGCAGCCAGGAGCGGGGCTGAGCGGATCCTCAGCGAGGATCTCGCAGCACGGCCGGACGATCGCCGGGGTACGGATCGAGAACCCGTTTCGTCCTTGACCTCAACAGCGTCGATGCCGCCGCCCTCGATCTGTGCACCCTATTCGCCGAGCGCCTTGAGAATCTGCGGCAACGGGCGCTCGAACTCGGAGCTGCTCAGCAGGCGCGTTGACAATTCCGGCCTGTTGTGGCTATATCTGGCCATGAGACAGGTGAGGATCGCCGAGCTCAAGGACCGCCTCTCCGAGCATCTCCGGGCGGTCGAGAATGGCGCGGAGGTTGAGGTCATGGATCGCAATCGCCCCATCGCGCGAATCGTGCCCGTGGCTCCGCGTGGCCGACACGTCCGATTGCTCCAACCCAGTCGTGCGTTTCCTGAGATCCGTGATCGGCGACGCGCACGCGCTGGCTGGCCGGTTCCGTCGACCGAGCTCCTCCTGGAGGAGCGGCGGGATCGTTGAACGTGTACGTCGACTCCTCGGTCCTCCTCCGCGTCATCCTGGGCGAGCCGGACGGACTTGAGACTTGGCCGGCGATCACCAACCCGGTCTCCAGCGAGCTGATCAGGCTCGAATGCCTGCGCACGATCGATCGGGCCCGGGTTCGCCTTGGCCTCGATGACCGACAGATCGCGAACTTCCGAGCCGATGTGCTCGAGGCGATCGAGGCTTTCAGCCTGGTCGCGCTGGATTCGGTCGTGCTCGAGCGCGCCGCCGAGCCCTTTCCGACGGCCCTCTGCTCGCTGGACGCCATTCACCTGGCGAGCGCGCTGCTGGCTCGGGAGAGCCTCGACGGACTTACGTTCGCGACGCACGATGACGAGCTCGGCACGGCGGCGCGAGCCACCGGCTTCGCGGTCCATGGGGTATCTCGCGGAATTCAGCCCGCGAGGGTCACGGGACGTCGCGGCAGCGCCACCGCAGCCCGCCTGACAGGCGCCACCACGGCGGTCAGGGTCGCCAGGCGTCGGGTCATCACCGGGCTCCTCCTCCAGACGACCGGTGGTCACGCCTACTCCCCTACGCTTGACCGCGTCCGCCCTCCGTCAGTCGTCTGGATCGGGACCGTCCGGTGGGTTGACTTGTTGTCCGTCGGATCGCACTCGAAGTCGTTCGGGAACGAGGCCGCGGGTTCGCAGCCCGAGATCGCCCACCCGATGTCCGGCCAGGTGAAGCTCACCGACGAAGGGCGACGATCGTGATGTCGTGCGCCAGTGGGCGCCACCGTCCACGGTGGACGTGAAGGTCAATCCATCCACGGAGACCAGGATCCACTCGGTCGCCGAGAGGAACTGGCTGTCGCGACTGAGGTGCAGCGGGGCTGCGGGCGTGACGTACTGCCATGACCGCCCGTCGTCGAGGCTCGTGTAGAGCAACGTGTCCTGGCAGGCGAGGACGCACCTGTCCCAGTAGATCGAGGCGATCGCCAGGACGATGCGCCCGCCGGCATCGCCCAACACGGCGACGACCTCGGCGGGGGTTATCGTGTCTGGCCCAGCAAGAACGCCTCGGGAATTCCCGGATACGGGCCGGTTCACCCAGGCCACGCCGGCATCGTGCGAGATCTGGAGCACGTTCGCGGGCAGATCTGGTCCGCCCGGAATGAAGGTGCGCGCCAGCACGCTCGACATGCCCTGGCAATCAAGCGCCAAGAACGGCCAGCGGCTGTGGCCGGCATCGCGGCGTCCGCGATTCGAGCGCGGCGAGGTCGTCCGGCGGCTGGTATCTGCCGTCCCCTTCGATCACATCGTCCTGGACGGGCTGGGCTCAGGAGGCGCTCGTGGGGCGCGCTGCCCGGCTCGTCGACGAGTTCCCGCAGCATCGGAGATCGCGAGGGCGCCCTGCAGGTTTGTGCTGGGAATTCGTGAGGATCGGCGATCCCGATTTGTAGCTTGTGGCACCCACCAGAGGTCCGACAGGAAGCCAAACCCGCCGCCGCCGTGGTTGAACAGATCCACATAGCGCTGCACGCGCCAACGCGTCCGGGCGACACCCAGGCGTAGCCCGCGGGCGCACCCGCGTGCGGGGCCGGCACGGTGCGCTGTCTCCTCCATGAGGGCAGGGTCGAGGACGCGTGTCGTCGATGACGCCGTCGCCGAGCTGGAAGCGCAGGAACGTGGCGAGGTCGGCGGCGCTCGCGTACAGCCCGCCGGCCGCCGCCATCGGCACGTCGAGCAGGGGCGTCGCGATGATGCCCGGGTCGAACCGACCGCCCGGTCGACGGTCGATGCGGATCCGGTCGCGGTCGAAGGTGCTGTGGTCCATTCCGGAGCGGCCCGAGCAGCAAATCGCGCATCACCGCCGCGAATGGCTCGCCCCACACCCGTTCGAGGATGTAGCCGGCGAGGTCGATGCCGAGGTTCGAGTACGCGTAGCCGGTGCCGACCGGGAACCTCAGCCACGTGTCGGAGATGCTCCGGACATGGGCCTCGAAGTCGCCCTGATCGATGTCGTATTGTTGCCGACCGGCACCTCGTGCGTGAAGACCGCCGTGTGCGCGAGCAGCATCCGGAGCGTGATCTTCCGCTCGGGGTGGTCCTCGAACGCGCTGCGGACGGTGAACTTTGGCAGGTAGGTCATGATCGGCACGTCGAGGTCGAGCCGGCCGCGCCTGCGGCCTGCATGACCGCGGTTGCAGTGAACAGCTTCGACATCAACTGGACGCTGAAGATCGTGTCCGGTGGCGGTCCAGGCACCGGTGCTCGCGGCGCGGGTGAGCTGCCGGCAGCGGATGTGGCGACGATGACGATCCCGAGGCACGCGCCGATCGCCATCGCCGCCATCCCACGCCACCCGCGCGGCCGGCCGCCGTCCCGCACCTGAGCCTCCATGCCGGCCGATCGGTGCTGCGGTCACGATGCAGGTCGCCGCCCGACCGACGTCCCAGCGTCCTGCGACCGCGCGCTGCTCACAAGGAGGCAATCGACCCGATGTGGCAGCGACCAACGCAACGCGACGTCGGCGCCGGGTCAACGCCCGCCGCGCCGCCGATGGTGATTAACGCGCCGACCTTCGCGATGTGACTGCACGGTCGGCGTGTTCGGCGATGTACTCGCCTCGACTCGAGGCATGGCGGTCCTCCGTTCGTTCGGCGATCGCACGCGTGGTTGCAGAAAGTCAGGCTCGACAGCGTCCGCTGGATGGATCGACGACACGGCCTACGGCGAGATCGTCGGTAGCGGTGACGCTGGCGGCTCCGGCGTACCCGACGGCGCGGGCCAGACGACGATCCGCGGGGGCGTGCTCGGGACGCCCCGAGCGCAACCTCGTGGCATGACAGGCAGAGGTTCGCGGGCCGCTCGACGTGATCGGCCGGGAGCGCTCCGGCACGACCGCCGGCCTTGTGGCAGTCAGGCAATCCGCTTCGCCCGGGGCCGTCTGATGCGCCGGGACGGGCGGCTCGACCGTTGGCAGGCGATGACACAGCCAGCACACGGTCTCCTTGCGATGGGTCATGTCCGACGGCAGCGGCGCAGTGCTGCCGTGACACGAAAGACACGCGACGTTCTGGTTGTCCCGGTGCGGCCGCGACAGGGGTGCCGGAAGGTTCCCAGCCTTGTGACACACGAGGCACTCGGTCGCGTGGATCCCCGAGTGTCCGGGGGCCGTATCGACGAGCCTGGCCGGTGCATGACAGTCCGCGCAGCGACCCCAGCCCTCGAGCGGATGAGCCATCAGCGGGATCGCGGTCACGCCGATCGTGCCCGTCGTGGTCGAGTGGCACCCGGTGCACTCGGCATCGGCCGGGACGACGGCGCCGCCCATCAGGATCGGGGCGCCGGCGGTCGGCTCTGCGGTCGCTGCGGCGCTCGGCTGGGGCGTGGGGGTCTGGCTGATGAGCCCGGCCCGGCTCGAGCTCCGGGATGCCGATCTCGATGACCGTCGCCGCGCCAAGGACGAGGATCGCGACGGACATCGTCGCGACCGCGATCCAGTAGCCGTGGAGCTCGAAGGAGCGACGCATCAGGCACCGCCTCCGACGGGTTCCTCGGAGACCTCCGACGCTGCCTTCGCCGCGTGTCGGGCGGCAAGCTGTCGGCGCAGCGCACCCGGACATCGGGCACGTGGAACCCGAAGTGGATGTCGGCCTCACGCAGGTCGAGATAGCGCTCGGCCAACGTGTAGACGAACGCCACGAAGGCCAGCGCCCCGATGACGATGCTGATCTCGACAAGGCTCGGCACGTACGCGACATACCCGTCCGACACGACCCCGCCGACGGCCGTCGTCGGGATGATCTGCCCAGCGGTCACGAAGAGCAACCGATCGACGAAGACACCCGTGAAGGCCAGGCCGGCCGCAATCCCGGTGCCGAGGACCGTGCGGGTGCGAGGCAGCGCGATGAGCAGCAGCGGCACGGCGAGGCCGATGGCGAAGCGACCCCAGAACGGGACGGCCAGCGGTCCGCTGACCAGGGCGGCCGTCGCCGCGTGGAAGGCGCCGTCATCGCTCGTCAGGCCGTCGAACACGGCACGGCCGGCGAAGACGAGCGAGCCGACTAGCCCGACCGCCAGCAGGATCCGGATGGCCGGGATGGCGAGCCGCTCGGCGCGCTCGAAGCCCGCCAGCTTGAAGCGGACGACGAGTGTGAAGACGATCCCGAGCAGCGCGGAGCCGGCGAGGAGCGCCGTGACGAGCATCGTGATCGGTGTGAACATGCCGTACCAGTACGTCCGCGAGAACACCACGGCGAAGACTGCCCCGAGCGTCGCCGGCGCGAGGACGGCCGTGCATGACGAGGCGAGACAGGCGTAGCGGTGGACCCGCGGGTGGTCGGTGAACATGCTCCAGACTTCGACGAGCAGGAAGACCAGATAGACCGCGTAGAACGCCCCCATCCACCACATCGGCGACGATAGCGACGGGTTGAACACGGCACCGAATGCCAGCCGCACGGGGTAGTGGAGATCGAGGGCGATGATCCCGAACGCGGTCGTGAGCGTCAGCGTGGCGAGGAGGGCATGGCGCTTCTCAGCGGCTCAGTCCGTAGGCCCACGATGCCGGGGTCAGCGTGATGATCGTGAGGATCACCAGGGCGACCAGGGCGGCCACCTCGCGACCGACCGAGAAGAGGATCGCGTGCAGCGCGATGAACGCGATCGCGATCTCCAGCCACCAGCTGATGACGATCAGCCCCAACCACGTCGCCACGCTCGCACCCCGGCTCCTGACGTGCGACCACTGCAGGGTCACCACGAACAGGACGATCCACAGCAGGACAAGCAGCTGGATGACGACGTCCATGTCCTACCTCGCTTGTCGGCTGGTCGGAGCCTCCTGTTTGACATTCCATGTCCCGCTGGATCCCGCGTCAACGGGCCATCGGACGGGAAAAGCGAGGGCCATGGGGGTAGAAACCATCGAATTGCTCGTCAGCGGGCGCAGCGGCGCGTGGACCGGCGCCGCGGCCCGTGACGTGAACGTCGACCCCGAGCGTTTTGCTCCTCGACCGGCTATCGTCCGACGATGCTCCCGGCCGACCCGTCCGATATCGATCTCGAGATCGAGGAATACGTCGTCGACGCGCTCGAACGGCTCCCCGAGCCGTTCGCCGGGCAGCTCGGGAGCGTGGCAATCGTCATCGAGGACGAGCCCACTCCGGCCCAGCTGGCATCCGTCGGCGCGCCGGGCCTGTTCGGTCTGTATCAGGGCATCCCGAGGACGCGGCTGTCGGCCGATGCCGCGCCGGCGCCCAGCAAGATCACGCTCTTCCGCGGTCCGCTCGTCCGAGCGTCACGCGACCGCGCGGCCCTGGCAGATCGGGTCGCCGATACCGTCTATCACGAGATCGCCCACCATTTCGGCATCTCCGACGCACGGCTCCACGAACTCAGGGGCGGCCCGCACTAGACGCCGCTGACCCGGCTAGACCTGCGCCGACCCCGGTGGCGGCGGAACGTCCCGGACCAGCCCGAGTCGATGGGCCATCGCGCCGGCCTCGGCGCGGTTGCCGGCACCGAGCTTGTCGAAGATGTGCGACGCATGGACGCTCGCGGTCTTGCGGCTGATGAACAGGGCGTCCGCGATCTCCTGGTTCGACCAGCCCCCGGCGATCAGCTGCAGCACCTCCAGCTCGCGCTCGGTCAGCCCAAGCGAATTGGCCGCGGACCGCTCGGCGTCCGCTGCCGGGTCCGCCGCCCTGTCCTGCGTCAACTCGAGACGTGCCTGCCGGGCGAGGCGCTCGACCTCCCCGAGGAGCGGCCGGGCTCCGAGACGGATGGCGGTCGACCGGGCGGACGAGAGCGCCGATCGGGCGTCGGCGCGAGCGCCGCGGTCGCGGAGGATGGCGCCCGCCTCGCGATACCTGGCGTACGCGGCGGGGTACGGCCGGGCGATCGCCACCCACGCCTCGGCGACCACCGCCCAGCCGACCGCGTCGTCGCGCTCCTCGACTCGCCGCGCTTCCATGCGACACAGCGCCGACAGCGCGGTGATCCGCGAAGGCCGGGCCGGGCGCAGGCTCCCGCCGGCGGCCGGACCCATGGTGGTCGCGATCCGTTCCACCTCCCCTGCGATCCGCCCGGCACGCCGGCGTGCGTCGTCCAGACCCTGGTCGTCGCGTCGGGCTCGCGCGCCGGCGGCGGCATCGGCCTCGACCCGGAGCCCGGTCGCCGCCAGCTGGGCAAGCGCGGGATCCGGCGGCCCGTCCGCCGCCATGCGCAGCCCCTCGGCGACCGCCGCGCGCGCCTCGGTCGCGTGTCCCTGGATCGCGGCGAGCTCGGCCAGCGCGGCAAGCACGGCCGCGCGGTCATCGGTCCCGCCGGCCGCGTCGTCGGCCGCACGGGCCGACGCCAGGGCATCCGCCGCCGCGATGAGCTCGCCCCGCCAGGTGTCGAGTCGACCACGCTGGATCCGAAGCTTGATGCCGGATGTCCCGATCGGCTCACGGCCGAGGCCGGTGGCCAGGAACGCGTCGGCCTCGTCCCATCGACCGAGGGCGATCGCCGCCTTGGCCGCGACCGCGAGCAGCAGCCCCCCGTACGTCCGCTCCACCCCGATGGTCCGCGCCCGCTCCCAGCCGGCCACGGCCACGTCGAGGGCATCGGCCGTGCGTCCGACGCGATCGAGCAGGATGGCGAGGTTCGTCGCTCCCAGCGCGATGCCCTCCGCACTGTGGAGCGCCTCGGCGATGGCGATCCCGGCCCGGAAGCGCTCGATGCCCTCGTCCACGTCGCCCAGCATGGCGAGGGCCGAGCCGAGGATGCCGAGCGCCAGCGCCTCGTCCGATGCGGAGTCGACCGTCCGGGCCACGGCGATGGCCTCCTCGGCGACCGGGATCGACGCCGCGAGTCGTCCGCCGAACAACAGGATCCCGGCCTTGTGGGCGAGGATCCGGGCCAGCGCGGCGGACGGCGGCCGTGTCGGGATGAGCCGTTCCGCCTCGGCGAGGGCCTCCGCCGCCGCCACCCGATCGCCCGCCTCCCAGAGATACCAGCGCTGGCGCTCGTGAAGGGTGGCGGCACGTGCCGGGTCGGTCGCCGGGTCCACCCCGGCGATGGCCATCCGTCCGAGATCGACCGCGGTGCCGTAGGCGCCGATGAGGACCGCCGTCTCGGCGGCCCGGACGAGGAGCTCGGTGCGGTCCGCCGGCGCCGTCTCCGCCGCATCGGCGACACGGTCCCAGAGCTCGAGGGCACGCAGGTAATGCCGGTAGGCGTCGAGCCAGGCGTAGACCCGCTCGGCGGCGCGACCGGCCTCGATGGTCGCGACAAGGGCGCGTCGGTCGTCGCCCGCCGCATCCCAGTGGTAGGCCAGCTCCTCTGCCGTCGGGGCCGGCCCGGAGGTCGGCCGACCCGCGGCCCGGTCGGCGGCCCTCGCTTCGAGCGCGAGCGCGAAGCCGGCATGACGGCGCGCCCGCTCGCCGGGGAACAGGTCGTCGTGGATGACCTCCTGGAGCAACGCGTGGCGAAAGACGAAATGGGGATCCCGCGACCCGCCGGCCGGGACCAGGATCCTGCGGTCGACCACCTCGCGCAGTGCCTCGCGGACCACGGCGGCCGGGAGCTCGGCCACCGCCGTGAGCAATTCGTCGTCGATCCGCGCCCCGGCCGCGGCGGCCACGCGGAGGACCTCCTGGCCGGCCTCGGAGACGGCGGCAAGACGGGCGAGGACGACGTCGCGCAGCCTCGGCGGCAGCGCCCCGTCGTTCGTCTCCCGCGTCGCGGCAAGCACCTGTTCGGCGAAGAAGGGGTTGCCGCCGGTGCGCTCCCAGATCCGATCGACGAGCTCCGCGTCGGGAGCCACGCCGAGCTCGTCGGCGAGGAGCAGCGCGAGCTCGTCGCGGTCAAGCCGCCCGAGATCGATGCGATCGACGCGCTCGCTACGCTCGAGCTCGGCGAGGTATGTCAGCACCTCGTGGTGGGGGTCGAGCTCGTCGGTGCGGATGGTCGCGACCAGCAGGACTCGCTCGTCGCGCAGGTTGCGGACGAGGAAGGCGAGCAGGTCCCGGGTCGAGGGATCGGCCCAGTGGAGGTCCTCGATGACGACCGCCACAGGTGCCTCCCGGGCGAGACGATCGACGACCCCAAGCACGAGCTCGAACAGGCGGACCTGGGCGAACCGGTCGTCGGCGCCGCCATCGGGCGCTGATCCGGCGAGGCGGGCGCCTGCCGGCTCCTGGCGATCGGGCCGGGCGCGCAGCTCAGGCATGAGCCGGGCGAGCTCGCCGCGGTTCGGACCGAGGAGCGCCGGGAGCGCGCCGGGGTCGAGACCGCGCAACAGGTCGCGGAACGCCTCGATGAATGGCGCATACGGCAGGCCGCCGGTCCCGAGCGGCAGGCATCCGCCGGTCAGGATGCGCCCACCCGTCGCCTCCACGCGATCGGCAAAGGCCTGCCCGAGGCGCGACTTGCCGATCCCCGCCTCGCCGGCAACGACCATCGTGCGCGACTCGCCCGCCGCGGCTCGCGCGAACGCGGCGCTGAGCCGTTCCAGCTCCGCCGTCCGCGCGATGAACGCCTGGCCGCGAGCAACATCCACGACCCGCCGATGATAGGCCCGCGGCCAGGCGCCGGCGCCTCGTTCACATGGTGAAGCCGGTGAGCTCCAGTCGCGAACGGATGCGCCCCCGCGCCCGGCAGAGCTGCGTCCGCGTCGCGGGACCGGACTTGCCGATCCGTCCGGCGATCTCCTCGGGACGGTAGCCGCGTGCCGCCATCAGCACGATGTCCCGATCGTGACCGGCGAGCGTCGCGAGCACCGCATGTACGGCCAGGTCGCGCTCGCGCTCGACGACCACGTCCTCCGGCGACGATGCGACGTCGCGGTCGAGCAGACCTGGGAGTGCCCGGCTGGCGACCGCGTTCCGGCGCGCCCGGCTCACGACGAGGTTGCTCGCGACGCGATGCAGCCAGGCCGGCGGGTCGAGCGGTGGCCGGCCCGAGCGGATCGCCGCCGCCAGGCGGAGGAACGACTCGCTCACGAGGTCGTCGGCGACGGCCGGGTCGCGGGTCGATGCAAGCAGCCGGCCGCGCAGGGCAGGCGCATGGCTACGGTAGATCGTCTCGATGAGCTCGTCCTGCTCGCGGATGGATGTGGCTGCCGCCGCGTGCGGATCCGCCGCGTCGCTCGCCATGGTGTGGCCTCCGTCGCTGGTCCGGCCCGGATGGACCGGTCGAGCCGACGGTCGACGTGAGGCGGTCAGGCGGTCATGAGGCGGGTGCCGTATCCGGCACGACGCGATCGCCTCATTTCCCGTCACGTCCCTCGGCCGGGTGGGCGGATCGCGGTCGGACGGGTAACAGCGGTCGAAGTGTCGCGTCTCGTATGGCAGGTATCGGCCGGACGGGCCGACCACGCACGGAGAGCTTCGATGACACGAGCAACCGCAACCCACACGAGTCTGCTGACCGGTTGCCTGGCCGTGACGCTTGCGATCGGGCTGGCCGCCTGCGGCTCCGCGACCGGCTCCGCCGGTGCGTCCGCCGCCGGCTCGGTGGCGCCGGCCGCGTCGTCCGCATCGACCGCGCTCGCCTCGAACGTACCCGTCTCGGCGGGCGGATCGGACGACCGGAACGGGGCCAGCGGTGCCACGTCGCCCGGCCCGACACCGGCGGCGAC
Source organism: uncultured Chloroflexia bacterium (assembly GCA_963833285.1). Taxonomy (GTDB): domain Bacteria; phylum Chloroflexota; class Limnocylindria; order Limnocylindrales; family CSP1-4; genus SPCO01. Next base: position 323,665 of record CAWHXM010000006.1, on the reverse strand, counting down.
ACCGCGGGCCGACGCCGCGAAGCCGTTCCTCTCGATCCTCACCTCCGACACCTTCGCCGCGCGCGCGGCGATCAGCGGTGAGCTCACGCTGGGACCGACCGCGTACCCGATCGCCGGGACGTTCGAGGTCCACGGGGCGGACAACCGCCAGGCGCTGACCGTCTCGATCCCCGGCGCGATGCAGACGAGCGAGTCGGTCCGGGTCGGCGGCGTCAGCTACGTCAGGCGGGGCGGCCTCTGGTTCGAGACGCCGGCCGCGGGCGCAGGCGCCGGCTCCGGCGATCTCGCGTCCGCATTCCGCACGATGCTCGACGTGACCGATACCGGCAGCGAGCTCAAGGACGGGCGCGAGTTGCACCACCTCGTGCCGCGCAGCGGGACTTCGATCCCGCTGTCGGCCATCGGCACCAAGGACCCGGCCGGCGACGGTGTCGTCTCGATCGAGTTCTATGTCGAGGACGACGGCACACCGGTCGTCATGGTCATCGATGCGACCTGGACGCAGGTCGACGGGACGACCAGGCAACCGGCGTCGATGACCATCGAGTACCGGTTCTCGGATGTCGGCAGCAGTATCGCCATCGGCGCGCCCGAGCAGGTCTGGTCGACCTTCACGTCGAAGCGGTTCGGTTACACGATGGCGTACCCGGCCGACTGGGATGCCCGGCAGAGCCCCAAGAAGGGCGAGGATGACTCGTTCTACAGCGCGGTCGACACCGGCGTCTTCGTCAACCGCTTCCCGACGGGCGGCCACTCGCTCAACGCGATCACGGCGGCCTATGCCAAGCACATCAGGAGCACCGGATCGAAGGCGTCGGTGACGTCCAACAAGGCCGCGACGGTCGACGGCTCGAAGGCTCGGCGCCTCGAGTGGACGGCGATCTACAAGGGCACCCGCAGCTGGAACATCGAGGTCCTCGTCGTGCGCGGGAAGAACGTCTACTTCGTCCTGTACGAGAGCATGGCCACGCTCACGCCCGCCGACCGTGCCACGTTCGACGCATACCTCTCGACCCTCGACCTGCCGGGGGCGAGCGCGGCGACGTCATCGGCTCCCGGCCAGGTCAGCTGATCAGCCCGGCGACCGCCGGGTCAACGGCCGATCAGCCCGGCGACGAACGCCGGATCGGTCCCATCGAACCCCAGCTCGAGGGGCGTCCCGGTCGGGCGGTTTCACGTGCGGCTCAGGGGCCGCCACCGACGAGATCGACCCGGCTCCTGGACACCCTGGGATCGTACCGCGGCCACGATCCAGGGCACCGTCGCCCGGGCCACAATCCGCTTGCCGCGCCGTAGGTGCGGTCGCTAGGATGTGCGCAACGGTCGGCCGGGAGGGTCGACCGCTTGCCCGGCCGAAGCGATCCCTGGTCAGCAGACCGTCGTGGACGGTTCGGTCTTGGACCTGGAGGAGGACACATGCGTATCCGCAGCACTGGACTGACCCTGTTCGCGGGGCTTTCCATCCTCGTGGCGGCCTGCTCGAGCAGCACCGCCTCGTCGGCGCCATCGAGCGCGGCATCGACCGCCCCGTCGACCGCCGCTTCGACGGCCCCGTCGACCGCCGCCTCGACTGCCCCGTCGACCGAACCGAGCACGGCGGCGAGGTCCGACCTCAAGATCGGCGTCGTGACCGACGTCGGCTCGGTCAACGACAAGAACTTCAACCAGTACAGCTACAAGGGCGCCGTCGACGGCGCGAAGCTGATCGGCGCGAAGACGCCGTCGGTCGTGGTACCGAAGGCGCCGGCCGACTACGACCGGCTCATCCAGGCGTACGTCACGGGCGGCTACGACGTCATCGTCGGCGTCGGCTTCAACCTCGCCAACCCGCTCGCGAAGGCGGCCAAGGCGAACCCCAAGATCTGGTTCGTCGGCGTCGACCACGACCCGTGCATCAACTCCAAGGGTGACGTCGACACGACGCTCAAGGATTGCACCGGCGTCATCGCCGACCTGATCCCGCAATACATCGCGCTCAACTACAAGGAAGACCAGGCCGGCTATCTCGCCGGCATCGTGGCCGCCTCGGCCACCAAGAGCAAGATCATCGGCGCGGTCGGCGGCGTCGCCATCTGCGCCCCGTGCGTTCGCTATATCCAGGGCTACTACCTCGGCGCCAAGTCGGTCGATCCGGCCATCCAGGTCAAGACCGCCTGGGTGTCGGCCAGCGACTTCGTCAAGGGCTTCTACGACCAGGCCGGTGGCACGACCTTCGGCCAGCAGTTCATCAAGCAGAACGCCGGCATCGACGTCGTCTTCCAGGTCGCCGGCAACACCGGCAACGGCGTCATCGATGCCGGGTGCGCGGCGAAGATCAACGTGATCGGCGTCGACGTCGACCAGCACAACTCGTACCCGGCCTCGGCGGCCTGCATCCTGACCAGCGCCGAGAAGCACCTCGCGGTGTCGGTAGCGAAGTCGATCGTGCAGATCAACGCCAAGACCGCCAAGGGTGGCAAAGTCATCTACGACGCCAACAACGACGGAATCGGCGTCTCGCCGTTCTATGACGCGGCCAGCAAGCTGCCGGCCGACATCCAGACCAAGATCGACGCGGCACTGGCCGGCATGAAGGCCGGCACCACCGTCACCTGCCCGCCGGCTCCGGCATGCGGCAAGACGCCGGCTCCGAATCCGATCGTCGCCCCCTGACCAGGCGAGCGTAACGAGCGGGCCGGTCCCACGGGTCGGCCCGCTCATCACATCCGGCCGATCGTGAACCGCCACGCGAGGCACCGATGACATCGGAGTCCCCGGCAGTCCGCGCACCGGCGCTCGAGATGCGCGGCATCACGAAGCGCTATCCCGGCGTCGTCGCCAACGACGCCATCGACCTGGACGTCCGGCCGGGCGAGATCCACGCCCTCCTCGGCGAGAACGGCGCCGGCAAGACGACCCTCATGAACATCCTGTACGGGCTCGCACGCCCGGACGACGGGCAGATCCTGCTCGACGGGACCGAGGTCCACCTGGCCGGCCCGTCCGACGCCATCTCGCGTGGCATCAGCATGGTCCACCAGCACTTCATGCTGGTCCCCGTCCTGACCGTCGCGGAGAACATCGTTCTCGGCGACGAATCGATGACCGCGGGCTTCTTCCTCGACCGCAAGACGGCGCACGAGCGGATCATCGAGCTCGGCCGCCGGTTCGGGTTCGAGGTCGACCCCGAGGTCAAGGTCGGCTCGCTGTCCGTCGGCTGGCAGCAACGGGTCGAGATCCTCAAGGCCCTCTACCGCGACGCGAAGATCCTCGTCCTCGACGAACCGACCGCGGTCCTGACGCCGCAGGAGACCGAGGAGATCTTCGAGGTCCTGCGCCGGCTCGCCGCCGACGGCCACAGCATCGTCTTCATCAGCCACAAGCTGTACGAGGTCCTCGAGATCGCCGACCGGATCACGGTCATCCGGCGCGGCAAGGTCGTCGGCCAGCGGATCCCGTCCGAGACGGACGAGGAGGACCTCGCGGAGCTCATGGTCGGGCGCGAGGTCTCGCTCACCGTCGACCGCGGCGAGTCCCATCCGGCCGCCGGCGCGCTCCATGTCGAGGGGCTCGTGGTCAAGGACGACCGAGGCCAGGAAGTCGTCCACGGGATCGACCTCGACGTGCGCGCCGGAGAGATCCTCGGCATCGCCGGCGTCGCCGGCAACGGGCAGGACGAGCTGGTCGAGGCGATCGTCGGGCTGCGCAAGCCCGCCGGCGGCCACGTCACGCTCGAGGGCAAGGACATCACCGGGCAGAAGACGCGCGACGTGTACGGCGCCGGGGTCGCCTACGTGCCGGCCGACCGCCACCGGTTCGGGCTCGTGCTGTCGTTCAGCATCGCCGACAACCTGGTCCTGACCGCCTACCACCGCCAACCGTACTCGCGCGGGATGCTGCGCAACGACGCGGCGATCCGGGAGATGGCCGACGCGCGGATCAAGGAGTTCGACATCCGGGCGACATCGTCCGAGGCGAAGGCGGGCACGCTGTCGGGCGGGAACCAGCAGAAGGTCGTCATCGCGCGGGAGTTCGCTCGCGACCTGCGGCTCCTCGTCCTCGACCAGCCGACGCGCGGCCTCGACGTCGGCAGCATCGAGTTCATCCACAAGCAGGCGATCGCCAAGCGCGACGCCGGGACGGCCATCCTGCTGGTCTCGGCCGAGCTCGACGAGGTGCTCGAACTGTCCGACCGCATCGCGGTCATCTATCGCGGGCGGTTGGTCGCCATCCGCGACGGTCGCACGGCCGACAAGAACGAGATCGGCATCCTGATGGCGACCGGCGGGCGCGAGGGCGCCGCCGACACGACGAACGGCAGCGGCGGGACGGCCGCTTGAGCGCGCGGCTGAGCCGGGCGTGGGGGATCCTCGCCCTGCCGCTCATCTCGATCGCGCTGTCGGTGCTGGTCGGCTCGTTCGTCATCATCGCGGGCCAATGGCTGGTGACCGGAGCGCTCTCGCCGGGCCTGGCGGTCGATGCGTTCTCGGCGCTCGTGGAGGGCTCGATCGGATCCGAGACCGCGATCGTCAACACGCTCGTTGCGTCGATGCCGCTGCTCCTCGGCGGCCTGTCGGTCGGGCTGGCATTCAAGGGCGGCCTGTTCAACATCGGCGCCCAGGGCCAGTTCATGATGGGCGCACTTGGCTCGGTCATCGTCGGCGTCCAGCTGCGTGAGAGCCCGGCGCTCGTCGCCATCCCGGCCGCGCTGGCGGCAGGGATGCTGTTCGGAGCGGCGTGGGGCTTCATCCCGGGTTTCCTCAAGGCCACCTCGGGCGCCCACGAGGTCGTCACGACGATCATGCTCAACTTCATCGCCCTCGCGATCCTGGCGGCGGCGGTGAACGGACCGCTCAACGTCGAAGGCTCTGCCTCACCGATCACCCCCGACGTCGGGACCGCGGCACTGCCCATCCTCCTTGAACCGGGCGGCCACATCGGGATCATCTACGCCCCGCTGATGGCCGTGCTGTACGGATTCCTGCTGTTCCGGACGACGCGCGGCTTCGAGATCCGGATCGCCGGGTCGAGCCCCGACGCCGCACGCTACGCCGGAATGTCCCCCAAGAGGCTCATCATCTGGACGATGACCGCGGCCGGGCTGCTGGCCGGGATGGCGGGCGCGACCGACCTGCTGGGCACCACGCACCAGATGTCCTCGTCGTACTCCACGACCGTCGGGTTCGATGCCATCGCGGTCGCGCTCCTGGGGCGCACGAACCCGCTCGGGATCGTCCTGGCCGCGCTGCTGTTCGGAGCCCTGCGGACCGGGTCCACGGCGATGCAGATCCAGGCCGGCGTCCCGGCCGAGCTGGTCGGCGTGCTGCAGGCCACGATCCTGTTCTTCCTCGTCGCCAGCCCGGTGATCAAGCGCCTGTTCCGGCTCAAGGGCGCGCGAACCGGGCTCGAGGAGACGACGACGTTCACGAGCACCTACGGCGGTGAGGCGACGATCCGCTGATGGACCAGTTCCTGTACGGCCTGCCGCTCATCGGACTCGTGTTCGAGTTCATCGGGTATCTCATCGCCATCCTGCCCGATGTCGCGCCGATCACCCTCCGCGTCGCGACGCCGATCGCATACGCCGCGCTGTGCGGCGTGATGTGCGAGCGAACCGGTGTGGTCAACATCGGTATCGAAGGGACGATGCTGGTCGCCGCCTTCGTCGGCTGGACGTCGGGCGTCTATCTCGTGCCGGTGCTCGGTTCGGATCCCACGCCGTTCTTCGACGCCTCGCCGTCGCTCATCGTCGCTCTCGGCTTCGCGTTGCTGGCGGGCGTGCTCGTCTCGCTCGTCCATGCCTGGCTATCGATCTCGGTCAGGGCCGACCAGATCATCAGCGGCACGATCATCAACATCGCCGCCGCCGGGATCACCGGGTACCTCATCGCCCTGCTGTCGCAGAGCTCGCCGACGGGCGCCGGCCAGTTCAAGCAGTTCACGCCGCCGACCGAGCTGACGAGCCTGCCCGGCGTCGGCTGGATCTTCGACACGCTGCTGCACCAGGGTCCGCTCACGATCTCGCTCGTGATCATCGTCATCGCCTTCCAGATCGCCCTGTTCAGGACGCGCTGGGGCCTGCGCAGCCGGGCGGTCGGCGAGCACCCGCGAGCTGCCGAGACGGTCGGCATCGACGTCATCCGGCTGCGCTACCGGAACGTCATGGTCGGTGGCCTGCTGGCCGGGCTCGGCGGCGCGTTCCTGAGCATGGAGCTCAATGCGACCTTCCAGCAGGACGGGACGGCGGGCCGTGGGTTCATCGGCCTGGCGGCGATGATCGTCGGGCGCTGGACCCCGCTCGGCGCCTTCGGTGCCGCGCTGCTGTTCGCGTCCACCGTGGGCATCAGCCAGTCGATCCTGATCGCGCCCCCGCCGGGCCAGCTGGGCGACATCCTCAAGTCGCTGCCGCCGCAGTTCTTCGATGCGCTGCCCTATCTCGTGACGATCATCATCCTCGCCGGCGTGGTCGGCCGGAGCGTGCCCGCCGGCGGCCGACGGCCAGCCGTACGAGCGCGAGGCGGCGACCTGACGCGCGAGGAACGCGAGCGGGCGGCGGCCTTCATGGACCTCCAGGAAGGGCGCGGCCCGGTCCCCGTCCTGGACGACGGCGGCATCGCGACGCTGCTGCGCGAGACTCGGCGGATCGCGGTCATCGGCGCGTCGTCCGATCCGGGCCGGCCGTCGTACGGTGTGTTCCGGTCGCTCACCGAGGCAGGCTACGACTGCGTGCCGGTCAATCCCAACGAGCGGGAGGTGCACGGCGTCCCGGCCTTCCGGACGCTCGAGGAGGCCGTCGCCGCGACCGGCCCGTTCGAGCTGGTGGACGTCTTCCGGCGCCCCGAGATGTGCGCCGCGCACGCGCACGAGGCCGTCGCCGTGGGGGCGCGCTGCCTGTGGCTCCAGCTCGGCGTCGTCGACTGGGAAGCGGCCCGGATCGCCCATGACGGCGGCCTCGAGGTCGTCATGGACCGCTGCACGGCGATCGAGTGGCGGAGGCTCGTCGGGTCCTGAGGGGTGCCGGCCGAACCCGGGCCGGCTCCGCCGGTCTGGCGTCAGCGCCCGCGCCCTCAGCGGATCAGGAACCCGATGAAGACCAGCACGACGCCGGCGATCGCGATCGCGCCACCGACCTGCGCCTGACGCCGAAGGACGGCCATCGCCACGGACGCTCCCGTCGCGCCGTCGTTGCGGACCCCGCCACGCCACAATTCGTAGCGGGCGACATTCTCGTCCTGACGCTTGAGCTCCTGGTAACGGGCCCAGGGCCGCCGCGCCCGCGTGTAGCCGATGCCGATGAGGGCGACCCCTCCCAGCCACAGCACGAGGTTCAACGGCCCCACCCGTTCAGCCCTCCCTGTTCCCGGCCCCGTCCAGGCGCTCCCGAACGATGTCCTTGACGATCGCCGCATTGGCATGACCACCGGTCGCCTTCATGACCTGCCCCACGAGGAAGCCGACGGCCTGCGCCTTGCCCGCCCGATAGTCCGCGACGGCCGCCGGGTTGGCCGCCAGGACCGCGTCGACCGCGGTCGCGACCTCGCCGCCGTCGGAGATCTGCCGGAAGCCGCGCTCGGCGACGATCGCGGCCGTCGTCTCGCCGGTCGCCACGTGCGCCTCGAGGACCTCGCGACCCTGCGCCCGCGAGATCGAGCCGGTCCCGACCGCCGCGACGATCGCCCCGAATTCCGCGGCGGAGACGCGGACCGGCCCGGAGGTCGCGTTGCGCAGCCGGAGGTACTCGCCGGTGACCCAGTTCGCCACGGGCTTCGGCTCCAGATCCGGGGCGGCGTCCAGCGTCGATTCGAACAGCGCCGTCGCATCCGGGTCGGCGACCAGGACCGACGCGTCGTACGGGCTCAGTCCCATCACGGCCCGGTAGCGCGCCCGTCGGGCTGCGGGCAATTCGGGCAATCCCGCGCGAACCTGGGCGAGCCAGGCCGCGTCCAGGTGCAGCGGCGGCAGGTCGGGCTCCGGGAAATAGCGGTAATCGTCCGATGTTTCCTTGACCCGCATCCGGTACGTGGCGCCGCGCTCCTCCGACCAGCCACGCGTCTCCTGGAGGAGCGGCTCGCCGGCATCGAGCGCCGCGGCCTGGCGGTCGATCTCGAAGGCGATTGCCCGCTCGACGGCTCGGAACGAGTTCATGTTCTTGACCTCGACCCGCGTCCCGAACGGCTCGGTCCCGCGCGGTCGGAGCGACACGTTCGCCTCGACCCGCAACTGGCCGCGCTCCATGTCCGCGTCCGAGGCACCGATCGAGCGCAACAGCAGCTGGAGCTCCTCGGCGTAGCGGCGCGCCTGCTCGGCGGTCCGGATGTCGGGCTCGGTGACGATCTCCATCAACGGCGCACCCGACCGGTTGAAGTCGAGCAGGCTCACCTTCCGGCCGCCGGCATCGGTCGCGTGGACGAGCTTGGCCGTGTCCTCCTCGAGATGTGCGCGCGTGATGGCCACCGTGAACGGCCCAGCCGAGGTATCGAACGTCAGCCGGCCGAGCGACGCGAGGGGCAGGTCGTACTGGCTGATCTGGTAGCCCTTCGGGAGGTCCGGGTAGAAGTAGTTCTTGCGGTCCCAGCGAGTCGCGGCCGGTGCGGACGCGTCGATCGCGGCCCCGGTCATCAGCACGTGCTCGACCGCGCTCCGGTTGATCGTCGGCAGCGCGCCGGGGAGGCCCAGGCAGACCGGGCAGACGTGGGTGTTCGGCGGCGCACCGTCGTACGCGGTCGAGCAACTGCAGAACATCTTGGAGGCCGTCCGCAGCTGGCAGTGCACCTCGATCCCGATGACGGCCTCGTACCGTTCCGGCGCCGCATCCCTTGTCATGGGCGAAGACGGTCCGTCGCGGAGCGTGGGTCCATCGCCGTAGTTTCGCATACGGGGCCCGCCGCGCCCGTGGCCATCGAGGCCGAACCCGGGGCCCGACCCGCTGACCGTCGCGATCATGCTCACCTGGCGCGACCCGTGACGGATCCCCGCCTGCCGGCCCCCGACGGGGCATGGCACGAGCGCATCGAAACCCTCGCTCCCGCCGGTCGCATCGCTGGAGCCTGACCGACGCGACGAGGCGGGCGCCGCGACCGGGCGGGTCAGCTCAGGGCCGCCCCCGCTCGACGCGGTCGAGCCAGTCGTCGACGAGCGCAGCCAGAATGCGGGGTCGCTCGCCTTCGAGATTGTGACCGGCCTCATCGAGGACGGCGACGGTCGCTCGGGAGAAGCGCTCGCTGATGCCGATCGCGTCGCGGTACCCGACGGTGGCATCCTGCCGCCCCACGACGATCAGGCTTGGTCCGGGGAATCGATTCCCGCTGACCCGGTCGACGTCGACGGCGAACCCGTAGCGGGCGCCGATCCGTTCGAGCGTCGCCGGATCGGCGGCGGCGACGGCCGGATCGATGGCGGTGCGAACGTAATCCCACGAACCTCGATCGACGACGACCGCACCCTCACGGAACTCCTCGGCGGCGACCGGATCCGCCCGCTCGAGGAGACCAGGCTCCTCCCGGATGATCCGGTGTTCGGGCACCTCCCGATCCGCATGCGTCGCGATCACCACCGGGCAGATGAGCGCGACACCGATGACCTGAACCGACCGTCGCGCGACCACGCCGCGGGCCAGGTACCCGCCCCACGACTCGCCGACGATGAGCAGCCGCTCGTCGCCCACCACTTCGTCGATGAGGGCGAGCACGAAGTCGAGCATCGCGTCGCTGCCGTCGATCGAGACGATCGGGGCACTGGCGCCGAACCCCGGCAGATCGACGTGGATCCGCCGGTACCCGGTCCGTCGCGCGAAGACCGGTCCGAGCGAGTACGCGAGGCTGCGACGGTCGAGCGAAAACCCATGCAGCAGCAGGACGGGGACGCCGTGACCGATGATGTCGAGGTCGACCGGATGACCGTCGACGAGCCGCTGCATGGCCCCGCTCGTCAGGTCGCGCGCGTCTGCTCGACGAATCGCCCGATGCGTCGGAGCGCTTCCTCGAGGCGCTCGTACGACGTCGCGTAGCACATCCGGACGTGGCCGGCGCCCGATGGCCCGAACGCGCTGCCCGGGACGACCGCCACGTGCTCCTCGGTCAGGAGGCGCTCGGTGAACTCGTCGTCGGTCAGGCCGGTCGACCCGATCCGCGGGAAGGCGTAGAACGCGCCGCGTGGCTCGAAGGTCTCCAGGCCCAGCGCGTTGAGGCCGTCGACGATCAGGCGACGCCGCCGGTCGTATTCGGCGAGCATCCGCTCGACGTCCGGCTCGCCATCGACGATCGCGGCCAGGGCCGCGTCCTGCGCCGTCGTGGGGGCCGACATGATCCCGTACTGGTGGACCTTGAGCATGCCCTCCAGGATCGGCGCCGGAGCCGCCACGTAGCCGACGCGCCAGCCCGTCATCGCGTACGCCTTGGAGAAGCCGCCCATCAGGATCGTCCGCTCGTGCATCCCGGGCAGGGCGCTCATCGGTCGGTGGCGATAGGTCCCGTACGCGAGTCGGTCGTAGATCTCGTCGCTGTAGACGAGGAGGTCGTGGCGGACGGCGATGTCGGCGATGGCCTCCGCGACCGCGTCGGGCAGCACGGCACCGGTCGGATTGCAGGGATAGCCGAGGAACAGCGCCTTGGTCCGCGGCGTGATGGCGGCCTCGACGGCCGCCGGATCGAGCGCGAAGTCGTCCTCGAATTGGGTCGCGACGTGGCGGACCGTGCCGCCGGCGAAGACGATCGCCGGGACGTAGGCGACGTACGAGGGCTCGTGGAGGATGACCTCGTCGCCCGGGTCGCACGTCGCCCGCAGGGCGAGGTCCACCGCCTCGGACGCCCCGACCGTGATCATCAGCTCGGTCGCCGGGTCGTAGCGGACGCCGTAGCGCGCCTCGAGGTGGCGCGCCAGCGCCCGGCGGAGCTCGAGCGTCCCGAGGTTGCTGGTGTAGTGGGTCCGGCCCTCGCGCAGGCTCTCGACGCCGGCCTCGACGATGACCCGCGGGGTATCGAAGTCGGGCTCCCCCACCCCGAGGCTGATGACGTCTTCCATCGTCGCCGCGATGTCGAAGAAGCGGCGGATGCCCGAGGGCGGCACGACCCGGACGCGCTCCGCGAGGACGCGTTCGGACAACGGGACGCGGGCACTCGTGTCGGTCGCCATCGACGGCAAGCCTACGGCATCGAGCCCCTCCGTGGGCCACCCGCGCCGGCTGAAGACCGGCGACGCCCCTCAGTTCGCGCTCGCGACCACCTCGGTCTGATTCGCGACGACGGCCGCGAAGTCCCCCTTTGCGCGTGCCGGCTTCTCGGTCGGGGCCGCCAGTGGCGGCGCGACGGCCGTCAGATGAGCCCGATCGCGGATGCCGAGCATCTGGCGTTGCAGCATCACGAAGACGCCGAACCCCATGAACGGGCCGACAACCTTGAACGCAGGCCCGGACGGACCGAACCGCGCGCGGAAGCGCTCGATGAGCCTGGTCTGGCCGCCGTCGAGGGGTTCGAGGGCGAAGGCCCAGCTGGCCGCGAAGTTTCGCGGGATCTGGCGGAGCATCGCTCCGGATGCGGCGAGCCCTGCCGGCACGTCTGCTGGGTCGCTTGGAGCCACCGCCTCAGCCTGACTCTCGACGAGGGCCGTGTCCGTATAGAGGACGAGCGCCCGCCCAGGGTCGAGGACCTTGACCGCGAAGCCACCGTCCGGCGAGACCGGCATCACATCGCCGACCGCGAGGCCCTGGAATGCCGGCAGGATCGTGTCCGTGCTCTTGCCGCGCGTGTCCATGCGGTCGTAGCTGTACCAGCCCGCTCGATCGAAGCCCATCTGGACGAGCCATGGCCACACGGCCTCCGGTGGCGCGTCGATGGTGATCCCACGGGTGATGATGGCCGTCGGGGTCGGGACGAGATCGTCGCCTGCAAGCGACTTGGACGCCTCGATGGGATCGACCCCCCACGTCCGCCACCAGCGAACGGTCCGACTGATGGTGATCCCGGCCACGGTTCCGATGACCGCCCCGGCGATCGCGATGCGCACACGCATATGTCACCTCCAGGGAGATCGTGGCCCACCGCCCCGACCCGTGCGAGAGTCGCAGCGCCCATCCTCGGGGGCCGGTCGGCGGGTCTGGGTGCTACCGCGTCGAGTGGTCCAACCCGTGGTCGAGCGATCCGACGCCGGCCGACGCCGACGCCGACGATTCAGACCGTCGCCGCCCCCGCCATCGCGGCCATCCGCTCGACCGGCGTCGGCGTCGCCGGATCGGCCGCAGCGGCCAGCTCGGTCGGCTCGAGGCCCCGCCACGGAGCGTCCGCGGTGATCGCCTCGTAGCCACGCGCCAGCCCGAGCAACGACGCCTCCGACCAGGGCGCCCCGATGATCTGGAGCCCGACCGGCAGCCCCTCGGACAGACCGCACGGGATGGAGACGCCGGGCAACCCGGCCATGTTGACCGGCAGCGTGCAGGCATCCGACAGGTACATCGCCACCGGGTCCGCGAGCCGCGCCCCGAACGGGAACGCAACGGTCGCCGACGTCGGCGCGACGAGCGCATCGAAGCCCTGCGCCCAGAGCGCATCGAAGTCGCCCTTGATGAGCGTCCGGACCTTCTGCGCCTTGAGGTAGTAGGCGTCGTAGTAGCCGGCCGACAGCGCGTACGTCCCGAGCATGATCCGGCGCTTCACCTCCGCCCCGAACCCGCGGCCGCGCGTCGCGAGGTAGTTCGCCAGCACATCGCCGTCGCCCAGCCGCGGCCCGAACCGGATCCCGTCGTAGCGGGCGAGGTTCGCCGACGCCTCCGCCGGTGCCACGATGTAGTAGGTCGCGAGGCCATAGTCGGTGTGTGGCAGGCTCACGTCCTCGACGACGGCTCCGGCCGCTTCGAGCGTCGCGACCGCCTCGCGGATGCGCGCCTCGACGCCCGGCTCCATGCCGGCCACGAAGTATTCGCGCGGCAGCCCGAGGCGCTTGCCGTGGAGCGACGCGGCTGCCTCGTCGTCGCCGGCCGGGAGCGCGGTCAGCGTCGCCGGGACCGGCTTCGGCGAAGATGTCGAGTCGCGGTCGTCGCGCCCGGCGACCGCGTGGAGGAGCGCGGCCGCGTCGCGCGCGTCGCGCGCGAAGGGCCCGATCTGGTCGAGCGAGCTGGCGAACGCGACGATCCCGTAGCGGCTCACCCGGCCGTAGGTCGGCTTCATCCCGACGATCCCGCACAGCGCGGCCGGCTGGCGGATCGAGCCGCCGGTGTCGGTACCGATCGCGAGCGGGGCGTGGAACGCCGCCACGGCCGCGGCCGACCCGCCGCTGCTCCCGCCGGGGACGCGGTCCAGCGCCCACGGGTTGGCCGTCGGGCCGTACGCCGAGTGCTCGGTCGAGGAGCCCATCGCGAACTCGTCCATGTTCGTCTTGCCGAGGATCACCGCGCCGACCTCGCGCAGGCGCTCCGTGATGTGTGCGTCGTATGGCGCGCGGTAACCCTCGAGGATGCGCGAGCCGGCGGTGCACTGGCCGCCCGCGACCGACACCAGGTCCTTGAGCGCGACCGGGATGCCGAGCAGCGGCCGCAGCGAGTCGAGCGCGTGGTCGGGGTCGGTCCGGGCTGCGGCCAGCCGGGCATCGGCGGCGTCTGCTTCGGCGAGCGCGCGCTCGCGGTCGATCGTCAGCCAGGCATGGAGGCCGCGGTTGTCGCGTTCGGCGGCCGCGAGATGCGCCTCGGTCAGCTCGCGCGAGGAGACGTCGCCGGCCCGCAGGAGCGCCGCCATCTCGTGGGCCAGGAGCCGTGTCGGATCGGTCACCGCCGGTCAGCGCTCGTCGATGATCGCGGGCACCACGATGAAGTCGCCGTCGCGCGCCGGCGCGTTGGCGAGGACCGCGTCGAGCGACAGCGATGGGCGCACGACATCCTCGCGGAGGATGTTCTCGAGCTCGATCGTCTGCGCCGTCGGGGGGATGTCGTCGGTCGGCAGCTCGGCGAGGATCGCGTACTGGTCGAGGATGTGGTTGAGCTCCCCCTCGAGCCTCGTCAGCTCCGCATCGGTGAGCCCCAGGCGAGCGAGATGGGCGACGTGCTCGACGTCGGATCGCGACAGCGTGGCCATCCGGCGATGATAGCCGGGATGCGGCTGTACTTCGCCAGGCACGGCGAAAGCGAAGCGAACCTCGCCAGGGTCATCGCCAACCGCGGCTGGGCGTACCCGCTGACCGATCGCGGCCGCGGTCAGGCCAGTGCGTTGGCGGCCTGTCTCGTCGCGGACCTCGGGCGCGACGGCGGCACGAACGTCCGCCCCGTGCAGGTCCTGACCAGCCCGCTCCGGCGCGCCGTGGAGACCGCCGACATCGTCGGCGATGCCCTGGGCACGGCCGTCCGGACCGACGACGCCTTGGGCGAGGCCGACTGCGGCGAGATGGAGGGCCGCGGCGACCCCGAGGCCTGGGCGGCCCACGACGCGGTCGAGGCGGCGTGGGCGACGGGGACGACGACGGCCCGGATCGACGGTGGGGAGAGCCTCGACGACATGCTCGCCAGGTTCGGATCGCTGGTCCGTGGGCTGCTGTCGGGTGGCGATCCGGATGAAGCGGTCGTGTGCATCGGCCACGGCTCCCTGTACCGGTTCGTCCTGCCGATCCTGCTGGTCCCTGCGGCGAGCGGGTCGGTCGCACGCCTCGACGTCGGGTACGCGGAGGTCATCGTCGCGGAGGACGATCGGTCCGGCCGGCTGGTGGAGGTCGGTCGATGGTCGGGCGGGCCGTCCGGCACCGCTTCGCCCCCGTGACCCGGACCCCTCGACGGGTCAGGCCGTCAGCGGCGCGCGGCGGACTCGATCGTGCCCGGCGGATACGATGCGCGACATGCCCCTGCCGACGATCCGCCCGATGACGCCCGCGGACGTCGAGCCGCTCGCCGCCGCGTTCCTGCGCCATGACTGGGGCGATCGGCGACTCCATCTACAGTTCGTGACCCGCTCCGACCGGGCTCGTCCGTTCGTGGCCGATGTCGATGGGGTCGTCGTCGGGACCGGTGTCGCCAGCCTCAACGGGCCGGCAGGCTGGATCGGGATCGTGTGGGTGGAACCCGCGTGGCGGCGGCGCGGCGTCGGTCTCGAGCTCACCCGCGCCACGATCGATGCGGCCGAGTCGAGCGGCTGCCGGACGCTGGTCCTGGTCGCGACCGAGGCGGGCCGCCCGATGTACGAGCGACTCGGGTTCGAGGTCCAGACCTGGTACCGGATCCTCGAAGCGCCAGGACTGGACGGCGAGCCCGCGGACCCGCGGATCCGGGCCTTCCGTCCCGCGGACCTGGGGCCCATGACCGCCCTCGATGCGGCCGCGACCGGCGAGGATCGGGCGCATCTGCTGGGCGCGTTCGCCTCGGCGGAGGCGGCCCGCGTGCTCGATCGCGGGCAGGGATCGCTCGGCGGGTTCGTCGTCCGTGCGCCGTGGGGCGGCGGTGCCACCATCGCGCCCGACGCGGACGATGCCATCGCGATCCTCCACGCGCGCCGCGCAGCGACCGGCCGCGACAAGCGCGTCCGGGCCGGGGTCCTGGCCGACAACGAAGCGGGGCTGGAGCGCCTTCTCGCGACGGGTTGGACGGAAGCCTGGCACGCCCCGCGGCTGGTCCGCGGCGAGCCGCTCCACTGGATGCCGAAGGCCATCTGGGGCCAGTTCAACCACGCCCTCGGGTGACCGGGGCGTGTCCTCGGTCGGCGCTACCTCACCCGCTCCCGGACGGCCGCCAGCGCGCGGCGCGCCTGCTCGAGGTGGATCCGGTCGTGGCCGGCGGCGATCCGGAAGGTGAGGTCGTAGCTCTCCGGTCCTCGTTCGCGGTGCATGCCGAGGCGGGCGCCCGCGGTCGCGCCGAACCGCGCCCACAGGCCGAGATTGGCGGTTCGAAGCGCCTCGAACCAGGCGAGCAGTCCGGCCGGGTCGTCATCGCGGTGACCCAGGCGGGCGACCCACGAGGCCTGGTCGTAGCCGATCATGTCGGGCGCCTCCTGGGCGATGATCCAGCGGTAGCGCGTGCTGGCCACGAGCTCGCCGTCGGCGATGTGGCCGAGGCACTCGATGACGGACCATTCGCCCGGCTCCGGCGGCGTCCGCACGTCGTCACCCGCGTCCGCCACCAGCGCGCGGAGGGCAGCCGGGGTCGAGGCCTGCACCTCGGCGGGGTCGTCTTCGCCGAGCGCGGCGAGCAGGCTGGCCTGGTAGGCCGCGGCCTGGGTGACCGGATCGGGACTCGGCGCGAGCGGGTCGTCGATGGTCATGGCACCTTCCGTGGATCCTCGCCGGCGAGCAGGCGACGGAACCCTGCTTCATCCAGCACCGCGACACCCAGCTCCTGGGCCCTGGCCAGCTTGGACCCGGCGCTCTCGCCGGCGATGACGTAGTCGGTCTTCTTCGAGACCGAACCGGACGGCTTGCCGCCCGCAGCCCGGATGGCCTCTTCCGCCTCCGGCCGGCTGAAGCCCTCGAGCGTCCCGGTGACCACCAGCGTCTTCCCACCGAGCGGCCCGACCGTCGTCTCGCCGGCCGGCCGGACGACCGGTCGCTCCGGCACGACGCCGACCTCGACCAGCTCCCGGAGGACGTCGCGCGTCGCCTCGTCGGCGAACCAGCGGCCGAGCGCCGCCGCCACGGTCGGGCCGATGCCGGGGACCTCCGTGAACCGATCCGGCTCGTCGGTGCCGATCCTTCGCAGCTCGGCCTCGACCGCCGCGAACCACGGATCCGGCACGAGGTCGCCATCGGACGGCGGATAGGCGTCGGGGCGGATGCGCGTGGCCAGCCAGGTCGCCAGGTCGATGGCGGTCTGCTCACCGACCTGCGGCATACCGAGCCCGTTGAGGATCCGCGCCAATGGCCGACCGACGCGGGCCCGCGCGATCCGCCCGGCCAGGTTGTCGGCGCTCTTGCGGGCGAACCGGTCGAGCGATTCGAGATCGTCGGCGGTCAGCCGGAAGAAGTCGGCCCGCGAGTGGACCATGCCGCGTTCGAGGAGCTGCGACAACACGGCCCAGCCGGCACCCTCGATGTCCATCCCGCCACGACCCACGAAATGGCCGAACTCCTGCGCCAGCCGGGCCGGACACCGCGTGTTGGGGCAGTACACGCGAACGGCCCCCTCGTCCTGGACCACGGGCGTGCCGCAGACCGGGCAGGTCGCCGGCATGCCGAACTCGCGTTCGGCGCCGGTTCGCCGATCGACGATCGGCCGCACGACCTCGGGGATGACGTCGCCGGCCTTCTGGAGCACGACCCAGTCGCCGATCCGGATGTCCTTGCGGCGGACCTCGTCGAGGTTGTGGAGCGTCGCGCGCGAGACCGTCGACCCGGCGACCTTGACGGGGGTCAGGTGGGCGACCGGCGTCAACGTCCCGGTCCGCCCGACATACGGGACGATGTCCTCGAGATACGCCTCGACCTGCTCGGGCGGGAACTTGAAGGCGATCGCCCAGCGCGGCGCTCGGCTGACCATCCCGAGACGAGCCTGCTGGTCGACCCGGTCCACCTTGACGACGACCCCGTCGGTCTCGTACGGCAGCGTGTGGCGCGGCTCGCGCCAGCGTTCGGTGAACGCGATGACACCCTCGATGTCCAGCCCGGATTCGTGTTCCGGGTTGACCGGGAAGCCGAGCGCCGCGAGGCGCTCGAGGGCGGCCGTCTGGGTCGCCACGGTGTCGCCGTCCTCGACGAGCTGGTAGAACCAGGCGGACAGCTTCCGGCCCGCAGTCACGGCCGGATCGATCTGGCGGAGCGAGCCGGCGCCGCTGTTGCGCGGGTTCGCGTAGAGCGCCAGCCCGGCCTCCTCGCGCTCCTCGTTGATGCGCTTGAACTCCGCCTTGGGCATGTAGACCTCGCCACGCGCCTCGAGCGTGGCGGGTTCGGGCAGAGGCCCCGGGATGACCGAGATCGTCCGCAGGTTGGCGGTCACGTCCTCGCCGGTCGTCCCGTCGCCGCGCGTCGCGCCTTGCACGAACCGGCCGCGCTCGAAGCGCAGGCTGATGGCGAGGCCGTCGATCTTGAGCTCGGCGACGTAGCGCAGGTCGGGGGCCGGCTCGGGTGCAGCCGGGAGTCCGAGCCCGCGCCGCACCCGGGCGTCGAACGCTCGCAGCTCGTCATGGCTGAACGCGTTCGACAACGACAGCATCGGCCGCGCGTGGCGGACCTCGTCGAACGTGCCGGTCGGCGTGCCACCGACCCGTTGGGTCGGCGAATCCGCGGTCGTCAGCTCCGGGTAGGCCGTCTCGAACGCGACCAGCTCGCGGAACAGCGCGTCGTACTCGGCGTCGCTGATCTCGGGCGCGTCCCGGACGTGGTACAGCTCGTTGGCGCGGTCCACGGCGGCGGCGAGCTCTGCGTGGCGGCGCGTCGCCGCATCGATGTCGAGCCTCGCCGCCGCGTCGACGAGGGCCGGGTCGACCGGCGGCAGCTGGATCGCCATGGATGCGAGGGTACCGAACGGAGGCCCCGCGCGCATCCCCGCGACGGTCAGGCGGCCAGGTGCTCGGACAGGTCGACCACCAGGTGGCGCCGGTGGGGCAGGATCGCCGCGCTCACGCGCGCGACGAGCGTGACCGGATGGAGCGTCGCCGAGCAGACGAGCCACAGGCGGCCGGCGTCGTCCTCGATCGTGGTTGGTGCGCCGCAGACGGGACAGAGCGGGTCCGCGTCCAGGGCATGCTCGATCAGGTCGAGCATCCGGGCGTTGTCGAACATGGTGATACCTCAGGGGTGGGTCAGAAGGGGGACCGGCGGACCGAGATCCAATCCGGTATCTCCACCCTGCAACATCCGGCCCGGCGGTTCGATGCCGACCGGAGGTCGCTCGGGTCGCGGTTCGGTGTCGGCCGTGGGCCGTCAGCCGGCGAGGTGCTGCGGGCGGATGTCGGCCGGGGTCGGCGTCCCGAGGAGGGCCAGCGTGCGCTCGAACTCGTCCTGCAGGATCGCCAGGGCGCGCTCCACGCCGGCCTGGCCGTCGGCCGCCAGCGCCCACAGGATCGGCTTGCCGACGAGGACGCCGCGTGCCCCGAGCGCGAGCGCGATCGCGATATCGAGACCACTTCGAACGCCGCCGTCGACCCACACCTCCGCTCTGCCGGCGACGGCCGCGACGACCTCGGCCAGCACGTCGACCGCGGCCGGGACGCGATCGAGCTGGCGGGCGCCGTGGTTGCTGACCACGATCGCGTCGACGCCGTGCTCCACCGCGAGGCGGGCGTCCTCGGCGGTGAGGATGCCCTTCAGGACGAGCGGAAGCGGCGACCAGGTCCGGATCGTCGCGAGGTCGTCCCAGGTCACGCCCCGCGACCGCCGGTCGGCCGGTTGCCCGTCGGGGAGGTTGGCAAGCGGCGGCAGCTCGAACCCCGATCGAAGGTCGCGCTCGCGGTAACCGAGCACGGGCAAGTCGACGGTCAGGATGATGGCCCGGTAGCCGGCCGCAGCAGCGCGCTCGGCGAACGACCGCGAGAGGTCGCGATCCTCCTGGACGTAGAGCTGGAACCAGCGGGTCGCCCCGGGGGCCGCGGCCGCCACCTCCTCGATGGAGCGGGAGGCCATCGTCGAGAGCGTGAACGGCACACCGGCCGCGGCCGCGGCCCGCGCCGTCCCGAGTTCGCCATCGGGATGCGCCAGCGCGTGCATCGCCATCGGCGCGATCGCGAGCGGCAGCGCAGTCGGCGAACCCAGCAGCGTCGTCGCGGTCGCGACGCGCGACACATCCACCAGCACGCGCGGACGGAACCGGCGCCGGCGCCAGGCCGCCTCGTTCTCCGCCAGGGTGATCTCATCCCACGAACCGCCGGCGATGTAGTCGAAGGCCGCCGGGTCCATCCAGGCACGGGCGAGCGGCTCGAAGTCCGCGAGGCGGACGATGCTGGACGGATCCGCCGCCGACGCCGTCACCCGATGAGGTCCAGGTTGGCCAGGCTCACGAGCATCGTCTTGCGCCCGACCGACGCGTCCTTGAACGCCACGGTGACCTCCTCGTCGCTGCGGGTCAGCTTGCTCGTGACCACGATCCCGTCGCCCCATCGTGCGTGACGGACGCGATCCCCGTCGCGGAACTGGCGCTCGCCCGGGATGACCGGGCGGGCGGACCTGGCCGCGGGTGCGAGCGCGGCGTCACCCTCGGCCTGCCGGTCGGCCGCGTCGAGGTCGTCGTCCCAGGCCCGCGCGGGCCGACGGAGCTTGCCCGACGGCGCACCGTCGGCGTAGGCCTCCCGTTTCGCCGCAAGGTCGCGACCCGGTCGGAACGGCTCGCCGGCCGCCGGGGCTCCCGGACGACCGCTCCCCTGCCGGAAGGCACCGCCACCACCGCCACGCAGCGGGGTCCCGAAGCGGCTGGTACGTCGTGCGCCGAACACGAGATCGAGGTCGAGGTCGCGGTCGTCCGCGCCGCCCAGCTGCGGCCCGACCATCAGCTCGGCGGGGATCTCGAGCAGGAACCGCGAGGGCACGGTCGCCTGGCCCATCCCCCAGGTGGCGCGGCGCCAGGCGTGCGACAGGTAGAGCCGCCGCTTCGCGCGGGTGATCCCGACATACGCGAGCCGGCGCTCCTCCTCGAGCTCCTTCTCGTCGTCGAGCGCGCGGCTGTGCGGGAAGAGGCCCTCCTCGAGGCCGGCGATGAACACGACCGGGAACTCGAGACCCTTCGCGGCATGGAGCGTGATGAGCGTCACGGCGTCCGCGTCGCCCTCGTACGAATCCTGGTCGGCGACGAGCGCGGTCTCCTCCAGTAGCCGGTCGAGCGCATCGTCGGGAGCCAGATCGTCGTAGCGGGTCGTGACCGAGCGCAGCTCGAGCAGGTTCGCCCAGCGTTCCTCGCCGTCCTCGGAGCCGTCGGCCAGCATGGCGCGGTAGCCGGATGCCTCGAGGGCCTCGTCGAGGAGCTCGGGGAGGCTCAGGACGCCGACGCGGGATCGCAGCCGTCGGACGAGCGCGGCGAACTCGGCGAGGGCGTTGCGGGTCCGCGGCGCAAGCCCCGTGAGCCCGCCGCGGGCGGCGGCCTCGATGGCGCCCCAGGTCGTGCCGCCCTCGCCGGCGGCCGCGGCGCGGAGGACCTCGACGGTCTTGTCGCCGATGCTCCGAGCCGGCACGTTGATGATCCGTTCGAAGCTGACGCTGTCGGTATCGGAGCGCAGGATCCGCAGGTAGGCCAGTGCGTCCTTGACCTCACGTCGTGAGTAGAACCGCGTGCCGCCGACGAGCTGGTAACGGATCCCGTAGCGAAGGAACGATTCCTCGATGGCGCGGGATTGCGCGTTCATCCGGTACATCACCGCGATCTCGCGCGCCCGGAACCGCCGGTCGGTGTCGTCATCCTCGGCCCGACGCGTCAGCGCGCTCCCGCGCCCCCCGACCAGGCCCTCGACCTGGCGGGCGATCCACTCGGCCTCCTCCTCCTCGTTGTACGCCTCGAAGCGCTGGATGAGGACGCCGCCGGCGTTGGCGGTCCACAGCTTCTTGTCCTTGCGCGCGGTGTTCCGCGAGACGACGGCGTGGGCGGCGTCGAGGATGAGCTGCGTCGAGCGGTAGTTCTGCTCGAGCTTGACCACCGCGGTGTCCGGCCAGTCGCGCTCGAAGTCGAGGATGTTGCGCAGGTCCGCGCCCCGCCACGAATAGATGGACTGGTCGTCGTCGCCCACGACGCACAGGTTGCGATGGCGCGCGGCGAGGGCGCGGACCCACAGGTACTGCGCCCGGTTCGTGTCCTGGTACTCGTCGACGTGAAGGTAGCGCCAGCGGTCCTGGTACTTCGCGAGCACGTCCGGGGCCTCCTCGAAGAGCCGGACGGCCTCGAGCAGCAGGTCGTCGAAATCGAGCGCGTTCGACTTGCGCAGGCGCTCCTGGTAGCGCGTCGCCAGGCGCGCGATCGTCCGCTCGCGGTGGTTCGAGGCGTTCTCGGCGAGGAACGTCGGGTCGAGCATCTCGTTCTTCGCCCGGCTGATCGCCCCGAGGACGACGCTCGGGCGGAACTCGCCGGTCAGGGGCATGTCCTCCTCGCGCAGGATCTGCTTCATGAGCGAACCCTGGTCGTCCGTGTCGTAGATCACGAAGCGGCGCCCGATCCCGATCGCCTCGCCCTCGGCGCGGAGGACGCGGGCACACAGCGAATGGAACGTGCCGGCCACCACGTCGCGGCCGCCCTCGCCGACAAGGCTGATGATCCGCTCGCGGAGCTCGGCGGCCGCGCGGTTGGTGAACGTCACGGCCAGGATCCGCCACGGCGCGACGTCCTTGATGCTCACCAGATAGGCGATCCGGTGGGCCAGCACGCGCGTCTTGCCCGATCCCGCGCCGGCCAGGATGAGCAACGGGCCGTCCGTGGTCGTCACGGCTCGCGCCTGCTCGGGGTTGAGGGCACGGACGATCTGCTCCTCGCGCGCCTTGCGGGCCGCGGCGCGGGCCTCCGGATCGGGGGCGGGTGGCGGCGCCGACGGATCCTCGCTGGTGACCGGCACGTCGCGCATCCAGGCCGGCTCCTCGGGAAGCGCCGCGGTCGTCTCCGCGAGGTCCGTGAAGACCGTCCCGGACGGGGCGTTCGCCGCTTCGGCCGCGGCGTCGAGCGTGGGGTCGCCGGTTCGCCGACGTCGGGCGGGACTCACCGAGCCATTGTAGGTCGGCCGGCTCACCCGGCCCGTGCCTGGCGGCCGCGGAACCCTGCCGCGGGGGCGCCCATAGAACGCTGGCGGTGGCTACGACGCGGGCTTGACCTGATCCGGCGGTGGCGCGGAGATCGACACGGCCTGATCCCACTTCGACGCGGTGACCACCACGGTGACCGCATTGCCGTTGGGTGTCGTGAGCACGGCGGTGATCCCGGCGAGGTGGTACGGCAGGCTCTTCTCGACCGCCACGGTGACCTTGACCGTCGCTCCGGTGAGATCGATCGGGAGGTTGGCGACGGCACCCGCGCCGGGGCCACTCAGGCCGAGCTCATCCGGCGAAAGCGTCGTCGTGACCGTGTAGCACTGTCCGGAACCACAGGCGACATCGTCGCCCTTGACCAGGGCGCCCGCGTCCTTGAGCAGCACGTCCCCGAGGTTGTCGAGCGCACCGCCCAGGTTGCTCGGGTCGACCGGCGCCGCGGAGGCAGCCGATTCCGTGTAGAGCGGGCCGGTCAGCGTCGTCTTCGTGTACGTCTTGCCGTCGATGGCGATGATCTCGCCACCGACCGTCAGGCCCGTCACCTTCGCCGAGAAGGTCGCCCTGGCGGCGGGCTTGACGAAGTCGACGTCGGCCGACGCGGTGGTCCCGGCCAGCTCGACCGTCGTCCCCGGTCCGGACGTGTTGGGCAGCTTGACGGTCGCCTTGCCGTCCACGGTCACATCGAGGTGAACGCTCTTGGCGGCCTCCGTCGACTTGAGCGCGGCGGTCAGGATCTCCTTGGGGTCGGTCAGCGCCGGGCCTTGCGGCGTGCTGCCGTTGCAGGCACCGACGAGCATCGCCATGGCGGCGAGGAGCGCGAGGACGGTGGGCGATCGGCGGATCATGAGGCTCCTTGAGAGTGGCGGCTCGGGTCTGGAAGGCCGCACGCCGGCCAGCGACAGGGTCGCCGTGAAGCTCATGACCTGTCAAACACCCGTTCTGCCATGGCGGCCGGATGCCATGGCGTCGGGAGTAGAATTCGCATTCGCCATGACCGAGTTCGGACTGCGACCGATGGAACCGTCGGATGGACCGGCCATCGACGTCCTGATGCGGACCGAGGCGCAGACGACCGCGGTGAGCATGTCGACCCAGTACCGGCGCGATCCCTACGAAGCGTTCCTGGCCCAGCACCCGACTACGTTCGGCGTCGTCGCAGAGACCCCCGGGACCCACGGGCTGGTCGGCGTGGCGACGGCCTTCGTCGACGAGGTGACGGTCGGGGGAGGGACCTACCCGTCCGCCCATCTCGAGAATCTCAAGGTCCGCCACGACGTCCGGCGGCAGGGGCTCGGCGCACGCCTGGCGAGCTGGAGGATCGACGAGGCGCATCAACGGCTTGGTGGCGACAGCGTCATCACGGCCAACGTCGAGGCGAGCAACACGGCCTCGCTGGCGACGGCGGGACGCTGGTCGACACAGGTGCTCGGTCCCGCGCGCATCGTCATCGCCCGCACGACCGGGAGCGACCGGCGGTCGCGCGAGATCGAGATCCGACCCATCGTCGACCGTGACATCCCGGTGGTCGTCGACGCCCTGGACGCGTTCTATGCGGACTACGACCTGGTACCGCGACAGACGCCCGAGCGATTCGCGGCGGCCCTGGCGCCGACCAGCCTGGGCGAGCCCATCCGTCAGTACCGGGTCGCGGTCGCGCGTGACGGTACGCTCGTCGCGGGGGCCGGCATCACCGAGCGCTTCAGGATCATGGTCGATCACATCGATTCGATGCCGGTCCCGCTGGCCCTGCTCGGACGCCTGTCGGGCTTGATCCCGAAGGACCGCGTGATCCGCTCGATCGAGCTGAATCTCGCGTGGCACGCAGCGGGTCGGGTCGACGCCCTTCGCAGCCTGTGGGACGCCATCCGCTTCGAATGGCGCGACCGCGCCACGAACGTCGTGGCCATCGCCGACCCACGCGGCTCACTCGTCGAGGCATTCCACGTGGGCCGGACGTTCGCGCCACGGGTCCACCTGATGGCCCCGGTCCGGAGCCCGGTCCCGCTCGACCCTGACCGGTTGCTCTACCTCTGGCGGTAGCCGAGCTACGGACTCGAGATGGCCCCCGGCGTTGCCGGGGCCTCGACTGCGTGGGTCGCTACACCGAGGCTCCGGCCCGGCCCCGCCGTCGGTGCGAGATCCAGCCCGACTTCGGCGAGAAGAGCAGGGCCAGCGCGAAGAACAGCGTCTCGACGAGCACGATCGAGGCGCCCGACGCGACGTTGAGATAGAAGCTCAGATAGAGCCCGCTCACGGCCGCGACGACCGCGACCGCGATGGCGATCCTGACCAGGTCCCAGAACTTGTCGACGAGCAGCTGGCCGGTCGCCGCCGGCGTGACGAGCATGGCGACGACCATGATGATCCCGACCGCCTGGATGCTGACGACGATCGTGACGCCGATGAGTCCAAGAAGCAGATAGTCGAGGGTGACGACCGGCAGACCGGACGCCGCCGCTCCGGCCGGATCGAACGAGGCGTACAGCAGCTCCTTGCGCAGGAGCGCGACCACCAGCAGGACGACGCCACCGAGCGCGGCGATCTGGAGGATGTCCGACGTCGTGATCCCGAGGACATTGCCGAGGAGATAACCGAACAAATCCGTGACGTACCCCTGGATCGTGCTGAACAGGACGATCCCGAAGGCGAACATCCCCGCGAACAGGACGCCGACGGCAGTGTCGAAACGGAGGGCTCCGCGACGGGCGACGACGCCGATCGCGAGGGCGGTGCCGACCGCGGCGATCGCCCCACCGATGTACAGCGGGATCCCCAGGATGAAGGCGATGACCAGGCCCGGGAACGCCGCATGGCTGACGGCGTCGCCGATGAACGCCAGGCCGCGCAGGACCACGAACGCTCCCATCACGGCGCACACGATCCCGACCAGGATGGCCGCCACCAGGCCACGCTGCATGAAGCCGTAGGCCATCGGCTCGAGGAGGAGATCGAGCACGTCAGCCGGCCCCGTCGTGGAAGTGCCGCTCGCCGGCGGGCGATTGATCGTGATGATGAGCATCGTCGATGATCGTGCGGTCGCCGGCCGGCAGGACGATGACGTGCCCGCCGTAGGTCGCAGCCAGGAGGGCCGGATCGAGCACGAGATCCGCCGCTCCGAAGGCCACGATCCGGCCGTTGATGAACGCGGCCTGGTGGAAATGGTGCGCGGCACTGGCGAGGTCGTGGGTGGTGGCGACCACCGTCCGGCCGGCCGCCGCCTCGGCCTCGAGGATCCGCATCAGGTCCTCCTGGGTCGTGACGTCGACGCCGGTCACCGGCTCGTCGAGGAGGTACAGGTCGGGTCGCGCCGCGAGCGCCTTGGCGAGGAAGACCCGTCGACGCTGACCGCCTGACAGGGCACCGATCTGCCGGTCGTGCTCGTCGGCCATCCTGACCGTCTCGAGCGCCTCCGCGACCGCCTCGCGGTCGGCGCGACCCGGCGATCGACCGATGCCGATCAACGGGACTCGACCCATCATCACGACGTCGCCGACGGTAACCGGGAACGACCAGTCGACGAGTTCGGCCTGGGGCACGTAGGCGATCCGCTTGGCCGACAGCTTCGCCGGGCCGCCGAACACCTCCACGGATCCCGAGAACGGCGTGAGGACGCCGGAGATCGTCTTGAGCAGGGTGCTCTTGCCGGAGCCGTTCGGCCCGATGACCGCCAGGAGCGAGCCGGTCGGGATCTCGAGGTCGACATCGGTCAGGGCCACCCGGTCCCCGTAGCCGGCGGTGACGTCGCGCAGACAGACCGCCGCCGGCGTGCCGACCATCATCGGAGCGACCGCACGATCTCGTCGACGTTCCACGCCATCATCGTGAGGTACGTGTCGGTCGGTGGAGGTCCGACGGTGTCGTTGTAGAGAGCGGTCACGATCGAGGTGACGCCGGCCTCCTGGGCGAGCGTATGGGCGAGCTCGGGGCTGAACTGCGCCTCGGAGAAGACCGCCTTCACGTGTGCCGCCTTGACCTTCTCGACCAGGGCGGCCAGCTCGGTCGCGCTCGGTTCCTGGCCGACGTTGGCCAGGATGACCCCGATCACCTCGAAGCCGTAGTGGGCTGCGAAGTAGGGAAACGCGTCATGGAACGTGACGAGCTTGCGGTTCGCCACCGGGATCGTCTCGATCTTGGCCTTGTTCGCGACATCGAGTGCCTTGAGCTCGGTGGTATAGGCGGCGGCATTCGCCGCGTACGTCGCGGCACCCGCCGGATCGAGCTTCGTCAGAGCCGCCGAGATGGCGGGCACATAGTGGCTCTCGACGAGGCTCGGATCGAGCCAGAAGTGGGGGTTCGCCTCACCCTCGACGGTGATCGTCGGGATGCCGTCCCCGAGGACCAGCCTCGACACGCTGCCCTCCCCGGCCGCCATGACCAGCTTGTCGAGGAAGCCGTCGAGACCGACACCGTTCGAGACGATGAGGTCGGCGCCGGCGAGCTTCTTCGCGTCGTTCGGTTTCGGCTCGTAATCCTCGGGGCCGACGCCCGCCGGGATGATCGAGGAGACCGTGACGCGCTCGCCGCCGACGTTGTGGACGATGTCGGCAAAGACGGTCGTCGTGGCCACGACCGAGAGCGCGGCCGTGCCGGACTGCGACGGGCCTGCCCCGCACGCCCAAACGATGAGCATGCAGATGAAGAGCACGATCCCCAGGCCAGGAGTGAGACCGAGTCTCGCTGTGGGATGCACGTTCATCCGGCGGTGCTGCCCGTTCGTTCAGGCGCTGACGCTGGTCGGGCGCGGTCGGACGGCCTGGCACGCCGGACACAGGCCGAAGAGCTCGAGTCGGTGGTCGTCGACCCGGTAGCCGGTCTGTCGGGCGACCTCGCGAACGATCGCCCGCAGACCGGAATCATCGATCCCGGTCGCCCTCCCGCAGTGCGAGCAGACCACGTGATGATGGTGCGCCGGCTCGCATCCGACGTAGGCATGCTCCCCGGACGGCAGGTCCAGCCGTTCGACGGCGCCGACCTCGGCGAGGACCTCGAGCGTCCGGAAGACCGTCGCCCGCCCGACGCCGAGACGCCGGGCTCGCGCCGCGACGACCAGCTCGGCGGCCGTGAAATGGCCGTCCTGATCGGCGATGAGTGCCGCGAGGGTGCGCCGCGGCTCGGTCGACCGATAGCCGGCGCGTTCGAGTGCTGTCATGATCGGAGTCGGATCGCCCATGGCGCAACCGTACCACAAGTGAGACACAGTCTCATACAGGTGACGGGGGTCGGGTTCAGTCCACGGGGATCGCGAGGATCATCTCGGAGGTCCTGGCGTCGACGTAGACGACGAACAGCTCCTTGGGCGTCGTGGTCATGTCGGCGCTCGCGTGGAGGTCGAACCGCTCGCCCGCGTTCAACGTTCGGTTCATCGCGTTTGCATCGCCCGCGACGAGCGGGACAAGCGAGCCATCCTCGGGCAGCAACTCCCATTGGCCGGCAGCCAACGGGAACGTGCCGGCCGCAACGTAGTGGACGATGACCGACACGTGGCTGCCGCTCCCGGCTTTGGTCCGGGTGGGCTCCACGGCAACCGTCCCCGCCGCCTGGCCATCGACCGTGATGGGGATGGTCTGCCCGACGTTGAACAAGGTTGGCGTGTCGTTCGCCGTCGATGAGGGGACCGCGGACGCACCCGGTGACGGTGATGTGTCGACGTCACTCGCGTCGGCTGACGGGCTTGGCACCAGGGCGGTCGATCGCAGCGGGGCTCGCGCTGCCCCGCCGAGGGAGATGACCGTCGTTGCCGCGAGCAGCGTGATGATCCCGGCGACCGTGAGGATGAGCCGGGACATGCTCCGGGAGCGGAATGTCTCCCATCCCTCGGCATCGCCGGCGCGGCTCTCCATAAGCAGCCCGGCGATGAAGGTCGTGATCGGGATCGCCGCGATGATCCCGAGGCTGCCGATGAGCGTGCGTACGATCTCGGTCGCGATCGTCTCGTCGTTCAGCACCGCGCCCGTGGGCTGGTGGCTGACGTACAGCACGATGATCAGCGGCAGGCCGACGCTCACGTAGGCGAGGAACAGGGTGTTGACGGTGGCGCCGATGTGCGAGCGGCCGATCCGCATCGCGCTGACGACAAGCGCCGGCCCGCGCAGGTCGCCCTTCTCGGCGAGCTCCTCGACGAGCACGGCCTGGGTGACGGTGACATCGTCGAGGACGCCGACCGCCCCGAGGATGATCGCCGCGAGCAGGACGCCGCGCAGATCCAGGCCCGCGCCACCAGGAACGGTCATGAAGGCGAGATCCGAACCCGCGGTGTACGTGAAGCTGAGAAAGGCGGTCGCGGCTGCCGCCAGCAGCGCCGTGATCGCCAGCGCGCTCGTCGTCCCGAGGATGGCCACCAGGCTCGTCCTCGACAGCCCCTCGGTCAGCAGGATGGTGACGACCGTCACGGTGGTCGCGACCACGACCGCCAGCGGCACCGGCGGCACGCCGTTGACGATCGCCGGGATCAGGACCTTGAGGATGACCACGGCGGTCAGTCCGAGTGCGACGAGGGCGCGGACCCCGTGCCAGCCGCCGACGAAGACGACGGCCGCCGCGAAGATCATGCCGAGGATCCCGAGCCCCGGGATCCGCCAATGGTCGCTGACTTCGACATACGGGTCGGAGCCGTCAGGCTGGGCCGTGAAGGTGACGACGACCTCCTGGCCGGCCGCGTACGTGGAGGTGTCCTGCGATCCACCCGGGCCGGCCAGGTACGCATCGACGGCCTGGTCGGCGTGCGGGCCGTCGAGCATCCGAACGTGCGCGATCGGGACAGGTGGCCCCTCGGCGCTGGGATCCGTCGAGGGAAACGTGATGGACTCGATCCGGCCGCGGTAGGCCTCGATCGCACCGTTCGGACCGGTCTGGCTCGTACCGATGTCCGGCGCGAGCCAGATGAGGACGATGAGGCCGATGCCGACGAAGGCGGCGAGGATGTGCCGGGTCGATCGCTGCATCGCGATCGAAGGGTACCAACGTGTCGCCAGGGAGGTTGCCAGATGACGGCCGCGTAGACGGCGACGGAATCGAGCGGCCCCCGGCGTTGCCGGGGGCCGTTGCGTTCCTCGGGGTCTGGAGGACTAGAAGTCCATCCCTCCGCCACCACCGTGGTCGTGGCCGCCGCCGGCCCCGGCCTTCTCCTTCTCCGGCATGTCCGAGATCAACGTCTCCGTCGTCAGGACCATGGCCGCGATTGAGGCGGCGTTCTGGAGCGCAGAGCGGGTGACCTTGGCGGCATCGACGATGCCGGCCTTGAACAGGTCGCCGTATTCGCCCTTGAGCGCGTCGTAGCCGAAGCCGTGCTTGAGGCCCTTGACGTGGGCCACGATCACCTCGCCGGACTGGCCGGCGTTGTCGGCGATCTGGCGGGCCGGGGCCTCGAGCGCCTTGCGCACGATGTCGACGCCGACCTGGGCGTCGCCCTCGAGCTTGATCTTGTCGAGGACCGGGATGGCCTGCAGGAGGGTGGTGCCGCCGCCGGCGACGAGGCCCTCTTCGACGGCCGCACGGGTCGTCGACAGCGCATCCTCGATGCGGTGCTTCTTCTCCTTGAGCTCGACCTCGGTGGCGGCACCGACCTTGATGACCGCGACGCCGCCCGCCAGCTTGGCCAGGCGCTCCTGGAGCTTCTCGCGGTCGTAGTCGGAGGTGGTGTCCTCGACCTGGGCCTTGATCTGGGTCATCCGGGCCTTGATCTGGTCGGCCTTTCCGTCGCCGTCGACGATCGTCGTGTCGTCCTTGGTCGCGACGACGCGACGGGCCGACCCGAAGTCCTCGGCGGTGACCGAATCGAGCTTGCGCCCGATCTCCTCGCTGATGACCGTGCCGCCGGTCAGGACGGCGATGTCGCGGAGCATCTCCTTGCGGCGATCACCGAAGCCCGGCGCCTTGACGGCGAGGACCTGGACGGTGCCACGGAGCTTGTTGACGACGAGCGTGGCGAGCGCCTCACCGTCGACGTCCTCGCTGATGATCAGCGTGGGCTTGCCCTGGGCGACGGCCTTCTCGAGGGCCGGGAGCATGTCCTGGACGCTCGAGATCTTCTTGTCCGTGATGAGGATGAGCGGGTTGTCGAGGACCGCTTCCATGCGATCGGGGTTGGTCACGAAGTACGCCGAGATGTAGCCCCGGTCGAACTGCATGCCCTCGGTGTATTCCTTCTCGAGGCCCAGGCTCTGGCCCTCTTCGACGGTGATGACGCCGTCCTTGCCGACCTTGTCCATCACCTCGGCGATGATCTCGCCGACTTCCGGATCCGCGGCGCTGATGGCCGCGACGGCCGCGATCTGCTCGCGGTTGTCGACCGGACGCGACTGCTTCTTGATCTCGGCGACGATCGCGTCGACGGCGGCCTCGATGCCGCGCTTGACGACCATCGGGTTGGCCCCGGCGGTCACGACGCGGAGCCCCTCCGAGACCATCGCCTGGCCGAGCACCACCGCGGTGGTCGTCCCGTCGCCGGCGACGTCATCGGTCTTGGTCGCGACTTCCTTGAGGAGTTGCGCGCCCATGTTCTCGAAGGGGTCTTCGAGCTCGATGTCGCGCGCGATCGTCACGCCGTCGTTGGTGATGGTCGGGGAGCCGAACTTCTTGTCGAGGACGACGTTGCGCCCCTTCGGGCCGATCGTGACCTTGACCGCGTCCGCGAGGCGGTCGATACCGCGCTTGAGGGAGCGACGAGCCGTCTCGTCGAAGATGAGTTGCTTAGCCAATTCGTGTGTCCCTCCAGGAACCTACAGGGTCGCGAAGACTCGACGGGTCGCCGTCAGCCCTCGACGACCGCCAGGATGTCCGACTGCTTGACGATGAGCAGGTCTTCGCCTTCGATCTTGAATTCCGTGCCCGCGTACTTGGCGTAGAGGACCTTGTCCCCGGCCTTGACGTCCATCGACTCGCGCTTGCCGTCGTCGAGGATCCTGCCCGGGCCGGCGGCGACGATCGTCCCCTCCTGGGGCTTCTCCTTGGCGGTGTCCGGCAGGACGATGCCGCTCTTGGTCATCTCCTCGCGCTCGCTCGGCTTGACGACGACGCGGTCGCCGAGCGGGCGGAGCTTGGTCGCGATGGCAGTTGCAGTGGCTTTGGCCAACGTGCGTTCCTCCTGTGACGGCCAGGGCCGGCCGACGGGCGTAGACTCGTGGGACATCGAAACGGCCGGGTCGGGGCCGTGGGGCGATGTCCCCGGAACATGTGTCGATGCATCGCGACGATCCCCGTCCGAGCCTCCAACCGGTCGTGCCGGCGCCCGTCGGACCGCGGGTTCACGATGCTTGGCACTCTCACTACGAGAGTGCTAAGCGGAGACTAGCGAACCCGGGTCTGCCCTGTCAACCCGGCGTGTGTTGCGTTCGCTGCCGACTCGTCGACCGATGGGCGGTTTGATGCTTGATCTGGGCCGTTGAAGGGCCACATCCGGCCTTGATGCCAATGATCGCATCAACCTGCGCGTGGGGCCGCGGCGTTGGCCGCGACCCGGATGTTGACGCCGGCCGGACAAGCATCACGACGCTGCCGTGGAGGCGCGAACCCAACCTACTGGTGTGCGATGACGAGCGCCACCTCGTTCGGGCCGCCGACCAGTGCCGTGCATCCCGACCCGTCGTAGCCCACGTACCAGCCGATGACTCCCTCGGACGCGTCGAACAGGACGGCCTGCTGGAGCGCCACGGCGTTGGGCGTTACGGTGGTCGGGCCCGCGTACGTCGGCTGGCCGACGTCATTGGCCAGCGACATGTTCGTGAAGCGGACCTGGGCCACATGCCGGCCGGCCAGCTTGATCGCCGCTCCGCTCGCGGCCTCCGTGTAGGGCGGCCGGGCGACCTGGAGCGAACCCTGCGGCGGGGCGGGCGGTCCGGGCAGCGATGGGTTGCCGAACACGAAGGTGAGCCGGTCCGCGTCGGCGCCCGGCACCACCTTGAGATCGACGAGTCGGTCGGACGGGACGGCGATCGTCTGGGGCAGGTCGGGACACGCCACCGGCGAGACCGCCGCGCTCGACGCGGTGGCACCCGTCGTCGGGCTGCTCGTCGGCGTCGGGCCCGAGGGCGCGCTGGACGGTGCGCTCGACGCCGGGGGGCTCGGGGCTGCGCTCCTGGCCACCTGACTCGGACTCACCGGCGGGCTGCTTGTCGAGCAACCGGCCACCACGACAAGGAAGACCGCGACGAGGGAGCGGCGGGTCGCGACGATCAAGATGTCCTCCGCGTACTCGGGAAGGTGAGGTCGTACGCCTCGACCAGCGTGGGCCTGCTGCCGTTCGTCGCCACGCTGCGCCGGTCGGCGACCCACGCCGCTGTGACGCGTACCCATTCCGGTTCGTTGCGCGAGCGTGGCGCACCCGGTGCGGAGAGGAACGGCGAATCGGTCTCGACCAGGAGTCGGGCCGACGGCACGAGCGTAACCGCATCCGCCGACGGCTCCTCGCCCCGCCGGAAGACGAGACCGGAGAAGCTGACCGCCAGCCCGAGGTCGATGACCGCCGCGGCATAGTCGAGCGGGCCCGAGAACGAGTGGATCACGGCCGGCGGCCGGTCCCCGAACGCGGCGGTCCATGACGCCCCGCCGACGCCGGCTGCGCGCAGCTCCCGGAGCAGCGCATCCTGCGCGTCGCGCCGCCCGTCGCGCGAGCGGCAATGGAGGATCGCCGGCTTGCCCGTCTCGAGCGCCAGTGCGAGGTTGGTGCGGAGATTGGTCAGCTGCTCCGGGATCGGGCTGAAGACACGGTCGTAGTCGAGCCCGGTCTCGCCGATCGCCACGACCCGTGGGTCCGCGGCCCAGGCGACGATCCGGGCCCAGCCGCTCCCGTCGACCTTCGCCGCATCGTGCGGGTGGATGCCGACCGCGGCGTCGAGCCATGGGAAGCGCTCGACGCAGGCCAGTGCGCGCTCGGACGAGACGACGTTCCAGCCGGGAACCAGGATCCGCTCGACGCCGGCCAGTCGCGCGCCACCCACGACCTGGTCGACGTCCGTCTCGAACCGATCGGCGTTGAGGTGGCAGTGGCTGTCGACGAGGCGCACCCGGGCATCGTAGGCCCGGACGCTTCGAACGATCGGCCGCGGGACGCTCGGGCCGGTGGCTCGCTCGGCAGAACGACGGTCATGACCCCTCGTCCTCGACATCGAGCCGCGGAAAGAGCGGCTCAGCGCCGCCGACGCGACCCGCCTCACCGGCATGCGACCCCCATTCGAGCTCGGCGAGGATCGGTGGCCCGCCATTGCCGTCGGGTGCGTACCGATAGGCGTGCCCGAGCTGCGCCAGCAGTCGCGGCGCGGTCGCGGGGAGGAACGGCGCGGCCGCCAGCCCGACGAGCCGGCAGGCCTCGATGAGGTCGCCCAGCACGTCGCGCAGGCGAGCCTCCGCCGCCCCGTCGCCGGCCTTGGCCGCCTTGGCCAGGACCCATGGCTCTTCCGCGTCGACCTCCTTGTTCGCCGCGCCGACGAACGCCCACAGCTCGGCCAGCGCGTCATGCAGGAGGAACGCCTCGATCCGTTCGCGGTACGACGTGGCCGTCTCCGCCCAGCGTGAGCCGAGCGGCGAGCCGGCCGCCGGGCGCGGCGCCGGGCGCTCGCCATCGAGGTAGCGGTTGGTCATCGAGACTGTCCGGTTGACGAGGTTCCCGAAGTCGTTGGCCAGGTCGGCGTTGTAGCGGCGCACGAACGAATCCCACGACACCTCGGCGTCGCGATCGAACGGCACCTCGCGCAGGACGGCGTAGCGGGCCCCATCGGTCCCGAGCGCGGCAACGAAGTCGTTCGGGTCGAAGAAGTTGCCGCGGCTCTTGCTCATCCGCTCGCCGCCCGCCGCGAGCAGCCAGCCGTGGACCCAGACGTGGCGCGGCGGCTCGACCCCGGCGCTCCACAGCATCGCCGGCCAGAAGATCGTGTGGAAACGGGCGATGTCCTTGCCGATGATGTGCAGGTCCGCCGGCCACCAGTGGGCGAACGCGTCCGGGTCGTCCGGGAACCCCGCCCCCGTGATGTAGTTGATGAGCGCGTCGAACCAGACGTAGATCTTGCCGGCCTCCGGGTCCCACGAGCCGTCCTCGCGGAGCGCCGACTCACCGTTCTCGGCGACTGGGAACGGGATCCCCCAGTCGCCCGGCGTCCGCTCGCGGCTGATCGAGAAGTCCTCCAGCCCGCCGCGGATGAAGCCGAGCATCTCGTTGCGCCGGTACTCGGGCTGGACGAAGTCCGGGTGCTCGGCGAAATGGCCCTCGAGCCGCTCCTGGTAGGCCGACAGGCGGAAGAACCAGTTCCGCTCGGTCAGCCACTGGAGGGGGACATCGGGGTGGTTCGGGCAGATCGTGCCGCGCGCGGTCTCGACGACATCGGTCGCGTTGCGGAAGCCCTCGTTCGGGCAGTACCAGCCCTCGTACGTCCCGAGGTAGATGTCACCGTTGGCGTGGGCGCGGCGGACCATCTCCTGGGCGGCCCGCACATGGTCCGGATCGGTCGTCCGGATGAACCGGTCCGGGGCGATCCCGAGGGCGTCCTCGGCCGTCTTGAACATGGCGACCTTCTCGTCGACGAAGTCGCGCGTGGGGCGTCCCTCATCGATCGCGGCCTGGGCGATGTTGATCGAGTGCTCATCGGTCCCCGTCAGGAACCGCGTCTCGTCGCCGAGCATGCGGTGCCAGCGCGCGATGGCATCGGCGCCGACGACCTCGTAGAGCGTGTGGAGCCCGGGCTTGTTGTTCGCGTAGGCGATCGAGGTCGTGAGGTAATAGCGCGGTCGGTCGGCCATGGGAGGCCGATGATACGGGAGCCGGACTCAGCGGAGCGATTCGTCCAGGGCGGCCTCGACGTCATCGTCCAGCGAGGTCTGCCGCACCCGCCCGTGATACTGGCGCAAGGCGCCGACGAGCAGGCCGGCATCGCCGCTCTTGATCTGGAGGAAGAGGGCGGAGCCGCCGGCCGGCAGGTCCTCCCCGACCTCCTTCACGAACGTGCCGTCGACGCCGGGCGCCGCGGCCCGGCCGACCAGACCGCCGCCGATCGCGCCGCCGACGATGCCCGCGACCGGGAAGACCACGAACAGCAGCCCGCCGAGGACCGCGCCGACGATCGCTCCCGTCTCGGTGCCACTCGACATCTCGTTGTGGACGGTGACCTTGCCCTCGGCGTCCTTGCGCACGACCGCGCTGTCCTCGAGATGGATCCGGTCGCCCGATTCGAGCGACCGGATCGACCGGAGGGCCGCCTCCGCCTCGTCCGCCGTATCGAAGGTGATCGCCAGGAAATCCGACATCGTGGGGCCTCCCTTCCGGTACGCGGCGTTCCCGTTCAGCCGCGTTCTCGCGCAGGCTCCAAGATACGCCTGATGCCCAAGCGGGATGCCACATATCGGATCGATCCCATCGACCCGAGCCAGATCGGGCCACGGTTCAGCGCGCTCCTCGATCGCTTCGAACCGGTGGTCGACGCGTCGGACGTGGCCTCGCTCCGCGCCCTGGTCGAGCGCGGCGACCACGCGGCGGCCTACGCGAGGCTGGACGCGCTGACCAACGACGGGACCATCGCGGTCGACACCTCGATGCTCGTCGAGCTCGTCCTGCTCGGGCAGGCGATCCGCGGGAGCTGAGCCGGCGGGCGACCCCGCGGGCGAGCGTCGCCACGTTGACGGCCAGCACGCCCAGGACCACCAGCCGACGCCGGTCGCGACGTCCGGCGTCAGTGCCGGAAGTGGCGCGTACCGGTCAGCAGCATCGTCCCGCCGGCCGTGTCCACGGCGGTGAGGACCTCGGCATCGCGCACCGAGCCGCCCGGCTGGACGAAGGCAGTGACCCCGCCCGCGAGGCAGACCTCGACCGCATCCGCGAACGGATAGAAGGCGTCCGAGGCGCAGGCGGCCCCGACCAGCGCCGCGTCACCGGCATACGCGCGCGCCTGGGCGACCGCGCCCCGCGCCGCATCCACCCGCGACGTCTGCCCCGAGCCCATCCCGATGAGCCGCCGATCGCGGACCAGGACGATCGCGTTGGAGGTGACCCCCCGGACGAGGCGCCAGGCGAGGTCGAGGTCGGCGCGCTCGGCATCGCCGGGCGCGCGCTTCGAGGCGACCGTCCACCGCCCCGGATCGTCAGCGACCGTGTCGGGCGCGGTCACGAGGACGGCCCCACCCGCGGTCCGGATCGACCCGGTCGGATGGGGTGCCGGCCCGGCGGCGTCGGATGCCAGGCGCGGGTCGAGGACGAGCCGAAGGTTCGGCTTGGCGGCCAGGATCGCCGCCGCCGCGTCCTCGAACCCGGGCGCGACCACCACCTCGAGGAAGATCGACACGAGCGCCTCGGCCACGCTCGCGTCCACCGGCCGGGTGAGGGCCACCACGCCACCGAACGCCGACACCGGGTCGCCCGCGAGCGCCGCCTGCCAGGCCTCGAGGAGCGTCGCCCGCTCGGCGGCGCCACACGGGTTGGTGTGCTTGACGATGACGCAGCCCGGCCCGCGCAGGACGCGACCCAGGGCCGACGCGGCGGCGGCATCGAGCACGTTGTTGTACGACAGCGTCTTGCCCTGGAGCGGCGGTTCGCCGGTCGCGAACGGGCCGTCGTCGGGGCCGCTCCCCGGCCGCCGGTAGCGGGCCGCTGGCTGGTGCGGGTTCTCGCCGTAGCGCAACGTCTCGACCTTCTCGAGCGCGATCGTGAGGCTTGGCGGGTACGGATCGCCGGCGCCCGGCAGACCCGCCTCGTCCGGCAGCTCGACCCCGGCGGCCGCCATCCGCCGCGGCAGGACCTCGGCGATCCGGGCGTCGTAGGCCGCGGTGTGGCGGAAGGCCTCGACGGCGAGCGCGGCGCGCAGCCCGTCCCCCACCCTGCCGTCGCCGGCGAGCGCGGCCAGGATCGCGTCATAGCGCGCCGGGGAGGTGACGATCGCCACGTTCGCGTGGTTCTTGGCCGCCGCTCGCACCATCGACGGTCCGCCGATGTCGATCTCCTCGACGAGCGCGTCGAGCGAGATCCCCGGGCGCTCCGCGGCGGCGGCGAACGGGTACAGGTTGACGACGACCAGCTCGAACGGCGCGATCGCGGCCTCGATCAGCTGCCGGCGATGATCGGCCACGCGCCGGTCCGCGAGGATCCCGCCGTGGACCCGCGGGTGGAGGGTCTTGACCCGTCCATCGAGCATCTCCGGGAAGCCGGTGACGGCGGCGACGTCCGTGACGGGGAGGCCGGCCTCGCGTAGTGCCCGGGCCGTGCCGCCTGTCGAGACCAGCTCGAACCCGGCCGCGACGAGCCCCGTCGCCAATGGCTCGAGGCCCGTCTTGTCCGACACCGACAGCAGCGCCCGCCGCGGCGCGGGGAGCGTCGCATCGGCGATGTCCGTGTCGATCGTCACGCGCCGCCCACCGGGCTCCACGGCAACCGCGCCGGCCAGCACGAGGCCGACCGCCCGCGGCAGCAACCGATGCTCCACGGCACGGATCCGGTCGTGGAGGGTGGTGGCATCGTCCCCGGGCACGATCGCAACCGCCTCCTGGGCCACGATCGGACCGCCGTCCAGCGTGGCATCGACGAGATGGACCGTGCAGCCGGTCACGGTCACGCCGTGTGCCAGCGCATCGTCAACAGCGTGCGCACCCGGGAACGCCGGCAGGAGCGACGGATGCGTGTTGACGATCCGGACCGGGAACGCGGCGAGCACTTCGGGCCCGACGATCCGCATGTAGCCGGCCAGGACGACGACGTCCGGTTCGACGGCGCGGAGCGTCGCCGCGAGCGTCGTGTCGTCCCCACCGGGTACGAGTGCCGTGTCGATGCCCTGCTCGGCGGCCCAGTCGAGCGCCGCGCACGCGCGATCGGCGAAGACCAGCGCGATCGACCCGCCGAGCTCGCCCCGGCCCGCCGCGGCGGCCAGCGCCCGCAGGTTCGAGCCGGCCCCGGACACGCCGACCGCGATCCGTCGCGGGTCGCTCACCCCGTCCGTCCCGGCCCGTCGTCGGGCCGGCGCTGGTATCTCGGGCGTGGTCATGCGATCGACTCCAGCGCTCCCTCGACGTAGCGGGCACCGGCCGAGTCCGCGTCGACCACCTCGCCAACGACCGCGGCCGCGATGCCGTGCTCGGCCGCCGTCACGACGACCGTGGCCGCCGCCGCCGCGGGCAGCACGATGACCATCCCGAGCCCACCGTTGAACGTCGCGCGCAGCTCGTCGTCGTCGAGACCGCCGAGCGCGCCGAACAGGCGCATGACCGACGGCATCCGCCAGCGGCCCGGGTCGAGACGGGCCGCCAGCCCGTCGGGCAGCGCCCGCGGCACGTTGCCGGGCAGACCGCCCCCCGTGATGTGGGCGATGCCGTGCAGGTCGAGGCCCGCGGCTTGAACCGCGACCCGGGCGCCGAGCACGGCCCGGGCATACACCCGCGTCGGGGTCAGCAGGATCTCGCCGAGCGTCGCCATCGCCTCGTTCGGTGCCGCCGTCACGGCCGCCTCCGTCTCCGCGTCGCCGAGCGAGCGCCGCAGCCGCGCCTGGTACGGATCCGAGAGGTCCAGGTCCCACTCGGCGATGAGCGTCCGGATGAGCGAGAAGCCGTTCGAGTGCAGCCCGGACGCGGCCAGCCCGAGGATCGCGTCGCCGGCCCGGACCGCGCTCCCATCGATGATGTCGGCTCGCTCCACGACACCGATGCAGCATCCGGACAGGTCGAACTCGTCGACCTCCATGAGCCCCGGATGCTCGGCCGTCTCTCCGCCGATGAGCGCGCAACCCGCCTCCCGACAGCCGGCCGCGACCGACCCGACGAGCTCGCCGACCCATTCGGGCACGACCCGGCCGACCGCCACGTAGTCGAGGAACGCCAATGGCTCGGCGCCGCAGCAGACGACGTCGTCGGCGCACATCGCGACGAGGTCGATGCCGATCGTGTCGAACCGGCCGAGCGCCGCGGCGATGGCGGTCTTCGTGCCGACCCCGTCGGTCGAGGCCACGAGCAGCGGCTCGCGGTAGCCAGCCGGGATGCCGACGGCGCCGCCGAACCCCCCGAGCCCGCCGACGACCTCGGGTCGGCGGGTCGACTCGACGTGCGCCCGGATGAGCTCGACCGCGCGGTCGCCGGCGGCGATGTCCACGCCGGCCGAGCGGTAGGCGCGCCGTCCCGCGTCGCCCTTGCCCTCCCGCGCGGTCATCGGAGCCGCGCCGCCCGCACCCGGTCAGGCATCCGCGGTCACCGCCTCCTCGAGCATGAACTTGCGGCTCGTCGCGTCGTACGGCACAGGATCCGGGTAGTGGCCGTCGAAGCACGCGAAGCAGAACCGCTCGTACGGCAGCTCGAGGGCAGCCAGCACGCCGCGGATCGACAGGTACCCGAGCGAATCGGCGCCGATGAACTCGCGGATCTGGGGCTCCGTGTGGGTCGAGGCGATGAGCTCGGTCTCGATCTGCGTGTCGATCCCGTAGAAGCACGGGTGGTAGATCGGCGGCGCGCTGATCCGGACGTGGACCTGGGTCGCGCCGGCCTTGCGCAACAGCTCGACGATCCGCTTGGTCGTCGTCCCGCGCACGATCGAGTCGTCGACGACGATGAGACGCTTCCCGCTGACGACCTCGCGCAGCGGATTGAGCTTGATCGTGACACCGCGGTGGCGCAGCCCGGCCGACGGCTGGATGAACGTCCGACCCGCGTACCGGTTGCGGTACATGCCCTCGCGGTACGGCAGCCCCGACGCCTCGGCGAACCCGGCCGCGGCGGGAGCGCCGGTATCCGGGACGGGCATCACGAGGTCGGCGTCGATGGGGTGCTCGCCCGCCAGCTGCATCCCCATCCTGCGTCGCGCCTCGTACAGGTTGCGCCCCTCCATGTACGAGTCGGGCCGGGCGAAGTAGATGAGCTCGAAGACGCACAGGGCGGGGGTCGCCTCGGCGAAGCGCACCGAGCGCGGCGCCTGGCCGGGCTCGAGGATCACCATCTCGCCGGGCTGGACGTCGCGGACGTAGTCGGCGCCGACGATGTCGAGCGCGGCGGTCTCGGACGACAGGCACCAGCCGACGGCGGCGTCGTCGCCGCTCCACAGGCCGTCGTCCGCGTCGACCCCGGCCGGACCCGGCAAGCGCCCGAGCACGAGCGGCCGGAAGCCGAACGGGTCGCGCACCCCGATGACCCGGCGCTCGTCGAGGACGACCAGGCTGTAGGCGCCGCGGACCCGCGGCAGGACGCGTCGCATCGCCTCCACCGTGTCCGCCGCCGGTTCATCGGCGATGAGCGCGGTGAGGAGCTCGGTATCGGTCGAGGCCGGAAGACGGGTCCGGCCGCCGCGCAGCTGGGTCAGCAGGTCGCGGGTGTTGACCAGATTCCCGTTGTGGCCGATGGCCAGCGCGCGACCCGGCCCGAGCCGGTAGGTCGGCTGGGCGTTCTCCCAGATCGTGGATCCCGTCGTGGAATACCGGCAGTGGGCGATCGCGAGCTGGCCGCGCAGGCTCGGCAGCCGCCGTTCGTCGAGCACCGAGCTGATCATCCCGAGGTCCTTGTAGAGCATCAGCTGCTCGCCGTCGCTGACCGCCAGCCCGGCCGATTCCTGCCCGCGATGCTGGAGCGCGAACAGGCCGAGCGCCGCGATCGAGGCCGCTTCGGTCGGTTCGCCGCCCGGCAGGACCGCTCCGAACACGCCGCACATCGGTCAGCCCTCCCAACCGAGGGCGCGGGCGAGCCCGTGGTCCCAGGCGTGGCGCAGGTCGGCGACCGGGACCTCCAGCGTGTCGGCGACACGGCTCCCGCGTTCCTCGGCGGCACCGGTCGCGCCGGCGAGGGCGAGCTCGATGACGAGCCGATCGCCGCCGACGGTCCCGAGCGGCTCGATGGGCAGGCCGTGCTGGCGGGCCAGCAGGACGAGGGCCGCCGCATAGCGCCGCGGGCAGCTGAGGACGAGCCGCGACGGACCCTCGCCGAAGAGGTCGACCGCCGGGGAGTGGGTGACCGGGACCCGCAGGCTCGCCCCGATCGTGCCCCACATCGCGCATTCGGCGAGCGCGACGGCGAGCCCCCCACCGGACACGTCCTGGGCCGAGGCGACGAGTCCGCGCGCGATCGCCTCGCGGACGAACCGCTGGACGGCCGCCTCGCGGGTGAGGTCGAGCATCGGCGGGCCGTCCTCCGAGGCGTCGCCGGCGAGCGCCGCATAGGCCGAGCCGACGAGACCCGGGACGGCGTCGCCCACGAGCAGGACCGTATCGCCCTCGTCGACGAACGCGGGACCGACCAGCGTCGCGATGTCGTCGAGGAGCCCGACGACCCCGATCTCCGGCGTCGGTGCGATCGCGCCGGTCGGCGATTCGTTGTAGAGCGAGACGTTGCCGCCGGTCACGGGCAGCTCGAGCGCGCGACACGCATCGGCCAGGCCGCGGACGCCTTCGGACAGCTGCCAGAACGCCTCCGGCCGGGTCGGATCGCCGTAGTTGAGGCAGTTCGTGATGCCGAGCGGCCTCGCGCCGGTGATCGAGACGTTGCGGGTCGCCTCCGCGACCGACAGCGCGGCGCCGAGCCACGGATCGACCGCGCCGACCGAGTGGTTGCCGTCCGTCGTCGCCACGAGGGCCTTCGACGTCCCCCTGACCCGCAGCACCGCCGCACCTCGGCCCGGTCCGGCGACGGTGTCGGCTCCGACCGTCGAGTCGTACTGCCGGTAGACGGCATGGCGGGACGCCAGCCCGGCCGACCCGAGCAGCGCGACGAGGACCGCGCCCGGGTCCGTGCCGCGCTCCGGGAGACGATCGCTTGCCGATGCGGGCGCACCGGGCGCCGGCGCCCCACGGCGGTGCGTCGGGGGAGCGGCGATCCGCTCGTGGACGATGGCGTCGCTCGTGAGCGCCCGCGCGGGGATCCGCGCCAGCTCCCGCGCACCCGGAGCCGGCCGGCCGTCGCGGTCGAGCCCGCCTGCGACGACCGCGATGTCGCCGTCCTCGGTCACCCGCCCGATGATCGCGACCGGCAGGCCCCAGCGCTCGCAGACCTCGCGCACCTCGGGCCAGCGTTCCGGGAGGACCGCGGCGCACATCCGCTCCTGCGACTCCGAGATCATCACCTCGAAGGGTTCGAGGCCCGGCTCGCGCCGTGGGATCGCATCGAGGTCGACCAGGATCCCGGTCCCGGCCCGATCGGCCGTCTCCGAGGTCGCACAGGTGATCCCGCCCGCGCCGAGGTCCTGCAGTCCCTCCACCAGCCCGCGCTCGATGAGCTCGAGGCTGGCCTCGATGAGCAGCTTCTCCGCGAACGGGTCGCCGACCTGGACCGACGGCCGCTTGGACGGGTCGTCGTCGCTGAACGTGGCGCTGGCCAGCACCGACGCACCGCCGATGCCGTCACGCCCGGTCGCCGACCCGTACAGGACGACGAGATCGCCGGGCCGGCCGGCCGTGGCCAGCGTCAGCAGCCGTTCCTCGAGCAGGCCGATGGCCATGACGTTGACCAGCGGGTTGCCCGCGTAGCTCGGATCGAACACGAGCTCGCCACCGACCGTCGGCACGCCGACGCAGTTGCCGTAGCCGCCGACGCCGCGCACGACGCCGTCGACGAGGTGACGCGTCCGCGCGTCCGCCGGATCTCCGAAGCGCAGCGCATCGAGGACGGCGATCGGTCGCGCACCCATCGTGAATATGTCGCGCAGGATGCCGCCCACCCCGGTCGCCGCGCCCTGGTACGGCTCGACCGCCGAGGGATGGTTGTGCGACTCGATCTTGAACGCGACGGCCAATCCGTCGCCGATCGAGATCACCCCGGCATTCTCGCCGGGGCCGGCCACCACGCCCGCACCCGCGGTCGGCAGCGTCCGGAGCAGCGGCTTGGAGCTCTTGTACGAGCAGTGCTCGCTCCACATCACGCTGAACATCGCGAGCTCGAGGTCGTTGGGGTCCCGGCCGCCGAGCCGCTCGCGGATGGCGTCGAGCTCGTCGTCGATCACGCCCAGACGGCGGTGGAGCGGCTCCACGGAACGCTCGGCCACGGTCATCGCGCCCCGGCTCCGGCCCGGGCCCCGGCGATGACCGGCCCGTGCGCCGCGCGCGACGCGCTGTCCACGAGCGAGCGGATGATGCCCATCCCGTCGTCCGAGCCGAGGATCGCCTCGGCCGCGCGTTCCGGATGCGGCATCAGCCCGGCGACGTTGCCGGCCGCGTTCAGCACGCCGGCGATCGCCCGCAGCGAGCCGTTCGGGTTGGCCGGGTCGTCCGGGCCGGCCGGCGCACCAGCCGCGTCGACATACCGGAACAGGACCTGCCCGTCGCGCTCGAGCGCCTCGAGCGTCGGCTCGTCGGCGTAGTAGCGGCCCTCGCCGTGGGCGACCGGCATGCGCAGCGGACGCCGTGCGTCGAGCGCGTGGGTGAACGGCGTGTCGAGGCGTTCGGCCGCGATCGCCACCTCGTGGCCCGCGAACCGGAGCGACGCATTGCGCAGC
This sequence comes from uncultured Chloroflexia bacterium, assembly GCA_963833285.1. Classification (GTDB taxonomy): domain Bacteria; phylum Chloroflexota; class Limnocylindria; order Limnocylindrales; family CSP1-4; genus SPCO01. The sequence goes on along the minus strand of CAWHXM010000006.1, from coordinate 279,720 downwards.
AGGGCGCCCGGCACGAGCCCCGCCTCGGCGAGCACCTGGAAGCCGTTGCAGATCCCGAGGACGAGCCCGCCATCGGCCGCGAAGGCGGCGACCGCGCGCATCACCGGGCTGAACCGGGCGATGACGCCGGCCCTGACGTAGTCGCCGTAGGCGAACCCGCCGGGCAGCACGACCGCCGCGGCGCCATCGAGGGTCGCCTCCTCGTGCCACAGGGCCACGGGGTCCGCACCGGCCAGGGCGAGCGCGTGGAGCGTGTCGCGGTCGCAGTTGCTCCCCGGGAAGACCACGACGCCGATCCGCACGCCCATCGTCAGCTCTCCCCGGTCGCGGCCGCGACCGGCGCCGGCCCGACCGTGGACCCGCCGGCGCTGACCGCCGATGACGCGGCGCCGAGCGGCTCGACCGCGTACACCTCGATGAGCGGGTTCGACAGCAGCTCGGATGCCAGGCGCTCGACGACCGCGCGCGCCGACGCTTCGTCGGGAGCATCGACCGTCAGCTCGGCCCGCCGGCCGATGCGCACGTCGTGGACACCCTCGATGCCGAGGTGGCCGAGGCTGCCCTCGACGGCCCGGCCGCCGGGATCCAGGATGCCTGGCTTCGGCGTCACGTTGACGGCGTAACGAAAGCTCGTCATGCGGCGATCACGTCCTCCCTGAGATACCGCTCGAAGCTGGCACCGGTGATCCGCTCGTAGGCCTCGACGTAGCGAGCACGGGTCCCGGCCACGACATCGTCGGGCAGGGCCGGGCCCGGGGCTGTCTTGTCCCACGGCTGGGTCTCGAGCCAGTCGCGGACGAACTGCTTGTCGAAGCTCGCCTGCGGGCGTCCGGGTGCATAGGTCGCAGCATCCCAGAAGCGCGACGAATTGGGTGTCAACGCCTCGTCGATGAGGATCAGCTGGTCGAGCCGGTCCGTCGGTTCGTCGCCGAAAGTGTGTGGACCGGGCTCGGGCGGCCGGCGCTCGGCGAGGCCGAACTCGAACTTCGTGTCGGCGAGCAGGATCCCGCGGCGCGCCGCGACGGCCGCCCCGAAGCCGTACAGCCGCAGCGCGCGATCGCGGATCGCCTCGGCCAGGGCGCCCGCCACATCGACGTCGCCGCCGAGGAGCCAGCCGGCGATGTGCTCGATCATCCGGTCGAAGCTGATGTTCTCGTCGTGGGCGCCGAGCTCGGCCTTCGTGGCCGGCGTGAAGATCGGCTCGGGCAGGCGATCGCTCTCCCGGAGACCCGCGGGCAGCGCGATGCCGCACACCGTCCCGTGCTCGCGGTACTCCTTCCAGCCCGACCCCGCAAGGAAGCCGCGGACGACCGCCTCGATCGGCACGACCGCCGCCGGCCGGCAGATCATCAGCCGGCCGCGAAGCTCGTCGAGCCCCAGGCTCGCGACGTCGTGGCCCGTCGCCGCGACATCGGCGGCGATCGTCTCGCCGATCGCCGCCGGATCGGTGGCGAGGAGGTGGTTGGGCACGATCCCGGCCGTCTCCGCGAACCAGAAGCGCGACAGCCCGGTCAGCACCCGGCCCTTGTCCCGGATCGTCGTCGGCAGCACCACGTCGAACGCCGAGATCCGGTCCGACGCGAAGAGGAGCAGGCGACCGTCGTCGAGCATGTGCAGGTCGCGGACCTTGCCCGAGCGAAGGAACGACTCAGCCAGCATCGGCCGTCGCCCGTGATGCCGCGGTGCGGGCCGTCAGGCCGTCCGCCAGCCCGTCGAGCCGGGTCATGATCTCCGGGACGTGGCGCAGGAACGCCGATTCGTCGAAGCACGCGTCGAGCTGCGCGAGCGACAGTCGCTGGGCGACCGCCGGGTCGACGGCGAGCAGGTCGCGCAGCGGTGATCGCTCGTCGGCGGCCCGCAGCGACGCCCGCTGGACGACGGCGTAGGCGTCCTCGCGGGAGAGCCCGCCCTCGTCGACCAGCGCGACGAGCACGCGCGACGATGCGTGCAGCCCGAGGCCGCGGGCGATGTTCTCGCGCATCCGCTCGGATCGGACGATCAGGCCGTCGACGAGCGCGGTCATGCGCACGAGCATGTAGTCGAGGACGATCGTGGCGTCGGGCAGGATGACGCGCTCCGCGCTCGAGTGGCTGATGTCGCGCTCGTGCCACAGCGGCTGGTCCTCGAGGGCGGTGTGGGCATACCCGCGCAGGAGCCGGGCCAGGCCGGCGATCCGCTCGGACAGGATCGGGTTGCGCTTGTGCGGCATCGCCGACGAGCCCTTCTGACCCGCCCGGAACGGCTCCTGGACCTCCCCGATCTCGGTGTGCTGGAGGTTGCGGATCTCGGTGGCGAACCGCTCCAGCGACCCGCCGAGGATCGCGATCGCGGTCAGCAGCCCGGCGTGCCGGTCGCGCTGCACGATCTGGGTGCTGACCGGATCGGCATGGAGGCCGAGCGCGGCAAGGACCTCGGCCTCGATGTCCGGGCCGAGATGGCTGTACGTCCCGACCGGACCGGAGATCTTGCCGGTCGCGATCTCGTCGACGGCCGCAGCCAGCCTGACGCGGCCCCGATCGAGCTCGAACGCCCAGCCGGCCAGCTTGAGGCCGAACGTCGTCGGCTCGGCATGGACCGAATGGGTGCGGCCCATCATCGCGGTCGCCGCCTCGGATCGGGCGCGGCCGATGAGCACCGCAAGCAGGCGGTCGACGTCGAGCAGGAGCCGCTCGCCGGCGGCACGCAATTGGAGGGCGAGGCCGGTGTCGACCACGTCGCTGCTGGTCAACCCGAGGTGGAGGTAGCGGCCATCGGGCCCGACGGTCTCGGCGACCTGTGTGACGAACGCGATGACGTCGTGATCGGTCGTCCGCTCGATCTCGGCGATCCGCTCGACGTCGACGTGGGAGCGCGTCTCGAGTGCGGCGAGCGCGTCGAGTGGGACCTGCCCGCGCCCCGACTGCGCGCGCGCCACCGCGAGCTCGACGCGGAGCATCGCCTCGAAGCGCGCCACGTCGGACCAGATCGCGCCCATCTCGGGGAGCGTGTAGCGCGGGATCATCGGGCGAGCGCTCCGCTGCTCACCCGGTCGCCGATGTCGCGCCGCCGCTGGATCCCCGTCGCGTGGATGCGCTCCGCGGCCGCGTCCGCCACGCGGCGAGCGGCATCGAGATCGGGCCCTCTCCCGACGACCGAAAGCACCCGCCCGCCCGAGGTCCGGAACGTCCCGTCGCCTCCCAGCGTCGTGCCGGCGTGGAAGACGAGGGCGCCGGCCGCAACGGCATCGTCCAGCCCGTCGATCGCATCGCCATGTCGCGTCGCGTCCGGGTAGCCGGCGGCGGCGAGCACGATGGCGACGGTGGCCCCGGGGACGACCGGGAGGCTGCCATTGGCCAGGACCGTGCCCGGCACCGCCCCTGTCAGGTCGCCATGTGCGGCGGCCAGCAGGATCGGCCCGAGCGCGCCGGCGAGGCGGGGCATCATCGCCTGGGTCTCCGGGTCGCCGAACCGCGCGTTGCACTCGAGCAGGACAGGCCCGTCGTCGGTCAGCATCAGGCCCGCGTACAGGGCGCCGCGGAACGGCGTCCCGCGCCGGGCCAGCTCGGCCAGGATCGGCCGTTGGAACGCGCTCAGGAGGTCGCCGGCGGCCTCGTCGGAGAGGTCCGGCAGCGGGCTGTAGGCACCCATCCCGCCGGTGTTCGGGCCTTCGTCGCCATCGCGCAGCCGCTTGTGGTCGCGAGCCACAGGGAGCGCGACCGCCGTCCGCCCGTCGCACAACGCGATGAGGCTCGCCTCCGACCCGTGGAGCCGCTCCTCGACGACCACCCACGGCATGGACGGGTCGCTGCCCACGGCGCCGGCCAGGCGCGCGATCGCTCGCTCGGCATCCGCGGCCGAATCGCACACCGTCACGCCCTTGCCGGCCGCGAGGCCGTCGGCCTTGACGACCACGCCCCGGCCCGTCGCCGCCAGCTCCGCCGCGAAGACCGCGGCGTCGGAGGCGTCGCGGAACGCCTGGGCGCGGGCCATCCGGACCCCCGCCGCGGCGGCGACCTCGTGGCAGAAGGCCTTGCTCGACTCGATCCGCGCGGCCGCCGCGGTAGGGCCGAAGACGGCGATGCGGGCCTCGATCAGGGCGTCCGCGACGCCCGCCGCGAGCGGCGCCTCGGGTCCGATGACGACCAGCTCGGCGGCCTCCCGACGGGCGACCGCCACGATCCCGGCGCCGTCGAGCGGGTCCACGCCGGGCACGCAGCGGACGCGCGGCTCCAGCGCGATCGCATCGTTGCCCGGCACGACGATCACCTCGTTGACGCCCGGCTCGCCGGCCAGCTTCCAGGCCAGGGCGTGCTCGCGGCCGCCTCCACCCACGACGACGATCCGGGTCGGGGCGATGAGGCTCATGCCGGCAACCCCGGTCGATGACGCATCGGCCGCCATGCCCGTTCGATCGTCTGCGTCCGTTCCGGCCCCACGGACACGAGCACGATCGGGACGCCGGCGTATTCCTCGATGGCCGAGACGTAGCGGCGCGCGTTCTCGGGCAGGTCGCCCAGCGATCGCACGTCGTGGAGCGGCTCGGACCAGCCCGGGAACTCGGCGAAGACCGGCGTCGCGCGGGACAGCGCAGCGCCACTGGACGGCCAGGTCTCCACCCGCCGGCCGTCGAGCTCGTACGCGACGCACAGCCGGATCGGATCGACGCCCGACAGGATGTCGAGCTTGTTGAGCATGATGCTGCTGACGCTGTTGACGGCCACCGCGTAGCGCAACGGGACCGCGTCGAACCAGCCCACGCGGCGTGGCCGGCCGGTGACGGTGCCGAACTCGTGTCCCCGCTCGGCGATCCCGGCACCGGTCGCATCGTGCAACTCGGTCGGATACGGTCCTGAGCCGACGCGCGTGGAGTAGGCCTTCATCACCCCGATGACCTCGTCGACCTGGAGCGGCCCGATCCCACCACCGGTGCACGCGCCGCCGGCGACCGGGTTTGACGAGGTCACGTAGGGATAGCTCCCGTGGTCGAGGTCGAGCAGCGTGCCCTGGGCGCCCTCGAGCAGCACGTGCTCACCGCGCGCGAGCGCCGCCTGGACCAGCCACGTCGTGTCGTCGAGATGGTCACGCAGCCGATCGCCCCAGGCCATCGCCAGGTCGACGAGCGCGTCGACCTCGAAGGCAGGTCGGCCCATCGCGCCGAGGACGAGGTTCTTGTCGGGGAGGAGGCGTTCGAGCCGCTCGCCCAGCACCGCCCGATCGAGGAGGTCCTCCATCCGCAGCCCGAGGCGCCAGGCGCGATCGCCGTAGGTCGGTCCGATCCCCCGACCGGTCGTCCCGACCTTGGCCGACGCGAGCCGGTCCTCGTTGCCCTGATCGAGCGCGAGGTGGTACGGCATGGTCACGTGCGCGCTGCGGCTCACCCGGACCCTCGCCACGTCGATGCCGCGCTCCGCGAGCATGTCGAGCTCGGCGATGAGCGTCACCGGGTTGACCACGACACCGTTCCCGATGACCGACGTGATGTGCGGGTAGAGCACGCCCGACGGCGTCAGGCGGAGCTTGAACACCTCGTCGCCGCTGACCACGGTATGGCCCGCGTTGTCGCCGCCCTGGTAGCGCACGACCATGGCGACCTGCTCCGCCAGGAAGTCGGTCGTCTTGCCCTTCCCCTCGTCTCCCCACTGGAGCCCAACGATCACCGTCGCCGGCATCAGGCGGCGTCCATCGGTAGTCGCTTGCGCAACCCGGGTTTGGTCTCGAGAATTGGCGTCGCTCGGTGGTCGAGGCGAAGGCGGCTGGCGAGCACGAGAGCGAGCGCACCCCAGGGTGCGTGAGCGAACGGCGGAGCCCGCCAACGAACGCGCATCGGCCGTCCAGGGCGCCGCCCGAATCAAAAGTCCCAGACCCTGTCGGGTCTGGGAGTCGAGATAGACATCTCCCGTGTTGCCATCGGATGGTCGCTCGGACGCCTCTCGGGACGGCCGATGCGCCCTGCAAGCGCGATCGTGGACCTCCTGGGTTCGCGGGCCTCGCCCGCTCGTGTGAGGGCGGCCGGAGTATAGCAGGGCCGCACGACCGCGGACCGGCCGGGTCTCGGGACCGGCCGGGTCTCGGGACCGGCCGGGACCCCGCTGCAGGCCGCGCCGACGAGCCCGCGAGCTGCGTCAGGGAGCCGCCGGGGCCAGGATCGGGATGCGGACGGCGTACTTCCGTACGCGGCGGGTTGGTACGTCCGGTCGGTCCGAGTCAGGGGTCTTCCCACGTAGCCTTGTGGTGTGATGCGCCTGCTGGGGGTCCTGGCGCTCGTGGCTCCGGTCATGGTCGGGATCCTGTTCATCTCCAATCCGGAGCTCACCGCTTCATGGGTCGAGCACGGATCCAGATCGGTCGTGGCCGCCGTCACCGCGCTGGCCATCGGCGTCGCGTTGACCTCGTTCATCTGCTGGACGATCGTCCGCATCCGCTACGGCCGGCTGGTCAAGGCCGCCGAGCGGATCGCGGCCGGCGACCACACGGTGGCCGTCTCGGAGCGCGGCGGAGGCATCGAATCGCGGCTCGGGGTCGCCATCAACCGCATCTCGGCCTCGCTTGCGGACACGACCGACCGTGCCACGATGGACCGCCTGACCGGGGTGTTCAATCGCCAGGCCCTGCTGGCCGCCCTGTTCGCCGAGGTCGAGCGCGCCTCGCGCTACGAACGACCCCTGTGCGTCGCCTTCGTGGACATCGACCACTTCAAGGCCGTCAACGACTCGTACGGCCATGCTGCCGGCGATGTCGTCCTGCGCGACGTGGCGCAGACGATCACGGAGAACCTGCGCACGAGCGACCTGATCGGTCGCTACGGCGGCGAGGAGTTCATGCTGATCCTGACCGAGACGAACGTCGACGACGGGGCGGCGCTCAGCGAGAAGCTGCGCGAGCTCGTCGAGCGCAGCAGGCATGTCGTCGAGGGCAGCCAGGACCTGTCGGTGACGATCTCGATCGGCATCGTGGGCGGGGTCGGGAAGCAGCTGCGGATGGAGAACCTCGTCCGCGATGCGGACGCGGCGATGTATTCGGCCAAATCGCTCGGACGCAACCAGACCTACATCTTCGAGGAGCCCGACGAGGATTCGCGCGTGCCGCGCGCCCCGATCTCGGACGCGGGTCGGGCTCGGGCGATGGAGATCGGCCGCCAGGCGCGCCAGGCCGCCACGGACATGCTGACCTCGTTCATCGCGCCGCTCCCCCACTACCGCGGACAACCGTCGGCGCTCATCGCCGCGATCGTGGTCGAGATGGCGCGACGGCTCGAGCTGCCCGACACGGAGACCGACCGGATTCGCGTCGCGGCGCTGCTGCACGACCTCGGCAAGGTCGCCCTGCCGCAGGCCATCCTCGACAAGCCCGCCCCGCTGACGCCCGCGGAATGGCGGAGCGTCGTCCAGCATCCGCGCATCGGGCAGGTCATCCTCGAGCACGCCGCGGCGCTGCGCGATGCGGTCCCGATCATCCTCCACCACCACGAGCGCTTCGGCGGCCACGGCTATCCATACGGACTGCGCGCGAACGAGATCCCGCTCGGCGCCCGGATCGTCGCCATCGCCGATGCCTACGACGCGATGATCAACGACCGGCCCTATCAGCGCGCGATGTCGCACGACGCGGCCGTCGCCGAGCTGCGGCTCCATGCCGGCACCCAGTTCGACCCCGAGCTCGTCGCCCTGTTCTGCGACCTGTACGCCGACCACGCCCCGCGCCCCGACCCGGGGGTGCTGGCGATGATGGAGAACCCCACCATCCGCTCGACGCGGCGCGATCGACGCAACCGCACGTCGGTCGGCGGGTCGGAGACGATGGCCGCGGAGGGCCACGGCCTGGTCGACCTCGGACGCACCGATCCACCGACGCAGTCGCACGGCGACGGACCCAGTGGCCCACCCGGTCACCGCGGGATCGCGACCGGCTGACGCCTCGCAGTGCAGTCGCAGCTACGTGGCGGTGCAGCCGTCCCTGCTAGCGTGCGATGGTCCGCCGGCGACCAGCCGGCCCCGCCGACCCGCCGACCCGCCAGGGCCCGGAGCGCCGGGGCCGGCACCTCGTCTCGCCCGTAACGTTCGCCGATGATCGGTGGGTCTTCCGGCTCGCCTCGCCCTCTTCGCCTGCACCGGCTCCCGATCGGAGCACGCACGGGGACAGCCGTCGCAGACGCCTGATGCGTCAGAAGTCGCGGCGACCGTCGAAATGGTGGATGACCTGCGGTCGCGTCAGCTGGTAGAGCGCGATGCGATGGCCGCCGGGCGACCGGAACGAGCTGCACGGTCCATGCGGGATCTCGAGCGACCGCGCCGGTGTCCAGCCACGTTCCCGTAGGCCGGCCACCGCGCGCTGGTGGTCGGTGACCCGGTAGACCAGGATCGGCCGCTCGCCCTCGACGTGGTCGGTCAGCAGGATGCGCGGCGGCCCATCGGTCAGCTCGACCATCGCGACCCGGATCCCGCCGTCCTCGATGGCGAACACGAGGCGGCCGCCGAGCACGTCGACGAAGTCGAACATGTCGGCCGCGACGTCGCGGCTGGGCGTGTACAGGAAGTCGAGACCCTCGAAGCCGATCGGCTCGTCCATGCGGAACAGGGTACGCTCCGCTCGACCACCGCCCGGCGCCCGGGACTTGACGATCTACGGAGCGAGCGGCAGCCGGTGAGAACTCGAGCACGCCGACCGTATCCTCGCCGACGACGAGGCGTCGTGGCCGGGTGGGATGATCGAGATGTCACCGGCGGCGAATTCCCCCTGGCTGCCATCGTTCATCCGGACCGCGAGCCGACCTGACGTCACGAAGCCGTGGTGGAAGGTCTGGCAGCTGTCACCACCGAAGACCTGCCTGGCACGAAATGTGCGTCATGGACAAGGGCAGCTCTCGAACCCGACCAGGACCGTGGACCTATCCGGGATGGGCACTGCCTGCGAGAAGATCGATCGGCCTCCATCATCGCCCGCCCATGTTGAGACCGTCGTCCGGTCCGCCATTGGCAGCGAAGTACCCGCCTCGTGGTCGACCGACGTTAAGTCGGGAATACGTGCCGGTGCAGGGCTCGCTGCTGGCGTCAACGGTGTCATCCCGCCGAAGACGCAGGGTCGGGACCGGCGCAGCCGGCCGACCGGGAAGGAGTACGGACCGTGAACAAGGTCCTCCTCACGGGGCGCCTCACGCGCGACCCGGAGATGCGCGGCCTCGCCTCGGGCAAGAACGTCACGACGTTCAGTGATGCAGTTCGTGCAACGCCTCCGGATGGCCGAGAGGTGAGTAAGGATGCTCCGGAGGAGCTTCGAACCTAGAGTTCGATCAGCCCAGCGGACGTGTAGGTGAATCCACAAGCATCAAGGTAGAACGCTGCTAGATCCTCTGCGAAGTCCACGTGCAGCCACTGGGAACGGGCAAACGGACGATGGAGAAATCAAAGTCGCCCTCGGTCGATTCCGTCTCCGCTGCTCGTGACCCGACGCCTTCTTAGACGCGGCTCACGCAACTCCACACTAGATCGTGTCCATGCAACGCGCTGCTTCGTCCGTCTTCCCGTCGGCAGTCACTGAGTTGAGCTGCCATGAGACGGCGGTGTCGAAAGACTCAACGAGAACCGTCTCTACAGCTTGATCCACCCAAGGATGAGCACGACGGCCGCAGCGACCACGAGAACGATCGCGATGCCGAACACGACGGCTAACAGGCCTTGCTCCCAGTTCCTCATGCGCCCGCTGCCCTGGCCCCTCCATCTCATGCGCCGTGGTGCCGTCTGAGGACTTGTGAGTCGCTCATGCCACGATGTTGTGGGGTGAGCGGTCAGGCCCAATGCGTCCATACCACGGTCGACAGGACCAGGACCCCGCACACCACGCGACTCCGGGTCATCCTCGGTGTCCGGACGGACATACCAGACCGTACCCGCCATCGGGGGTGACCCTCCCCCGCTCTGGCGATGGGCAATCCGCCCTGCCATGCGTTCCCACATTCTGCACCCAGACGCTGCGGCGTTTCGGATCCCTTCGCAAGTCTCAAGGCGTCTGGTGGTCAGGGTGACACGTTCACCGTGGCCAGCAACGAGTTCATCGGCGGCGAGAAGGAGAAGTCGGAATATCACTCGGTGGTGGCCTGGGTTTGACGGCCACCTGGTCGTATTGGCCAGCCATGCTCCATCTTGTCCGGCCCTGCCACCCACTCCATACTGACGTGCTCCACCACCGCTCCAAGAAGTGGCCCAGTCCGCCGCACGACCGGATCTGGTCCGACATGTCGACAGAGGAGCAGAACAAGGCCGTCGTCCGCCGATTCATCACGGAGGTCCTGGTCGGTGGCAGGGTCGGACGTTCAGCGCGGCGAACAGCGAGGTCGTGCCTGCGCTTGTAGTCTGGTCATCGTCCCCGCCCGACCCTTCTTGAGCGGCAGCGACGGCTGGTCCGGTCGAGCGCCTGGATCTGGCTCTTCTCGTCGACGCACAGCACGATCGCCTTGTCGGCGGGTTGAGATAGAGGCCCACGACGTCGGTCAGCTTCTCGCTGAAGCGCGGGTCGCGGCTGAGCTTGAACGTGCGCACTCGATGGAGCGAGGCCGTGGCGTCCCAGATCCGTTACCGTCCGGCTGACGCCCATGTCGACCTGATCGACGACCTGCTGGCCGCGAATTACGTGAACCGCGGGATGGGGGGCGTGGACCGTGCCGGCTTCAAGGCCTTCCTGACGGTCGCGTCCGCTGGTCCCGGTGGCCGGATGGAAATCAAGGACCTCGTCGCAGAGGGCGATGCGGTGGTCGCTCGGTTCACCTACGAGATCACGCTCCCCACCGGGGAGCAGGTCACGGCCCGAGGCCTCACCTACTACAGCCTCGCCGATGGCAGGATCGTCGAAGACGACCCCATCACGACGCCGGACCTGACCCAGGTGTTCGCCGACCAGATGCCCGCACCCGCCTCTTGACACGAGGGCGCTTTGCGGAGCTCGAACCAACCGTCACCACTGTCGCCCAGACGATCCGCCTGAAGGCTCCGGCGCCGTCCTCGTCACTCCTTGCGAGCCGCTCCTGGGATCGTCTCGCGGAGATCGCCGGGCGCTACCTCGGAAAGGGCCAACAGGTCGCCATCGAGGGCCGTCTCCAGACCCGGTCGTGGGACGACGACAAGGGCACACATTGGTGTCAGTTGGCGGAACCTCTCGTCGCAGCCGCAAGTATTGCGGTCGACGCGGTCGAGAGTTCGCGAAACCTTGCTAGGCAAGTTAGACGTCGCCGGAGACGCGCCCGTCGTATGAGTCCGGGGCAGAAGAGGTCGCTTGCCCCAGCGTTGCTCCGGTCGCGCAGTCCGGGGTGCCGGGCCATACGTTCAGCATGAGGACTCCTCGTCGCCGGCGCGCACCCCTGCGTCTGGCTACGGTGCCGAACCCTTCACCGTGTCCACGTGCCGCTGCCTTGGGTGGTGTGGCTATCGTCGTTGCGTCGGGAATCGCTGGGGCTTGCCGTCGGCGACGGAACCGTGGTCGCTTCTGGATCGACACCTCGTCCTCGCGGGCGGCTGGGCGGCGGGGTCACGACCGCCACGGGCGAAGCTATCGCGGCTGAGGACACCGCGGACGTGAACTGGGCGTCGGCCCGCGCTCCGCCAGAGACGCGACGACGAGGCTGCAAATTACGATGCGTCGCACCGTTCGGCCTCCGACCACGAGAGGATCACCAGACGATGGGTCTGCCCGCCTAGAAGGGCCGGTCGCATTCCGCTGTATCGGGAAGGGAAAATGAGCCTTTGGTCTTTGACCCGCGTCTTCGGTGGCATCTTCCTGGTCTTGCCCGTGGTCGCCTGCAGTGGCGACGCCGGCGCAACATCGTCGTCGGCGGACGTAGGCGTTCGAGCCCGGCCACCGCTACGATCCGATCCGGTCCAACGACGCCGCCCACGGAGATCACCCGCCGTCGGCGAGGACCGCGGTCGCCGCGCCAATCGCGGGTGACCAGTGGCCGAGTATCCTCGTGCTGCCCCTGGGGTCGAACTGTGCCGCAAACCATACCTCCTCATCGGCAGGCGTGGACCCTTCGGTCCCGAAGACCAGGGCCGTCCCGTCGCGCAGAGCCATGACGCCGCGGACGCCGCCATGCAAGGCCACGCCGGTCCATGCACCGGTAACCGGATCGTAGAGTGCGGCGGTGTCGTTGAGACCCGTCGCAAGCACCTGCCCGCTCGACAGGGCGGTCACCGAAAGGAGCTGGTCGGCGTTGCCGGCATCAGGGTCCGCCGGCGTCACCGGGACGTCGGGGTCCAGCGGTTCTTCGCGGGATCGTAGAGCTCGACGCACTCTGGGCAGCCGACGTCGTCCCCCCCGCCAGCCGCCATCACGCGCCCATCGGCCAACGTCACGAGGAACGGGTACGCTCGAGCAATGGTCATGGGGGCCCCCTCCGCCCACTTCCGCGTCCGCGGATCCCAGATCCGCGTACGTCGCGTCGGCCCTGACGCGTCTTTCACGTTGTAGCCACCGGCGACCATCACTCGCCCATCTGCCAACGACGCGACGGCGAACGTATGAAGCTGGACGTCGCCCGAGACACGTGTGATCGCATGCGTCCCAGAGTCATAGAAGGAGGCCGGCGTGCCACTTGCGTTGCGCTCCGGGGTCTCGCAGCCCCCGCCGCCGGCCCACATGTCGAGCAGGAGGACTCCTCGATCGCCGGCGGGGACCGCGACGGCGGTCGGCTCCACGAGCGCCGAACCCTTCACCGTGGTCCATGTGCCGCGGCCCTGGGCGGGTGTGGACCTCGGCGTTAGCGTCGGCAATGCGCTCGGGCTTGCTGTCGGCGACGGTACCGTTGACGCGCTGGGCGGCGGGGTCAGGACCGCCACGGGCGTAGTTATCGCGGCTGAGGACGCCGCTGGACTCGAACTGGGCGCCGCGCCGGCGCATCCAACCAGAGACGCGACGAGGAGGCTGCAAACAGCGATGCGTCGCATGGTTCGGCCTCCGATCACGAGAGGATCACCAGACCGTATGCGCGGGCCGCCAGTTCACCTCCCGCCAGGGAAGACTGCACCTGGCGCGCCGCCCCTGCCAAGAGGCGTTGGTCATGAAGTACCCAGGTCGGCCCCGACGGGCTGGCCGCATGACGCGGGATCGCGAGTCCGGGGACCGGACCCGGATGACGACGGTGATATACCGCCTCGGGTCACGCGGCAGAGACCGTCCGGTTGTCCATTGAGCCGGCGATGTGGCGACCTCTCCTCGTCAGCATTGGGCACTTCGGCGGCCCCGACCGACCCTTTGGCACTTACCCGCGGCGCTTCCGCTGAGTAGCGTGGATGCTGTCATCCACGCGGCGAACCCGTGGGAAGGTGGGGCATGCGCCCTCTCGCAATCCTCGTCCTGGTCGTCCTGGCGATCGCGGGGTGCGCCGGAGCGACGCCGAGCCCCCAGCTGACGGCCCATCCGTCCGAGTCGCCGCTGGCCGTCGCCACCCCGACCGTTGCACCGACGGCCTCGCCATCCCCGTCGCCGACATCGGCGCCTACGCCAACCGGAGAGGCTCGCTGGGATCGCCTCGCGGCGATCCGCCTGGGGGACGAGGACGTCCGCGGTGCGGTTGGGTTCGAGGACGGGTACGTCGTCATCGACTGGACGCCGATGATCCGATTCTCACCCGACGGGGTCAAGTGGACCGCCGTGCGCTTGCCCTTCAAGGGTGGGGTCGGGACAGGCGCCCAAGCGGTTGCCACGGACGGCAAGCGCGTCGTCGTGGTCGGCAGCTACCTGCCCTGCGGGGACCCGTACGACGGTGGCTGCCGCCAGAGGCCTGTCTCGTGGATATCGGACGACGGGCGCACCTGGCGCAGCTCCGGCCCCTGGACGGGACCAGGTGGCGACGGCAGCGATTTCGAATGGATCTGGGCAGTCCCAACCGGCGGCTGGGACGCAAGTCAGATGTTCTACATGGGCCATGAGTCAGAGAGCTCCGGGGCTGGCCCGACGCTGTGGCACTCCGAGGACGGCCTGAAGTGGACCCTGCTGGGTGCCCTCTCTCCGCCCCACCAGACGCCAGACTGCGATGACCCCGGCGGGGTCGATTCGTTCTGGGCGCTGGCTGACGCCTCCGGGCGTCGCGTCGGTTACCAGCCCTTCCGGTGTGGAAATGGGTTCTCCCTGTCCTCTTCGACCGACGGCCGGCGCTATGAGCCCGTCGAAGCATTTCCGCACAGAGACGGCCAGTGGATGGGTTCAGCGCTTGCGCCGACTCGCTCCGGACCTTGGGTGTTCGGGGGCGGCCGGCAGGTCTCCGACAGTGACCGCGAGGCGATGGCCTGGGCGTCCGACGACCTTGGTCGATGGACCGTCGTCGTCATGCCGGTGCCCGAGAACTCAACTTACTCCTTCTTGGGGGCGCTCGGCCACGGCCTTCTAGGTTATGTCGCGACGGGCGGCGCGGGATTTGTAGACCGGCACGCCATCACGTGGCTGAGTGACGACGGCATGAGTTGGCGGATCGCCGACGCGCGGCCCTCGGCCGACGAGGAAATCTACGCCATCGCGGACGGGCCGGCAGGCACCCTCGGCTTCGGTTCCGAGTACAAGGCGCTTAACGAGTACGAGTCCGAGATAACGATGATCGTGTCGAGGCTCACCACGGTCCCATAGCGGGACCCCACGAAGATGAGCGGGATGGGGCGTGTCGAACCGAAGCCGGCGCTACCACGTCTGTAGCTCCGACACGTGCACCGGATAACGCCGCAACACCCGCTCAAGCTCCTCGGCCGTCATCGGCCGGCCGGTCCGCTTCCGCCACTCCTCCTCGGCGCCGGCGATGTACTCGGCTCGGAGGCGCTCGTTGAGGCGGCGACGTTTCTGGACTTGATCAGACCGAGGGCGGGCGGTCATGGGCGGCGGCGGTGTCACCCTAGCCTGTCACAGGCGATGACGCGGGCGAGGCCTGGGAAGGCGGCGCGAACGTCCCCCGCCGCAAGGGCTCTCTTGATCTCAGAGACGACATCATTGACAAAGTCGACCTTCCCGAAGATGGCCGGCCGCCGGCTTTTCTGCCGGTTGTCTGTGACGATCTTCTGCATGTCCGAAATCCGTTACGACGCCGAGAAGTGACTCCTGCTGCTTCTTGAATGCGTCGCAGGCGGTCCCAACCACGAACGAACGGGCGGCTGCCGATCGTCGGGCACGGCGAAGTATCGAGGTATGTGGTCGTCGGCGATCTTGTTGATGCGGCCGCCCCACGTTAGCGTGGCGGCCTCGAGACGTGTGATGGCATTTCCATCGAGGGCGGCCTTGTCGAGGTACCTGACGGCATCGTCGCTCGACCCGTGGATCCGCCCGGCGACCGTCGCGACCCTCGTCGCTGTACTTTGCCGCTGGTCCGCAGTTCGCCGCCGCAGTGGTCATAGCCAGGCAGAACGCCACTAGGACCGTCCGAGCGCGGTTCACGCTCCCTCCCACCGTGACCCTCCCACTGCCTAGCCGTCCCTCGGGCATCGCTAGGACCACATTAGCCAGCTTAGGACCCACCCGGATACGATGCCGCACCCGCCTTTCTGCGGGAGCGACAATCCTCCGGTCGAGGGCAAGACAGTCACAACGTTCAATTCCTACGTCATTCCGCCGATGGAAGTCTGGCGGAAAGGACGGTGACCTTGAGGAATCTCGGAATCAGACTTGACCTTGACATGCTGCGCCCCACTGGTCGGGCGGCGGCGCAAAGCTTCCGAATCAATGAAGGCGTGAACAGGTGACCATTTCTGTTCGGCTTAGGCCCAGGAACATTCGACATCCCGACCGCGGCGAGGTTTCGGCCGCTGCGCGAGGGGGGTCCCAGCCGGCAGATCGACCGACGACCGAGCTCGATGTCGATCGCGGGGCTCTACGACGAGGCTCACTGCGGTTTCTCGATGATCGGGTGGAACGGCTCTACCAACGCCAAGGAGGCGCGGAGAGCCGGACCGGGTTCCGGATTACCACCGGGGCTGGGGCGGTCGTGTGGCTCTTGGCCGCCGTCGTCGTTCCGACGGGCACACCGATTCCCGCGGATCGCGCGATCCCGGTGTGTTCGGCGATGGCGGTACTGAACTTAGCGGCCTTCCTGCTTTCGGCCCGAGCGGACACACTGGATCGACAGCACTTGATCGTTTCTGTTCTGACCTCCGTGAACGGGCTGGTCATTCTCTGGCTTGCGTCCACGGGTGGCGTCCTGCCCGGATACGGGATCAGCGCGCTGATGCTGCTATTCGCCTTCGGGTTCGTGGCACGCACCGGGTTCATCTTTGCCGCGTCGCGCTCGGCGGTCATCGTCGCCGGCTTCGTCGTCGCTGCCATCCTCTATCCGGGTCGGGGCAACCTCCTGGTGGATGCATTCATTTTCGGAGCCACCGTGATCGGCACTCTCTTGGCTCTGCGACTACTCGAGCAGTCACGCCGCCGCGTCTTCTACCAGGACACCGTCATCACCCAACAGGCAGACGCGTTGAGGCTCGATAAGCACAGGGCCGACGCGCTGTTGCTCAATGTTCTTCCGGCATCGATCGCTTCGCGTCTCCTCGCCGGTGAGCGGGCGATCGCCGATGAGTATCCGTCCGTCACCGTGCTCTTCGCTGACATCGTTGGGTTCACGCCGTTGACCGCGCGTCTGCCAGCCGACGAAGTGGTTGGGATGCTCGGCCGACTCTTCGCGCGCTTCGACGAGCTCGTGGCCGCACGCGGCCTCGAAAAGATCAAGACCATCGGCGATGCGTACATGGCCGCGGGCGGACTCTCCGAGCCGCTCGATGACCACGCCGCTCGCGTCGTCGATCTCGGGCTCGCGATGATCGACGTCGCCGCGCAGGAGAGCGACCGAATCGCCGAGCTTCGGCTCCGAGTCGGCGTGCATTCAGGGCCGGTCATCGGCGGCGTGATTGGCCACCGCAAGTTTGCGTTCGACATCTGGGGCGAAACCGTGAACATTGCCAGCAGACTGGAGTCGCAGGGCATCGCTGGCCGCGTCCACGTCAGCGCCGCAACATGGCGAAACGTGGAGGACCGGTTCGAAGCACAGCCCCGCGGTCCTGTTCACCTTCGCGGATACGGTCCGATGGAGACCTACACGATCGTCAACCACCGCAGCAGAGACAGCGCGAACCCGCGGCGATCCGTCGGGTCTTCGGATCAGGACGCCGCGAACACTGTCGAGCGGACACAGCGCGCCGCGATCTCGCCTCTCGCGACAGCCAGCGGCGTCTGAAAAGGACTCGGCTCGGTCCGTGATACCGCCAGCCCCGTTGATCGGAGTGGCCGGCTCGGCCTTCGTAGCCCCGGTCGGCCCGGAGGGGCTGGCCGCATGAAGCGGGATCGCGGGTCCGGGACCGAGCCAGGCGTGTCCTGAGACGGTGCTGCGAGGTCGACGACGTATCGTGAGCGGAAGCGATGCGCCGAGATCGATCCTCGGCCGAGGGAGTGAGGGAGCCGACATGATCCGACACCAGTTCCACGCGCAGGTTCGCGTCCAGCACTGGCGGGAGTTCTACAGCCTGTACGAGAAGCTCGAGGAGCTAAGGCGTGCCAAGGACCTCGCCCCGAGCCAGCTCTGGTCCCCCACCGTGGGTCAAGTGAATAGCGCCCTGCTGATAACCGACTACGAAACCATCGAAGCGTTCGACCGGCAGAGCAAAGCGTTCCTGAATGACCCAGACCTCATGAGACTGTGGCGCGAGATGGGCGGTCACGTCGAGGGTAACTCTTGGGACGAGTTGTGGGAGTCTGCCTTTCAAATCGCCTAGCGCAAGGCAAGCCGGTGGAGGCGGCTGACATCGTGCCCGGCGCGATCGCGGCCGTACCATCGATCCCATGTCCCGCCGCGCCGATCCAGCCCGCATCTTCCGGGCCCGCCCGGACTCCATCCCGAACACCTTGGCCGGGTCCGTGATGTCGGCCAAGACGGCGGAGCGGTGGTCGCGGTCGGCCTCGTATCGTCGCGCGGGAGTGTGACGGAAGGCAGTACGGCCATGGCAGATGCGAGCCGACGCCTCTCGGTCCTACACTGCCGGTACGCCCCGCCGAGCCGATCCGAACGCATCGAGGAGGGCCCGCCGGGCCGCGACCCAGAACCGGCTGATCGGCGCCGGCCTCGACGAGGCGACAGCGGATGCGTTGCGGCATGAGAGGAGCAGGCGGTTCAGGACGGCCTCGAACGCGGTTCGGCCTACTGGGACGCGGGCTGGCGATGGATCGCCGAGCAGCGAGAGCGGCGGGCACGACCGTGGCCGGACATGGAACGGCCCCGCCTGCTGAAACAGGTCGGGGGCCCGTGGTGATGGTCCGGCGGTGGTCAGGTCTGGAACCCGAGCCGCCCTGAGTTCGGGTCCCAGATGACAGACAGCCTGATCGATCCGGGAGCAAGTTCCCACGCATCAACCATGCAGAACGGCGCGGCGTAGGTTGCTGCCTTTGAGCATCGGGTGAGCCACGACGAAGTCGCCCTCGGTCGGCCCGGGCGGGCTGGCCACGAGGCGGGATCGCGGGTCCGGGACCGGAGCCGGGGTTGTGGCAGCTGGCGCGACCCTCCTCAGGCGCCGCCACCCTGCCAGTACGTCCCGTCCCAATACCAGATGGACGCATCGGCATTCGCGGTGACGACAACCCTGAGATGGAACTGGGTCAATCGTCCGGTTCCCGGACTGAACGTGCAGACCGCGTTCACGGGGCCGCTCCAGACACAGACACCATTCGCGCTTCCGTTCTTGATCCTGATCGAGGCTTGCACGACATCGCCAGCCTCGTCTTGGCTGGTGTAGTGGACGTCGGTGCCGGGCGGGAACCACTTGAAGTCGGAGTGCTGGACGGTGCAGATGTACCCGAGCGGCTCAGACAGGTCCTCTGCGCAGGTCTTGTCCAGGTGGAAGGCCTTGGGCGAAGCTGCAGACACCGATGGGACCATGACGGCCAATGCGACGATCGTGGCACCCACCACGACGAGCCTCCGGAGTGAACGCATGAGCGACCCCTTCGTGCTCGTCGGCGGGCCGGGTTCGTCGTTGGCTCGGCACGGTCAAGGCGACCAGGTTAGGCGACTGTGCGTCAACGCCTCCCGTCGGCGTCACCGAAGCCTTTGCGATGCGACCGGTCGACGTCAGTGCCGTTGCACCTGAAGCGCCCTACTCGAACGAGTAGGTCCTCATTGACCCGGTCGGCCCGGACGGGCTGGCCGCGTGACGCGGGATCGCGGGTCCGGGACCGCGGCCGGTGCGATCGGAGCCTGGCGCGAGCCGTCAGCTGCGACTCACGCCGATGGCGTCGGATGTGAACTCAGCGCAGGTAGGCCCGTCTCGTCACGTAGAGAAGGAAGATGACGGCCGTGAGCGCGACAACGAGAGCGGCGCGCTGCCCGTCCTGCAGTCCGATCCATCGGTCTTTGACTTGCTGCCACATGCCGGCCAGCGTACTCCGCCACCGGTCGATCGTGAGTCGGAGCTGGCGCGGCCATCAAGCTCAGGTCGGTGAAGCCACGTCGGGTCGGATGGCGTAGTCCACTCGCTCGAACGGCCACGCCTCATCGAGCCAATCGGTGACGGCACGGTAGAGCGCCGGGTCGAGGCGCGCGTCGGCCGCCCGGACCCAGGACTGAACGCGAGCGTCGTACCCAGCCCGCTCACTCGGGTAGATGTAGACGCACCCGATGACCGTGGCACGGTCCTGATCCGGGGCGAGCACGGTGTAGGTGAAACCCGTCCGCGCCGCGAAATCCGTGGCGTGACGGATGAGGTCGCCTAGATTCTCCTCGAGCGTCATCGGGTGAGGCCAAGACCGGCCCGCGAAGCCTGGGGTCGAGCGGATATGGTCGATGCTCGAATTCCACGCAACGTGGTCAGAGGCGTTGTGCTCGGGGCCGAGGGGCTGCAGGCGGAAGGCCACGTGGACAAGGCCGACGGGCGGATCAAACGAGGCGGGGACGAACTCGGTCATGCGACCTCACACCTCGCCCGCATACCGCCACAGCACGCACGCGAGCTCCTCGGCTAGCATCGGCCGCCGGTCCGCTTGCGCCACTCCTCCTCGGGCGCCGGCGATGTACTCGGTGCGAAGTCGGGAGTTCACGTTGCGCTGCCATTCGGCCTTGTCGACGGAATGTGTCGGGCGCTTCACCTTCATCCTGGTTTCGCGGTCCACGTTCCGCCGTTGGCGGTAGCGGCCAACAGGACCGATCCGTCGGGAACCAAGAGGGCTCGCCTCATCGGCTCGCAGCCTACTCTGCCGCGACAGCTGTCACGTTATGCCGCCATCCATGGGCATGTCCCGCCGAGCCGATCCCGAACGCATCTACGAACACCCTCTACCTCGGCGGCAACCT
Source organism: uncultured Chloroflexia bacterium (assembly GCA_963833285.1). Lineage (GTDB taxonomy): Bacteria > Chloroflexota > Limnocylindria > Limnocylindrales > CSP1-4 > SPCO01. The sequence continues at coordinate 259,451 of CAWHXM010000006.1, read as the reverse complement.
CGATACGGTGGAGCATGACGCTGCGTGACGAGGGTGAGCGATATTGCCTCGGAGCGCCGTCGCGATCGATATGCCGGCCGTCCGCCACGAGCATCGCGGCCGGACGAGCGTGCCCGATGGGGGGCTTGCCGAAGCGGCGTGTCAGCGCTGGCGTACCCAGTTGCGCCGCGGGTAGGCGAGCTGGAACCCGCTCCGAACCATGTTCCGGTAACTCGGGTTCGGCTGCTCCGGCGTCTCCTCTCCGGTCTCCGTGATCGCCAGCCGGCAGCCCGCCTCGCGTGCGTCACGTAGTCGCCGCGCGAACATGGCCGACTGGCCGCCGCGGCCGCGGAAGGCTTCGGTCGTCGCGCCGAACCCGAGCCAGGCCACGTCGGCACCGGTCCACATCGCCGCGGCCGACACCGGCGTCTCGTCGGCGAAGCCGAGGTAGTGCCGCCAGCCCGGCCGACCTACCGCGGAGCTCGCGAGTGGGCCGGTCTCCGGCGGGAACCCATACGCTTCGACCATCCCGATCCGGGCGAAGTCGTCCGCCCACTCCGGCCCGACGAGCTCGATTCGGAAGTCCGTCACCGCGGTCGGGAGATCCTCGAGCGCGTGCCACATCTTGACCCAGTTCCGGCTTGGGGTGTAGCCGCGGCCCTCGAACCAGCGCACCAAGTCGGGGGGTGTGGCGTGGTGCGCCAGCTGCGCGGCCGACACGCTCCGACCGTGACCGTCGAAGAAGGCGACGACCGCGTCGACGTCGCTCTCGATCGCCCGCCGCGCGACACCGACCCCGACGACGCGGTTGAAGAAGGCGATGTCAACGGCGCCGAGCGCGAAGGCGGCGCCGTCGCCCGGCGCAGCGCACGCGGCGGCTGTCGGGTTCCCCGGCTGCTCGGCGGCTGCGGCGAACAAGTCGGCGATGGCCCGAGCTTCAGCCATCTCGGACCAATATGCGACGTCGGGGTCAAGCGTCACGACGATCCTTCGTGCGGCAGCCCGGTGGATGTCCATTCAACCGTCGGAGGATACCGGCGCCGCGCGTCCGGTGCCGTCATGTCCCGCCGCGCCGATCCGGAACGCGTCTTCCATGGCCATCACCCACTCTGTGAGACGGAACTCAGCGCCACGTAACCGACAACGAGCGCAAGGCGCACCGTCAACGCGCGTCCCCACGCCAGGCCCGCTGCAAGCGTTGGATCCGTGCGCCGACGACGCACCGCCTCGACGCCGGTCCAGATGAGTGCCCCGATCGGAGCCAGGTATCCGACCACCGAATCGACCGCGGCGGCCCAGACGGCAGAGCGGCCACTGTCCCAATCGGCACGCCTAACAGAGCGACGCAGAATCGCCAGGATCGGGTGACCTCCATCGCGGACCTATCGCGCCACCCAAGCCGGCGCGTCTCGGTTCTATCGTCCCCGAATGGCACGACGCGCCAACCCCGTGCGCGTCTGCCAACCCGTCGCGATGCAACGCACCGCGATTCGTCGCCATCGCGATAACCGGCGGTGCAGATCCCGATACGTGGGAGGTGAGCGCCTCTTGCTAGGTTGACCGCGTCATCCCGCCGGAGACGCAGGGTCGGGACCGGCGCAGCCGGCCGACCGGGAAGGAGTACGGACCGTGAACAAGGTCCTCCTCACGGGGCGCCTCACGCGCGACCCGGAGATGCGCAGCCTCGCCTCGGGCAAGAACGTCACGACGTTCACCGTGGCCAGCAACGAATTCGTCGGGGGCGGCAAGGAGAAGTCGGAGTATCACCCGGTGGTCGCCTGGGATCGTCTCGCGGAGATCGCCGGGCGCTACCTCGGAAAGGGCCAGCAGGTCGCCATCGAGGGCCGTCTCCAGACCCGGTCGTGGGACGACGACAAGGGCACGCGACACTGGAAGACCGAGATCGTGGCCTCGCACGTGGAGATGCTCTCAGGGCGTAAGAAGAAGGACTACGAGGCGCAACAGGCAGCCAATTCGCTCGTCGCGCAGGCCGAATCGCTCGGCGAGGCGGCCGCCGCGGAACCGATCGCCGAGACGTCATTCGATCCGGGTACGACCGATGAGGACGACGACGAGATCGAGGAGGAGGTGACCGCCGGCGCGGCGGCCTGAGCACGAAACACCCCGGCGGCGGCGCGCGCCCCCTCCGCGCCGTCGCCGCCCCCTGCTGAAGCCCGGATGACCAAGGGCTCCGCGACCGGTAATCTCGGCATTGTTGTCGACACGTCACCGCTGTTGGTGGCCGTGGTCGACTCGGTACGAATCAGAGCTGGCATGGACCCGGGCATGGCGAAGGCGATGGTGCAACCCGTGGACGTCCTGATCGCGACGGTGGCGCAGCGGCCCGATCTCGCGCCGTTGCTGGACGGGTTCAACGAGTGGCCCGAGTTCATGCTCCAGGATCCGGTGGGCTCGGTGTACTACGCCGACCCGGTCGTGGCTTACCCTGACTTCGTCATGGTCGCGGTGGACCGTGACGATCCAGGTCGACTCGTCGCGAAGTCCTGCAGCGTCCCATTCACGTGGGAAGAAGATCCGGCCGAGTCGCTGCCTGACGATGGCTGGGATGGAGTGATCCTCAACGCCGCGATGGATCAATTCGCCGGCAGGCGCGGAAACCTGGTGTCGGCGCTGGAGATCTCCATCCGGGCCGACATGCGGGGCAAGGGACTGTCGAATGTCATGCTCGCAGCGATGTGCGAGAACGCCGCCGCGCTGGGCTTTCGCAGCCTGGTAGCCCCGGTCCGCCCGAGCGGCAAGCACATGTATCCCGACATGTCCATCCACCGATACGCGGCCCTCCGTCGCGACGACGGCCTGCCTGTCGATCCGTGGTTACGCATGCACGTTCGGGCGGGCGGCAAGATCGTCGGTGTGTCGGCTCGCGCCATGACCATGGCCGGCTCCCTCGCGCAGTGGCGTGACTGGACCGGCCTGCCGTTCGATACCACCGGCCCGGTGACCGTGCCGGAGGCGCTGATCCCGGTCTACTGCGACGTGGCGCTGGACTATGCCGTCTACTGCGAGCCCTGCAATCTGGGTCCTCCACGCGCTGACCTGACGTCCGACCGCGGCGCCGGCGATCGATCAGTTGCCCAGCGGCCCCACGAACTCGAAGAACGAGATGGCGAGGATCCCGTAGACGAGCATCAGGAGCGCACCCTCGAGCCAGTTGGTCTCGCCGTCGATGGCGATCAGCGCGCTGATCCCGACGGCGGCGGCGACTGCGGCGATCTCGAGCGGGGTGAAGACCAGGTTCATCGGCTGGCCGATGAACACGCCCAGGAGGACCAGGACCGGCGCCACGAAGAGCGCCACCTGCAGGCTGGAGCCGAACGTCACCGCCATCGCGAATTCCATCTTGTCCTTGGCCGCCAGCTGGACCGAGACGAGGTGTTCGGCGAGGTTGCCGATGGTCGGGATGATGACCACGCCGACGAAGAAGGCGGACAACCCGAAGGTCGCGATGAACGGCTCGATCGCGCTGACGAGGATCTCGGACAGGACGGCCAGCAGCGCGGCCGCCCCGAGCAGGACGAAGATGGCCACTCGAGCGCTCCAGGCCGGCCCCGCGTGGCCCGCGGGCTCGCCGTGTCCGCCGAGCGTGGCGTCGGGGTGCGCGAACTGGTAGACGAGCGACAGGGCATAGCCGACCATCAGGATCACCGCCACGAGGACCGACTCCTCGGTGATCGTCCCGACCGACTGGTCGCGCGTCGTCAGCGCGAAGATCGCCGGCACGAACAGCCCGATGAGGGCCAGGACGAGCAGGGCGACGTTGTTGGACGCGATCCTGGCACTGAACGTCTGGGTGCCGTGGCGCAAGCCGCCGATGAGCACGCTGGCCCCCATCACCAGCAACAGGTTGCCGATGATCGAGCCGGTCAGCGACGCCTTGACGACCTCGATGAGACCCGCCTGCAGGGCGAAGAACGCGATGATGAGCTCGGCGATGTTCCCGAAGGTCGCGTTGAGGATCCCGCCGACCTGCGGTCCGGTCAGCGATCCCAGCCGTTCCGTCGACAGTCCGACCACCCAGGCGAGGCCGAGGATGGCCGCCGCCGACGTCACGAACAGCACCGTCGGATCGGCGTGGAGGCCGAAGTCGAGGACGATCGCAAGCAGGCTGATTACGACCGTGACGATGAGCGACACCCGGGCGAACATCGAGAGAGGCCCGAGGATCGGCAGACCGCCGCCCGACGCCGTCGGTCCGGTCCGAGATGTCATCGGGCCATCCTACCGAGCGCGATCACCGCCGTAGAGCTTGCGTCGCGGCAGACCGCTCGTGGCAGCGACCCGGCGTGCCGCCTCGCCGCGCGCCGTGCCGGCCCGCACGAGCGCCTCGACCTCAGCCCTCGCGGCGTCGATAGTGGCCGCCTCGTCCATGGCGGACATCGGGGCACCACGGGGCCAGGCCCCGACGACGAGCGCGAACTCGCCGCGTGACGGGATGCCGGCACCGTCCGTCCGGCCGGCACCGGCCGCCGCGGCCTCGGCCAGCCCGCCAAGCGAGCCACGCACGATCGTCTCGTGGAGCTTCGTCAGCTCTCGACAGACCGCCCCCGGCCGCTCCGGACCGCAGGCCCCGGCCAGGTCGCCCAGGGTGGCGGCGACACGGCCCGGGGCCTCGAACAGGATCGTCCCTCGCTCGTCGGCCGCGATCCGCTCGAGGCGCTCGCGGCGCTCGCGCCCGCCGCGCGGCAGGAAGCCCTCGAACGACCAGCGCGGCCCCGCGACCCCGGACCCGGCCACCGCCGCCAGGACGGCGGATGCGCCCGGGATCGGCACGACCCTGCCGCCCTCGCCCGCCCAGGCTACGACGAGCTCGCCGCCGGGGTCGCTGACGGCCGGCGTGCCGGCGTCGGTCACCAGCGCGAGGTCCGAACCGGCGCGCAGGTGCTCCAGCAGCGCGCCCGCCCGTTCGGCCCCGCTGTGGGCGTGGTAGCTGATCGTCCTGGTGGTCACGGCGTGGCGGTCGAGGAGCCGGCGTGTGTGCCGCGTGTCCTCCGCCGCGATGAGCGGCACCTCGCGCAGGATCTCGAGGGCACGCAGGGTCACGTCGCCCAGGTTCCCGATCGGCGTGGCCACGACGAAGAGGGTCCCGCCGCGCCCGCCAACGGCCGGGTCGTCGCCGCGGCGGCCGGTAGCACTAACCGTCCCGACGCCCGGGGCCGCGCCTTCCTGCGAGCCCCCCGGTGGTGCGCGCCGCGTCACCCGCGCGCCGACCCCGGGCGACGGCGCGGGTAGAGGTAATCCACGCCCGCGGTTCGTGGCCCGAGCTTGGCGATCGGCGGGACCTGCCGTTTGAACTCGGCACCCGCGACCAGCCGGTCGACCCGGTCGACGGTCGCCGCATCGAAGCCGAGCCCGACCATCTCCTCGACCGAACGCCGCTTGTCGATCCGCCAGAACAGGAGCCGATCGAGCTCCGGGTAGCTGAACCCGCCCTCGACCTCGTCGGTCTGCCCCGGCCACAGGTCGGCCGATGGCGCCTTGCGGACGATCGCGTCGGGGACGCCGACGGCGACCGCCAGCTGCCGGACCTGGCTCTTGTACAGGTCGCCGATGGGATTGAACGCGCACGCCGCGTCGCCGAACAGGGTCGTGTAGCCGATGAGGGACTCGGTCTTGTTGCCGGTCCCGACGACCAGGCCGCCCCAGGTGACGGACCGGTCGTAGAGCGCCGCCATCCGCATCCGCGCGGCGAAGTTGCCGCGCCGCAGCGCGCTCGCGGTCAGGCCCTCGGCGCCGCTCGCTCCCGCCGTCGTGTCGGTCCCGAAGTACCCGTCGACGATCGCGCTGATGTCGACCAGCTCGCTGGCACAGCCGAGGTCGGCGACGACCGACTCCGCATCCGCGCGGGACGCGGGCGACGAGGTCCGATACGGCATCAGGACTGCGAGCAGCCGTTCGGCTCCGATCGCCTCCGCCACGAGGTACGCCACGAGCGCCGAATCGATGCCGCCCGAGAGCCCCAGGACCGCACGCTCGAACCCGGCCTGCTCCAGCTGGCCGCGGATGAACCCGGCGATGACACGGCGCGCCACGTCGGTGTCGATCGCCAGCTCGGACGGCAGCTCGAACGGCGCGTCGGCGGCGGGACCGGCCGCCTCGCTCGGGCCGGTCACGTCATGCGCCGCGGTCGAGCGGACGTGGTCGCTCGCGTCGGACCTCGAACCCGATCGGCTCCGACGGCGGCTCGGCCGGGACGAGGTCGAGGCCCGGTTCGGCGCCTGCCTCGGCCGTCGAGTCGGCGGCCAGGCCGGCCCGCTCGGCCACGATACGACGGAGCTCGCGGACGTTGAGCTCCGGGCGCTCGTCGCGCAGGAGCGGCAGGGCGATCCGCTCGCGTCGCACGTCCGCCGTGGCGATGTCCACCGTGAACAGGCCCTCGTCGTGGAGCGGCGCACTGAACACGGCCTGCCCGTTCGGGGCGATGACCTCCGACCCACCCCAGAACGTGATCGACTCGTCCACCCCGACGCGATTGCAGAAGACGACGAACGACGTCGTGAGCTGAGCGTAGGTGCGCATCAACGTCCGCCACGATGTCGCGGTCCCGAGGCCGACCTCGTTGGTCGCGGCCAGGTCGCGCCCCGGCGACGAGGACACGTTGACCAGCAGCTGGGCACCGTCGAGGGCCAGCAGTTGCGGGACCGGCAGGTGCCAGAAGTCCTCGCAGATGCCGATCCCGATGCCCAGTCCCAGGCGTGACGGGACCGCCCGGAGGAGGTCGCCCGCCGCGAAGAAGCGCCGCTCGTCGAACAGGCCGTAGGTCGGCAGGAACAGCTTGCGATGGAGGTGCCGGAGCTCGCCGTCCTCGAGCAGGGCGGCCGCGATGAACAACCGGTGGTCGGCCGATTCCTCGACGAACGAGACGACCGCGGACATCCCACCGGTCGCGGCCGCCAGCGTGGCGAGGCGGGGATCGTCGAGCCGCATGGCGACCTCGGCGGCGAGATCCTGGAGCTGGTAGCCGGTCAGCCCGAGCTCCGGGAAGACCACGAGATCCGCACCGAGCTCGCGCGCCTCGCGCAGGCGGTCATGATGGGTCGCGAGATTGACCTCGAGCGATCCGAGGCGCGGTGCGATCTGGGCGAGGGCGATGCGCACGGTCTGCACGCCCGGAGCATACGCGAAGCCTTCCGAGCCGAGGACGGGCGGGGATCTGCGAACGCCGGGGCGAGGGGCGTGTCCGGGACGCCTCGCGCCCTCCGATGCTAGGCTTCCGGACGCTCGCGCGTCGGGTCCCCGATCCGGCAGGCGCGAAACCTGGGTCTTCACGAGGGGAGCATCTGCCAACAGTGTCACGCCGACGCACGCGGTCGCCCGGCTCCCGTCCGCGGTCGACGGCCCTCGGCGTGGTCGTGGCGACCCTCATCGTGGCCGCCTGCGGCGCGACCGTCTCGCCGAGCCTGACGATGCGGCCGACCGACACCCCTCCCCCGGCCACGCCGGTCCCGACCAGCGCCCCGTTCAAGGCGACGGCCTATCCCACCGCTGCGGACGCACCGTGCGGGCAAGCGAAGCCACCGGACGCGGGTCACGCCGCCTACCGGGGCAACCTCAAGCGCATCTCCGCACCCGACCCGACCACGGTCGTCTTCGCCCTGTGCGCCCCAGACGTCGCGTTCCTGTCGAAGATCGGCGCCCCCGCGTTCGCGATCAACGACACGACCTGGCTGGCTGGCCACATCGCAGCCGGCGGTGGGCACGACCAGCCGATCGTCACGGCGGTGAACGGGACCGGTCCGTACCGGCTCGAGCGCTGGGATCCAGGCGCGGAGATCAGCCTGGCTCGCAACAAGGCTTACTGGGGCGACCCTGCCAAGAACGAGCGGGTCATCGTCCGCTGGACCGACGCCTCCGCACAACGCGTCTCCGAGCTCCAGCGAGCGACCGTGGACGGCGTCGACGACGTCGCCCCGCCGGGTGTCGCGATCGTCGACGACGACGTCGCGCTGCAGCTCCAGTCGAGGCCCGGCCTGGACACCGTCTACCTCGGCCTCAATGGCGCGATCGCGCCATTCGGGGATGAGCGCGTCCGGCAGGCGCTCGCGATGGGCATCGACCGCCAGCGCCTCACCGACCAGTTCTTCCCCCCGGGTGCGGAGGTCGCGTCGCACGTCACTCCCTGCGCGATCCCGAACGGCTGCGCCGGCAGCCCGTGGTACGAATCCGATCCGCTCCAGGCCAAGGAGCTGCTCGCCGCCGCCGGCCTGTCGAGCGGGTTCGACACGAGGATCCACTATCCGGCGGCCCCGACCGCCGACCTCCCCGACCCGGCCGGCCTGGCGGCAGCAGTCCAGGCCCAGCTCCTCGACAACGTGGGCGTGCGAGCGGAGCTGGTCGCCGAGCCCGTGGAGACGTATCTCGCCGACGTCGCGGCGGGCAAGCTGGACGGGATCCACCTCGCGAGCCTCGGCGCCGCCTACCCGGACGTCAGCGCGTATCTCGACCCGACCTTCGGGCCGGGTGCGTCGAAGGCGTTCGGCAAGCCCTTCGCGGACATCGGCCAGGCGCTCGCGATCGGTCGCGCCTCGGCGAACCAGGCGTCGCGCACGGCGGCGTACGCGCAGGCGAACAACCTGATCCGGACCCATGTGCCGATGATCCCGATCGCGGTCGGCGGCTCCGCCGCCGCATACCGGGCCGACGTCGATGGTGCCGGCGCGTCGCCGCTCCGCCTCGAGCGGTTCGCCGGCATGGTGCCGGGCGATCGCCGCCAGCTGGTCTGGCTGGCGGCCTCGGAGCCGCCGGGTCTGTACTGTGCGGACGAGACCGATCCGGTGGCCGGCCTGGTCTGCGCCCAGCTCGCCGACGGGCTGTACGCGTTCGACCCGGCGGGCGCATCGCCGGTCCCGGCGCTCGCACGCTCGTGCACGCCCAACCCCGCGGCAACCGTCTGGACGTGCACCCTGCGGACCGGCGTCCGGTTCCACGATGGCGCGGCCTTCGATGCCGACGACGTGGTCGAGAGCTTCGCCGTGCAATGGGACGCCGATCATCCGCTGCATGCCGGCCGCAACGGCGCGTTCGCCCAGTTCGTCGCGTCATTCGGCGGGTTCCTCGACCCGCCGGCGGCGACCCCCTGACGGCTTCCTTGCCAGGTAGTGACGTCCCGACGCGCTGATGCTAGGCTTCCGACGACCTGCCTCGGGAGCCTTGGCCTCGGGCAGGACTCAGGCACGCTCCACAGCCCGGACAGGGAGGCAAGCGGTCCGCGCCTGGAGCTCAGAGGAGGAGATCGGAAGCATGTCCCAGTCACCGACAAGGTGGTCGATCAAGGGCGCGGTCTTCGCTGCGTCCCTGTCGGTCGTCTTCGCGGCCTGCGGGGGATCGACGACGTCGCCGAGCGCCAGCAGCGCTCCTGCGTCGACGGTCCCATCGGTCGCCCCATCCACAGCACCGTCGGCGTCAGTGGCCGCATACGACGGTCTCGCCTACCCGGCAACGGGTACCGCTCCCTGCGGTGTCGCGCCCTATGCGGGCACCATCAAGAAGATCACCGCGGTCGACCGGCTGACGGTCGAGTTCCAGCTGTGCGCGTCGGACGTGGCCTTCCTGCCGAAGCTCGCGTTCGCCTCGTTCGGGATCCAGGACGCCGACTGGCTCCTGGCGAACGCCCCCGGCAAGAAGTATCTGACCACGACCAACGGGACCGGTCCATACAAGCTGAAGTCGTGGGACAAGGGCAATCGCGTGGTGATGGAGGCGTTCCCGGATTACTGGGGAACCAAGGCCCTCACGCCGAACTTCGAGCTGCGCTGGGGCACCACAGCAGCTTCGCGCCTTATCGACCTCCAGTCCGGCGCCGTCGACGGCATCGACAACCCGGGCATCGAGGAGATCAAGACCATCAAGGCCGACAGCACCCTCAAGTTCTACGGCCGCGACCCGATGAACGTCGCCTATCTGGGCGTCAATCGCTCGAAGGCGCCGTGGACGAACGAGAAGGTCCGGCAGGCCCTGGCGATGGGCATCGATCGCGATCGGATCGTGAAGAACTTCTACCCGGAAGGTTCGCTCGTCGCCAACAAGTTCACCCCCTGCCCGCCACTCGTGCCGTTCGGCTGCGAAGGCGACGACTGGTATGCCTATGACGCGGCGGCCGCCAAGAAGCTCCTGACCGACGCCAACTTCGATTTCTCGAAGACCTACAAGATCTCGTTCCGCGCCGCGACGCGACCGTACAACCCGGACCCGCCAGCCATCGCGACCGAGATCAAGTCCCAGCTCGAGGCCAACCTCGGGATCAAGACCACCCTGGACCTCCAGGAATCCACCACGTTCCGCAAGAACGTCACAGCCGGTACCTATGACGGGATGATCCTGTATGGCTGGGGCGCCGACTACCCGGACATCACCAACTTCCTCGACTTCCATTTCGGAGCAGGGTCCGGCCCGAAGTTCGGCGGTCCATTCGACGACATCGGGGCGGCCCTCACCAAGGGCGCGACGTCGCCGGCTGACACCGATCGACAGGCCGCCTACGTGATCGCCAACAACCTGATCAAGCAGCACGTCCCGGTCGTCCCGCTCATCCACGGCGCCAACGGCACCGCGTTCAAGGCGGACGTCCAGGGCGCCCATTCATCGCCGCTGACGACCGAGATCTTTGCGGTGATGAAGGCGAGCGACCCGACCCTGACCTTCGAGCAGAGCGCCGAACCGATCAGCCTGTACTGCGGCGATGAGTCGGACGGCGAGTCGCTTCGCGCATGCGAGCAGATGACCGAGGGCCTGTACGCCTACAAGATCGGCGGCACCGACCCGGTGCCCTCGCTGGCCACCGAGTGCACGTCGAACGCCGACAAGTCGACCTGGACGTGCAAGCTTCGCGACGGCGTGAAGTTCCACAACGGCGCGACTTTCGACGCCAACGACGTGGTCACGACCTTCGCCGCGATGTGGGACACGAAGCACCCGGCGCACGTCGGCAACGACGGCTCGTTCGAGTACTTCACGAGCCTGTGGGGTGGTTTCCTCAATCCGAAGACGTCGTAACGCCGTCCTCGGTTCGTGAGCTACAGAGGCGCCGCAGTGCGGCGCCTCTGTGCATTCGCTCTCTAGAGAACGTTGGCGATCCGCGACGACCGTGACGAACTTCATCATCCGCCGCACGCTCGTGACGATCCCGGTCCTGCTTGGGATCGTCTTCCTCGTATTCGTTCTGGCCCGGGTCATCCCGGGCGACCCGTGCACCGAGGTCCTTGGTGAGCACGCGACCCAGGCCCAATGCGAGGCCTGGTCCGAGGAGCACGGCCTCAACCAGCCCATCCCGATCCAGTTCGTGGGTTACCTCGGCCAGATCGCGAGTGGCGACCTAGGTGACTCGGTCCGGCTCAGTCGGCCGGTCACGACCATGCTGATCGAGCGCCTGCCGACGACGGTCGAGCTGACCTTGTTCGCGATGTCCATCGCGATCGTGGTCGGGATCCCGCTCGGCATGCTATCGGCGGTCCGGCGAAACACATCTGCCGACGTCGGGACGATGATGTTCGCCAACCTGGGCGTCTCGATCCCGGTCTTCGTCCTTGGCCTCATCCTCGCTTACCTCTTTGCCGTGATGCTCAAGGGCACTCCCTTCGCGCTGCCCCCGTCGGGCCGGCTCAGTGCGGGGGTCGAGGTCGTTCCACTCGCCGTCGTCTGGGGGCTGCAGGACTGGACCGGCATCCCGCGTGGCATCCTCGACTTCGTGTCCGGCCTGTACATCTTCAGCTCGCTCATCAGCGGCCAGTGGGGAGCAGCCGGTGACGCATTCCGCCACCTGATCCTCCCGGCCGTCGCCCTCGCGACGATCCCGATGGCGATCATCGCCCGGATCACCCGATCGAGCCTGCTCGAAGTCCTTGGCCTCGACTACGTCCGGACCGCCCGGGCGAAGGGCGTCGGCGAGCGGTCCGTCGTCCTCCGTCATGCGATGCGCAACGCGCTCCTGCCGATCGTGACGATCATCGGCCTCCAGCTCGGGTTATTGCTGTCGGGGGCGGTCCTGACCGAAACGGTGTTCAACCTGTCGGGCGTCGGACGCACGCTGTACGAGGCGATCACCGCGCGGGACTACGTCGTGATCCAGGGGTTCACCCTGGTCATCGCGATCGTCTACGTCCTGATCAATCTCGTGGTCGACATCTCCTACGGCTTCCTCGACCCACGCATCCGCCAGCGATGAGGATCATCAGCCGATGACGACCCCGACAGCTTCGACGGCGGAAACCGTGATCGCGAAGGGTGCGACCACAGCGCGGCCGGCCCACCTGTGGCGGGATACGCTCTCGAGCGTTCTGCATCAGCGCTCCTCGCTGGTCGGGCTGATACTGCTCGGCTTCCTTGTCTTTGTGGCGGTCTTCGCCGACGTCATCGCCACCCATGACCCCAACAAGTCGCTGCTGGGCCTCGAGGAGGGCCTCGTCAGACGATCACCGCCGTGCGTCCACCTGCTCGGCTGTCCGGCGAACCTGCCCGAGCACATCTTTGGGACCGACGGCAACTTCCGCGACGTCTTCAGCCGGGTCGTCCACGGCGCGCGCACGTCCTTGACGGTGGGCCTTGCCGCGATCTCCTTCGCGATCATCGTCGGCGCGACGATCGGGGCGTTGGCCGGCTATTTCGGCGGGAATTCGGACAATGTCCTGATGCGGTTCATGGACGTGCTCCTTGCGTTCCCGTCGTTGTTGCTGGCGATCGCCATCGTGACGGCGCTCGGGCCCAACCTGACCAATGCCCTGCTGGCGATCGGCATCGTCTCGATCCCGATCTATGCCCGGATCGTCCGCGCCTCCGTCCTCGACACGAAGGAGCGCGACTTCGTGACCGCGTCCCGTGCCCTGGGCGAGTCCGGACGCGGCGTCCTGACGCGGAGGATCCTGCCCAACTCGGTGACGCCCCTCGTCGTGGCGGCCACCCTCGGCATCGGCGCGGCGGTGCTCGAGATCGCGGCGCTGTCGTTCGTCGGCGTCACCGGCGACCTGACCCGGCCCGAGTGGGGCTCGATGATCGGGCTCGAGCGCAACCAGCTGTTCAACTCACCACACGTGATCCTCGCCCCGGCCGTCGCCATCACGTTGACCGTCCTCGCGTTCACGCTCATCGGGGACGGGCTGCGCGACGCCCTGGATCCGCGGCTGAACCGATGACGGAGACCCTGTCCGACGGAGGCACGGAGGCCGAGGCCGAGACGACGATCGTCGAGCTCGTCCCGGCGGCGGTGCGGCGATCCTCGCGGCCGGTCGGCACAGGGCCGCTGCTCGAGGTGAAGGGGCTGCGCACCTCGTTCCATACCCGCGACGGGGAGGTCCGAGCGGTCGACGGCATCGACTTCCATGTCGATCGCGGCGAGATCATGGGCCTGGTCGGCGAATCCGGTTGCGGCAAGAGCGTGACCAGCCTGTCGATCATGCGCCTTGTCGCCAGTCCCGGACGGATCGAAGCGGGCGAGATCCTGTTCGACGGTCGCGACCTGCTGACGTTGTCGGACGCGGAGATGCGCGCCCTGCGCGGCGACCGGATCAGCATGGTCTTCCAGCAGCCGACCTCCTCGCTCAATCCCGTGTGGATGGTCGGGGACCAGATCGAGGAGGTCCTCCGCATCCACCGCAACATGACCGGCAAGGTCGCCGAGGAACGCGTCCTCGAGCTGCTGCGGATGGTCGGCATCCCGGATCCGGCACGCCGGATGAAGGCATTCCCCCATGAATTGTCCGGCGGCATGGCCCAGCGCGTCATGATCGCCATGGCGCTTGCCTGCGAGCCGGAGCTGCTGATCGCCGATGAGCCGACGACCGCCCTCGACGTGACGATCCAGGCACAGATCCTCGATCTCATGCGCAACCTGCGTGATGAGACGGGCACGGCCATCGTCCTGATCACCCACGACCTCGGTGTGGTGGCCGAGATGTGCGAACGGGTGGCCGTGATGTACGCCGGCGAGATCGTCGAGCAGACCGATGTCGTGACCCTGTTCCGCGAGCCGCTCCATCCGTATACGCGGGGCCTGATCGGCTCCATCCCGGTGGTTGGTGACGTCCGGGACGAGCTGGCCGTCATCCCCGGCAACGTCCCGAACCTGATCGACCTGCCGCAGGGCTGTCGATTCGCGCCGCGCTGCCTGACGCGCATCGAGCAGGAAGTCCTGCTCGCCGACGACGCCCATCCCGAGCTCCGCCCGGTCGCACCTGGCCACACGGTCCGGTGCTGGCTGTACCACGACTTGGACGGGGTCCGGCGGTCGTGGCCGGGACAGGCCTCGCGCCGCGAGCCGGATCCACGGCCGCAGGTCGCCGCGCGGTCGGAGTCGGAGACGATGGTCCCGTGACGGCGTCGAGCCCGGTCAGGACGACCGGACCCCGGGACGTGGCGATGCCGGCGGCGAACGACCATCGCCCGCTGGTAGAGGTCCGGGACCTTGTCAAGCATTTCCCCATCCACGCCGGGATCCTGCAGCGGGTCATCGGCCAGGTCCAGGCCGTGGATGGCGTCAGCTTCGACATCCGCCGAGGCGAGACGCTCGGGTTGGTCGGAGAGTCGGGCTGCGGCAAGACGACGGTCGGCCGCCTGCTGCTGCGGCTCATCGAGCCGACGTCGGGCTCGATCCGGTTCGACGGTACCGAACTCACGACGATCAAAGGGGCGGATCTCAAGCCGTATCGCCGGCGGATGCAGATCATCTTCCAGGACCCATATGCGAGCCTTGACCCGCGGACCCCGATCGGCGACAGCATCGGCGAGGGGCTTCGCATCCACGGCCTGGGCACCGATGCCGAGCGCCGCGAGAAGGTCAGCAAGATGATGGACCTCGTCGGGCTGCAACCGTACCAGGCCCGGCGCTACCCGCACGAGTTCTCGGGCGGCCAGCGGCAGCGCATCGGCATCGCCCGGGCGCTCGTGCTCGAGCCCGACCTGGTGGTCTGCGACGAGCCCGTCTCGGCGCTGGACGTCTCGATCCAGGCCCAGGTCCTCAACCTGCTCAAGCAGCTCCAGCGCGAGCTCGGGCTGACCTACGTGTTCGTGGCGCACAACATGGGCGTGGTCGAGCACATCAGCGACCGGGTCGCAGTGATGTACCTCGGTCGGATCGCCGAGCTGGCCGATCGCACGGAGCTCTTCAGGAAGCAGGAGCACCCGTACACCGAGGCCCTCATGTCGGCCATCCCGGTGCCCGACCCGGAGCTGCGCCGCAAGCGCGTCATCCTCAAGGGCGACGTGCCCAGCCCGGTCAACCCGCCGTCGGGCTGCCGGTTCCACCCGCGTTGCCAGGTGCGCCAGCAGCTCGGCTCGCCGGCGATCTGCGCCGAGGTCGTTCCGCCGCTCATCGAGCTCGGCGGCGGACACCAGTGCGCCTGCCACTTCCGCCAGCCGGCCGATGTAGGCACGGTGGAGGCTTCCGCCTAGGTGGCTGGTGTGAAAGGCGCGTTCTGAGGGGCTGACGGGCAGGCGCGGGCCCGATCGGATGCCGGGCGCCCGGTCCGTGTAGGTTGGCTGCCGCGAGGCCGCGGTCCCGGTGGTGGTGCCATCAGGGCCTGTCGGTGCCTCTCCTCAGGCTGACCGGACCACCCAGGTCCCGGCTGCCCCGGTCAAGCCCAAGACCGCGAGCCGCGCCAGGTTGGCCGCGGCGGCGAGGAGGGAGAAGTCGGCGGCGACCTTGGGCGTACCCCGCACCCGTGCCCGCCGCCCGCCGTGGCGACGGCGCATCAGGTGGGCGAGCTTGCGCTCGACCGTGGGCCGGGTCGCCCGGTAGTCGGCCAGCCAGGCGGGGTCGCGGCTCGCCGCACGGCCAGCGGCCAGGCGTGCCTCGTGCGGGCCGATCCTGACCCGGCGGCCATCCACGGCCGTGGTGCAGCGGGCGGCGAGCGGGCAGGTGGCGCAGGCGGACCGGAACCGGGCCTCGAACCCCGGGGTGTGACGGATCAGGGGCGCGGTGCGGCCCGCCGGGCAGGTGACGGTGCCGGCGGCGAGGTCGACCGCGAAGTCGTCCTTGGTGAAGTGGCCAGGCACGCCGCTGGCGGGCTGGACCTTGAGGCGGCTGACCGCACCGTGCTGCTCGAGCGCCTCGAGCAGCGGGCCCGTCCCGTACGCCGCGTCGCCGTACACGACGGGCGGATCGGCGGGTGCGGCCTCCGCGATCTCGATCCCGAGCAGCGCGAGCGCGACCGAGGCGTCGCCCGCGTTGCCGGGCGTGACGGCGGTGGCGGTGACGAGCTCGGCATCGGGGTCGAGCGCGACGTGGCCCTTGTACCCGTCGAAGCCCCGGGCCTGCGTCTTGTGGCCGTGGCGGGTGTCGGGATCGACCGTGCTGATGACCCGGTCGGGGGCGACCCTCCGCGCGATCCGGATCCGCCCGCCCGGCCCGTCCTCGAGGTCCTGGCCGAGCACCGTGGCGAGGAGCGTAGCGGCCTCCGCGAGGGGTGGGGCCAGCGGCTCCCCTTCGAGCGCCGTGAGCACGGCCTCGCCGTCGCGGGCGAGCGCGTCGACGAGGGCCACGCGGGCCGCGGCGTCGTCCCAGTCGGCGGCGGGCTTGCCGCCGGTACGGTAGTCGTCGTCGCGGCGGAGGACCGCGCGCAGGGCGGGCTCCCGCTCGCCCGATGCCCCGAGCACGCCCCGGATCGCGCTCCGCACGAGGGTGACCGTGTCCATGGTGGCGACCGCGTCGTACAGCGGGGTGGAGTCGAGCACCCGCCGGACGCCCACCGCGCCCGCGACCTTCGCGACCTCGAGCGTCCGCTCGAAGATCCGGTCGGGACGGTCGGATCGGGCGAGCCTCGCCCGCATGTCGACGAGCACCGTGTGGGCGAAGCCCGGGTAGTCGAACGGCAGCCCGCCGCAGGCGTACTTCCAGCGGGCGTCGAACGTGAACCGCTCGACCGCCTCTCGGTCACTGAGGCCCTCCAGACGCTGGAGGACCATCACGACCGCCACCACCAGGGGCGGCACCGAGCGCCGGCCGACGCCGGTCGCGAACAGGTCGCTGAACAGCTCGTCGGGGAACAGCGCATGGCACTCGCGGGCGAGCAGGGCATGGATCGAGTCCGGGCGGACCAGCGGGGCGCAGAACTCGGTCGTGTCGCGGAACAGGTCGGCCTGGCGGGGTGCGGATCCCTGCGACATCAGGTGCGCTCCTGCGATCTCATGGGCGGCTCGTCCGTTCGGTCCCGGCGGCTCCCGCCCGGAGAATTGTAGCTGCGCCCGCGCCTGCCCGTCAGCCCCTCAGAACGCGCGTTTCACACCAGCCACCTAGAACGGGTCGACGCGGTCCGTATACGTATCGACCCCGGAGGGGTCCTCGACTCCGAACCCGTCGGTCGCGCTGACCGACCCCGGCGATTCCGGCACGTCCGCGAAATCGGGCGCCTCCAGCGTCTCGGGGATGCCACCGTCCTGCGCGGCGAGCGTCGCGAGCGCGGCGGCCGGCGTGCCTCGCCGGACGAGCGACTGGCTGATGTGGGCGACGCCCACATCGGTCTTGAGCGCCTCGTCGCTGTGGTGACAAGCGGCGCGATGCTCCGCGACCTCGGCCACGACCCTCATCTCCGGGTCGATCGTCCGGCAGTCCTCCGGCTGGCCCAGCCGCTCGTACAGCCAGCAGCGTGTGTGGAACCGGCAGCCGGGTGGCGGGTTGACCGGGCTGGGGACGTCGCCCTTGAGGATGACGCGCTTGCGCTTTCGCTCGGCGACCGGGTCCGGCACGGGCACCGCCGACAGGAGCGCCCGCGTGTACGGATGGCCGGGACCGGCATACAGCACGTCGGGCGGCCCCAGCTCGACGACCTTGCCGAGGTACATCACGGCGACGCGATCGCTGATGTGCTTGACGACCGACAGGTCGTGGGCGACGAACAGGTAGGTCAGGCCGAGCCGTGCCCGCAGGTCCGTCAGCAGATTCAGGACCTGCGCCTGGATCGACACGTCAAGGGCGGAGATGGGCTCGTCGCAGACGATGAACTCGGGCTCGACGGCGAGCGCCCGGGCGACGCCGATGCGCTGCCGCTGGCCGCCCGAGAACTCGTGCGGGTAGCGGCGGACGTAGTTGGGGTCCAGGCCGACGAGCCGCAGGAGCTCAGCCACTCGCTCGCCCTTGGCCGCCCCCTCCGCGAGGTGATGGGTCTCGAGGGGCTCGCTGATGATCTGGCCGACGGCCATCCGCGGATCGAGTGACCCATACGGATCCTGGAAGATGATCTGCATCCGCCGCCGCATCTTGCGCAGATCGGCCGTGGAGAGCGTCGTCAGGTCGACGCCGTCGAAGCGAACCGTGCCGGCGGTCGCCTCGCGCAGGCGGATCATCGCTCGCCCGATCGTGCTCTTGCCGCAGCCGGACTCGCCGACGAGTCCGAGGGTCTCGCCGCGACGGACCTCGATGGTGACGCCGTCGACCGCCTTGACGCTGCCGGCCTCGCGACGCAGGAACCCGGTCCGGATCGGGAAGTGGACCTTGAGGTCGTCGACCTCGACGATGTTCGCCGGGTCGTGCGGGCGCGGCGGCTTGACGGCAGTGCCGGGATCGGCCACGGCGGTCATTCGATCCACCCACCAGGTTCGGTCGCCCAGCAGCGCGCGAGATGATCCGGGGCGCGCTCGGTCAGCTCCGGCTCGCTCTCACGACACTTGTCCCGGATGTAGCTGCAGCGAGGACCGAAGCGACAGGCATTGGGTGGGTTGATGAGCAGCGGCGGCAGGCCCTCGATGGTGCGCAGCCGGTCACCACGGACGTCGTCGATGCGCGGGAGCGAGTCGAGGAGCCCCCACGCGTACGGCATCCGGGGGCTCTCGAACAGCGTGTCGACGCTGCCGGTCTCGACGATCCGGCCGGCGTACATGACGTTGACCCGGTCGCACATGCCCGCCGCGATGCCGAGGTCGTGGGTGATGAGCAGGACCGCCGTGCCGAATTCCGCCGAGAGACGCTGGATGAGCTCGAGGATCTGTGCCTGGATGGTCACGTCGAGCGCGGTCGTCGGCTCGTCGGCGAGGATGAGCTTGGGATCGCACGACAGGGCGATGGCGATCATCACGCGCTGGCGCATCCCGCCCGAGAACTGGTGGGGGTAGTCGTTCAGCCGGTCGGCAGGCCGCGGGATGCCGACCTTGGCGAGCAGCTCGACGATGCGATCGCGCGCGGCCTTCTGCGGCAACGCCATGTGCTCGCGGATGGCCTCGCCGATCTGGTAGCCGATGGTCAGCGTCGGGTTGAGGCTGGTCAACGGGTCCTGGAAGATGAAGCCGATCTCCTTGCCGCGGAGCTTGCGCATGTCGTCCGTGCTGAGCTTGAGGACATCGATCCCGTCGAACAGGATGGATCCGGCGACGATCTTGCCCGGCGGGTCGGCCACGAGACGCGCGATCGAGAGGGCCGTCACGCTCTTGCCGCAGCCCGATTCCCCGACGAGCCCGAGGGTCTCGCCGTAGCCCACGTCGAAGGTGACGTCGTCGACGGCCTGCACCACGCCGTCCGGCGTGAAGAAATGCGTCGACAGGCCGCGGACCTCGAGGAGGTGATCGGCCTTGCGCCCGATCCCGGCCTGGGTCACCGCATCGGCGCGTGCCCGCCGGACGTCGTCGGACGAAAGCTCCACGATGGTCGGCGCGTCCCCCGCGGACAGTTCCTCCTCGGGCGAGACCACCTATTGCTTTCCCTTGAGCTTCGGATCGAGCGCGTCGCGAAGACCGTCGCCGAGGAAGGTGAAGCCGATGAGCGCCAGCGCGATACAGATCGCCGGGAACGTCACGAGGTGCGGATCGGCGCGGATCGATTTCTGTCCGTCGGCGATGAGGCTGCCCCACGACGCCCGCGGAGGCTGGACTCCGACCCCGATGTAGGCGAGGGTCGCCTCGGCGAGGATCGCGGTCGGGATGCCCAACGTGATCGCCACGATGATCGGTCCCATCCCGTTGGGCAGCAGGTGGCGGGTGACGATATTGCGATCGGAGACGCCGATCGCCCTCGCGGCTTCGACGAACTCGGTCTCCCGGAGCGACAGGATCTGGCCGCGCGTCAATCGCGCGACCGTCACCCAGCCGACGAGGCCGATCGCGACGAACACCAGGAACAGCCCGTCCAGCGCCTGGCCGAACGGCGTCTCGCGGAAGACCACCGACAGCAGGATGATGAACAGGAGATCGGGGAACGCGTAGATGACGTCGGTGAAGCGCATCAGGCCGCTGTCGACGAGGCCGCTGTACCAGCCGGCGATGGCGCCGATCGGCACCCCGATGAAGATGATCACGAGCTGGACCACGAAGGCGACGGTCACGCTGATCCTCGCCCCGTCGAGCAACCGACTCAGCAGGTCGCGCCCCAGCTGATCGGTCCCGAGGAGGTGGTTCGGCGACAGGGGCGGAAGCGGACGACCGCCGTTGGCGAAGACCGCCTGGAGGTCCTGGACCTGGTACGGCCAGGGGGCGAGGAACGGGCCGAAGATCCCGAAGAACAGCAGCAGCGAGACGAGGACCAGCCCGAGCACGGCCAGCTTGTTCCGGAAGAGCCTGCCGGCCGCCTCGCGCCACGGTCCGGCTGAGGTCTTCGGCTTGGCGACTCGACCCTGGACGACGGTCGTGTTCGTGGCCATCTCGCAGGCTCCTAGCTGTACCGGATCCGCGGGTCGATATAGGCGTAGAGGACGTCGACCACGACGTTCAGGAAGGCCACGGCGAATGCATACAGCATCGTCATCGCCATCAACAGACCATAGTCACGTGTCCCGATGGCGGTGATATAGAACCGCCCGATGCCCGGGATGCCGAAGATCGTCTCGATGATGAACGAGCCGGTGACCAGGAACGCCAGCGTCGGCCCGAGGATGGTGACGACCGGGATGAGCGCGTTCCGGATCATGTGCCGTGAGACGACCGCACCGTCCTTGAGGCCCTTGCTGTGGGCCGTGCGGACGTAGTCCTTGCGGGTGACCTCGAGCATCGAGGCGCGGGTGTAGCGGGCGATGACCGCGATCGGGAAGCCGGCCAGCGCGATCGTCGGGAGGACCCAGTATTGCGGCCCCTTCCAGCCGCCGGTCGGGAACCACCCTAAGTTGACCGCGAAGAAGACGATGATCAGCATCGACAACACGAAGCTGGGCGTGGCGATGCCGATGATCGAGATGCTCGTGGAGACGTAGTCCGGGCCCTTGTTGTGGCCGAGTGCCGCGAAGATCCCGAGGGGGATGCCGACGATCACCGACAACAGGAAGGCCATGATGCCGAGCTGCACCGTCGTCCAGATCCCGTCCGCCACGATGTCATTGACGCTGCGGTCAGTGTAGCGGTACGACGGCCCGAGATCCCCCTGGAGGAACTTGCCGGCCCAGGTGATGTACTGGATGTAGATCGGCTGGTCGAGCCCGTACTTGGCATTGAGCCGGTCGACGGTGGCCTGCGGCAGGCGCTTCTCGCGATCCCACGGACCACCGGGGACGGAGTGCATGAGCGTGAACGTGATGATCGATACCGCGAACAAGACCGGGATGATCCACAGGACGCGCCGGCCGATGTAGGTGAGCACGGTATCTCTCAGCTACGGGTTCGGGACAGGTATCGCTGATTGTCCGGAGGGGCCGGCCACGCGGGTCGGCCCCTCCCGAGGTCTGGTCGCCGAAGGCGACTAGTGCTTCTTGATGTAGATGGTCTCGAAGAACTTGTCACCTGGCAACTGAGAGTCAGTCCCGGTGGCGATATAGCCGCCGACGTACGGCGCGACTTCGTAGGTGTTCACGACGAAGCGCAGCGGAAGGACAGCGGCGTCGTTCATCAGGATGGTCTGCGCCTGATTGTAGAGCGCCACCTGCTTGTCCTGGTCTGGCTCCGAGGCCGCCTGCGTGATCAGCGCATCGAACTCCTTGGAGCAGTACTGGTTGTTGTTGTTGCCGCCACCACAGGTGAACAGGCCATTGAGCTGATTGTTCGCGTGAGGGTAATCCGCATTCCAGGCGTCACGGTTGATGTCGTACAGGCCCTGTGGGCGCTGGGTGAGGAAGACGCTCCATTCCACGCCGACCTGTTCCGTCTGGAGACCGAATGCCTGTCGCCAGGCCTCGGCCATGAAGGCGACCTTCGCCTCGTGACCGCCGCCCGTGTTGAAGCCGATCTTCAACTTGCCGAGGTCCGCGGCGGACGACTTGCCCAGGGCGGCCAGGGCCTTGGCCATATGATCCTTGGCCGAGGCCAGGTCGAACGGATACGGGTCCAGGTCCTTCTGGTAGCCCGGGATGCCCGGCATGACGATGCTGTTAGCGGCGAGACCGGTACCGGAATAGGTCGCGTCGAGGAAGGCCTTCTTGTCGATCGCCTGGGTCAGCGCGA
Organism: uncultured Chloroflexia bacterium; assembly: GCA_963833285.1. Lineage (GTDB taxonomy): Bacteria > Chloroflexota > Limnocylindria > Limnocylindrales > CSP1-4 > SPCO01. Next base: position 237,179 of record CAWHXM010000006.1, on the reverse strand, counting down.
TTCGGAAGTCCTTGTTGGCAGTCGGCCCCGGGGTGCTGTAGTTCTTCGTCTTCGGGTCCTGGAAGTTGTTGTAGTCGTAATACGAAATCCCGAAGGCCGGGACCGAGACGACCTGCGGGCCGAGTGTCGGATCGGCCTTGATACGCAGGATGTCCTCAGTCGGGGGCAGGACCATGTCGAGCTCGCCGGCTTCGTAGGCTGCCTGCGCCTGGGCCGGTTCTGCCGTCATCGACATGTCGATCTCGGTCAGCAGCGGCTTGTCGCCGAAGTAGTTCGGGTTCGGCTTCAGGGTGATCGTGCTGCCGTGCTTCCACTCGGCCAGCACGAACGGACCGGAGGCGACGAAGTTCGCGGCCTCGGTCGCACCCTTCTGGCTGATCCACTTCTCCTGGATCGGAGAGAAGGGCCAGAGGGCGGCCGCCGTCACGAAGTAGGTCGCCGGAGTGTTGAGGTTGACGACGAACGTCTTGGGGTCCGGTGCGGCTACGCCGACCTTTGCCAGCAGCGCGTCGATGTCCTTATCCGATGGAGCCGGCTTCTTGCCCGCAAGTGCGAGCAGCTCAGGGGCACCGACGACCTCGGTGGCCACGTACGCATACGGAGACGCGATGCGCGGGTCGACCAGTCGCTTCCAGCTATATACGAAATCGGCAGCGACGATCGGATCGCCGTTGCTGTACTTCGCGTCCCGCAGGTGGAACGTGATCGTCTTCGCATCCGTGGAGATGTCCCACTTCTCGGCGATCGCCGGTACGACCTTGAGGTCCTTGTCGTAGTAGACGAGCCCGCGGGTGAGAGCCTGAAGGACCGAGATCGAGGTCGAGTCCTGGGCCTTGCTGACATCGAGGGTCGGCGGCTCATTGCCGAGGTCGATACGCAGGATCTGGTCGGCAGCCATGTCCGCCGTGCTTGGGGCGGCCGAGGCCGGTGCCGCGGACGTGCCGGGCGCCGTCGACGCGGCGCTGGTCGCCGCCGGCGGAGCCGACGAGGTGGTGGCACCGCCGCATGCCGCCGCGATGACGGCGACGCTGGCCATGATGCCAAAGAGACGTTTGCGCATGAATTCTCCTCCGAACGGGGGCTTGCCCGATGACTCCCGCTACCGCCACCCGACCGCACGTTTGAGGATCGTCACGTCCTTGCCTGGGTTCCGGTTCGAGCCTCCCGCTCGAAGAGTCCCGATAGGCGAGGTGCAGCGATGGCACGGATCGGTTCGGTGCGCTGCCGGTACTATCCACAGCGTTTCAACGACTGTCAACTGACTGCCTAACGAGCGTTCGTGAGGGTGGCCCCGAAAGCGTGTCGAGGGGTCCCCGACGCGGTCGAGCCGGACGCCGGCCGGGTCACGAAACGAAGGCGTACGCCTCGGCCCGGTAGATGCGCGCGGCGTCGACACCATGGCCTTCCATCTCGAACGCCCGGCTGCTGTTCGGCTGCATCCGGTCGCCGTTGCGCGAGTCGACCACGGCGCCGACGAACGCACCGTCCTTGTCGAAGAAGGCGACCCCCACGATGGGCGGATCCGGGCGACGGGAGCCCTCGGTCTCGACCAGGGTGCCGCGGACCGTCGTCACGTCATCGCTCGTCGTCCAGGCTACGTCCTTGACTTCGATCGGAACCGCCGGGACGTCATCCATGCCACGCGTCGGGCAGAACTTTATGTTCGCGACGGGCGTCGCCAGCTGGCCCGCGCCCTCGGCCGGCATCCCGCCCATGACGTACACGGCGCTGTGGCCGGGCTGGACGATGGCCGGGCTCGGGAAGAAGCGGCCGGCACGCGTCACGACCGCGGTCGAGCCGTCGGTCCACGGGAAGGCGACCGTCGGGTTGTACAGCCTCGTCGGCTCGATGTCATACAGCGTATTGAGGAACGTGAGCGGCTCCGTCCCCGTGTTGTCGAGCTCCATGTACATGGTCACGTAGCCGTCGACGAGGAGGACCTGTGGCGTCATCCGGCCGCTGAACGGCTTTGGTGTCCCGCCCGTGACGGCCGCAGACGAGCTGGGGACCGGGCTGCCGGCCGTGGTCGACGGCGCGGCCGACGCGGACGACACGGCCGACGACGGCGAGGCGACGGGGGCGGCCGAGGCCGGTGCGGACGAAGCCCCGGCCGAGGCCCCGGCAGATGGCGCGCTCAGCGTCGGGCCGAAAGTCCAGCCCGGCGCGGTCGACGTCCCGCTCGTGCAGCCGGCCAGCACGACCAGCAGGCCGATCCCGAGCGACAGGACGGCGCCCCGGCGGCGACCGTCGCGAGTCCCGTTCGTGTCCATCGTCGCGCTATCCTAGCGCCTCTCCCGGAATCGCCCGCGCGACGCGACGCCCCCCGATCCGAACCCCCGAGTCAGTCCGGACAGGGCATCTCGGCGCCCGCCATCGGGCGCCAGCGCAGGTTCGGCTGACGGGCGGCGGCCGCTTCGTCGAGGCGCCGGACGGGGGCGTCGTGCGGTGCGCCGGTCACCAGCTCCGGCGTGGCATCCGCCTCCGCCGCGATGGCGATGAGCGCATCGGCGAACGCGTCGAGCGTCTCGACCGATTCGGTCTCGGTCGGCTCGATGAGCATCCCCTCCTCGACGATGAGCGGGAAGTAGATCGTCGGCGGGTGGTAGCCATAGTCGATCAGCCGCTTGGCGATGTCGAGCGTTCGAACCCCCGACCGCTTCTTGATAGAGGCCGCCGCGGCAACGAACTCGTGCTTGCACGGCCGGTCGTACGGGATGTCGTAGCTGTCGGCGAGGCGGTGCTTCAGGTAGTTCGCCGCGAGGACGGCGTCGTCGCTGACCTCGCGCAGGCCGGACCCGCCGTGCGCGCGGATATAGGCATACGCGCGCACGAGGACGCCGGTGTTGCCGACGAAGCTGCGCAGCCGGCCGATCGTCGTCGGCCGCTCGCCGTTGCGCTCCAGCCGGAACGTCCCGTCGTCGCCACGCAACACGCGCGGCGACGGCAGGTACGGGATGAGCGTCTCCCCGACCCCGACCGGGCCGGCGCCGGGCCCGCCGCCGCCGTGCGGCGTCGAGAACGTCTTGTGGACGTTGAAGTGCATGACGTCGAACCCGGCCTCGCCGGGCTTGAACCGCCCGAGGATCGCGTTCAGGTTCGCGCCGTCCATGTAGGCCAGCGCGCCGGCCGCGTGGACCGCATCGAGGAGCTCGCCGATGCGCGACTCGAACAGCCCCAGCGTCGAGGGGTTCGTGATCATCACCGCCGCCGTGCGCGGGCCGAGCGCCGCCCTGAACGCATCGATGTCGACGCCACCGTCGGCGGCGGACGGGATCGTGATCGTCCGATAGCCTGCCATCGACGCGGTCGCGGGGTTCGTCCCGTGGCTGGAATCCGGGACGAGGACCTCGTCGCGGTCGCCCTCGCCGCGCGCCCGATGGTGGGCCCGGATCATCAGGATGCCGGTCAGCTCGCCCTGGGCGCCGGCGGCCGGCTGGAGGGTCACCGCGCGCATCCCGGAGATCTCCGCGAGGGCGCGTTCCAGCTCCCACAGCAGTTGCAGCGTGCCCTGCGCGATCTCGTCCGGCGCCAACGGGTGCAGGCTGGCGAAGCCCGGCAGGCGGGCGGCCCACTCGTTGAGCTTGGGATTGAACTTCATCGTGCACGAGCCGAGCGGATAGAACCCGGTGTCCACCGCGTAGTTGAGCTGCGACAGGTTGACGTAGTGGCGCACAACGTCCGACTCGTTCATCTCCGGCAGCGCCGCCGGCACCGCCCGCCGGGCGGCGGCCGGGATGCGCTCCAGCGCGTCCTTGGGCGGGTGCGGGATCTTGCCCCCACCGCGGCCCGGACGGCCGCGCTCGAAGATCGTCGGCTGGAGGCGTTCGCCGGTCACGCTCATCCGACGACCTCGGCGACGGGCGCGCCGACGATCGCCCCGATGGCGGCCGCGAAGCGCTCGATCTCGTCGGTCGTGGTGACCTCGGTGGCGCACAGCAGCAGCCCGTCGACGAGAGTCGGGTCGTCCGGTTCGGCGTCGGCCAGGGCGAGGCCCGCCAGAACACCCCGGTCGAGCAGCAGCCGGTGGACCAGCCGCGCATCGGGTACGCGGACGGCGAATTCGTTGAGGTACGGACCCGGGTGCAGCCGTGGCACGCCGACTGCGGCGAGGGCCGCCTCGAGCTCGGCGGCCCGGTCGGCGCCCAGCGCGGCGACGTCGCGCAGCCCGTGCGGGCCGACCGTCGCGAGATAGATCGAGGCGGCCAGCGCGAGGAGCGCCTGGTTGGTGCAGATGTTGCTGGCGGCCTTGTCACGCCGGATGTCCTGCTCGCGGGCGCGCATCGTCATCACGAAGGCGCGCTTTCCGTCGAGGTCGGTGGTCATCCCCACGAGCCGCCCCGGGATCTGGCGGACGAGGGCGTCGGTCGAGGCGAGGATGCCGAGATACGGCCCGCCGTATTGCGGGGCGATGCCGAGCGGCTGGCCCTCGCCGGCCGCGATGTCGGCATCGTAGGCGCCCGGCGGTGCCAGCACGGCGAGGCTGACCGGCTCGATGACCGCCACGAACAGCGCGCCGGCCGCGTGGGCCAGCCGGGCGATCTCCGGCATCGGCTCGAGCAGGCCGAGGAAAGCGGGCTGCGCCGCGATGACGCCGGCCACCGGGCGGCCCGGATCGGCCAGCATCCGCTCCAGCGCCGCCAGGTCCGTCGTCCCGGCGGCGTCGCCGTCGGTCAGCAGCGGGATCTCCTCGAGCTCGAGCCCGCCCCCGAAGTAGGTCCGCGTCGTCGCCCGGTAGTGGGGATGGACGCCGCGCGAGATGAGGACCCGTTCGCGCCGCGTCGCGCGGCAGGTCATGAGCGCCGCCTCGGACGTGGCCGCCGCGCCGTCGTAGTGCGATGCCGACACGACGTCCAGGTCGACCAGCTCGGCCAGCAGCGATTCGTACTCGTAGATGCTCTGCAGCGTGCCCTGGCTGATCTCGGGCTGGTAGGGCGTATAGGCGGTGTACCACTCCCCGCGCAGGAGGAGCTGGTCGACCGCGGGCGGCGACCAGTGGCGATACACGCCGGCTCCCAGGAAGGACGCCAGATCGGTCCGGTTGCGAGCCGCCAGCCCGCTCAGGCGCGCGGCGAGCTCAAGCTCGGGTTCGGGTTCGGGGAGGTCGAGGCGCGACGCCCGGAGCGCGACCGGGATGTCCTCGAAGAGCTGGTCGACCGAGGTGAGGCCGAGGGCCCCGAGCATGCGCTCGCGATCGGCGGCGGTATGTGGACCGTAGGGCATCGGTCGGTCAGCCGGCGACGATCAGGGCGTCGTACGCCTCGGGATCCAGCAGGCCATCGAGCTGGGCCGCATCGGCGAGCCGGACCCGGACCATCCAGCCGGCGCCGTACGGGTCGTCGTTGACGAGCTCCGGCTTTCCGCCCAGCTCGCCGTTCGCCTCGAGCACCTCACCGCCGATCGGGGCGAACAGGTCGCTAACCGCCTTGACCGATTCGACCACCCCGAAGGCGCCGAACTGCTCGAGCGCGCGTCCCGGGTCGGGCAGCTCGACGAAGACGATATCGCCGAGCTGGTCGGCGGCATAGGCCGTGATCCCGATCGTGGCCTCCTCGCCATCGACCCGGACCCATTCGTGATCTTTGGTGTAGCGCAGGTCGGTCGGCACCATCGGATCAGGCATCCCTCCTGTAGAACGGCAGGGCGACGACCCGTGCCGGCACGCGCGCGTCGCGGATCTCGACGTCGAGTACGGTACCCGGCTCGGCGTCGGTCGGTGCGACGTAGGCCATCGCGATCGGGACAGCAAGCGTCGGCGACTGGGTGCCGCTGGTCACGACACCGCTTCGCCGGTCGCCGGCCCAGACCTGGTACCCGTGCCGGGCGATCCCGCGGCCCTCGACGATCAGGCCCACCAGGCGGCGCGCGGGTCCGTCCCGGGCCACCTTCTCGAGGGCTGCCCGCCCGACGAAGTCGCCCGGCTTGCCCAGCTTGACGACCCGCCCGAGGCCCGCCTCGTAGGGGTTCGTGTCGAGATCGAGCTCGTTGCCGTAGAGCGGCATCCCGGCCTCCAGCCGGAGCGTGTCGCGCGCGCCGAGCCCGACCGGGAGCCCGCCCGCCGCCCGCACCGCATCGAGCAGGACGTCCCACAACGGGACCGTCTCCGCGCTGTCGACGAAGACCTCGAAGCCATCCTCGCCGGTGTAGCCCGTCCGGGCGACGAGCCCGTGGATCCCGGCGACGCGGCCCTCCGCGGCCGCGTAGTAGCGGAGCGCGGACAGGTCCACGTCGGTCAGGGTGGCGAGGACGTCCGCCGCGCGCGGACCCTGTACCGCGAGGAGGCCGGTCGCCAGCGAGCGATCGTCGAGCACGGCCTTGAACCCTTCGAGCCGCTCGGCGAGCGCGTCCGACACGATCGCGGCGTTGCCCGCGTTGGCCACGACGAGGAAGCGCGCCTCGCCGAGGCGATAGACGATCAGGTCGTCGATGATCCCGCCGTCGGGCTCGCAGATCATCGAATAGTGGGCGCGGCCGATGCCCAGGGACGCCGGATCCGAGACGAGCGCGGCGGCGAGCGCCTCGCCGGCGTCGGGCCCCTCGACGTAGAGCTCCCCCATGTGCGACAGGTCGAACAGCCCGACCCGCTGCCGAACGGTCCGGTGCTCGTCGATGATCGAGCCGTACTGGACGGGCATCAGCCAGCCGCCGAACTCGATGAGCCGCGCGCCGAGCGCGCCGTGGGCATCGGTCAGTGGCGTGAGATGGACCGGCTGCTCGAGGGCCTCGGTCACGACGCGGCCTCGGCCGGGGGAGCGCCGCGGGCCGGGCGCGACCCGTCGGCCGGCGGCGATCCCGCGCCCGCGAGCTGTGCGGCCGTGCGCGCGACGAGGTCGCGCTCGGTCTCGAAGGTCAGCATCGTCGCCGCGGCATCGAATGGGATCCAGCGCACCTCGTCGAACTCGTGGTCGTGTCGGGCGAGGTCGCCCCCGATCGGGTCCATCAGGAAGTAGTGGACGGTCTTGTGGATCCGCGTCCCCGACTGGACGAAGGTGTATTCGATCGAATCGAGGGGGCTGCTGATCCGGACCTTCAGACCGGTCTCCTCCTCGACCTCGCGGAGGGCCGTCTGCTCGCGGCTCTCACCCGGGATCGGCGTCCCCTTCGGCAGCGTCCAGGTCCGGCCGTCGCGCTCGCGACGGCGGCTTCCGACCACGAGCCACGGTGCGTCCGACTCGTAACGAACGACGATGCCGCCGGCCGACGTGGCGGTCGAGGTCCTCAGGCGGGCCACGGCGCCGAGGCGGCGCCCGGGCGTCCGACGGTGCCAGGGCGCCCGGACCTGGCCCACTCCATGGCCACGAGCGGCCGGGGACGACCGCTGACCTGTCGCCGCGTCACCGCGGGATGGATCGCCCGCCAGCTGGCTCGAAGCCGGACGAGCGACGGGACTTCCGGACCGTACAGCGTGGTCGCACGGAGGGCCTGGGCATGGAACGATCCGGCCGGGCGGAGGCCTAGACGCCGTTCCCGGACGCGCGTCGAGGGGCGGACGAATTGGGCCGCCGGGCGGGCCGCGTACTTGGCCGCGATGCTGTGATCCATGGGAGGCTATGGTACCGGTTCGGGCTGGGCTTGCAAGGCCGAGGCGAGCAGACGACGCATCTTGAGCGAGACCTCCGGTGCCAGCGCGCCCCGCGCCTCGGCGAGATCGATCTCCCGGCCGGCCGCCGCGACGTAGAGCGCCAGGACCCCCGGCGCGTGCCGGCGCAACGTGGCGAGGTGGGCCTCCAGCGTCCCGATGTCGCCGCGGGTCATCGGGCCAGTCAGCGCCGCCCGGATCCCGAGCGCCCGGGCGTTCCCCAAAGTCCCTTCGATCAACGGTCCGTAGATCGCCAGCGACCCGGCCTCATCGAGCCCCGCGACCCGGCCAAGCTCCGCGATCGCATCGAGCAGCGCGACGAAGCCACCCGCGGCAAGGACGGCGGCCGCATGGTAGGCGGACTTCGAGCCCGCTGTCAGCCGGACCGGCCGCGCACCAAGCGCCTCCGCCATGTCGGCCAGCATCGATGCCAGCTGGTCGTCGCCCTCGATCGCGATCGTGGCTCCGTGGAGCGCCTCGACGGCGCGCTCGGTATCGGCGAACGCGACCAGCGGATGGAAGGCCCCGATCTGCGTCCCGGCGGCCATCGCCGGGGCGAGGACCTCCGCCCCGAACGCTCCGCTGGTGTGGATCATCGCCTGACCGCCGTACATCCGGAGCGATCCGGCGATGGGCGCGATCGCATCGTCCGGGACGGCCAGGATGATCAACTCGACCTCGTCGAGGATGGGCTCCGGGTCGGCGAAGACGCGGCTGACGTCGACGAGCGAGCGGAACCGCTCGCGTCTGGCCGGGTCGCGGCTCGCCACCGCGTGGACCGGCCAGCCGGCTCGCGTCAAGGCGACGCCCAGCGCCGTGCCGACCGCCCCGGCGCCGACGATGCCGATGATCGGCGTCTGGCCGGGCTCCGAATGCTCGTGCGGATGGGCGTGGTCGCTCTGATGGGTGTCGTCACCATGGCGGTGGAACCCGGGTGGCGTCGGGTCGAGATCGATGCCCGCCGCCGCGATCGCGGCTTCCTTCTCCGCGCGGTCGCGCTCCGGATCGTCGCCGGGGAGATCGCCCCATGCCTTCATCGGGCCAGCCCCATGGTGGTGCTCGGGGGCCGTTGCGCATGCATCGGTCGAGTGTAGAGGGACGGACGCGAGGGATGGCTATACTGGCAGGGACCTCGACCCGGGGTGGGCGCACCCGCCCGGCGCCGACTGACCCCGCGCATCACGCGCGGTCGATGAAGGAGGCGCGTCATGACATCCCGGCCGACGATCCACGATCCCTTCGGCGCGCGCGCGACCCTGCGCGCCGGCGGCATCGAACACACCTACCACCGGCTCGATGCGGTCGCCGACCGGATCGACCTCGGCGCCCTGCCGGTCACGGTGAAGATCCTGCTCGAGAACCTGCTCCGCCACGCCGGCGGCGGGGTCGTCCGCGAGGAGGACGTCGAGACGCTGCTCGCCTGGCGGCCGGGCTCGGTGGCGGAGGCCGAGATCCCGTTCATGCCGGCGCGCGTCCTCCTCCAGGACTTCACCGGTGTCCCGGCCGTGGTGGACCTGGCGGTCATGCGCGACGCGATGGCCGACCTGGGTGGCGACCCTGCGCGCGTCAATCCGCTCGTCCCGGCGGACCTCGTCATCGATCACAGCGTCCAGATCGACCGCTTCGGGACGCCCGGGGCGTTCGCCTTCAACGTCGAGCGGGAGTACGACCGCAACGGCGAGCGCTATCAGCTGCTGCGCTGGGCCCAGACCGCGTTCCGCGATCTCCGGGTGGTGCCGCCGGGCACCGGCATCGTCCACCAGGTGAACCTCGAGTTCCTCGCGACGGTCATCACCGATCGACCCGACGAGGCCGGTGGCCGCTCGGCCTACCCCGACACGGTCGTCGGGACCGACTCGCACACCACGATGGTCAACGGCCTCGGCGTCCTTGGCTACGGCGTCGGCGGGATCGAGGCCGAGGCCGTGCTCCTCGGCCAGCCGCTCTACCAGCCCATGCCGCACGTCGTCGGGGTCCGGCTCCGCGGGGCACTGCCGCGCGGTTCGACGGCGACCGACCTCGTCCTCGTCGTGACCGAGCTGCTCCGTGCCCACGGCGTCGTCGGCTCGTTCGTCGAGTTCGCCGGTGACGGGCTCGCGACGCTCGCGCTGGCCGACCGCACGACGATCAGCAACATGAGCCCGGAGTTCGGCGCAACGTCCACCCTGTTCCCGATCGACGACGAGACGCTGACGTACCTGCGACTGACCGGCCGCCCGCCCGAGCGGGTCGACCTGGTCGAGCGCTATGCCAGGACCCAGGGCCTGTGGCGCGAGCCCGGCGACGGACCGGTCTTCGACGAGCTGCTCGAGCTCGATCTCGCCAGCGTGGAACCGTCCCTGGCGGGCCCACGCCGGCCGCAGGACCGGGTCCCGCTGACCGACCTGCGGGACAACTTCCGGGCGAACTACCCGCATGGCCTCGATGCCCCGATCGGCACCCTTGCCGATGACGAGCCCGTCGCCGGCGATGGCGTCGTCGAGGATGCGTCGGCCGCCTCGTTCCCGGCGTCGGACGCGACATCGTTCACGACCGTGGATGCGTCAGATGGCGCCGCTCCGCCGGCCGACCCGATCGTGGCCGACGCCGCGCCGGTCGACGGTCGTGCCTACCGGCCCTTCGAGGTGGAGATCGGCGGCGAGACCGTCACGATCCGGACCGGCTCGGTCGCGATCGCCGCGATCACGTCGTGCACGAACACCTCCAACCCGACCGTGATGGTCGGCGCCGGGTTGCTGGCCCGGAACGCGGTCGCCCGCGGGCTGCGCGTCGGCCCCGCCGTCAAGACCTCGCTCGCGCCCGGTTCGCGCGCGGTGACCGGCTACCTCGAGGCGGCCGGGCTGATGGTTCCGCTCGAGACACTCGGGTTCGCGCTGGCCGGGTATGGCTGCACGACCTGCATCGGCAACTCCGGACCGCTGGACGACGCGGTGGCCGGCGCGATCGAAGCCAACGACCTCGTGGTCGCCGCCGTCCTGTCCGGCAACCGGAACTTCGAAGGTCGGATCCACCCGCTGGCACGGGCGAGCTACCTCGCCTCGCCGCCGCTGGTGGTCGCCTTCGCGCTGGCCGGTCGCGTCGACATCGACCTGACCCGCGAGCCGCTCGGCACCGGGACCGAAGGCCGGCCGGTCTTCCTGGCCGACATCTGGCCGGCACCCGACGAGATCCGATCGGTCATCGCCGAGGCCATCGATCCGGAGCTGTTCACCCGGACGTACGCGACCGTCTTCGAAGGCGACGAGCGCTGGCGGGCCCTGGCGATCCCGTCCGGCGACCGATACGCCTGGGAGGGCGATTCGACGTACATCGCCAAGCCGCCGTTCTTCGACGGCCTCGGGTTCGAGCCGGGGGCCATCGGCGACATCACCGACGCCAGGGTCCTGGCCGTCCTCGGCGACTCGGTGACCACCGACCACATCTCACCGGCAGGCTCCATCGCCCCGCAGTCGCCGGCCGGCCAATGGCTCCAGGCGCACGGCGTCGGGCCGCTCGACTTCAACTCGTATGGCGCACGGCGTGGTCATCACGAGGTCATGGCCCGCGGCACCTTCGGCAACATCCGGCTGCGCAACGATCTCGTCGAGGGCAAGGAGGGGCCGTACACCGTCCACCTGCCCGATGGCGACGAGGGGTTCATCTACGACGTGGCCATGCGTTATGCGAAAGAAGGCGTCCCGCTGGCCGTCCTCGCCGGCCGCGAGTACGGCTCGGGTTCGTCGCGCGACTGGGCGGCCAAGGGGCCGGCGCTGCTCGGCGTGCGGTTCGTCATCGCCGAGAGCTTCGAACGCATCCACCGCTCGAACCTGGTCGGGATGGGCATCCTGCCGCTCCAGTTCAGGCCCGGCGAGACGGCAACGTCGCTCGGCCTGACCGGGCGCGAGGTGCTGTCGGTCGTCGGACTGGAGCGGGGGCTGTCGCCGCGCCAGGCGGTGACCGTCATCGCCCGCGCGGACGATGGGACGGAGCGACGCTTCGCGGTCATCGCCCGTCTCGACGGGCCGATCGACGTCGAGTACTACCTCGGCGGCGGGATCCTGCCGACGGTCCTGCGCCGTCTCGCGGCTGGGTCGGCGTCGGCCTAGCGGCCGATCCGCTACGAGCACGAAGAAGCCCCCGGGGGAGGAACCGGGGGCTTCGACGCGGAGGAGAAGCTGGGCTATTGGCTCTTCTGACGCGCGACCTGCGTGATGCGTGACGCGGCCGTCGGGGCGGGTTCGATCCGTGTGCGCGGAACGGTGCGCGCCTCCGAGCCGGTCGCGCTTCGGCTACCCTCGATTGCATCCGACACCCATTCCCAATTCGAGGCCACGGTGAGCAAGCCAACCCGCCGCGAACATCTTCGTCATGCCTTTGACCACTTCACGGCCCGCGCGACCATCGCGCTCATCGAGCCCGGCTCGGGCGCGGCTCCGTGGTTCGTGGCGCCGCGGCCGCTCGTAGCATGGCGTGCCCAGGATCGCCGCGGTCAGTCCGGCGGGTTGCGGCGCAGCTGGCGACCGACGTTGCCGACCAGCAGCGCGACGGCCGAGACGAGGTAGAGCTGGCCGACCAGGCCCTCGGACACCGAGATCATCCGTCCGAGGCTCGTGCCGGCCGTGAAGTCCCCGAACCCGATCGTGGCCAGCGTCGTGTAGCTGAAATAGATGTAGTCGGACGCGTTCGGCGTCGGCGTCTGGACGAAGAACGGCTCCTTGCTGAGCGTTGCGACGAGCGGGAACAGGTAGGCATACGCGAGACCGAGGAGCAGGTAGATCGCTAGCGCCCCGAGGACGAGCCGCACGGTGATCGTCGGGCTGACGACGATCCGCCGGAGGATGACGATCGGCGCCACGACCGCGAGCAGCAGACCGACGATTCCGGCCGTGGAACTCGCGACCGCGTCACCGAGGAGGACCGCGACGGTGGCGCCGAGGATCGCGAAGGTGACGACGATCGCCGACGCGCGGAAGGTCCGTCGATGGGCTCCTGCCGTGTGCAGCACGAACAGGAGGGTCCCGCCACTCAGCGCCACGCTGACCAGCTGGCCCCACGCCCCCGTCGCCGAGGCGAACACGATGATGGTCAGCAGGATGAGGACCAGCGCGACGCCGAAATCGTCCTCCCTCGCGAGCGTCTCGCGAGCCTGTCGGCGGCGCGACTCCCCGGGTGCGCGTGTCGGCTGCATCGCCCGCGATGGTAGCGGACGCCGAATGTGCCGACCGCGCGACTCGACGTCAGGGGTCCGGGTGGCGATGATCACCCCTGACCTGGCGTGGCCGGCGTGCGACGCACGGTCGAACGCGGCATCCTGACGATGGCATCGCCCACGGAGGACACCCGCACCGATGGCATCCCCGCAGACCGGCATCTTCGCCCTCGGTACGGCGTCGCATGCCTACCTCGAATTCGACCTGATCGGCTCGGCCGACCCGTCGGCCGTCGTCGCCCGGGTGGCCGCGCTGCGTGAACCGCGGACGACCGTCGGTGGCGTCAACCTGGTGGCCGGGTTCCGGCCCGAGCTCTGGGCGGCGATCGCACCCGACGCCGCGCTCGAGGGCGTCACGGGGTTCAACGCGCCGGTCACCGGTGTCGACGGCTGCATCCTTCCCGCGACGCAGCACGACGTCGTGGTCTGGCTGACCGGCGCCGGCTATGACGTCGTCTTCGATCTCTCGCGCGCCGTCACCACCGAGCTCGCCGGATCGGTCACGCTGGCGTACGAGATGGTGGGCTGGCCGTACCACCATGACCTCGACCTGACCGGGTTCATGGACGGCACCGAGAACCCGACGCTGGTCGAGGCGACATCGGAGGTGCTCATCCCGTCGGGCTCCCCAGGCGAGGGCGGGGCGATCCTGCTGCTCCAGCAATGGGAGCACGATGCCGCAGCCTGGGAAGGCCTGTCGGTCCCGCGACAGGAGGCCGCCATCGGGCGGCGCAAGGCCGACAGCGAGGAGCTGGATCCGAAGCCGGCGAGCTCCCACGTCGCCCGAACGGATCAGGACACGTTCGGCCGGATCTTCCGCCGCAACATCGCCTACGGCTCGCTCGCCCGCCACGGAACGATCTTCGTCGGCTTCAGCGCGACGCAACGGACGCTGGCCACGATGCTCGAGAGCATGGTCGGCCTCGGCAGCGGGCCGCGTGACGAACTGACGCAGTTCACCCGCGCGCTGACCGGCGCCTACTACGTCATCCCGTCGGCGGAGCGGCTGGCGCAGTTCGGCGGGGATCGACGGACCGGCTCGGCCGAGCCCGAGACGCCGGCCCAGTGACGTCACCTGCCATCCGACGGCGATCATCGAACCTGGGGATCGAGGTCCAGAGCATGATCACGCGAAACGGACCGGCGCGATCCCGGCGCCGCCGGGGCGCGGTCAGAAGACCTTGCCCCCATTGGTGACGAAGCCCTGGCTCGCATCGGGGGCGGTGAAGACCTTTCCTCCGTCCGTGCTAACGGAGCCGCCCGCGTTCTTGAATGCCGTCTCGCAGGCGGCCATCTTGGCCTTATCGCCGTTGGCCTTCCTCATGCATTGCTTCAGGTCCTTGAGGATCGGGTTACCCGCCATCGAAGCATCCTCCACTGTGCGTACCGCTGGGGCGACAGGACTACACCTCGGCCGTTACGGCGGCGTCTCGAGCGTAAGCTCAGCATCGTAGCGGAGGACCCGACCGATGACGACGCCGGCCCCGGATACCAGCGCCCCCGGCGCCGCCGGTGGCCGAGCACCGATCTCCACGCTCGCGTGCGCCGATTGCGGTACGCCGAACCGGATCGGGCCGAGCGAACGCGGCTCACCGCATTGCGGCAAGTGCGGCAAGCCACTGGCGTGGGTGGTGGACGCAGACGAGTCGACGTTCGAGGTCGAGGTCCGGGCCTACCCGACCGTCGTGATCGATCTGTGGGCTCCGTGGTGCGGGCCATGCCGCTTCGTCTCGCCGATCCTCGACGAGCTCGCGCACGAGTACGCCGGCCGCCTCAAGGTGGTCAAGGTCAACGTCGACGACAACCAGGGTCTGGCTCGCCGATTCGACGCGATGAGCATCCCGACCCTGGTCGTCCTCCGCGACGGCGCCGTCGTCGACCGGGTCGTCGGCGCCATGCCGAAGCCGCAGCTGGAAGCCCAGATCGCGCGACATCTCAAACCGCCCAGAGCCGGTTGAGCGCCCCAGTCCCAGAGGCCGGATCACGCATGTTCGAGATCGCTCCTGTCGCGAACCTGGGCGTCCAGCGCGTTGAGGATGCGGGCGATATGCTTCAGGTGCGCCCGCTCGTGGCCGGCCATCCAGTCACCGTAATAGCGCGTGCTGTACGCGTAGAGCGAGCGAGGCGGCACGGTCACCGTCGCCGTGCGCTCCCAGGCCTCCGGGGGCAGCGGCTCGAGGACCTCGAGGAGCTCGGCGCGTTGCGTCCGGAACGCCTCGAACGCGGGAGCGAACGTCCACTCGAAGTAGTCGGTCTGCTTCTGCCACGCCCGCGGGCTCATCCCCTTCCACGCCGGATGATCCTCTCGGACGATCCTCAGCATGTTGCCGCCGAGGACGTCGTGGCAGGCGCGCAGATGGGCGAGCTGGTCGTTCACCGACCAGCCGTAGCCGGTCACCGTGTAGAGCCGCTCCACCGGGACGCCGTCGGTCAGCGCCTCGAGTCGCGGCACGGTCGTCGTCAGGATGTCCATGATCTCGTCGACCGCGAGGACCCGGCTTGCCATGTCACCTCTTCGGTAATGCAGCCGATCGAACATGGGAGACAGGGCCCGAAGGCCCTGCAACTGTCTGGGTCATGATGGTGGGCGATACTGGATTCGAACCAGTGACCTCGCGGATGTGAACCGCGCGCTCTAACCGACTGAGCCAATCGCCCGAGGAGGTCGCGACGCCGCACCGGGCGCCTGCCATGGCCGCCCGATCATACCCGCAGGCCGGGCCACCGGGCAACGACCTCGTCCGGGTCGACGCCATCGACGACCACGAGCTTCTGCCGGCTCGTGGCGCCGGCCACGATGTGGACGTCGCGGCGGGCGATGCCGAGCTCCTCGGCCAGCAAGCGGATCAGCGCGTTGTTCGCGGCACCCTCGACCGCCGGTGCCATGACCTTCACCTTGAGCACCCCATCCGCAACGCTCTCGACGCGTTCGACCGCGGAACGCGGGGTCAGTCGAACGGCAAAGCGGACGTTGGAGAAGCTCAAGGTCTCAGAAGGCGCGCCATAGGAAGCCAAGGACGATCAACACGACGAAGCCCGACCAATCGATCGCGCCCGTCGCTGGCAGCACGCGACGGACCGGGCTGAGCAGTGGCTCCGTGGCCTGGATAAGGAAGCTCGATACCTGGTTTCGCGCGCTGGGATCGACCCACGACATCAGCATCCGTCCGAGCACGAGCAACCAGACGGCGATGAGCAGGAACTGGACGAAGGTGAGGACGAACGCCACACGCCCGAGTCTACCAGCCGAGTGCGACTCGCCTTGCCAGGCCTCTCGATGCCAAGCCTCGTTCGGAGGCCGCGTGGGGTCAGGCAGGACCCGGTTCCGGCCGGCCGTACGACGGGTGCGGGTGGCCGTGGTCGTGATCGTGGGCGCGCTCGCCGAACAACGCTCGGCCGACCCGGACGATCGTGGCGCCCTCCTCGACCGCCAGCTCGAAGTCGTCGGTCATCCCCATCGACAGCTCGGGGCCCAGCGACAGCCCGCCCGTCCGCAGCCGCTCCGAGGTCTCGCGCAGGGACCGGAAGGTCGGCCGGGCATCCTCGGGTCGGTCGACCAGCCGGCCGATCGTCATCAGGCCACGGACGTCGAGCGCCTCGAGCTCCCCGATCTCGGCCATCGCCCGCTCGAGCTCGGCCCGCTCGAAGCCGGCCTTGGCCGGGTCGTCGTCGACGTTGACCTGGAGCAGGACGGGATACCGCTCGCCCGGGTGGATCTCGGTCGCGAGGCGGTCCAGCCGGCGCGCCAGGTCCACCGAATCGACCGACTCGATCGACTCGAAGACCTCGATGGCCCGCCGGGCCTTGTTCGACTGCAGCGGCCCGACCAGATGCCAGCGTGCTCCCGGGACCTCGGGAGCCTTGGCCGCGCCCTCCTGGACGCGGTTCTCGCCGAGCAGCGTCAGGCCGGCGGCGACCGCGTCGCGCAGCGCGTCGGCGGGCACGGTCTTGGAGACGGCGACCAGGGTGACATCCGCGGGCTCGCGACGAGATCGCGCGCAAGCACCGGCGATGCGGTCCAGGACACGCTCGCGGGCGACCCGATACCGCACGATGCGGGCGTCGGATTCGGTCATCGGCGAGTCGCCGGCCACGTGCCGGCGCGGATCACTTCCGGCGGAGGAAGCTCGGGATCTCCAGGTCGTCCGCGTCGTAGGTCGTTGCCGTGCGCTTCGCGGTCTGCGGCTCACCGACCGAGCGCTCCACGCGCGGGACCGCCACGGCCGCCGCCGCCTCGTCGTCGCTCGGCGGCTGGGTGGGATACGAGTCCCTGTCGGCGACCTCGTCGCGCTGCCGCTGGAGCTCCTCGAGGAAGTCGCGCTCGCGCGACGGGCGCCCTGTCGCGGTCGAGTCCATGACCCCGGCGGCCGCGTCGGTGCGCGCGATCTGGCGCTTCTTGCCGCCGTCGAAGCCGGTCGCGATGACGGTGATCATGACCTCGTCGCCGAGCCGCTCGTTGAAGCTCGTGCCGAAGATGATGTTCGCCTCCGGGTCCGCCGCGGCGCGAATCTCCTCCGCCGCCTCGGTCACCTCGTACAGGCTGAGGCTCGACGAGCCGGTGATGTTGAACAGGATCCCCTGCGCGCCGGCGATGTCGACCTCGAGCAGCGGGCTGGCGATCGCCTGGCGGGCGGCGTCGACCGCGCGGTTCTCGCCGGATGCCCGACCGATGCCCATGAGCGCCGAGCCGGCATCCTTCATGATCGCGCGGACGTCGGCGAAGTCGAGATTGATGAGTCCCGGCATCGTGATGATGTCGCTGATGCCCTGGACGCCCTGGCGGAGGACGTCGTCGACGACGCGGAAGGCGTCGAGGATGCTGGTGTTCTTCTGGACGACGTCCCTGAGCCGGTCGTTGGGGACGGTGATGAGCGTGTCGACCTGCGTCTTGAGCTCCTCCGCGGCCTTCTCGGCGACGAGCTTGCGCCGGGCGCCCTCGAAGCTGAAGGGCTTGGTCACGACGCCGATCGTCAGGGCGCCGCTCTCCTTGGCCAGCTGGGCCACGACCGGCGCCGCACCCGAACCGGTCCCGCCGCCGAGCCCGGCGGTGATGAACACCATGTCCGAAATCGACGAGCGCCTGGCTGATCTTCTCCGAGTCCTCCTCGGCGGCGCGCTGGCCGATCGTCGCGTCGCCGCCCGCCCCGAGACCCCGCGTGATCTTGTCGCCGATCCGGATCTTGTGCGGCGCGTCGGCCTGCAGGAGCGCCTGCGCGTCGGTGTTGCAGGCGATGAACTCGACGCCCATCATCTCTGCCCGGATCATCCGGTTGACGGCATTGCTCCCGCCGCCACCGACACCGATGACGCGAATGAGCGCGAAGTTCTCGGAATCGGAACGCAACGGCATCGGGCTCTCCTCGGCGGCCCTCGAGAGGGCGGTTCGCGACTGACGTGGACGGGCTGGTCCCGCTCGGCCTTCCCGGTGCTGCGCGGTTCCAAGGGGCTCCGGGGAGTATAGCGCCGGACCATCGGCAGCGGGTGACGATACCCGACACCACCCGTCGGCGGAGGCCGCGCGCGGTGCGTGGGCGCACCACCGGGGAACCCCGGGGCGGGGATCTGCGCCGTGCCGTCAGCCGGCAAGGAAGGCCAGGCGGACCGTCCGGGTCGCGTTGTCCTGGTTCGGGTCGAGCAGGCAGATCGACTGCCACGTTCCGAGCGTCAGCCGCCCGGCCACGACCGGCACCGTCAACGACGGCGAGGCGAAGAGCGGCACGACGTGGTCGGCGCCGTGTCCCGGCGAGCCGTGGCGGTGGCGATACAGCCGGTCGTCGCGCGGGAGCAGGCGATCGAGGGCGGCCACGAGGTCGTCGTCCGAGCCGGCGCCGGTCTCGACCACGACCAGCCCGGCGGTCGCGTGCGGCACGAAGACGGACAGCAGCCCGTCACCACCGTCCGCCGACTCGGACGCGAAGCGGCGGCAGTCCTCGGTCAGGTCGACGAGACCCCGCCTGGCGCCCGTGCGGACCGTCAGCTCGCGGGTGTCTACGGGAAGATGTTCCGGATCGCGTCGCGCAGCCGCCCGATCCCGCCTCCGGCCGGCGCCGATGCGTAGCGCGGCTCGCCCGACCCGAGGCTGGCCGCGCCCCACTGGAGCAGGCCGACGGCCGTGCTGTAGCCCGGGTTGAGCAGGGTGTCGACGAGACCCCCGATCCCCGACGGCGCCGCGATCCGGACCGGCATCTGGAGCACCTCGCGACCGAGCTCCGCGGCGCCCGATAGCTGCGCCGCACCGCCGGTCAGGATGACCCCGGCCGGCAGCATGCCGACACCCGCCGCCCGGATCTCGTTGCTCAGCAGCTCGAACGTCTCGCGCATCCGGGCCTCGATGATGTGCGAGACCTCGAGCCGGCTGACCGTCCGCCCGGCGTCCTCGCCGAGGACCGAAACGCTGATCGCCTCGTCCTCGCCGATCGAGCGCAGGTCGCACGTGCCGTGCATGATCTTGAGGTCCTCGGCGACCTGGATGCTCGTCTTGAGGCCGATCGCCACGTCGTTGGTCACGTTCGCGCCACCGACCGGCAGGACCCGTGTGTGGAACGGCGATCCGTCCTGGAACAGCGCGAGGTCGATGGTCCCGGCGCCGATGTCCGCCACGGCGACGCCGAGCTCCTTCTCCGTCTCGGACAGGACGGCCTCGGCCGAGGCAAGAGCGTCGACGACGAGCTCGTCGATCTTGACCCCGGCGGCGGCGATGCATTTGGTCAGGTTCTGGACCGCGGTCGCAGAGGCGGTGACGATGTGCGTCTCGACCTCGAGCCGCAGGGCGCTCATGCCCAGCGGATCCTTGACGCCTTCCTGGCCATCCACCGTAAAGCCGCGGCGCTCGACGTGGAGCACATCACGGTTGGACGGGATCGAGACCGCACGGGCCACCTCGATCGCCCGGTTGACGTCCTCGCGCGTGACCTCGCGGTGATGCGCGGTGACCGCGACCTGGCCGCGCGAGTTGATGCTCTCGACGTGCTGGCCGCCGACTCCGACGAAGGCCTGGTGGATCTTCCAGCCGGACAGCCGCTCGGCCCGCTCCACCGCGTCGGCGATGGACCGGACGGTCTGGTCGATGTTGATGACGACGCCCTTCTTGAGCCCGGACGCGGGCACGGTCCCGTGGCCCATGATCGTCAGCCGGCCGTCGCGGCTCACCTCGCCGATGAGGGCGCAGACCTTGCTCGTGCCGACGTCGATGCCGACCAGGACCGCTTCTCGTTCCACCGTTCCGTTCGTCTCCGTTAGGGCGTTCCAGTCTTACAGGAAGTGGCGCCGGATGAGGGCCACGTTATCGAAGATCCGCAGGCCGAAGGTGATGAGGGCCACCAGGTAGAGGTCGAGGCCGAGTCGATCGCCGATGAAGGTCAGCAGGACTGCGACGATCGCGTTGACGAGGAACCCGCTGATGAAGATCCGATTGTCATAGACACCGTCGAGCTCCGCGCGAACCGCCCCGAGCACCGAATCGAGCGCGGCGAGGATCGCCACGGCCGAATAGCGGCTGAGCTCGAAGCCGACGTTGACATTGAGGACGAGGCCTGCAAGGACGCCCACGAGGAGTCCGAGCAGGGGTAGCAGCACGGGTTGTTCGTCCTCGTTCCGGTGGTTTGGGCAAGGCTACCCGACGGGAACCTGCCGCGCCAACTCACGGCGCCCTGGACGGCTTGGGCGCAGCCGAGGGCTTCGGCGTGGCGCGCGGCACGTATGTCCCGTCGGCCTCCGACGCGAGGATGACCCGCTCCACCTGCGGCTCGCGCCCGACCAGGAGGCTGCGCAGGAGGCGGACCTGGCCCGGGATGAGCTCGGTCGTGCGCAGGCTCTGCGTGTAGAAGCCGAAGATCGCCGACCAGCCGGCGGGCTTGGTGGTCAGCACGAACCCGTTCTCGTCGGTGACCGCGATGGCCAGCGCGACCGCCGAGCTCCCGACGTCGGCCGGCCTGAGCGACGCGAGCCGGGTGGCCGCGTCGACGTCGACCGCGTCAAGCCGGGACCCGATGGTCAGGCTGGTCGAGGCCGCGCGGCGGTCGTCGATCTGCGGGAGCCCTGCCGCTTCGTTCGGCGCGCCGTCGCCGAGCCGCGCGAAGATCATGCCGTCGGCGCCGGCGAGGTACCGCTCATCGCCGGTCTGCCAGACCAGCACCGGCCGGCGCTCCTGGATCGTCACCGCCAGCGTGCCCGGCAGGCGTACATCGATCCGGGCGTGCTCGACCGTCGGCAGTCGCTCCAGCGCCGCCTGGAGCGGCCCGGTGGCGAGTCGGAACAGGTTCTGGCCACGCACATCGGCGAGCGCGGCCTCGACGGCCGCCGCATCGGTGAAGTGGATCCCGTCGAGCTGCATCTTCGCGTAGTGGAACGCCGGCGACGCCCCCACCCCGTAGAGGGCGGCCGCCGACACGAGCATCGCGAGGGCCGCCCCGGCGCGCACCCCCGACAGCCCGGCCGAGGCGCGCCGGATGGATCGGGTGCGCCGCGTCCCGAACGGCGTCCGCGTCCGACGGACCATCGGGCGCCCGCTCACCGGGGCAGGTCCGCGCTGGTCAGGTGCCGGCCGGCGCGCGTCGCGTGACGCTCGAGCGCGAGCGCGACGATCCGGGCGCAGACCGAGGCGAAGGTGTAGCCACCCTCGGCCGGCATCGTCGGGAAGAGGCTGATCGGCGTGAAGCCCGGGATCGTGTTGATCTCCGAAAGATAGACCGCGTCGGCGGTCAGCAGGAAGTCGACACGCGCGAAGCCCTCGGCCCCGATCGCCCGGTACGTGTCGCGCGCGATCTTGTGGAGGACCTGGCGGGTCGCCTCCGGCACCTCGGCCCGCGTCGCGGTCTGCGACAGGCCCGGCGTGTACTTGGCGGCATAGTCGTAGAACTCGTGGCCGGAGATGACCTCGCCGGGGCCGAACACCTCGAGCCGGCCGTGGTCGTTGCCGATGATCGAGACCTCCAGGTCGCGCGCGCCCGCGACGTAGGCCTCGACCAGCGCCACGTCGTCGTAGCGGAACGCGAGGTCGAGCGCGGGGGCGCGCTCGTCGGCCGTGTGCGCGAGCGTCATCCCGACCGAGCTGCCGAGCCCCGACGGCTTGATCATCAACCGGGGATCGCCGCGGCCGTCGGCGAACGCCGCGAGCTCGCCGAGGACCGCCTCGCGTGCCGCGGACCAGCGCGCCGCACGGACCTCGCGCCACTCGGTGACGGGCAGCCCGATCCCGCGGGTGATCCGCTTGAACAGCGCCTTGTCCATGCCGAGCGCGGACGCCGCGACACCGGACCCGGTGTAGGCAAGACCGGCCGCCTCGAGCATCGCCTGGATCGTGCCGTCCTCGCCGAACGGGCCGTGGAGCGCGATGAATACGACAGGCTCGGGACTGAGGGCCGCCAGGCCGTCGAGCGCCGCGCCGGCACGGACCGGTCCGCGGGCGCCGAGTGCGACCGGATCGTCATAGGCCGTCGCCGGGCGGTCGCCACGTCGATGGTCGGCGGGCAGCCACCACCAGGCGCCGTCGAGGTCGATGAGCACCTGGTCGACGTCGTGGCCGGTCTCGGCGAGGGCCTCGGCGATCGCCGTCCCCGACACGACCGAGACATCGTGCTCGGCCGAGGGCCCGCCCAGCAGGACGACGACGGCCGCCCGCTCCGACGTCATGCCGCCCACTCCGCGGCCGACCAGTCGCCGACGAACTCGATCTCGAACCGAAGGTCCACGCCGTGGCGGGCGAGGACCTCCGCGTGGACGCGCTCGGCGAGATGACGGACGTCGGTGGCGGTCCCCTTCTGGTCGTTGACGATGAAGTTGGCGTGCTTCTCGGACACGACCGCGCCGCCGATGCGCAGGCCCTTGAGCCCGGCCGCCTCGATCAGGCGTCCGGCCGAGTCGCCCTCGGGGTTGCGGAAGACGCTGCCGGCCGACGGCAGGCCGATCGGCTGGTGCGCCTGTCGCCAGCGCCGAATGTCGTCGAGCCTGGCCTTGATCGTGTCCGGGTCGGCCGGAGCCAGGCGGAACGTCGCCGCCACCACGATGTCGCGCGGCGCGGCGGCGTCGGATGGATCGGGCTGCTTGAACCGGCTGTCGCGATACGCGAACGCGAGGTCCGCGGCGGCCATCTCGGTCTCCGTGCCGTCCGCGGCGAGGACGCGCGCCGATTCGAGCACGCCCGCCACGTCCGCCTCGTGGGCGCCGGCGTTGGCCCACAGCGCGCCACCGACCGTGCCCGGGATGGCCAGCCCGAACTCGAGGCCGGTCAGGCCGGCGCGCTGCGTCTCGGTCGCGGCGCGCGCCATCTGGACGCCGGCCTCGGCGGTGTAGCGCTCGCCGTCCGTGCGCGAGCCCTCGGCGCGGACCTGGATGACCAGGCCGCGGATCCCGGCATCGGCGATGACCAGGTCGCTCCCCCGGCCGAGGATCGTGTGCGCCAGCCCGCGCGCGCGAGCGAACCGCACGAGCGCGCGCAGCTCGTGCGCGTTGTGCACCGTGGCGAACAGGTCGGCCGGCCCGCCGACGCGCATCGTGGTGAACCGCGCCAGCGGTTCGTCGCGTGACGTCTTGACCCCGATCCGACGCTGGATATCGGTCCCGGTGGCGATCGCGTCGAAGCTCGCGATCACGCCGCGGACCCGCGCGCGCGGCGCTCGATGGCGGACGTGTCCGGAGGTGGCGTGCGTGCGGCGGCCGCGAGCACGAGCTCGGCGACCGCGTCGGCCGCGCCCGGCCGCCCCAGCGAACGTGCCGCGGCCGACATCTCGGCGTGCGCCCGCGGATCGTCGAGCAGCGTCGCAGCCTCGAGCAGCGCCGCCGCGTCGAACGCCTCGTCGTCGATCAGCCGTGCTGCACCGGCCTCGACCAGGCTCGCCGCGTTGGCCCGCTGGTGCCCGGCCGCATGCGGATACGGGACGACGACCATCGGCAGACCGAGCGCCGTCACTTCCGCGAGCGTCGAGGAGCCGGCGCGGCCGACGACGAGGTCGGCCGCCGCGAGGGCGGCGAGCATCTCCTCGCGCAGGAACGGGTACGGCCGGTAGCGCCGGCGAACGGCCTCGGGCAGCCCCTCGCGCCCGGCGAGGGCCGTCGCGTAGCCCTCGTCACCGGTCACGTGGATGACCGTCAGTCGCTCGACGAGTCGCGGCAGGGCATCGGCGACGGCGGCGTTGAAACGCCGGACCGCCTGCGACCCGCCGAAGATGAGCAGGACCCGATCGCCGGGGGAGACATCCATCCGGAGCCGGGCCGCCTCGCGGTCCATGACCGAGACGTCGCGGATCGGTGTCCCGGTCACGTAGCACGGGCGACCCGGCGCCGCGGCCGACAGCGCCCGGCAGGTGGCGTCGAACGAGACCGCCAGCGCGCGCGCCAGCCGCGCCGTGGCGCGCACCGCGCGGCCGGGGATGACGTTGCCGTCCCACAGCACGACCGGGATGCCCAGCGGGGCGGCTGCCAGCAGGACCGGGACGGCGACGTACCCGCCGGTCGTGAAGATCGCGGCCGGCCGCTCCGCGGCGAGGATCGCGGTCGCCTGCGGGACCGAGGCCCCGAGGCGGATCGGATCGAGGACGGCGTGGACGTCGAGCTCGGTCGTCCGGAGCGAGCGTGCCGCAAGGCGGCGCAGCGGGATCCCGGCCGCGGGGACGAGGCTCGCCTCGAGACCCCGGTGGCCACCCAGCCAGCGCAGCTCGGGCGCCTCACGGCTCGCGCTGAGCGACCGGGCGACGGCGAGCGCCGGGTAGATGTGTCCGCCCGTCCCGCCCGCCGCGATCAGCAATCGCATCGTCGTTCCACGTCCCCTTTTCCACGGTCTCGCGCGAGATCGAGAGGAGGATCCCGACCGCCGCGAAGCTGATGATGAGGGATGAGCCGCCGGCACTGATGAACGGCAGCGTGATCCCGGTGATCGGCAGCAGCGCGACGACCACGCCGATGTTGATGAAGGCCTGCAGGCACAGCCAGGCGGTGATCCCGGCCGCGAGCAGCGCCCCGAACGTATCGGGCGCCGAGAGCGCCACGCGGACACCCGAGTAGGCCAGGGCCAGGAACAGCGTGATGACGACGATCGCGCCGATCATCCCGAACTCCTGGCCGACCTCGGCGAAGATGAAGTCGTTGAACGCGTTCGGAACGAAGACCCGGCTCTCGCCGAGGCCCGTCCCGAACAGGCCGCCGATACCCAGCGCGAGCAGCCCCTGGACCGTGTGGAACCCGTCGCCGAGACGGTCGAGCCATGGGTTCTGCCAGACGCGGATGCGCTCCAGCTGATACCCGCGCAACCCGACGACGATCATCCCCAGCGCGACGCCGGAGGCCATGACGGCGAGGTGGATGAGGTTGGCGCCGGCGACGAAGAACATTGTGAACGCGGTCAGCGTGATGACCATCGTCGTGCCGAGATCCGGCTCCTTGAACACGAGCGCGGCGATCGGCGCGAGGATGATGAGGAACGGGACCGTCCCCGCCCAGAACCCACGGATCCGGGTCCCACGCTTGGCGAACCAGTGGGCGAGGTAGACGACCAGCGCGAGCTTGGCGAACTCGGCCGGGTGGATCGCCGGCAGGACCGGCAGCTTGAGCCAGCGTGCCGAGCCACCGACCTCGACGTTGAGCGAGGGCACGAAGACGAGCGCGAGCAGGGCGATCGCGATGACGTACATCGGCACCGACGCCAGGCGCAGGTAGCGATAGTCGACGCGCATCATCAGCGCCATCGCGACGAGGCCCAGGACGGCCCACTGGATCTGCGGCCCGACGGTCGCGAACGTGTCGGCGTCCTGCGACAGGTAGCCCTTGAGTGCCGACGACGAGTAGACCATCAGGATCCCGATGGCGGTCAGCGCCACGACCACCACGAGGATCACGTAGTCGGCCTGGTGACGCTCGCGCCGGAGCGCCCCGGCGCGGCTCTTGACCGGGGTGCGGTTGACGGTCGCGCGGTCGCTCCCCCGGGCGGGGGCGTCCTCACGCCGCGGGCGCCCGAGATGTGGGATCGGTGGCGCGAGGTTCATCCGTCCCCTCCTCCGGCACGGGTCGCGGCGAGCGCGGCGACGGACGACTTGAAGGCCCGGCCCCGCGCGGCGTAGTCGACGAACATGTCGAAGCTCGCGGCGGCCGGACTGAGCAGCACGGTCGCGATCACGGAGCCGGAAGGATCCGCGGCGAGGGCCGCACGGGCGAGCGCGTCGGCACGCCGCACCGCGGCATCGAGGTCGTCGGCACGCTCCGTGGTCGCGAGACCGGCCGAGCGGAAGGCGGCCTCCAGGGTCGGGCCGCTCTCGCCGATGAGGACCGCCGCGACCGCCCGCCCGGCCACCACCGGCGCGAGGCCCGACAGGTCGATTCCCTTGTCGCGACCGCCGGCGATGATGACGACCGGCGGTTCGAACGCGCGCAGCGCGGCGATGACCGCGTCCGGCTGCGTCCCCTGCGAGTCGTTGACGAACCGGACCCGGTCGATCACGGCCACCGGCTCGAGCCGGTGCTCCACGCCGGTGAACGCCGCGGCCGCCCCGCGGATCGCCCGCGGATCGAGTCCGAAGGCCACCCCGACCGCGATCGCGGCGAGCGCGTTCGACACGTTGTGCGCCCCCGGGATCGCCAGCTCGTCGACCGGAATGATCGGTCCGCCGATCGCGGTCGCGCCGCCGTCGCGCCCTGCGAGGGTGAGTCGCTCGACGCCGTCGGCGATGATCCAGCCGTCGACCACGCCGAGACCGCCCGGCAGCGGCTCGCCCCGCCGATACGGGATGGATCGCGCTGGGCCGATATCGGCGTACGAAGCGACGACCAGGTCCTCCATGTTGAGGACGAGCGCGCCGTCCGGGTCGACCAGCTCCGCCAGGCGGCGCTTGACCCGCCGGTAGCCCTCGAGCGAGCCGTGCCGGTCGAGGTGGTCCGAGGTGACGTTCGTGTAGACCGCCACGGTCGTCCCGCGCGACAGGGTCGGCAGCTGGAGCTCGGACAGCTCGTCGACGACCCGGTGGTCCGGGGTCAGCTCGGGCAACCGCTCGACGATCGGGATGCCGATGTTGCCGCCGAGGATGACCGGGTGTCGCGGATCCGCGGCGAGGATCGCGGCGGTCAGCGCGGACGTCGTCGTCTTGCCCTTCGTGCCGGTCACGCCGATCGTCGGGGCCGGGCAGAGCCGGAGGAAAAGGTCGGCCTCCGAGACGAGCGGCGGGATCCTCCGATTGCCCTCGATGCGCGCCTCGACGAGCGCCTGGAGGGCGGCGCGGAGGCGTGGCTCCGTGGTCGGGAAGTCGGGCGTGATCGACGGCGAGGTCGCCACGAGATCGGCCGTCGCCCAGGTCGTCCTCGGGTCGACGTCCGGACCGAGCGCCAGCGTGACCGCCCGGTCCCCGAGCGCCGCGATCCCATCGGCGAGGTCCTCGGGCAGTCGGCCGTCGTAGACCGTCACCCGCGCGCCGGCGTCGGCCAGGAAGCGCGTCAGCGCGATCCCGCTGCGGGCCAGGCCGAGGACCGTGACCGGTCGGTCGCGGAGCGCGCCCGCGCGGATGGCGTCGAGCGTGAGGCCGTCGAGGTCGACCGGGCCGTGGGTCGTCACCGGCGTCACCGAAGCCGGTCCACGGACGCGAGGAACAGCGTCACGCCGAGGAGCGCGGCCAGGATTGCCACGATCCAGAACCGGATGGTGATCTTCTCCTCATCCCAGCCACCCAGCTCGAAGTGGTGGTGGATGGGGCTCATCCGGAAGAGGCGCCGGCCGCCCGATAACTTGAAGTACGCCACCTGGAGGATGACCGACATCGTCTCGATCACGAAGATGATCCCGATCAGGGGCAGGACCAGGATCTGGCCGGTGATGAGCGCGGTGACGGCCAGCGTCGCGCCGAGCGACAGGGCGCCCGAATCCCCGATGAAGATCTGTGCCGGGTGGACGTTGAACCACAGGAAGCCCAGCAGCGCCCCGATGATCAGCACGCACAGGAGGGCGAGGTTGGGCTGGGCGAGCGGCGCGTTCAGCAGGGCGATTAGCATGTACGCCACGAACGCGATGGCCACGGTCCCGCCCGACAGGCCGTCGAGGCCGTCGGTGATGTTGACGCCGTTGGCCGCGGCGACGATGGCGAACGTGCCGAACGTCACGTAGACCCACGGGTCGATCGAGACCTTGCCGACGAACGGGACCGGGATCGCGGTGATGTCGTAGGTCTGCTGGATCTGCCAGGCGGCCACGAACGCCACCACGGTCAGCCAGATGAGCTTCTGGCGGACGCGGATCCCCTCGCCCGTCTTGGCGTTGAGGTAGTCGTCGAAGGCGCCCAGGGCACCGACACCGGCGAGCGCGGCGAGCGGCGCGAAGGTCGAGGCGTCTGGCCCCGACCGCAGGAAGAAGTAGATGCCGATCACCACCAGGACGATGAGCACGCCGCCCATCGTCGGCGTGCCCTCCTTCGTGTAATGGCTCTCCGGGCCCTCGATGCGGATCCGCTTGCCGAAGCCGAGCGCGTGGAGCAGCCGGATGTACGGCGACATCAGGATCACCATCAGCGCGAAGG
The DNA here is from genome assembly GCA_963833285.1 of uncultured Chloroflexia bacterium. Classification (GTDB taxonomy): domain Bacteria; phylum Chloroflexota; class Limnocylindria; order Limnocylindrales; family CSP1-4; genus SPCO01. The sequence goes on along the minus strand of CAWHXM010000006.1, from coordinate 208,930 downwards.
CCAGCAGCAGCCCCTGGATCAGCTCGACGGTGCTCACCGCGGCGCCGCATGACCGAGCTCGGTCCGGAGGCCGTCGACGACGCGCTCGAGGCCGATCCCGCGCGACGCCTTGAGCAGCACGACATCACCATCGCGCAGCGTCGGCGGGATCGCATCGAGGGCGGCCTCCACGTCGCGGACCCGCACGATCCGCGCTGCGTCCATCCCGGCCGCCCGGGCACCGTCCGCGATCCCCGCGGCACCGTCGCCGACCACGACGAGCCAGTCCACGGTCCGCGCGGCCGCCTCGCCGACCGCGCGATGGCCCTCGTCGGCGGCGTCACCGAGCTCGAGCATCTCGCCCAGCACCGCGGCACGGCGACCGGGCAACCCGGCCAGCAGGTCGAGCGCGGCGACGACCGAGCGCGGCGACGCGTTGTAGGTGTCGTCGACGAGCACGACGGCGCCGAGCCGCACGAGCTGGACCCGGTGCGCGGCCGACCAGCCGGCCGACAGGCCGGAGGCGATGTCGTCGAGCGACAGGCCGGCGACGAGCCCGACGGCGGCCGCAGCGAGGGCGTTGTGCACGGACAGGCGACCCAGCGTCGGGATGGTCACGGGCCGCCGTGCCCCGTCCGCGCGCAGGACGAAGCGCATGCCATCGAGCCCGGCAGACTCGACCGCGTCGGCCCCGACGTCGGCGTCGGCGGCGAAGCCATAGGTCATGCTGCGGGCGGCCGAGCGTGCCCCCATGCCACGCACGATCGGGTCGTCGGCATTGAGGATGGCCCGCCCGTCCGCCGGCAGGGCCTCGAGCAGCTCGCCCTTGGCCGCCTCGATCGCCTCGAGCGAGCCGATCCGCGCGAGATGGACCGGCTGGACCGCGGTGACGACCCCGATCCGGGGACGGGCCATCCGGGCGAGGTCGGCGATCTCGCCGCCGACGTACATCCCCATCTCGAGGACCGCCGCCTCGTGCTCCGGGCCGAGGCGCATGAGGGTGAGCGGCAGCCCGATCTCGTTGTTGAGGTTGCCCTCGTTGCGCAGCGTATGAAAGCGGGTCGCCAGCGTGCCGGCCACGGCCTCCTTGGTCGAGGTCTTGGCGATGCTCCCGGTCACGCCGACGACGAGCGGGTCGAAGCGCCGCCGCCAGCCGGTCGCCACGGCCCACAGCGCCGCGAGCGGGTCGGCGACGCGCACGACCGTCACGTCGCCGAGGGCGTCGACATCACCGATCGGTCGCGCGACGATGAGCGCCGCCGCTCCCCGGGCGATCGCGTCGGCGACGAACGCGTGACCGTCCGTCCGCTCGCCGGGAAGTGCCACGAACAGTTGGCCGTCGGCCACCAGGCGCGAATCGACGGCGGCGCCGCGGATGGGTCGGTCGGACCGGACGAGCAGCCGGCCGCCGGTGAGACGGATCAGGTCGTCGGCCGTGAGGGCGGGCTCCGGGGACCGACCCGGAACCGGGGTCGACGCGTCGACGTCGGTCACGATGGCCAGTGTCGCACAGCCCGCCGTCACCGGTCGGGGTGCGCGGCCGGGACAGGTCGGTCGGGCAACAGGTCCGGCGTGGAGACGGCATCGGTCGCGATCCGCCTGAAGAGCTCGAACGACATGACCGGCATCTCGAGATGGCCGACCTTGATCACGGTCGGCGTCGCCTCCTCGATCCGGATCGCGACGACGAGGTCCGGAACGCCCATCTGGCGGCCGATGAAGCCGACGAACGAGTAGTTGAAGAGATTGTCCTTCCAGGCGCCCCGGCCCTTGTTCGCCTTGGGGTCCCAGATCTGGGCCGTGCCGGTCTTGCCACCGATGTCGTAGCCGGGAACGAGCGTCCGGTCGCGGTAGAACGGGACCTCGGTGATGACGTGGCGCATCATCTTCACGAGCGTCCCCGACAGCGCCGAGTCGATCGCCTGGCCACGTGGCGTGACCTGGACCTCGTGGTCCCCGATCGCCTTGACCACGTGCGGCTGGACCATCGTCCCGCCGTTCATCAGCGCGGCGTAGGCCATCGCCAGCTGGATCGGCGTGACCGCGATGCCCTGCCCGAAGGCGCCGTTCGCGAGGTCGATCTCGCGCCACGGAATGACGCCCGGATCGCGGACCAGGCCGCCGACCTCGCCGGCGACGTCGATCCCGGTCGGCTTGCCATACCCGAGCCGCGTCCACATGTCGTGGAGGATCGCCGACGACGCGCGGGTGGTCTGGCCGAGCCCGAGGGCGACCTTGGCGGCGACCACGTTGCGCGAGTAGGCGACGCCGTCCTCGAACGACATCCAGCCCATCCCCTTGCGGTCGGCGTCATCGATCTTGGTCTTCCCGTTGTCGAGGCGGAGCGTCCCGACGTCCTTGATCCGCGTCGACGGGGTGACTGTCCCGGCTTCCAGGGCGGCCGCCGCGGTCATCATCTTGAACACGGAGCCCGGCTCATACACCGTGGAGACGACCGGATCGACGAAGCGGCCCGGGTCGGTCGAGGCGATCGCCTTGTAGTCGTTGGCGTCGTACGACGGGTACGTCGCCATGGCGTAGACCTCGCCGGTGTACGGGTCCATCACGACCGCCGAGGCCCGCTTGGCGCGGTCGGCGACCCACGCCGCCAGCAGCTCCTGTTCGACCTTGAGCTGCAGGCTGGCGTCGATGGTCAGGCGCAGGTCCTCCCCGGGAATCCCCGGCTTCGACACGGTCCCCTCGTCGATGATCGGCTGACCGCTGGCGTCGCGCTGCGTGACGAGGACGCGCGGCTCCCCGGCGAGGATCGCCTGGTACGCCTGCTCGATGCCGTACTGGCCGGTCCCGTCGCGGTTGACGAACCCGAGGAGATGCGCCGCCAGTGTCGATCCCGGCCCCCCGCCGACCTGCGGGTAGACACGCTCCGGTTCGGGCTCCAGGGTGAGGGCCCAGACGCGACCGTCGGCGATGGCCTCACGGATCTGGTCGGCCACGGCACGCTCGAGGCCGTAACGAAGGATCAGGTACTTCGAGCCGCCGGCCAGCTTGTCCCGCAGCGCGACGCTGCCCAGGTCGTCGAGACCGAGGATCCGGGTGAGCTCGGCGACAGTCTGGCGACGGTGGTCCGGCGTCAGCTGGTCGGGTGCCGCGACAAGGCGCTCGCGGGGAACGCTGGTGGCGAGGACCACCGTCCCGGTCCGGTCGTACACGTCGCCCCGCTTGCTCGGGGTCTCGAGATCGACCGTCGTCTGGGCCATCGCCTCCGAGGCGAGCCGCTCGCGGTCGACGACCTGCCAGTAGGCCAGCCGCGCGGTCAGCGCCAGCGAGCCCAGGACGAAGACGAGGAGCAGGACGAGCAGGCGGCGGCGCGAATCGGTTCGGCCCAGCATCGGTCGGTCGATCGCCTAGCGCGCCGGCAGGATGAGCGGATCGGACAGCTGGCCCAGACCGGCGTCGATGCCCTGCTTGCGGATCGCAGGTTCGCGGCCCAGCCGGCTCAGGTCCGAGTGCACGTCGGCGGCGGTGTCCTCGAGGCGCTGGCGCTCGAGCTCGAGACGACCGATATCGAGCCCGGTCGCCGAGACGCGCACCTGCTGGGCGAGCGAGAAGAACGCGAGCATGAACGCGACGACGATGGCGCCGAGGACCAGGCCGAGGCGGTTCGTCCGGCGGCCGGCACGGAACGCGCCGCGGACCCGCCGGCGCCGGAGGGTCGGACCTTCGGCGATCCGCGGTCGGCGCGGCAGGACGATGGTTCGAGGACGTGCGCCCTCGTAGACGGCCATCGATCAGTCGCCGAGCACGAAGCGGATGCGTGGGCTGCGCGGGTCGAGGAACCCGAGCGGATCGGCCTGTGCCGCCGAGCCCCACTCGCCGAGCTCGAATTCGAAGCCCTCGGCATGCTGGCCACGGTCGTGGCGTTCGCGGACCTCGTGCTGCCGGCGCCCGTAGGTCTTGCGACGGCTGGACGTGTGGCGCTTGCTCATATGGGGGCTCCTCCTTCCGTTCCGGGGACTACGCAGCGAGTCGTTCGGCGGCGCGCAGGCGGGCACTCCGGGCCCGTGGATTGGCTTCGATCTCGGTCGCCGACGGGGTCAGCGACGGACTGGTCACCAGGCGCAGGCGCGGGTTCCGCCCGCACACGCAGACCGGCAGCTCCGGCGGGCAGACGCAGCCGCGCCGCTCCGCCTGGAAGAAGCGCTTGACGATCCGGTCCTCGAGCGAGTGGTAGCTCAGCACGACCAGGCGACCCCCCGGCCGGAGCAGGTCCAGAGCCGCGGCGAGGCCGGCCTGGAGCGCCTCGAGCTCCTCGTTGACCGCGATGCGCAGCGCCTGGAAGACGCGCGTCGCGGGATGCGTCCGGCGGTGGATCCGGGGGTTGGGCGGCACCACCCGCTCGATCAGCGTTGCGAGCTCCTCGGCCGTCGAGATCGGTGCGACCCGGCGCGCGTCCACGATCGCCCGCGCGATCCGCGGCGCCTTCGGCTCCTCGCCGTAGCGCCGGAGGAGCGCGGTCAGCTCGGCCGTATCGAGCGAGGCGAGCAGCTCGGCGGCAGGAACGCCACGCGACGGATCGAAGCGCATGTCGAGCGGACCGCCGGCGCGGAAGCCGAACCCGCGGTCGCGGTCCGCCAGCTGGAAGGAGGACAGGCCCAGGTCGAACAGGCAGCCGTCGACGGCATCGAAGCCGGCCGCCGGCGCGACATCGGCGAGCTCACGGAAGTTGGACTGGCGGAGGACCAGCCGATCGCCGAAGCGCAGCCGCAGGCGGGCCTCGACGCGGGCGATCGCGGCCGGGTCGGCATCGAGACCGAGGAGGCGGCCATCGGGACTGGCCGCCTCCAGGATCCGCTCGGTGTGCCCACCGCCGCCCAGGGTGGCATCGATGTGAAGGCTGCCGGACGCAGGCGCGAGCATCTCGATGACCTCGTCCACCAGCACCGGCAGGTGCCCTTCGTGCATCTCTCCTCCATCCCGGACGAATCGGATCCCGAGCGGATCCCGGAAGCGCATGTGGTGGGAGCTAGATCCCCAGCCCTTCGAAGGCCGCGGCCAGCTCCTGCGGGTCGTCGAGCGCCCGCCGGTAGGCGTCCCACCGGTCGGGTGCCCAGATCTCCGCGTGATCGCGCGATCCGACGACCACGGCGTCACCACCGAGGCCGATCGAATCGCGCAGGTAGGCCGGAAGCAGGACCCGGCCCTGTTTGTCCAGCTCCGCCTCGACGGCGTGCGAGAACACGAAGCGCTGGAAGAGGCGCGACTTCTGGTCGGTGATCGGCAGGGCGGCCACCTTGGCCGCGAGGTCGTCCCACACGGCCTTGGGGTGGATCGCCAGGCAATCGTCGAGCCAGCCCGAGACCATCGATCCCGGGTCGAGCTGCGCGCGGAACTTCACAGGGACCGCGATGCGTCCCTTGTCGTCCACCGTGTGCCGGTACTCGCCGGTGAACACCTGTCGGGTCTACCCCTGTCGTCGTGGGCCGGCGGTCGGGCTGGAGTTCCCCACTTCTCACCACTTTGCGCCACTTCGCTGCATCATAACGACCGAAAGGGCCACGTCAAGGCGGAATCCGCAGATCGCGATGGGGGCGTGAGGGACCGACCCGGGACTGGGTCGGCCGACCGAACGCGGCCGGGTTCGCCTCAGCGCGTCGGGGTGGGGATCCGCAGCTCCCGACCGGCCTTGAGCCCGCGAGCCACCCACGCGTTCCAGGCCTGGATCGTCTTGAGCGACACGCCGAAGTAGTTGGCGATGCTGTACAGGTTGTCGCCCGAGCGGATCCGGTAGATCCAGCAGCCCGAGCGATCCGGGCAAGCCGTCAACAACGCGTAGCGGTCCGACGCCGGCTTCGCGCTCGAGTCGGCGGTCGGCGACGGGGTTGGTCCCGGTGTCTCGCTGGGCAGCGGGGTCGCGGTGGGTTCGGGCGTCTGGGTCGGTGCCGGTGTCGGCGTCGGTGCGGCCGTCTCGGTCGGGAGCGGGGTACGCTCGGGCGTCGGCGCGGGCGTCGGCAGCTGGGTCGGTGGCGGTGTCTCGACCGCACCCAGGACGCCGCCCGAGAACGTCGGCGTCTCGGCGACGACGGTCAACGCCATGCCGCCGATGACCGCCGCGAAGGCGACCGACACCAGGAAGGCCACGACGAACAGCGCGAGCGCGCCGGCGGTCGCGGGTGTCAGCGTGACGACCGGCGCTCGCTCCTTCCCGACCGGAACGGGCGGTTGGGCGCCGAGCGAGCCGCGCAGGTAGCGCGGGCAGTTGACGTGAGCGCTCGACTGGCAGACCAGCTCCTGCTGGCGCAGCGACTGCGGGACCCGCTCACGCAGGGCAACGCAGCGGTTGGCGGGATCGGGCACCTCGATCGGCTGGCCAAGGCGCTCAGCATCGTCGACGATACGGAGGAACGGACAGATGCGCGGGTCGGGTATTCGCTCGATGTCTGCGATCGTGGCGTGGGCGACCGTCTCCGGTCCGGTGGTGGCGCCATCATCGGGACGGATCGCAATGTGCGGGGTTGAGCCCGCCGCCGGGTCGTGGAACACGCACCCCTCCGCGCGCCCCCGGGGGTGGAACGGCGCGGAGTCTAGTACCTTTCGCGTGTTGCCGTGAGGTATACGCTGGTGCTAGTCTCCGGCGCCAGAGTCGAGCGGACCGTCCGATCGGCTCGATCGAGAGGACAGCTGCCCCAGTCATGGCCCTCCCGCTCCCCGTGATCCCGCCACAGCCAGACGCCTTCCACCTCGCGCCGCACCGCATCAAGCGATGCACGTTCCGGCGCCTGATCAACGTGGAATCGAGCGCGGACCGGGTCTACGACGTGGAGTGCCTGTTCCCCGATCGCAGGGTCCCGATCCCCCTCGGCGACCTGGAGACGGCGACGCCGATCTGCAACGCCTGCGTCGCCCCGCACATCTTCCGCCCCGACGAAGATTGATCCCGCGGCTGGCGGGCCATCCCTTCGTTGTCGCTGTGCGCGTTCGCTCACGCACGTCTGAGTGCGCTCGCTCGCGTGCTCGCTCCGCCTCGGCCTGACCTCGCCGGCCGCGGGATCAACGTGGCACGACGAACAGTCGACCCGGAGTCCGTGCGTCAGCGAGGCGATCTGTAAGCCGAGTTCTGTCCTGATCTGCCTTGCGGCAGGCAGGGATGGCCATCCATCTGGGGCCGCCGGTCGCCCGACGGCTCATGCGGCCGACCCGAGGGCTGGGCAGCGCACCTCTCCCCCGCCGACGGTTGCCCGCCCGCGGGTTGCGCCCTCCTATTTGGCCTTGCTCCGGGTGGAGTTTGCCCGTTTCACTCCGGTCGTCGGCTCGCGCCGTCGACCGGCATCGTCACTGTGGCACTGGTCCTCGCCTCACGGCGGGCGGGCGTTACCCGCCACCCTGCGCTGCGGAGCTCGGACTTTCCTCACGCCGCCCGGCGGGTCACCCCGCCGGGGACGCGCGACCATCCGATCGCCTCGCTGACCTGGCCGATATTACTCGATGACCGGTTCGGGGCCTGTCGGGCCGGCCGGGCGCTCAGGCGCCGGGGCGCCGCACGACGGACGTCGGGCCGCCGGTCGCGGCGCGGTCGATCGCCTCGTTGGCAAGGGCATCCGCAACGGAGTTCAGGGCACGCGGGACGTGCGCGGCGGACCATCGGTCGAACCCCGCCAGCGTCGCGCGCGCCGCGGTCCAGAGCGGGATCAGCTTCCTGTCCTTCACTCGCCAGCGGCCGGCGAGCTGCTCGACGATGAGCTTCGAATCGAGCAGCAGGTGGACCTCGCGGGCGCCGAGCTCGCGGGCGAGCTCGAGCGCGCGCACGACTCCGGTGTACTCGGCCACGTTGTTGGTCTGGACGCCCAGGTAGTCGGATATCGACGCGTCCGGGGCCGCCCGGTCATCCCGCGCGTCCGGACGGGCCAGGTCGTAGAGCGCCGCGCCGAGCGAGGCCGGCCCGGGGTTGCCCCGAGCGGCGCCGTCGGTCCGGATGACGAAGCCTCGCCTGCCCGCCGACGCCACGCCGGGTTCATCCGGCTCCGTGGCGAGGTCCGGGAAGAGCGTGTCGCTCAACCGGCCTCCTCATCGTGCGGCGTCGGCGATCCCTGGAGGACCGGCAGCTCGGCCCGCGGCCCCGAGCCCGGGTCCTCGCCGCGGATCCTCCGCCAGAACCACTGGATCGGGTCGTAGTAGGCGTCGGCGACCCGCTCCTTGAGCGGGATGATCGCGTTGTCGGTGATCTTGATGTGCTCCGGACAGACCTCCGTGCAGCACTTGGTGATGTTGCAGTAGCCGATCCCGCCACTGTCCTTGAGATAGCCGCGACGATCGGCCCGGTCGATGGGATGCATCTCCAGGCCGGCGGCCCGAACGAGGAACCGCGGGCCCATGAACGGCTTCTCCGTCTCATGGTTGCGCAGCACGTGGCAGACGTCCTGGCACAGGAAGCACTCGATGCACTTCCGGTACTCCTGGACCCGCTCGATGTCCTCCTGCTGCCAGCGCCAGTCCTCCTGCGGGACGTCGGTGGGCGGCGTGAACGGCTCGATCGTCTTGTTGACCTCGTAGTTCCACGACACGTCGGTGACCAGGTCGCGGATCAGCGGGAAGGCGCGCATCGGCTCGACGGTGATCGGCTGGTCCAGGTCGAAGTCGGACAGGCGCGTCTTGCAGGTCAGCCGGGGGCGGCCGTCTACCTCCGCGCTGCACGAGCCGCACTTGGCCGCCTTGCAGTTCCAACGGACCGCCAGGTCCGGCGCCTCGTGGCCCTGGATCCAGTGGAGGGCATCGAGGACGACCATCCCCTCCTCGACCGGTACGTCGAACTCGTCGAACCGACCCTCCTGGTCGAGAGCGCCGCGGAAGACTCGCAGATGGGCGTCCGGCATCCGTTCCTCCTGGTCAGTGGCCGCCGGGGCCGAGCAGGTCGCGCAGCTCGTCGGTCAGCGCCGGGAGCGCGGACGTGGCGACGCGCATCGTGCCGTCATCGGCGCGCGACACGACGCAGTTGAGGCCACCCCAGTGCGTGTCATCGGTGGCCGGGTGATCGAGGCGACTGTGGGCACCGCGACTCTCGGTTCGCAGCAGGGCGCTGCGGGCGATGGCCTCCGAGATCGTCAACAGGTGGTCGAGCTCGAAGACGAGGTTCCAGCCCGGGTTGTAGGTGCGGCCGCCGGTCGCCCTGGCGGTGGCCCATCGCCGGCGCAGGTCGGCCAGGCGGCTGAGCGCCTCATCGAGGTCGGCCTCGATCCGGAAGATCCCGACCAGGCGCTGCATCATCTCCTGGAGGTCGCGCTGGATCGCATACGCATCCTCACCCTGGACCCGCTCGAGCGGAGCGCCGAGCTCGGCGACGGCGGTCTGGACCTGAACCGGGTCGACGTATGGCACCTCGGGGGTTCCGGCCGCGTGTGCCGCCGCCGCCGCGCCTGTCCGCGCGCCGAACACGAGCAGGTCGGACAGCGAGTTGCCCCCGAGCCGGTTCGCGCCGTGCATCCCGCCCGCGACCTCGCCGGCGGCGTACAGCCCCGCGACGGTGGCCGCCCCAGTCTCGGCATCGACGCGGATGCCGCCCATGACGTAGTGGGTCGTCGGCCCGACCTCCATCGGCCCGCTGGTGATGTCGACGTCGGCCAGCTCCTTGAACTGGTCGTACATCGAGGGCAGCTTGCGTCGGACGGTGGCGGCCGGCAGGTAGCTGATGTCGAGGAAGACGCCGCCGTGCGGCGAGCCGCGCCCCTCGCGGACCTCCGTGTAGATCGCCCGCGCGACGTTGTCGCGGGTGGACAGCTCGGGCGGCCGTCGGGCATCGGTCGCCTGGCCCTCGGACAGCGCCGTCACCCAGCGGCCCGCCTCCTCGTCGGTCGCTGCGTACTCGGCCCGGCGGTCGTCGGGCAGGTACCGCCACATGAACCGGTCACCGTCCTTGTTGCGCAGGATCCCGCCCTCGCCGCGGACCGCCTCGGTCACCAGCAGCCCGCGGACGCCCGGCGGCCAGACCATCCCGGTCGGGTGGAACTGGACGAACTCCATGTCGATGAGCTCGGCGCCGGCGTCGTAGGCCAGTGCCTGGCCGTCGGCGCTGTACTCCCACGAGTTGGAGGTGACCTCGTAGGCCCTGCCGATGCCACCGGTCGCGAGCACGGTCGCCTTGGCCGGGAAGACGACCGGCTGGCCGGTCGTGCGCCAGTAGCCGAACGCCCCGGTGACCCCGCCCGGTCCGGTGATCAGGCGGCTGATCGTGCATTCCATGTAGACCGGGATGCCGAGCGAGACGGCGCGGTCCTGGAGTGTCCGGATCATCTCGAGCCCGGTCCGGTCGCCGACGTGCGCGAGGCGCGCATGCGTGTGCCCGCCGAACGGCCGCTGGAGGATCCGCCCGTCCGACGTCCGGTCGAACACCGCTCCCCACAGCTCCAGCTCGCGCACCCGCGCCGGGGCCTCCATCGCGTGGAGCTCGGCCATCCGCGGGTTGTTGAGGAGCTTGCCGCCGACCATCGTGTCGCGGAAATGGACCTGCCAGGAATCGGCCGGGGCGACATTCCCCATGGCGGCCGCCACGCCGCCCTCGGCCATGACCGTGTGGGCCTTGCCGAGCAGCGACTTGCAGACGAGGCCGACGTCCGCTCCGGCGACCTTCGCCTCGATCGCTGCCCGAAGGCCGGCACCGCCCGCGCCGATCACGAGGACGTCGTGCGGGCGGACCTGCGGCTTCGTGGATGGGGCGAACGTCATCGCGGGCCTAGAAGCGGATCGCCGGGTCGCTGATGACGCCCAACGCCAGCAGGCGGATGTACACGTCGGCCAGGGTGACCGTGATGAGGCTGGACCATGCCCAGGCCATGTGGTGGCGGTTCATCGTCGTCAAGCGCTGCCATAGGCCGTGGCGGACCTGCGTCCTGCGCGAGCACGAGAAGCAGTCCAGGCGTCCGCCGACGAGATGGCGGAGCGAATGGCACGACAGCGAGTAGCCGGTCAGCAGCACGGCGTTGAAACCGAGGATCAGGACGCCGAGGCCGATCCGCCATTGGCCCTCGACCCGCAGCGACGACAGCGCGTCGACGAACAGGAAGAAGAGCGGGACGAAGGCGAGGTAGAGGAAGAACCGGTGGAAGTTCTGGAGGATGAACGGGAGCGCCGCCTCCATCGTGTAGCGCCGATGGATCGGCGGCTCGCCGACGGCGCAACCGGGCGGATCGGCGAAGTAGAACCGGTAGTACGCCTTCCGGTAGTAGTAGCAGGTGGCGCGGAAGCCGAGCGGGATCCACAGGATGAACAGGCCCGGGCTGATCCACGTCGGCAGCCAGTCGGGCGCGATGAGGGGCGAGAACAGCGGCGACAGGTAGCCGTCGACCTCGTACGGCGTGCCGAACAGCGGGGTCAGGAGGATGCCGCTGATGAACAGGTAGACCGCGCAGACGGTGAACAGCGTCCCCTGGACCCCGGGTGCGACCCACCAGCGATCCAGGCGCCGCGTGGCGCCGAGCCCGGTCGGCGCCGTGCCCGCCGGCTTGCGAGGGAGCCGGAGGCTGGCCGGGATGCCCGTCATCGAATGGCCGTGGTCGCGCCCAGGCGGGCGATGACCGCGTCCGCGAAGCCGGCCGTGCCGGCCGTGCCACCGAGGTCGTAGGTGGTGTGGATCCCCTCGGCGATGACGTCGCGGACGGCCGTCTCGACGCGCGTCGCCTCGGCGGGATAGCCCATGTGGCGGAGCATCAGCGCGCCGGACAGGATCATCGCGGTCGGATTGGCCTTGTCCTGGCCCGCGTACTTGGGCGCCGAACCGTGGACCGGCTCGAAGACGGCGGCAGCGGTCCCGATGTTCGCGCCCGGCGCGACGCCCAGCCCGCCGACGAGCCCGGCCGCCAGGTCGCTGACGATGTCGCCGTACAGGTTCGGCAGGACCAGCACGTCGTACAGCTCCGGCTTCTGGACGAGCTGCATGCACATGTTGTCGACGATGCGATCCTCGAACTCGATGCGTCCCTCGTAGCCGGCCGCGACGGTCCGGCAGCTCTCGAGGAACAGCCCGTCGGACAGCTTCATGATGTTCGCCTTGTGGACGGCCGTGACCTTGCGCCGACCGTTGGCGACCGCGTACTCGAACGCGTAGTGGGCGATCCGTTCGGACGCCTCGCGGGTGATGATCTTGATGCTCTCGGCGGCGTCGCGGCCGACCATGTGCTCGATGCCGGCGTAGAGGTCCTCGGTGTTCTCGCGGACGATGATCAGGTCGACGTCCTCGTAGCGGGTGTCGAGCCCCTTCATCGAGCGCGCCGGCCGCACGTTCGCGTACAGATCGAGCGCCTGGCGGAGCGCCACGTTGACGCTCCGGAAGCCCGCTCCGACCGGAGTCGTGATCGGACCCTTGAGCGCGACCGTGTTGCGCTTGACCGACTCCACGACGTGTTGCGGGAGCGGCGTGCCGTACGCCGCGATGGCGGACTCACCGGCTTCGACCGCCTCCCACTCGAACGCGACGCCCGAGGCATCGAGCACGCGGCAGGTGGCCTCCGCCAGCTCCGGACCGATGCCGTCGCCGGGGATCAGGGTCACGCGGTGGGCCATGGCCCGATTGTAGCCGCGCGTCGAGGGCGACGGCGGCCGGCCGCCCTTGGGCAGGCCGGCCGCGATCGATGTCCGACCGACTTAGGGAGCGAGCCGCTGGATGTCGGCGAATGCGAGCGTCCCGCGCCCGAGAACCGTGCCCGGCGAGCCATCGACCGGCAGCAGGCGGACCGTTCCGTCCACGTCGTAGTCGACGATCACGGCAGTCCCGTCGGGGGTGAATGTGTAGTTGACGTCACCAGTCGGTTCCCGCAGACGGGGACCGAGAAGTGTCCCTGTGGCGGACCCGTCAGACGGCGCGACGACGAACTGGTATGTCTTGTCTTCCAGGAACTCCCGCAGGTAGCCGATCAGTCGGCCATCCGGCGAGAAGTACGCCGAGCCGGACTGATTCGTGAACCCGCCGGTGGGATCCGGCATGACGATGTCTCGGCCGGTCACGAGGTCGAGGACATGGATGTGCGCGTAGCCGGCATGGCTCGTGTAGGTCACCCGCGTGCCGTCCGGAGCGACTGCCGGAGTCATGTAGTCCGATTTGCCCGACGCCGGCGACCTCGACAACTGGCGCAGTCCAGTGCCATCGGGATGCACGACGAAGATGCCCGGCCGAGGGTCGGCCGGCGTCAACTGCTCGCCGCGGAAGACGATCTCCCCTCCGAGGGGCGGCATCCAAGAGCAGCGAAGTGCGCCGAGCGGCCGACGTCGAGGGTCTTGACGCCGCTCCCATCGACGTTCGCAACGTTGATGAGCTTGGGCCCATCGCCGGCGTGTTGGGAGAGGAAGGCGATCTGCTTGCTGTCGGACGACCAATCGGTCCAGTCGAGGCCCTGCACCGCCGGCGTCAACTGGCGGACGCCGGAACCGTCGGCGTTGGCGACGGCGAGCGCGAGCCCCTGGTCGTCGGGCCCGTTGGCAGAGCCACGAAGGAACATCAGCCTGGTGCCGTCGCGCGAGAAGGCCGGGCCGAAGTCGAATGCGGCGCCGCCCACGAGCAGGCGCGCGGCGTGGGTCACGGTGTCGACGCTGTAGATGTCGCCGTCATGGCTCATCACAATCGCGCCGTTGCGGGCCGGCCCGAACGGCTGGGGCAGCCGTTGCGCGTGACCCGACCCACAGGGCGGCCGCGACGAGGGCGAGTACCAGGCCGAGGACGACCAGCAGCCAGGCGACCCTGGGGACCGGCGTGAGGCGAAGCGTTGTCTGCACGGGGAACCACCTTTCGAGGCTCGACCATGCCGGTCGCTGGCGCTCCGTCCTGGTCCGCCGGAGGACGGCATCGAGGTGCTCCGGCACCCGGTGCTCGGCATCAGCGTGGAGCCACTCGGAGACGTGGCGGTCGAAGGCGTCGCTGGGGTTCATGCCGGGCGCCCCTCTCGGATGTCAGGCCCCGGGCGAGCGTCGGCGTCGAGCGCCGCCCGCATCTCCTTGAGCCCGCGGTACAGGCGGGACTTGGTCGTGCCCAACGGGATCCCGAGCGTCGCCGCGACCTCCGACAACGGCAGGTCGAGGTAGTGATGCAACACGATGACCGCCCGCTCCTCAGGTTCGAGGCGGCTGAAGCCGCGCTCGAGCTGGTCGCGGTCGGCGATCGCCGACGTCGGGTCGGCGACAGACGGCGGGTTCGAGAGGTCGGTGACGTCGACATCGAAGCGAGTGCGGCGCACGCGCCGGATCTCATCGATGCAGGCATTGACCGTCAGTCGATGCAGCCAGGCATCGAACCGGTCCGGGTCGCGCAGCGTGGGCAGATCACGCCAGGCTCGGACGAGCGCGTTCTGGACCGCGTCCGTCGCCCTGTCCGCATCCCGGAGCATGAGCCAGGCGGTCGCATCGAGGCGGGAGATCGCGGCGCCTGCCAGCTCGGCGAAGGCGTCATGATCGCCCTTCCGCGCTCGCTCCACGAGGTCTCGCGTCATCACGGCCCTCAGGCGGTGGCGCGGCTCCGGTGGCCGCGCTCGCTGAGTATGGCGTGCGCGGATACGGCTACGGCTTCACATTCAGAAGGACGGCGTGACGGCGGCCGACGAGCCCACGTCGGGCAAGTCGGCCGCAAGGAGGAGGAGTTGCGACGTCAGGATGTCGGGGGCTGCCAGGTCGAGGGTGACACGGCGTCATAGTCGAGCTTGGTGCCCGGACCGCCGGCCGGGTCGAGCAGCCAGGACGTCTTGTCGGCGTTGTAGAACGCGACGATGCTGGCCCCGTCCGGCGAGAACTGGACCTCGGCGCCGCCGGTCTTGTCTGGTCGTGTCGGGCCGATGCCCGTGACAGGTCCACCGTTCGCAGACCCGATCATCAGCTGGTAGGTTCCGCCGCTGTACCGCTCGAAGACGAGCTTGGTCCCGTCCGGCGACCAGTGCGGTCGCACGTCAGCCGCCGTCCCGTCGAAGGCGACCAGGCGGTCCGCCCCGGTATCGACATCCACGACATGGATCTGACCGTGATTCGCAGCGCCGATGGTGTAGGCGACCTTGCTGCCGTCGGGCGACAGCGACAGTCGTGTCGGACCGTCGACGTTCGGCTGGGGCGATCGTACGCAGTCCCGTGCCATCGGATCGCACGACGTACAGGCCGATCTGGGCGATCGGTCCATCGCGCTGCCCAGAAAGACGATCTCGTGGCCGTTGGGTCGCCACTGCGGGTCGTCGATGATCCCGATCACGTCGCCACTGCTCGCAACTGGGCAAGGTTGATGTTGCCATCGAGACCGATGACCCACAGCCCTTCGCTGCCGCCGACCTCGGCGACGACCGCGAGCCGGTCGCTGTTCGGCGACCACGCGATCGACTTCGGGCTGGTCGAGATCCCGGCCAGCTCTGCCGGGTTCGAGCCGTCCGCGTTCGCCACCATCGTGCTGACCGAATCGGACCCAGGGACGCGGCGAGCGAAGGCGACCTTGGTCCCATCCGGAGACACCGCCGGTCCGCTATCGGTGGCCGGACCGACGATCAGCGGATGCGTCTTGTTCGTTGCAGTATCCAGGGCGTAGATGTCGCCGTCCGCTGCCGCGTAGAGAACGGTCCCGTGGGCCGCCGGAGCGAACGGCGCCGGTGCCGGTTTTCGCGACCCGACCACGAGGACAGCCGTGCCGAGCGCGATCACCAAAGCCAGGACGATGAGCAACCAGACCATCCGCGGCACCTGGGCGAAGCGGGTCGTCGACTGCATGGGGAGCCACCTTTCGAGGCTCGACCACCACGGCCGTTGTCGAGTCCGGGTCGTCTGGACGAGGATCTCGTCGAGGTAGCCGGGCATACCGTGCCCAGCCTGCTCGTCAAGCCAATCGGAGACGGTCCGGTCGAAGCCATCGTGCAGAGTCATGCGAGTCGGCCCTCCGGGACGTCGGCCGTCGGGCGCGCGTCTGCGTCGAGCACGGCTCGCATGGATTGGAGCGCTCGGTGGAGGCGCGATTTCGCCGTCCCGAGCGGGATACCAAGCACGCTGGCGACTTCAGGCAGTGGCAGGTCGAGGTAGTGATGAAGGACGATGAGTGCCCGCGCTTCGGGCTCGAGGCGACTGAAGCCCCGTTCGAGCTGATCGCGGTCGTTGATCGACGACGTCATGTCGCCGACCTGCGGTGAGTCGATCGGGGTCAGTTCCACGTCGACCCGATGGCGCCGGAGCCGGCGCGCCTCATCGATGCAGGCGCGATACAGCAGCCGGTGCAGCCAGGCGTCGAACCGGTCGGGGCTGCGCAATGTGGGCAGGTCACGCCAGGCCCGGACGAGCGTCTCCTGGACGGCGTCTTTGGCCTGGTCGGGATCGCGCAGGATGAGCCGGGCGGCCGCATCCAGCCGGAAGAGCGCGGCGCCTGCCAGCACGGCGAAGGCGTCATGATCGCCCCGTCGCGCTCGCTCCACGAGATCCTGCTGCATCACGCCCCTCGGCGGTGGCACGGCCGACGTGGTCGCGCTCGCTGAGTATGGCGAGGCGAGGCGCCCTGTTCGTTCCGAATCTCCCGTCGGCCCCACGAGCGCTGGGCTACCATCAACTGCCCCGACGTCCCGTCGTCACCCAGCGGAGCCCTGCCATCCCTTGAAGATCCAGGAAGCGGACGCCAAATCGCTGCTCCTCGCGCAGGGCCTGCCCGTGCCCGCCTGGGAGGTCGCTCACACGGTTCCGGAGGCCCGGGCGCGCGGCCGGCGGCTCCTCGCCGGCGGGTCGTCCGCGGTCGTCATCAAGGCCCAGGTGCTCGTCGGTGGTCGCGGCAAGGCCGGCGGCGTCAAGCTGGCCGCCAGCGACGGACGAGGCGGAGCGGTCGCCGAGGCGATCCTCGGGATGGACATCAAGGGCATCACGGTGCGCAAGGTGCTGGTCGCGCCCGGCCGCCGACATCGTGCGCGAGTTCTACATGTCGGCCGTGCTCGACCGGGCGGCACGGCGGATCCTGCTGATGGGCTCGGCCGAGGGCGGCGTCGAGATCGAGCAGGTCGCGGTCGACCACCCCGAAGCGATCGTCCGCCGCCACGCCGACCCGATGCTCGGGCCTGCTCGACTTCCAGGCGCGCGCATTCGCCTTCGACATGGGTCTCGGCGGCCACCTTAAGGCTGCGGTCGCGATCGCCGAAGGGCCTCGTCCGCACGATGGTCGCCTACGACGCGGACCTCGTCGAGATCAACCCGCTGGCGATCGTCCGCGAGACCGACGCCGCCGGCGCGCACCGTCGAGCGGCTCGTCTGCCTCGACGCGAAGGTGACCCTCGACGACTCGGCGCTCCCCCGCCATCCCGACCTGGAGGTGCTGCGCGATCCCGACGAGGAGGACCCCGCCGACCGCGAGGCGCGCGAGGCCGGCCTGACGTTCATCAAGCTCGACGGCACGATCGGCTGCATGGTCAACGGCGCGGGTCTCGCGATGACCACGATGGACCTCGTGAAGCGTGCCGGCGGCGAGCCCGCCAACTTCCTCGACATCGGCGGTGGGGCGCGGGCCGACCGGGTCGCGGCCGCGATGCGGATCATCCTCGCCGATCCCGAAGGTCTCGGCGATCCTGGTCAACATCTTCGGCGGCATCACCCGCGGCGACGAGGTGGCCCGCGGGCTGATCGACGCGCGCGCCCAGCAGACGCGCGACGTCCCGATGGTCGTGCGGATCGTGGGAACGAACGCGGCCGAGGCGGCCGAACTGCTCGAACAGGCGCAGTTCGCGACGGCCACGTCGCTCGACGACGCCGCCGCCAAGGCCGTGGCGGCATCGCTGGGCGCGTCGGTATGAGCATCCTCATCGGGCCGGACACGCGGCTCGTCGTGCAGGGCATCACCGGGCGCGAGGGCGATTTCCACAGCCGGGCGATGCAGGCCTACGGCACGAACATCGTGGCCGGCATGACGCCCGGCAAGGGCGGCCAGACCGCGCTGGACGGGACGGTCCCGGTCTTCGACACGGTGGCGGAGGCGGTCCGCCAGACCGGCGCCAACACATCGTGCGTCTTCGTCCCGGCAGCCGGCGCGCCCGACGCGGTCATGGAGGCCGCCGCGGCCGGGATCGCCACGATCTTCTGCATCACCGAGGGCATCCCCGCCCTCGACATGATCGCGGCGGTCGAGGCGGTCACGCGGGCCGGCTCGCGGCTGATCGGCCCCAACTGCCCGGGCGCCACCTCGCCCGGCTCGGCGAAGGTCGGGATCATCCCGGGCTCGGTCCACCTCGAGGGTCGCGTCGGGGTCGTCAGCCGCTCCGGGACGCTCACCTACGAGGCGGTCCAGGCGATGACCGACGCAGGGGTCGGCCAGTCCACGTGCATCGGGATCGGCGGCGATCCGATCATCGGGACGACCCATCTCGACGTCCTGAAGCTGTTCGCCGACGACCCCGACACCGAGGCGATCGTGCTCATCGGCGAGATCGGCGGGGCCGCCGAGGAGGAGGCCGCGGCCTGGGCGGCGGACCACCTGGCGCGACCTTCCCAAGGTCGCGTTCGTCGCCGGCCGGACCGCGCCGGAGGGCAAGCGGATGGGCCACGCCGGGGCGATCATCTCCGGCGGCGCCGGGACGGCCGCATCCAAGGTCGCGGCGCTCGAGGCGGCCGGTTTCCGCGTCGCCGGGTCGCCGACCGAGCTGCCGGCCCTGCTCCGCGACGCCGGCTACCGGGGCTGACCCGCGATGAGCCGGCTGATGGACCTGGTGGCGGGCGACGCGCTGGACATCCTCATGGTCATCGGGCTCGATGACCTGGCCGCGCTCGACGACCGGGGTCGGTTCCCGGCGCACCTGGCCCTCGGCAGCGGGCTCGATCCGACCTGGCTGGACCTCTTCGCCGAGGCGGCCCGCTCGGTCACTGGCTCGGACGAGCCGGCCGACTTCATCGACGCCCGGCTGGAGCTCGACGGCCCCGACGAGGTCGACGATCGGACCATCGAGCGCGTCGACCCGTCCTGGATCAGCACGGTGGCCCGGATCCCCGACCACGATCTCGGCGCGATCGCCGGCCGCTGGATCGACCTCGTCGAGGACGAGCTCGGGATCCTGCCGCGCGAGGAGAAGCCGTGGATCCGCGAGCTCGCGGGACGCCTCGTGGCGTTCTGCCAGGCGGCGGATCGTGCCCCGGACGTGCTGTTCGCGTGGTCCATCCGCTGACGGTGTCGTCGTGACCGACGAACCGGATCGTCACGCCGAATCGTTCGCCGCCAACGAGGCGTTGTGGGACGCCTGGACGGCGGTCCACTCGACGGGCGGGTTCTACGACCTCGCGAGCTTCAGAGCCGGCGGCATCCGGCTCCGCTCGTACGAGATCGAGCTCGTCGGCGACGTGACGGGACGGTCGCTGCTCCATCTCCAGTGCCACTTCGGGATCGACACGCTGTCCTGGGCCCGCCTCGGAGCGCGCGTGACCGGGGCCGACTTCTCGCCCGCCGCCATCGAGCTGGCGCGATCGCTCGCCGACCAGCTCGGCTTCCCGGATGCCCGTTTCGTGCGGGCCAACCTCTACGACCTGCCCGATGTCCTCGACGGCACGTTCGATGTGGTCTACACCTCGCGCGGCGTGCTCGGCTGGCTGCCCGACATCCGCGGCTGGGCGCGGGTGGTGGCCCATTTCCTCGCCCCGGGCGGTCGGTTCTTCATCTCGGAGATCCACCCGGTCGCGCAGGTCTTCGAGAACGAGGGCGTGGCCGCCGGTGAGCTCCGCCTGAGCTATCCGTACTGGGAGCACGACGAGCCGCTGACCTTCGCGGTGCATGGCTCGTACGCGGACCCGAAGGCGGACGTCGGCGAGCACACCGAGCACGGCTGGGACCATGGCCTGGGCGAGATCGTGACGGCGCTGATCGACGCCGGGCTCCGGATCGAGACGCTCATCGAGCACCCGTTCCTCGAGTGGCAGACCGATTTCCTTGTCGCGGACGACGAGGGCACCTGGCGCTTGCCGCCGGACGCCGGTGGTAGCCTGCCCCTGATGTTCTCGCTGGTGGCATCGAAGC
Source organism: uncultured Chloroflexia bacterium (assembly GCA_963833285.1). Taxonomy (GTDB): domain Bacteria; phylum Chloroflexota; class Limnocylindria; order Limnocylindrales; family CSP1-4; genus SPCO01. The sequence continues at coordinate 189,027 of CAWHXM010000006.1, read as the reverse complement.
CGGTCTGATGCGCGGGATCCTCGCGATCCTGGCACTCATCGCCGTGGTCGCTTGCACGGCCTGCGCCGCACCGTCGGGCGGGGCCCCGAGTCTGCCGTCGCGCGTCAACCTCGGGGTCTCCAACGGCACCACGCTGACGGTGAGCGTGTTCGTCAGTGGCGTGCGGGTCGGCGACTACCTGCCCGGCGGCCCGCAACCGACCTTCGATGTCGCCGCGCTCCCGGTGTTGCCTTGGACCGTCGAGGCCAGGTCGCCGTCGGGCCGCGTCCTGACGTCGATGCGCGTCCAGGCCAAGGACATCTGGACCACGGCGCGTCCGGGCGGCGCGATCGAGAGCAGCGGCGCGGGGGCGCGCGTCGACCTCTCATGCGGCAGCCTCAGGATCTGGGCCGGCGACATCATGCCGTCGGGTCCGATCCCGGCCTCGCCGGCCGGTTCACCGGGCGACTGCGAACCCTAGGACCGGTGCTCAGTAACCGAGCGAGCCCCAGGACGGCCCGCCGGGCGCCTCGATCAGCTCGACGAGGACGCCGTGGCACGACCGCGGATGGAGGAACGCGACCGGGCCCTCGGCGCCGCGGCGTGGGGCGGAGTCGATGAGCTCGATCCCGTCGATCTCGAGGTGCATGAGGGCCTCCGCGAGGTTCGGGACCTCGAAACAGACGTGGTGGAATCCCTCGCCCTTGTCCTCGAGGAAGCGGGCGACGCCGGTCGTGTCGTCGGTCGGCTCGACGAGCTCGATCTTGGACTCCCCCACCCCGAGGAACGCGATCCGGACACGATCGTCCGGGATGGCCATGACGGTCTCGAGCTCGAGGCCGAGGGCGTCGCGCCAGAGGCCGAGCGACGCCTCGATCGAGCGGACGATGAGGGCCACGTGATGGACGCGGCCGACCCGACGGACGTTGTCCGGGAGGCGCGAGACGGGCGGTTTCGAGGGCACGTCCGCAGCGTACCCTGTCGGCCATGGTCGCGACGGAGCCCGCAAGCGGCATCGTGGTCCGGATCACAGTCCCCGTCGCGATCGCCAGGCTGCGACGGCGTTGGGACCGGGCGGCCGGCGCCGGCGTGCCGGCCCACGTGACGATCCTCTTCCCATTCCTGGCGCCCGAACGGCTGACCCCGACGGACCGCCGGGCGCTCGCGGAGATCGCGACGGGCCAGGAACCGTTCGACGTCCGATTCGCCCGGGTCGGACGGTTTCCCGGCGTCGTCTACCTCGTGCCGGAACCCTCGGATCCGTTCGCCCGGCTGACCGCGGAGGTCGTTGCGCGCTTCCCCGACTTCCCGCCGTACGGGGGCGCCTTCGATGGGGTCGTCCCTCACCTGACTGTGACCGAGGCGGACGGCGCGGATCTCGATGCGATCTCGGATCGAGCCGCGACCTCGCTGCCCTTCGGGTGTCGTATCACCGCGCTCGAGGTCATCGTCGAGGGCGACGATGGCCGCTGGCGCCCGCGATGGCGCATCCCCCTCGGGGTCAGACGGTGATGAGCTCGCGGTGCTCGCCCCAGGCGACCCGGAGGCGGTCGCTGATCTCGCCGACCGTGGCGTAGGCCCGGACGGCATCGAGGATCGGCGGCATGAGGTTGCCGTCACCCCGGGCGGTCGTCTCGAGGCGATCCATGGCGGCCGTCCAGCCCTCTGCCGATCGTTCCGCCCGGACCCGCCGGACCCGCTCGACCTGACGCCGCTCCCCGTCCGGGTCGATCCTCTGGAGCGCCGGCGTGTGGACCTCGTCATCGCGGAAGCGATTGACCCCGACGACGACCTGCTCGCCGGACTCGATCGCCCGCTGGACGCGGTACGCGGCCTCCTGGATCTGGCGCTGCTGGAAGCCAGCCTCGATGGCGGCGAGCGTGCCCCCCATCGACTCGATCTCGTCGAGGTAGGCCCAGGCGGCCGCCTCGAGCTCGTTGGTCAGGCTCTCGACGAAGTACGAGCCGGCCAGCGGGTCGGGCGTCTCGGTCGCCCCGGCCTCGTGGGCGAGGATCTGCTGCGTGCGCAGGGCGAGCCGCGCCGCTTCCTCGGTCGGCAGCGCGAGGGCCTCGTCGCGCGAGTTCGTGTGGAGGCTCTGGGCGCCGCCGAGGACCGCCGCGAGCGCCTGGACGGTCGTCCGCACGACGTTGTTGTCGATCGACTGGGCGGTCAGGCTCGACCCCGCGGTCTGGACGTGGAAGCGGCAGACCAGCGAGCGCGGGTGGGTCGCCCCGAAGCGATCGCGCATGATCCCGGCCCACATCCGCCGCGCGACCCGGAACTTGGCGACTTCCTCGAACAGCTCGGACCAGGCCGCGAAGAAGAACGACAAACGGCCGGCGAAGTCGTCGACGTCGAGCCCGCGCGCGACGGCGGCCTCGACATAGGCGATCCCGTCGGCCAGGGTGAACGCCAACTCCTGGGCGGCGGTCGCCCCGGCCTCGCGCATGTGGTAGCCGGAGATCGAGATCGTGTTCCACTTCGGCAGCTCGCGCGCGCAGAACTCGAACACGTCCGTCACGAGGCGCATCGACGGTCGCGGCGGGAAGATGTACGTGCCGCGGGCGATGTACTCCTTGAGGATGTCGTTCTGGGTCGTGCCCGCGATCGCCGTCCGCTCGACGCCCTGGGCCTCCGCGGCCGCCACGTAGAGGGCGAGCAGGATCGGCGCCGTCGCGTTGATCGTCATCGAGGTGCTGACCTCGCCCAGCGGCAGGCCGTCGAGCAGGACCGCCATGTCGGCCAGGCTCGAGATCGGCACCCCGACCCGGCCCACCTCCCCCTCCGCGTCGGGCGCGTCCGAGTCGTAGCCCATCTGGGTCGGCAGGTCGAAGGCGACCGACAACCCGGTCTGGCCCTGCTCGAGGAGGTAGCGGAAGCGACGGTTGGTCTCCTCGGCGGTCGCGAACCCCGCGTACTGGCGCATCGTCCAGAAGCGGCCGCGGTACATCGTCGGCTGGACGCCACGGGTGAACGGGTACTCGCCGGGGCGGCCGAGGTCGCGGTCCTCGTCCAGTCCGGCCGTATCCGCGGGGGTATAGAGGTCGCGGATGACGATGCCGGACGAGGTCTCGAAGGGGTCGCGGCGCTCCGGGGCACCCTTGAGGGCCTTTGCCCGGAGGGTCTCGCGCCAGCGCTCGCGCGCCGGATCCGGGGCCTCGCCCTCCGGACGGTCAGGTCGGGTCACCGGATGACGACCAGCGGGTCGCCGAGCTCGACGGTCTGGCCGACGGCGGCCACCACGCGCTCGATCGTCCCGGCCCGCGGCGACCGGAGCTCGTTCTCCATCTTCATCGCCTCCACCGCAAGGAGTCGCTGACCCGCCGCGACCGTGTCCCCCGCCTCGACGGCCACGGACACGACCCGCCCGGGGATGATGGCACGAACCTCGGTCGGTCCGTGATGGATCGCCGCTTCGCGGCTGGCCGTGGCGCGCTCCCGGAGCTCCGCCAGGTACGCATCTTCCACCTCCAGCTCGAACCGCCAGGCGGAGACGACGACCTCGATCGCGGTCCGCCCGCGAGCCTGCGACGGCCGAGCCGCCGGCAGGACGATCGGCCGCTCGCCCGGTCCGAACTCGGCCGTGGCGTCGACCTCGGACGGTTCGACCTCGGCGACGACCTCGTCGGTGGCCCGGTCCGTGACCCGGAGACGGGTCATCCCGGCCACCGGTCATTCGCATCGTTCCTGGCGGCGACGGCCCACGGCGGATCCGGGGCGGTCCGGGGCGGCGCCGCCGCCGATTTTGGTGTCGCGAGGGTGCCCGCCGCGACCGCTCGCGCCGCCGCCTCGGCCGCCGCGCGGGCGTGGCGCGTCCGCTCTGCCGGGCCATCCCACGCCTCGGCCACCCACTCGATCGACAGTTTGCCCGTCCGGAATCCATCGTGTCTGGCCACGAACCGGTCGAACGGGAGGGTCGTCTGGATGCCCGCGATCTCGGTCTCGTCGAGCGCCCGGCGGAGCCGGTCGATGGCGGCGTCCCGGTTCTCGGCGTGGACCATGATCTTGGCCACGAGGTTGTCGTAGTCGGGTGGCACCCGGTCGCCTGCCTGGAGTCCCGCGTCGACGCGCACGCCGGGACCGGCGGGCATGACCCAGCGGTCGATCCGGCCGGGGCCGGGCGCGAAGTCGCGGGAGGGATCCTCGGCCGCCAGGCGGACTTCGATGGCATGACCGGACGGCTCAGCGGCGCTCTCGGCTGCGGTCCTCACCTCAGCCGAGAGCGGCTCCCCGGCAGCGAGCCGGAATTGCTCGCGGACGATGTCGATGCCCGTCACCAGCTCGGTCACCCCGTGTTCGACCTGCAGCCGGGTATTGACCTCGAGGAAGTGGAAGGTCCCGCTCGCGTCCCGCAAGAACTCGGCCGTTGCCGCGTTCCGGAGGCCCCCGGCGGTCGCAACCCGGATCGCCAGGTCGTGAAGGTGACGGCGTTCGGCCGTCGTCAGCCCGGGCGCCGGCGCCTCCTCGATGAGCTTCTGGTGGCGTCGCTGCAACGAGCAGTCGCGCTCGCCGATCGCGACGATGGAACCCATCGCATCCCCCAGCAGCTGGACCTCGATGTGGCGGGCGGGACGCACCTCGCGCTCAAGGAAGATCGATCCGTCGCCGAAGGCCGACAGTGCCTCGGCCGACCCGGCGGCCAGTGCCGCCGGGAGTTCGGACGTGGAAACGACCCGACGCATCCCGCGTCCACCACCGCCGGCGGCGGCCTTGACCAGCAACGGGAAGCCGATCCGTTCGGCCTCAGCCATGATCGCGTCAATTCGGTCCGGCCGGTCGACCGCTACAGGCTCGTGCGTTCCCGGGACACCCTCCACCCCGACCGACCGGGCGATGTCGCGCGCCCGGACCTTGTCCCCAAGCGCCTCGATGACAGCCGATGGCGGCCCAACGAACACGAGCCCGGCGTCCTCGACGGCGCGGGCGAAGGCCGCACGTTCCGACAGGAATCCATACCCCGGATGGATCGCATCGACGCCGTTGGCGAGGGCGGCTTCGAGGATCGCGTCGATGCGAAGGTAGCTGTCGCTGGGCGCGGGCGGACCGAGCCGGACCGCGATGTCGGCCTGGCGAACGTGCATCGCGCCGGCATCGGCATCGCTGTAGACGGCGACGGCTTCCATGCCCAGCTCGTGGCAGGCGCGGATGATCCGGACCGAGATCTCACCTCGGTTGGCGACCAGGACACGACAGAATGGCGGCGTCGGCGGCGTCACCGCTGAGTCGCGTCTTTGCGCAAAGACATCCCGGTCCGACCGGTCTCAGAGCGGGATGTTGCCATGCTTCTTTCGCGGGTTCGTGTCGCGCTTGTCGGCCAGCATATCGAGGGCACGGATGAGTCGGAGCCGCGTCTCGGATGGACGGATGACGTCGTCGACGTATCCGCGGGCCGCCGCGACGAACGGGTTGGCAAAAGCCAGCCGATAGGCCTCCACGAGTCGCGCCTGTTCGGCCGTCGGATCGGCCGCGGTCGCGAGTTCCTCGCGATAGATGATGCTGACCGCACCCTCCGCGCCCATGACGGCGATCTCGGCCGTCGGCCAGGCCAGGTTCATGTCGCTGCGGATATGCTTGCTGCTCATGACGTCGTAGGCACCGCCATACGCCTTGCGCGTGATGACCGTCAGTTTCGGGACCGTGGCCTCGGCGAAGGCGTACAACAACTTCGCGCCATGGCGGATGATCCCGCCGTGTTCCTGGTCGACACCGGGCAGGAACCCCGGCACGTCGACGAAGGTCACCAGCGGCACATTGAAGGCATCGCACGTCCTGACGAACCGCGCGGCTTTGACCGACGCATCGATGTCGAGCGCGCCGGCCAGCACCGCCGGTTGCTGCGCCACGACGCCAACGCTGCGACCCCCGAGGCGCGCGAACCCGACGATGATGTTCTGTGCCCAGCCAGGCTGGATCTCGAGAAACCCGCCGTCGTCGACGACTCGACGCAGAACGTCGTGCATGTCGTACGGGAGCCGTGGGTCGTCGGGGACGATCGTGTCGAGCTCCGGGTCCATCCGCTCCGGCGGATCGGTCGAGACGACGACCCCGGGTGCTTCGAGATTGTTCTGGGGCAGGTGCGCCAGGAGCGCCCGCGCCGCATCGAGGGCACTGGCTTCGTCGGCAGCGGCGATATGTGCGACGCCACTCCGCGTCGTGTGGGTTTCGGCACCACCCAGGAACTCGCGATCGACATCCTCGTGAGTCACGGTCTTCACGACATCTGGCCCGGTCACGAACATGTAGCTCGTTCCCTCGACCATCACCGTGAAGTCGGTGATCGCCGGCGAATAGACTGCGCCGCCGGCGCACGGTCCGAGGACGACCGAGATCTGTGGCACCACGCCGGACGCCAAGACGTTGCGAAGGAAGATGTCGGCGTAGCCGCCCAGGGACACGACGCCTTCCTGGATTCGCGCTCCACCGGAATCGTTGAGTCCGATGATCGGCGCGCCGACCTTCATCGCGAGGTCCATGACCTTGCAGATCTTCTCGGCGTACGCCTCGGACAGCGACCCCCCGAACACCGTGAAGTCCTGGCTGAAGACGAAGACCGTCCGGCCGTCGATGGCGCCGTGTCCGGTGACGACGCCATCGCCCAGGAACGACTCGGTCGCCGTGGCGTTGCGGTTGGTGACGAACGCGTCGAGTTCCACGAACGATCCCGGATCGAGCAGCAAGTCCAGTCGTTCCCGTGCCGTCAACTTGCCGGCATCGTGTTGCTTGGCGATGCGCGCCGTACCGCCGCCCTCCCGTGATGCTGCGCGCATGTGCTCGAGCAGCGCGAACCGCTCCGCGTTCGTCGACACTGTTCGGCGCTCCCATCGGACTGTCTTTACGCAAGGACAGGGCCATCATATCTGTCGCGATGGGGCCGCCGAGGGCCTCGGATATCCACAGATTCGGTGAACAACTCGCAAACCGTGTGGATAACCGGGGTGCCCGAACCAGGGTTCGGCGGGGTACGATGGCAGCACTCGCTCCCCTGCCCCACGGCCTCCACCAGGCCTGCAAATTCTGAGGTGATGCCCCGGTGACGAATGTGATCGCGATCGCCAACCAAAAGGGCGGCGTCGGCAAGACGACGACGGCGATCAACCTGGCGGGGGCGCTCGCCGAAGAGGGCTTCCGCGTCCTGTGCGTCGACATGGATCCGCAGGCGAACCTGACGGCGGGACTCGGCATCAACCTCAACACGGTCGAACGATCGATGGCGGACGTGCTCGCGGACGGTCGATCGTCACTCCCCGAAGTGATCCTGCCGACCGAGACGGCGGGGATCGATGTCGCGCCGGCGCACATCGATCTGGCGTCCACCGAGGGCGAGCTGTTCACGGCGCTCGGTCGCGAGCATATCCTGCGTGAGGCGTTCGAAGGACATCTCGACATCTACGACTACGTCCTCATCGATTGCCCGCCGAACCTCGGACTCCTGACGGTCAACGGGCTCGTCGCGTCGACCGGCGTGATCATCCCGGTGCAGACGCAGTACTACGCGATGAAGGGCCTCAACAACCTGGTCAAGGTGATCAACGCGATCCGCCTCAAACTGAATCGAGATCTCAAGATCCTCGGCCTGCTGCCGACGTTCTTCGACGTTCGCACCAACCTCGCGCGCGACATGCTCGACGAGCTCCGAGTCGTGGGCGACCATCACGTCTTCACGAGCATCGTGCGAAACACCGTGAAACTCGGGGAGGCACCGCTCGTCGGGCGACCGATCACGACATACGCCGGCAACAGCGACGCCGCCAGGACCTATCGCGAACTCGCCCGGGAGGTGATCGACCTTGGCCCGAACTGACTTCCGCGCACAGGCCGCTCGGCGGCTGTCCGAGGACATCGAACTCTCCCCCGCGATCGTCAGCCTCCTGTCGCCCGACAGCCCGACGCGTTCGGTCGGCGTGCGCATCGTGCCGGTCGACCACATCGAGCCGAACCCGGAGCAGCCACGGCTCGTCTTCGAGCAGGCGGCGCTCGATGAGCTCGCGTCATCGATCCGCGAACATGGCGTGCTGCAGCCGATCCTCGTCCGCCCGCTCGGCCCGAACACCTACCAGATCGTTGCCGGCGAGCGTCGCTGGCGCGCCTCGCGACAGGCGGGCCTCGCCACGATCCCGGCCCTCATCGAGGACATCGACGACGACACTGCGCTCGAGATCGCCATCATCGAGAACCTCCAGCGCGAGGACCTGACGCCGCTCGACGAGGCGGCGATGTACGACCGCATGGTCCACGAGCATGGCTACAGCATCCGCAAGCTGGCCGACAAGCTCGGCAAGGACAAGGGCTACCTCGAGAACCGGCTCCGACTGGCGGACGCGCCGCCCGAGATCCGCGAGCTGGTGTCTTTGCGCAAGGACAGCCTGTCCCACGCCTACGAGCTGATGAAGGTCGAGGACCCGAAGAAGCGCCGCCGGCTCGCCGAGCAGGTCGCGCGTGGCGAGCTGACCCTGATCAAGTTGCGCGACAAGATCGAGGGCCGGCGCGCCCGCGCCACCGAGCCGGTCGTCGCGGAGGCCGTGATGGCCGACGACGTCGACATGGACGACACGTCGCCCGACGATATGGCCGAAGCGTCGTGGACGACCGCGGACGCCAAACCGGCACGGCCGATCACGGACGATTCGCTGGTCAACGCCAGGCACGGACTGGTGGAGGCGGTCGACGAGCTCATCGGCGTGCTGGCCGACCCGGAGGTTCGTGGGGCCATCGGCGCCACCGATCGAGCGAATCTCGCGAAGTACCTGACGATCGCCAAGTTGCGCCTCGAGAACGCGATCGCCATGGTCCGCAGCGACGACGCCGGGTACTGACCCGGATCAGCCCCCGAGGAGCTGCCCGGGGCGGCTCGCCAGCTCCATCCCGGCCAGCCAGACAGCGGCGAGCAGGCCGACGCCGACGGCCTGGAGTTGCCACGCTCGCTCGATCCGGGCGCTGTCGCCCCGACGGCCGAACGCGACCCCGGTCGCGACGACGGCTCCGGCTCCGACGGCGGCGGCCAGGATCCCGACCGACACGCCCTCGACCACGAGCGTCGCGAGTGCCGCACCGACCACGATCGACAACAGCGCAGCCTCGACCGTCCACGCCCGGGCGAACCCGAGTCGCACCGCGACCGAATTGACCCCGGCGGCCGCATCGCGCTCCAGGTCGGCACGCGCGTTGGCGATGGCCAGCCCCGTCCCGGCGACGACGGCCACCGGGAGCAGGACCGCGAAGGAGGCGGGCAGCGACCCGGTCGTCCCGAGCCAGCCGTAGACCGGGAGCAACGGGATGCCCACGGCGAACGGGACCCACGACCAGGCCGTCCCCTTGAAGACGAGGTCGTACGCGTCGCCGATCCCGAGGACGACAGCCGCGAGGAGGACGGTCCCGACGCCGGATGGGGCGCTGAGGGCGAGCCCGATGGCGGCCGTCGCGAGGACCACCGCGCGAGCCGCCGTCACCGACACGAGCCCGGCCGGGATCGGCTTGCCCGGCTTGTGTCCCGCGTCCCGGGGAGCGTCGACCACGTCGTTGAGCGCCCCGATCGACGCCTGCAGGGCGGTCATCGCCAGCCCGAGCCGGATGGCGGCCGTCGGGTCGGCACCGGCGACGATCGCGACCGCGGCGACGACCAGACCATCGAGCAGGGACGGGAACGGGTGGGTCAGCCGGATGAGGCCCCCGCCCCGGTCGAGGACGCCGCGCGCCTCAGACGTAGACGATCTCGTTGAAGTTCTCGAGCAGGTACTCGATCAGGCGGTCGCGTCCGTCGGGGACCTGCGCCCGGATCCCGGGTACGAGCACGAACAGCGTCGTGGCCGGGACGACGAGTCGTCCCTTGGGGTCGCGTCCGATGACGGCCGGAGGGCCACCGCCAGAAGCGAACACCCGTTCGAACGCGCGCTCGTCCAGCCTCGCCGCTCGACGGAAGTCCTCGACGACCTTGACGATGCCGCGCCGGATGACGACGTCGCGCAGCAGCTCGGCCGTCCAGGCATCGATCTGGTCGTCGCTCTGGTCGGCCAGCCGCTTTCGATATACGGTCGGATCGGCCGACAGACCAGTCGCTGCCACGGTCCCTCCTGGGTCACTCGGATGGGTCGGAGTATGCCAGACCCGTCGTTCCCGGGGCCGCCCGCGCGGCGGCCCGCGACCCCTCCGGCCAATCGTTGAACCGCTCGGTCAGCCAGCGTCCGACACGACCGGGTTCGGGGACGTCAGGGGCATCGGCGACGAGCGAATAGAGCGACGTCCACAGCCGGGCGGTCGCATCGGCAGCGGCCTGACGGCTCGGCCGGCCCTCGTAGAGGACGGTCTCCCCAATATGGACGGTCACCCGGCCGCCGAAGCGCAGCCAGCTCGTGCCGTGGACGGCGACCGGGATGAGCGGGACGCCCGACCGCATCGCGAAGTACGCGGCCCCTTCGCTCAATGGCAGCAGCTCGCATTCACGGACGTGTATCCGGCCTTCCCCGGCGATGGCCACGACACCGCCCGAGCCGATGACGGCGCCGACCCGGCGGGTCACCTCGAGCAGGTCGTTCTTGGCCGGCTTGTACGGGATGGCCGACCCGGTCCAGTACATCACCCGGTTCCGGCCTCCGACCAGCAGGTCTTCCTCCTTCGGCCCGAAGAACCAGAGACGTGGCCGGAACGGGAGCACCGCCATGAGGACGAACGGGTCGGCCCAGCTCATGTGGTTGAAGCAGTAGACGGCGGGTCCCGGCGGCAGCCGATCGCGGCCTTCGACATGGACGCGCAGGTAGCCGCGGGTGAGCCCGGCGACAACGAACCGCGACACCCAGTAGCGGACCGTCCGTCGCCACGGACTGATCGGCGGCCCGGGAAGGGTGGATCGGTCGGCCGGCGCCACCTCGGTCGCGTCAGGCGACCGGGACCGACGGTGCGTCCAACGTCCGAGGAACCGCGGTCACGACTTCGACCCGGGCCTTCCCCGCCCGCCGCTCGCGCTCCCGGACTTCGGGGCCGCGACGGATCGGCTCGAGGCCGCCGGCTTGGCTGCGCTCCCGGACCGGGCGCCGGTCCTCGCCGCGGAGCCTGGCGTCGGTGCCATGGGTCGCCCGTCGACCGCAGCGAACAGGGCCTGGGCGAACGACCCGATCCGGTCGGCGGCCTCGTCGACGCCGTTGAGCACCTGGGTCTCGACCTGGAACGTCACGAGCCGATGACCGCCCTGGATCTCCACGCCGAGCTCGCCGAGCTGGACTCGCGCCCAACGGACGACCTTGCCGCCGGCGCGCGGACCCTCGCCGGGCACGTTCACCCTGACGTTGAGCTGGACGAGCCCGCCCGGCGTCGGAGCGAAGATGAGATAGCGCACCGCCGGATCGTCGCCCCACGCCACCCAGCATTCGGGATCGCGCTCGGCACCGAGCGTCACGAGCGCGACCTCGACGACGGCCATCACCTTCGGCGATACCGAGTCCTTCGCCGGCGCTCGCCCGCGCCATTCGCTCAACCGCATCCGACCCCTCCCGCCAGTCTCGCGGATCGCGACGGATCGTCACCGTCCGCGTCGGCGCGAGGCTAGCACACGGCGGAACGCACAGAATCATGACATTCGGCCGTTGCGGGGCCGCGTCCGGCGGTTACCGTGGTGCCCATGCGTGTGCGACGGGGGTACCTGGGCTGGGGCGTCTTCCTGATCCTGGCCGGGGCGGTCCCGCTTGCGGTCCGATCGGGCTACCTGAGCGATGACCAGATCGGCCGGCTGTGGACCCTGTGGCCCCTGATCCTAATCGGCATCGGCGTCGGGCTCGTACTCAGCCGGACGCGGTTCGACTTCGTCGGCGGGCTCATCGTCGCGGCGACGTTCGGCCTGATGGTCGGCGGCCTGCTGAGCACCGGCGTCGGCGCCGTGTCGACGGGAGCCTGCGGGAGCGATACCGGAACGTCGCCGTTCCCGACCCGAGATGGGACCGTCTCGAGCGCCGGCTCGGTCGACCTCCAGCTCAACTGCGGCAACCTGACGATCGCGACCGGTCCGGGCAACGCGTGGCAGGTCGCGGGTCAGAGCGCGGACGGCAGCGCACCGCAGATCAAGTCGACCGACGCGTCGCTCCAGGTGAAGTCGCCCGAGCGGAGCGGCGCGTTCTGGGTCTTCGGCAAGCGCGACTCGTGGCGCGTGACCATACCCACGGCACCCACCCTCGACCTCGACATGCAGCTCAACGCGGGGTCGAGCACCATCGATCTCAAGGGTGCCGCGCTCGGTGCCTACCAGTTCGAGCTCAATGCCGGGTCGGCGACGATCGATCTCGGCGCGATCACCGCGATCAAGGGGATCGATGTCGGCCTCAACGCGGGGTCGATCGGTCTCACCCTCCCGAACCTGTCGATGACGGGCTCGATCGAGGCCAACGCCGGGTCGGTCAAGCTGTGCGCCCCGCCGGGCGCCGGCCTCAGGCTGCGCACCGGCGAAAGCATCATCGCCAGCTACGACTACGCCGGCCACGGACTCGTCCAGAACGGCACGACCTGGACGACACCCGGGTTCGAGACCGCCAGCGTGCAGATCGACCTGCGCACGATGGCCAACGCCGGCTCATTCGCGCTGAACCCGGAGGGCGGCTGTGACTGATCGACTGTACCGTTCGCGCGACGACCGGATGCTCGCCGGCGTCGCCGGCGGCGTCGCCGAGATGCTCGACGCCGATCCGTCGATCGTCCGGATCGTCTGGGCGCTGCTCGTCATCCTGACCGGTGGCATCGCGCTCCTCGTCTACATCGTCATGGCCATCGTCGTCCCGGAACGACCCGACGGGATGCCGATCACGTCGCCGTGGGCCCCGGGTGGCGCGGTACCGGCGCAGGACGCGGCCGACGCCGCCCCCGGCGAGCCCGTCCCCGAGGGCGGCTGGCGAGCCCCCGACGGGTCCACCGTGCCGATGGCGGCCGGCCCACCGGCGACCACTCGCCGGCATCGGCGCCGCGACCCTGCCGACCGGGCGCGCGGCGGGCTGATCGTCGGCCTCATATTCATCTTCATCGGCGGGATCTTCCTGATCCGCCAGTTCGTGCCGGCGTTCGACATGGGACTCTGGTGGCCGACCGCCGCCATCGCGCTCGGGATCCTGCTGGTCATCGTCGCCCTGCTGCCTCCGCGCCATTCGAGCTGACCCGGCGGTCCCGTAGGATGGGGCCGTGGACACGCTCAGCGGCCCCGGCGTGACGGCGCTTGGCGCCCTCGGGATCGTCGCCGGCATCGTCCTGCTCGTGCGGGGCCTCGGTGGCTATCGATCGCTGATCCGCGTGTCCGACACCTCGACGTCCACGATCACGTCGATGGCGGCCGGCGAGGTTCGCGTCAGCGGCGTGATCGAACCCGCCGAGATGACCCTGATCTCGCTGCTCCAGAGCGTGGCCTGCGTCTATTACCGGTCGACGGTCGGCGAGGTCGGCGAGCGGAGCCCCGCCGATCGCGGCTACAACGAGGAACGCTCGATCGGCTTCCTGGTTCGCGACGCCACCGGGAGCCTGCGCGTGTTCCCGCGTGGGGCGAGGTTCGACGCGCCGGTCCGCTTCAAGGACGAGACGGGCACGCTGGGTGACGAGCCGGCCGCGCTCGACATCCGCCGTGGCGGCCCGACCCGCGTGGCCGAGGTCGACCGCGCCGCCGCTGCTGCCGATCTGCTGCGCGTCCGGAGGCCGGAGGAGTGGTCGCCGCTGGACGGCATCGGCGCCGACGGCAGGCGGTCGTACCGAGAGATGCGGCTGGAACCCGGCGACGCCGTGACGATCGTCGGGCGCGCGGCTCCCTTTTCGGAATTGTCCGACCCGGCCGGGGCCGACATCGGCGACGGATCGGCGGACAGCCTCGACGACCCGGAGGTCGCCGCCGACGTCGCGGCGGCGCGAGCGGCGGGTACGCTCGCCGACGACCCGGCAAGCGCGTGGGGGAACGCCGCCATCCCGGGGTTCGGCATCGGACGGCCTGTCGCCGAACCCGAGATCGACCCGGCCGCGAACCAGTTGCCGCTGGCCAGCCCGGACGAGGCGGCCCGAACGACGCGCACGTTCGAGATCGCGCCCGAGACGCTCGTGCTCGCCGCTTCCGACGAGGTCCCGTTGCTCATCGCCTACGGCGAGCCCGGGGCCGTCGCGGACCGGGGCCGGACGCGCCTGCTCGTCGGGCTGCTCGGTGCGCTGCTGGCGATCGCCTCGGCGATGGTCACGGCCGTCAGCGTGACGGGAGGATCCGCCTCATGACCCCGATCGAGATGGCGGCCGCCTTCGCGGTCGCCGTGGTTGTCGTCGTGTCCGGCTTCATCGTGCTAACGAGCTACAACGCTGTCGTGGCACTCCGACAGCGCATCGACAAGGCGTGGGCCAACATCGACGTCGTGCTCAGGCAACGCCACGATCAGCTTCCCAACCTGGTCGCGGCGGTGCGCGGGCTGATGGCCTACGAGCGGGATGTGCTGACCCGCGTGACCGAGATCCGCGCCGCCTACTCACCCACCGCCCCGATCCCCGACCAGGCCGCGACGTCGGATGCCACGAGCACAGCCGTGCGCTCGCTGTTCGCGGTCGTCGAGCGCTACCCGGAGGTCAAGGCGGGGACCAACGTGCAGGACCTGCAGGACGAGATCGAGCGGATCGAGGGCATGATCGCGGCCCGTCGCGAGCTGTACAACGACCAGGTCTACCGCTACAACACGCGGATCTCGCAGTTCCCCGGCAACCTGCTGGCACCCGTCTTCGGGTGGGATGCGCGCGAGTTCTTCGCCGCCACGCCCGCCGATGCCGCCGTCCCGGACACGGACCTGCGGTCGGCCTGACGATGGCGGATCCCGGCGGGCCGGCGCCGACCGGCGACGTGCGCCCGGGCCTTTGGCTCGTCCGCCACGGTGAGACCGAATGGGCCAGGCTGGGGCGGCATACCGGGCGGACGGACATCCCGCTGACCGAGACGGGCCGCGACCAGGCCCGCGAGCTCGGCCGCCGCCTGGCGGGCCATCCCTTCGAGCTGGTCCTGACGAGCCCGCTGTCGCGCGCGGCGGAGACCGCGTCGCTCGCGGGCTTCGGCGCGGTCGCCCACCCGGACCCGGATCTGTGCGAATGGGACTACGGCGCGCTGGAGGGACGATCGACCGCGGACATCCGCGACGAATACCCGGGCTGGACCATCTGGCGCGGCCCGTGGCCGGACGGCGAGACGATCGACGCGGTCGCGGCCCGCGCGGATCGCGTCATGGCGCGGGCCCGTGTGGCCACCGGCGACGTCCTCGTCTTTGCGCACGGACACCTCCTACGCGTTCTCGCCGCCCGATGGCTCGCCCTCCCGCCCACGTCGGGCGCCCTGTTCGCGCTCGAAACCGCGACGGTCTCGATCCTCGGCTGGGAACGCGACGCCCCGGTCGTCGAGACCTGGAACGCACACTGCGGCGACGCCTGATCTGGCATCCGCGTTCGACGGAGCGACGATGCGCCGTGCTCTTGGCCAGGTACGGAGGGTCTCGCCTCCGCACAAGGCCGTTTGGACCGCTCGCTTCGGCGGAAGGACTGGCGGGACCCGCCACGGTGCCCTTGGGGTCGGAGCTTCCCGGCTGGCTCTCGCCCACTCCGACGACGCTAGGTCGAAGACACCGACCAGGCGGCAAGAAGGATGTGGTGCGCGGACGCAACGAAACCAGGTGGAGTCTGCTGCGGAGCTGGGTGCTCCGGTCTAGATTTGATGTGTGTTTCGAGGGCTGTTCTCGATCTTGATCAGCCAGTCGCTTGACATCGCGTCGCTCGCCGCCATCGCGCTACGCGGCACCGTGTCCGTCGGCTTCCTCCGCATCGCGACGCTCTTTCTCGCCCAAGCTTTCGATCTGGCGACTTTCAGCGTCATGGTCGCCAGACACGGCGCCAGATCCGAGGCGAATCCGATCGTCAACGACGTGTTCGACTCGTTCGGGATGCCCGCCGTCGTCTTCGCCAAGCTGGCCCTCGTCGTGCTTATCGGCGCCCTGTGCATGGCCGCATGGTCTCGGGGCAACCGCGGCGTCTGGTCGGTGATCGGCGGGCTGCCGCTCGCGCTTGCGATCGCGGCCGGCCTGATTGGCGGGATCACAAACACGGCGGCGCTCCTCCCGTAGCGCGCAAGGCGGGGAGCGGGCTGGCAATCAATCTGTCGCGAGGGGGCCGTCCAGCGAGACAGCGGGCCGGGCCGCGGCTCCGTGTCGAGCTCGGGCCACTGCCACGATCGCGGGGGGCGATGCCGGCACGTCTCGGCCGGCCAAGGAGCGCCCCAGCGGGCAATCAAGGTCATGGCTTGGGTTGTGGGCTTCCAGCAGCGACACCGGAGCGGACACACCGACGGCGCGATGACTGGCTTCGTCATGACCGTGACGGTAGGGGGTCGCGACTCGCCGAACCATCGACTGACGGCCGCAGCGAGCGTCCCTGCGGACGCTGGAGCGCCGGACGACTTCCGTGCGCCCGGCGTCCATGACGTGGGATGGCTCGAATTGTCCCACCAGCGATACCCTACCTGACGTCAGGCCGACGCGACCGACGGCCAGCGCGATTGGGGGTCACCATGGCTGATCCGACGTCCGAGTTCTTCGAACGGCTCGCAGCGCGCGGCCGGGAGCCGACGCTGGCGCGAACCACGGGTAGCCTCCGGTTCGACCTCGATGGCGACGCGCGAGCGGAGCACTGGCGCATCGAGGTTCGCCGTGGCGCGATCACCGTTGCGCACGATGCCGGCGCGGCCGACTGCGTCGTCCGGGCGGAGGCGGGACTATTCGACGATCTGGTACGCGGCCGGGCCAACGCCATGGCCTCGATCCTGCGCGGCCGACTCATCGCCGATGGCGATCCGGCTCTCCTGATCCGCTTCCAGCGGCTGTTCCCGGCTCCCACCGGGCGCAAGATGACGACGTCCGCTCGAACCGTCGGCAAACGGAGGGGCTGACGATGGCAGAGCAGACGATCAGGATCCTCGATGGGAACACGTTCGTCGTCTGCGACGAACGCGGCGACGTGGAAGCCTCCCCGACCGAACCGACCGGTCTCTTCTCGTTCGATACCCGGTTCCTGTCGAGGTGGGTCCTGACCATCGACGGGCAGAAGTTGAACTCGCTGTCGATCGACGATCTCCAGTACTTCGAGTCGCGGTTCTTCCTCGTGCCCGGAACGGGCACGGTCTACATCGACGCCAAGCTATCGGTCATCCGGGAACGCGCGGTCGGCAACGGATTCCACGAGGAGCTGACGATCCTCAACCACCAGGACGAGGCAGTCGAGCTTTCGGTCAGGATCGATGCGGCCAGCGACTTCGCCGACCTGTTCGAGGTCAAGGACGCGCTCAAGAAGGTCGGGAGCTACGACGCACGGACAGATGACGGCCGCCTGCACCTTCGCTACACGCGCGAGACGTTCACCCGCGAGACCGTCATCTCGTCATCGGCACCGGCGAGCATCGACGAGCTCGGCCTGACCTTCGACGTCCGGATCGAACCGCACGGCAGCTGGACGACCGACCTGGACGTCGTGACCTCCCGGGCCGGTGCCGGCGGCATCTACGCACGGCCGAAGTACGAACGCGGCCGCAAGCGGCTGCGGCCGAACATGGAGCGGAGCCTCGAGCGCTGGATCGGCGACGCACCGCGCCTCGAATGCGATAACGGGCCGCTGACGGCCACGTACCGGCGCAGCCTGGTCGACCTCGCCGCGCTCCGGTTCTCGCCGCCGGTCGCCGGCGGCAAGAGCCTGCCGGCCGCCGGGCTGCCGTGGTTCATGACGATGTTCGGACGCGACAGCATCCTGACCAGCCTGCAGACCCTGCCGTTCACGCCGGAGCTGGCAGCGACCACCCTGCGGGTGCTCGGCGACTGGCAGGGCAGCCGCCGCGATGACTTCCGCGACGAGGATCCTGGCCGGATCCTGCACGAGATGCGCTACGGCGAGATGGCGGCCTTCGAGGAGCGCCCCCACTCGCCGTACTACGGCTCGGTCGACGCGACCCCCCTGTACGTCGTCCTCCTCGACGAGTACGAGCTCTGGACCGGCGACCGCAAGCTCGTCCGCGACCTGGAGTATGAGGCTCGAGCCGCGCTCAACTGGATCGACGAGTTCGCCGACCTCATGGGGAACGGCTACATCTCGTACAAGCGTCGCAACGAGCAAACCGGGATCGAGAACCAATCCTGGAAGGACTCCTGGAACTCGATCTCGTACAGCGACGGTCGACTGCCCAGCTTCCCGCGGGCGACCTGCGAGTTGCAGGGCTACGCCTACGACGCCAAGCTGCGCGGCGCCCGGCTTGCGCGGACGATCTGGAACGACCCGACCTTCGCCGATCGACTCGAACGCGAAGCACAGGACCTCAAGCGTCGTTTCAACCACGATTTCTGGCTCGCCGATCGCGGCTACTTCGCGCTTGCGCTCGACGCCGACGGCGCGCAGGTCGATTCGCTGGCGTCGAACAATGGGCTCCTGCTCTGGAGCGGCATCGTCGACAGCCTCGAAGGCGAAGTCGGTCGTCGTCGCACCTGATGGGGCCGCGACTGTATTCGGGCTGGGGCGTCCGCACCCTCGCCGTCGGGGAGGCCCGCTACAACCCGATCGGTTACCACCTCGGCACCGTCTGGCCGTTCGACAACTCGTTCATCGCGTGGGGATTGCGGCGATACGGGTTCAAGGAGGAGGCAGCTCGCATCGCCTCGGACATCCTCGATGCCGCCGCGCTGTTCGACGGTCGTCTGCCGGAGGCCTTCGGCGGCTACGACCGGGCGCTGACCAAGTACCCAGTCCGATACCCGACGGCATGCGCTCCGCAGGCCTGGTCGACCGGCGCGCCGCTGCTCCTCCTCCGAACGATGCTGGGGCTTCGAGCCGATCGGCGACCACCTCGTCGTCGACCCGGCCCTCCCCGCCTCGATCGGCCACCTCGAACTGCTCGACATCCCCGGTCGCTGGGGCCGGATCGACGCCTTCGGCCGTGGCCTGGTCCAGGTCGGACGGCGGGGTGCCGTACCACGAGCCGGCCGGTCGGCAGCCACCTGAAGCACGGCGCCATACCAACGCAGCGTCGTGGACCGCTGCCCGTCAGGTCGGTGCTGCACCGCGCTCGCAGCCCTACATCCGCCGGAGCAGGTCGGCCTTCGTCGTCTCGAAGTCCTGCGGCGTGATCACGCCGGCGTCGCGCAGGGCGGCCAGCTCGCGCAGCTTGACTGGGATCGTATCGCTCGCCGATGCTCGCGGCGCGCTCGATGCCTTAACGAATAGGCAGACGAACCACGTCCCCACCGCGCCCAGGATGCCAGCCCCCATCGACGCCAGCGGGATCCGGGTCGGATCAGTCCCCGTCACGAACACCGGCGCCAGGACGCTGATCAACAGAACGCCAAGCCAGACCAGGCTGACACCCGTCCCGAGGGCAACCCACGCTGCGCGCCCGAAGAACCCGGACCGTGTCCCCTCAACTGCGGTCAGGACCACGATACCGGTCGCAATGGCGCCCCAGAGCCAGGCGGTGAACCCGACCAGCGGCAGGTGCTCCTGCTGAGACCCCGATACGAAGTCGGGAGCGAACGCGCTCGCGAGCACAACGCTGATCCAGATGCTGGCGATCGCGAGGCCGGCGAGTACGTACGCGAAGGTCGCGCTCGCCTCATGCCGCGGCCGCGTGGTTTCAGTGGGGACCGGTGTGATCGTGAATTGCGCTTGCATTGCCCACCTCCACGTCCAACCATGTCGCGCTGACGTCGGGCGGAAGACCCAAGCCGGGCGTCGATCCGCGCACAGGGCACCGCCTGCGATGTTCCTCGACACCCAGGGGGGGCAGTAGGGTCGCAGGACACCACCATGGGGGTCCTTCGGACCTGACGTGGTGTCCTCTTCGCAGCGAAGAGTCGGGAGTGGACCCGCAACCGTGTGCTCTGGTTGGGGAGGCGGACATCGCGTAGCCCGGCCTCGACTCTCACCTCGGTGCATCGCCGGTGGCGGAGGTGGTGTTGGAGGCCCAGCCGCAAGTGGCTACGGTGGGTTGCTTGCCCGGACCTGTCATCATCGCGGCCCAACTCGCATCCGAGACCGCCCGATGTCCGAGACCTCCCCGATGTTCAGGCCCGTCTCCACCCAAAGCTCGCCGCGGAAGGCCGTCGCCGCCAAAGTCGCAGGCGTCATCGGCGTCGTCATCTGCGTCCTGATCATCGTCGTCGTGTGGTTCGGGCTCGGGACCGTCTCCCGTGCCGTCGACGGCCTCGGCAACGACGTCAATAACGCGTTCGGCCGGGCCATCACGGCGACCGATGCGGTTGCGGGCCGGCTCGACGAGGCCGTCGCCGCGATCGACACGATGCGGGCCGACGCCGCCCAGCTGGCTGCCAGCCGCACCCCCGACCTGGAACGGCTGTCGAACCTCCAGGCCCGGCTGGGGCAGATTTCGGACCGATATCTCGAGGCGCGCGTCAGCTACGCCGAAGCCCGCGAGAACGTGGCCGGCGTCATGTCGACGCTCCAGCAGATCACACGGATCATTCCCGGTACGAGAGTCCCTGAAGGCGCGGGAGATACGCTGGCCGCCGTTGACGCGAAGATCAAAGCGATCGACGACGCGATCGTCTCGACGTGGACGAGCCTCGCCGACGCCGACCCGGGCAAGGCCGTGGCGGATGCCCTGGCTGCCCGCGCGACCCCGCTGAAGGACACGATCTCGAGCGGCGCCACGGCCGTCCACGGCCTTTCGACCAACCTCGCCGGTCTGCAGGCCAAGGCCGACAGCACGGTCGACAGCATCCGCTCGGTCCTGCTGCTTGCCGCCATCGCCCTTAGCGTGCTGTTCGTCTGGGTGCTCGCGCTGAACATTGCGCTGTGGGTGCTCGGGCGCGCGTGGGAGCGCGACTCGGCCAGGGCGTGAAGGTGGTCCGGAGCAGCGCAAGATCGGGCCGTTCGTTCGGGAAAGTGGCTCCGGCGGGCGGGAGCTGGCCGTGTACTGAATCTGCAGGGGCCCGCGGCGAGCGTTATCCCGCTCGCCCACCCCGGTCGTTCGCGTGAGTGGCTTGCGGCGGCGGCGTTCGAGTGCGCCCGGTGCCACCAGGTGGTCGAACGACGGTCGCCGGTCCAGCGACACTGCCGGGAGTGTCGCGCCTCCCTGAAGGGATCCAGGAGCCGTGCAGCCGTGGCGCGCGCAAGGGGTTCGGGGCATCCTGCGCGCCCGCTACGTGACCCGAGCTGACGCGCGGGACACTGAGGTCGGAGGCTCAAGAGGAGACAAACCACCCTCAGGCACCTTAATGTCCGGCCCTCTCTGCCGCTGGAAATCGAGATTACGGGGGCGGAGGTCTGGCTGACGAAGTCCATCGCCTGATGGTCAAATCATGACGAACAACGCGCGGACGGCTCGCGCAGCCAACCAATACCACGACGCGATCGGACTGGTCAGCAGCTCGCGGCGGGCGTCGCGGTACTGGTGCCGAACCCCCCGCTGCTCGACCCTGATTCGTGTTGACGCTCAGTGACTCTGTCAGCTCACCTGCTCAGTGAATCTGTCAGGGCCCGCCGGCTCGGGGCCTTCGGTCCCGGCCGCTTCCAGGGGTGATCGGAGCTCGGACGATAGCCTGGACGATCGGGGCCCGCAGCGGGCGGTGGCCCCGCGGGGTCGAGGGCCCGGACCTCGCGGAGCCGGCGCGGCTCCGGCGGCGCCGGCACCGCGGCCAGCAGGCGCCCCTCGGCGAGCACGAGCAGCCGCCCGTCGAGGCGGAGCTGGACCTCCACCCGGCGCCCGGCGAGCGAGCGGCCCCCGGGCCCGGGCGGGAGCTGGAGCAGGGCGCCCTCGAGGCGCACGGTGTTGTCGTTGCCGACCACACGCCGCCAGCGGAAGGCGCACACCCGGCCGAGGTCGAGCCCGGGCGGGACGGGCCGCCAGGCCGAGACGTCGCTCGCCGGTGCCACGCCGAAACGCCGGTTGAAGCGGGGCAGGAAGTCCCGCAGCACGGCGTTCGCGCTCACCCGGTCGGCGGCACCCGCCCGCCGCAGCTCCGAGACGAGGCGGTCCTGGAACGTGCCCCAGAGGCGCTCGACCCGACCCTTGGCCTGCGGGGAGCGGGCCACGATCGAGGCGATCCCGAGCTCGGCCAGGACCCGCCCCAGCTGGGTCGCCTCGTCCCGCCGGTGCTCAGGGGCCCGGGCGGCCTCGAACACGCCGGTCCGGTCCCGGTACAGCGCGGCCGGCAGCCCGTGCCGGCGGGCCATGTCGCGCAGCAGCGTGAGGTACCCGACCCCGTCCTCCGCGTCCCGGAACGTCGCCCCCACGACGATCCCCGTCGCGTCGTCGATCCCGCCCACGAGGGTGAGCCAGGGCCCGCGGCCCTCGAGCCAGTCGTGACGGGAGCCGTCGACCTGGACGAGGAGGCCCGCCTGGGCCATCCGCTCGCGGCGGCTGCGGTAGCGCGGGGGCCGGCGCTTGCGGGGGGACGCCAGGCCCGCGCCGCGGAGGAGCCGCCGGAGCGAGGAGCGGCCGATGGCGATCCCCTCGTCCTCCGCGAGCGCCTCGGCGAGGTGGGTGTCGTTGTACCCGCGATACGTGGTCCGGGCCAGCTCGACGATCCGCTCCCGGGTGGCCCCGGGCAGGCGCCGGGGCGAGGCGCGGCCCCGGTTGCCATGGGCCAGACCCGCGGCGCCCCGGGCCAGCATCGCCGCCCGCAGGCGCCAGGCCGTCCGTTCGCTGCACCCGAGCAGGGCCACGGCTTCGGCGGTCGTGAGGATCCCGGCCAGCCAGCGGCCCACGACCCCGGTCCGCTGCTGCTCTCTCGTCGTCAACGTCAGGCTCTCCCTCATGGGGTGAGACTGACAAATTCACTGAGCAGTTGTCCCTGACAGATTCATTGAGCAGGGACAGCTCGACCCTGATTCGCCTCCGCGGCGCTATCGTGAGCCGGCGGGTTCTGCCACCCGGCATGTGGGCGGTCGTCGCGGTTGGCGTCCGGGCGGTCCGCTGGTGGCTGCGGCCTGATCCCGATACCCCGGGGGTGTCCGAACCGCCGGACTACCGGGCCCAGCCGCCAGCAACGCCCCGCTAGATCGGCGATCAGGTCGAATGCTGAGGACTCCGGTGCCCCTCGCAGTTCAGCCCGGCGTCGACTCAAGCGGCCCGTCCCAGCACGTGTCCAGGATGCTGAAACGCCGCCGTTCGTCCTCGCGATAACGAGTCTCGTCGGGGTGCGGCAGCGACGATCAGGGGCGGGCCGGTTGCCCGATGGCGTTGCCGGCCACTGGGGCAGGGCGGATCGTGCCGCCAAACCAGGCCGTTGGGCCCTATCCACCGTCTGCCAGCGGGCACACCCTTCGAACATGTCGACCCGCACGAACGCGTGGCTGGCCGCGATCCTGGCGGCGCTGTCGGCTGGGATGATCGCGGCCGCCGGAGGGCGGCGCCGCTACCGGCGAGATCTCAGCGCCGCCCGAACCCGCCTGGCCGCCGTGGACACGACTCGGATCGCGACGGCGTCCGGACACATCGAGTACGCCGAGCGTGGCACCGGCGAGCCGCTCCTCGTCAGCCATGGGATCTTCCAGGGCTGCGAGAGCGCACTGCTCTTCGGCGGCCTGTTCCCGGACCGGCGCATCATCGCGCCGTCGCGGTTCGGCTACCTAGGTTCGGACATCCCACCCAGGGCGACGCCGGCT
This sequence comes from uncultured Chloroflexia bacterium, assembly GCA_963833285.1. Taxonomy (GTDB): domain Bacteria; phylum Chloroflexota; class Limnocylindria; order Limnocylindrales; family CSP1-4; genus SPCO01. The sequence goes on along the minus strand of CAWHXM010000006.1, from coordinate 165,423 downwards.
GACCAGGCCGACGCCTTCGTCGCCCTGCTCGACGCGCTCGGGATCGACCGGATCGACGTCGTCGGCGTGTCGGCCGGCGCCACGTCGGTGCTCCAACTCGCCCTACGGCACCCTGAACGAGTCAGCCACCTCGTGGTCCTGTCGGGCAACCTGCCGGGAAGCCCGACCGCCGTCGTCCCGCCCTCCTGGGCGCGGCTCGTGAACCGGCAGGTCCCGTTGTGGCTGATCTGGACGTTCCTTCCATCCACGATGACGTTCCTCTCAGGCGTCCCGAGGGGATTGCCGGTCAGCGCCGACGACGCCCGGTTCGTGACCGACTTCATCGACAGCCTCTTCCCGATCAAACCAAGAGAGCAGGGCATCGACTTCGATGCCTTCGTCTCCAATGTCGCCGTCAACGACTACCGCCTCGAGGCGGTCGGCGTCCCGACCCTGCTCGTGCACACCAAGGACGACCCGCTGGTCTCGTACGAGGCCGCCGAACCCGCAGCGCGACGCATCCCCGGGGCCCGACTGGTGAGCCTCGAAACGGGCGGCCATCTCCTGCTCGGCCAGACCGAGGCAGTCCGCCGGGAACTCGTGAGCTTCTTGAGCCCGAGTCTGGCAATTCCGGACCGCACACCGAGCCACCGGTAGATCGACGGCCACGTCGCACCGACTGCCTCGCTCCTACGGCCTCACCGACCGCCTCGCCGACACCAGTCCCGGGGTCCTACCCGAGCAGTTCGGAATATCCGTAGGTGGTCGGGGCGAGAGGACTTGAACCGCCGGTTTCCACACCTCGGATCGTGTTGCCGGATTGGATCGTAGATGCGTTGCGAGGCGCGGCGTAAGGCGTCGGCCGTTCGGTCCGCTCGCCGATCTGGTCCGGCCATTCGGGCATTCCGGACCTCTGGTGGTGGCACGGCCCCGTGCGACTCGCAGGCCCAGGCGTCGAACTTCCTCCTCGAAGGCCGACGCGACCCACGGGCTCCAGGGATGCGCGGTCTGGGCCCAACGTCGTGCCGGTCGCGCGGCACAGCTCCGACCTGCGGAGTCCTAGTGCCGGCGCCGACGAAGGTGGATCAACGGGAGGGCCAGCGCGAGGAACGTCATGACGAGGTACACCCCGACGGCAGCGAGCGGGCGCGACGACGGCGAGGGCGATCGCCGCGACATTCAGGGCGATCACGATCCACCGCTGCCGGACCTTGGCCTCCAACGTCTCGTCGGCGACCCCGTCGACCACCAGCGACCGTTCGCTGGCGATGTAGAACATCAGCAGGCTCAGGCAGAGCGACGCCAGGAGCACGTTGACCCCGTAGATGACGACCGCGGCCTCGACGTCCGGACCCGACAGGTGGGTGACCAGCAGGTTGGTCGAGAACGGAAGGACGCCCACGAAGAGCAGCATCAGGAGGTCGATCCCGTACGCCAAGGTGTCGGCGTGCCGCATCAACTTCGTCATCCCGGCGTGGCTCACCCAGATCCCCCCGATGAAGACGAAGCTGATCAGATAGCCAAGGAACTCCTGCCACTGCTCGGCGAGGGCCGGCAGGAGGCGACCGCCGACAGCCGGGACCGAGAGCTCGAGGACGAGCAGCGTGATCGCGATCGCGAAGACGCCGTCGGTGAACGCGTTGAACCGGTCGAGCGGCAGGACATCGGCGGCTCGGGACGTGCGACGGTCCGCTCACCGGATCGTCGGACGGACTGGTCGGTCGTGGCCTCATCGGCAGGTCGATCAGGCTCCATCGACAGAACTCGTCATGCGGTCGTGTTGACCGACGCGTCGGCCGGAGCCGCCGTCGAAGCGGCGTCGACCTCAGCGACAGCGCTGTCGTCGAGCTCATGGGTCTCGGCTTGACCGCCGAGGGAGGCGAGCTCGGCGGAGATGGCGGCGGCGCTCGTCTTATCGGTCATCACCCCGAGCGCGGCCTTGCCCCCCTGCAGCTCGCGACCGAGGCGCTCTCGATCGTCCTTGGAGCTGAACAGGCTCCTGTGGTGGAGAGCGCCAAGGATCCCGCCGCCGATGATCCCGACTGCCAGGCCGATCGGGGTGAGCATGGCCAGGATGACTCCGATCCCGGCGCCTGTCCCCATGCTTCGCGGGCCGAGCTTCTCGGTCTTGAGTTTGCCGTTCTCGTCGAGTACGAGGACGCCCATCGCCTGGATCTGATGGGTATCGATCAACTTCGCCGCGGCTTCCTGTTCCGCCCACCGGTTGAGCCCCTCGGCGGCAGCGTCCGCGGACGCCTCGTCGGCGAAGATCGCCAGGACCAACTGTCGGAGCATCGTCAACTCCCTTCGACCGACGGGCAGACCTCATCGCCCTCTGCGTGGCGGGTCCGGCTCGGGGTGACGCCAGAGTAGGCTCGTCGACGGCGCCCCGCGCATCCTCCTTGACGGATGAAGACCGATCATCCCGAGCGCCATGGTCAGTGAGAGCCGACGGCGCGGGCCGTGGCGAACGCGAACCGACGGGCGCGCCCGACCCAGCTATGCCGTCGCCGGCGTGACCGTGTCGGGGGCGGCCGCGTCATCGCCGGGCGCTGCCGTGCTTATCGGCACCTTCCCCGGCAGGCCTCCGGTGAACGCGAGCGAGACGAGGGCCAGGAGCGCCGCCGCCAGCAGGCCGGCCTTCAGCGACCGGAGCTGGGCCTGCTCGTAGTCGTCCACGATCGCCGCGGTCGTGGCCGCGTCGAGCCCGGCCTTCTGAGCGGCAGCCTCGATGGCCGCCGACGAGACGAAGTCGATCCCGGAGCCGACCGCGGTCCCGACCTGTCCGGCGACCTCTTGGCTGATGCGTGGGTCGGCCTGGATGCTCGAGACGAACGTCGTCGTCAGGCCCGCCAGGACGATCGCGCCGATGAGGGCGACCCCGAGGGACGAGCCCAGCTGCTGCCCGGTGAACTGCAGGCCGCCGGCCTCGCCGCGGCCGGAGGCGTCGACCGACGACTGGACCACGAGGCCGAGCTGCGACGCCATCAGCCCCATCCCGGCCCCGAGCACGCCCATCGACGCGGCGAAGGCGAGATCGGCGAGGTCGGGCTTGATCGTCGCCAGCAGCATCACGCACGCGATGCCGGAGAGGATGAGCCCCGTCCTCGTGATCGAACGCACGGAGTAGCGGGTCGAGAGGCGCGACCCCGCGGCGGACGCCGCGAACATCGCGATCGAGACCGGCAGCATCTTGAGGCCCGTCTGGAGGGCGTCGAGGCCGAGGACGAGCTGGAGATAGAGGGGGATGGTGAAGAAGACGCCCATCAGCAGGAGGTTCTGCGTGAAGAGACCGACGAGGCCCGATCGGAGCGGCAGGATCTTGAGCAGGTCGAGGTGGACCAGCGGGTCGCTCCCGATCGCCTCGCGGTGCCGCTGCCAGCCCACGAACGCCCACAGCAGGACCCCGCCGGCGGCGATCACGAAGAGGGTCGGAGCGAGGCCGAACGGCTCGACCGGCGCGTCCTTCGGCTGGATCAGACCCCAGACGCTGGATTCGAGGATCCCCAGGACGATCAGCCCGAGACCGGTGGCAGACAGGACCGCACCGACGATGTCGAGCCGAGGCTTGGGCCCGCTCCGGAGGGCGTCCGCCACGAACCGGGTCATGGCGAAGATCCCGATCACGAGGACGACCTCGCCGGCGAAGACGACCCGCCAGCTGAGCACCGTGGTGGCCCAGCCCCCGACGATCGGACCGACGGCGATGCCGGCGCCAGCGACGCCTCCGATGACCGCGTAGGCGACCTTGCGGTCCTTGCCCTCGAAGTTGCCGGCGATCAGCGCGACCATCGCCGGGAGCACGAGGGAGGCGCCGATGCCCTCGAGGATCGACCAGCCCAGGGTGAGGATCGCCACCGTCGGGGCGAGCGCCGTCATGGCGGAGCCGCAGCCGTAGATGACGAGGCCGATCTTGAAGGCCCGGCGGCGCCCGATGATGTCGCCGATCTTGCCGCCCGCGAGCATCAGCATCGCCATCACGAGGCAGTACAGCGTGATGATCGCCTGGATGGTCGTGACGGTCGTGTCGAAGTCGGCGACCAGCTGGCTGATCGAGACCCCCATGACCGTCTGGTCGAGGACCATGACGAACTGCGCGCCAGCGAGTGCGATCAGGGCAGACCTGTTCTTCATCGACTACACCTCACGCTGGCTCTGGGTCGTCGCCATCGACGGCCACGATGGCTGGGCCATCGCCCAGGACCAGGAGCCCCGTCCGCCAGGTCGTCGCGAACACTCCGATGAACGGCACGACGAGGAACATCCCGGCGATCCCCGCCAGTGCGGCGCCGGCCGGGATCGCGAGCAGGATGATGGCCGGATGGATGTTGACCGCGCGGCCGTAGACGATCGGCGCCACGAAGTTGCCCTGCACCACGTTGAAGACGATGGTGTAGACGCCCATGATCGCGGCGTCCTGCGGAGTTCCGAGGGCCAGCGTCACGAAGAACGCCAGAAGAGTGGTGAGGATGCTGCCGATGTACGGGATGAATCCGCCGAAGAACGACAGCACCGCAAGGGGCAGCGCGAGCGGGATCCCCAGGATCGCCATGATCACGAACTGGCTGACCGCCCCGAAGAGCGCGATCGCGCCGGTCCCGATCATGTAGCCGCCCAGGACCCCGACCGCACGACCTCCTGCAGCATCCACTTCGGTGCGACGCCACGCGGCGAGGCCGGGACGTTGCGAACGACCAGAACCTGGGACCGTCGCGCATGAAGTCGAAGGTCAGCAGGGCGCCGATGACGCAGACGACTGACAGCCCGACGGACCCGGACACGACCGCCTGGGCAGCCTGCCCGAGGAAGTCGGAGGAACTCGACACGAGCGGCTGCAGCCAGGCCAGGACCTGGGGATTCGAGGCGACCGCCTGCCCGGCACCGTCGCTGGCGGCCTGGACGATCGGCCCCATCTGGGTCGCCAGGCTCACGACCGTGAGGACGACAACGACGGTGGTGATGACGATCGACGCGACGGTGACCGTCCCGGCCGCGCTCGTCGGGCTCCAGCCCCTCGCCCGGAGCTGACGGTAGATGGGCAAGAGCGTCGCCGCGAGGATGATCGCCAGGGTGACAGGGATCAGGACGATCGGGACCTGGACCGCGAGGAAGACGGCAACCCCCAGGAACGCGAGCCCGATCAGGAATCGCCAGCTCCACTGCGCGAGACGGTCCAGCCACACAGGCACGATCGAGGTCGACTCGCCACGAGCACCCGTCACATCCATGTCGATGACGTCGATGAGGGAGCCAGCCACGGCGTACCCGAAGGCGACGGCCGGCACCGCCAGGAACAGGCCCACGAAGCCCGCCATCGCCGCCCCGATCGGGAGGGCGATGAGCACGGCGGGCCGAGGCATCCGAACCGCTCCCCGGAAGACCTTCGGGGCGACGACGGAGGTCTGGAGCGACGTGGACCAGGATGACCGCGACGAAGATGGCGCCGGCGGCGGCGAGGCCGCCTGAGGCGTACGTCACGACGAGCAGGACGGTCATCACGCAGCAGACCGCCGAGATACGGGATGAAGCCGGCGAAGAAGGTGAAGATCGACAGGGCGAGCGCGGCGGGGATGCCCAGCACCGACAGGAAGACGAAGGCGGTCACGGCGTCGATGGCCGCCTGCGTCGCGGTCCCACGGAGCCAGACCCCGACTCCCCTCAGTGCCTCGTCGCCGCTCGACATGATCACTTCACGCCGGCGATCGCCCGTCGCCTGGAGTGCCCAGGTCCACGCCTTGTCGCCGTCCTGGAGGAGGAAGAAGGTCAGGATGCTCCCGAGGATCGTCACGGTGACGGCGGTCGCCAGCCAGGACGCGACGCTCACGAGCTGGCCGCCGATCCACGCCTCCGCGTTCGATCGAGCCTGACCAAGGGCGTCGCCCAGCTGACCGCCCTGGCCGCTCGCGCTCGCGTCCGCCTGGAGTCTGGTCAGCCCCGACTGGATCGCCTCGACGATCCCGGGAACGAGCGGCACGACGGCGACCGCGAGGAGGACCACGATCAGGCCGATCACGAGGATCGCCAGGAGGGTCACGGCGCCAGCCGTCTTCGTCCGAGACCAGCCCCGTCCGCGCAGCCGCGTCGCGACCGGCGCGAACAGGACGGCGACGATCAGTGCGAACACGATCGAGGCGACCACCGTTCCAAGGATCACCGCGAGATCGGCGAGGACGACGATCAGTGCGAACACGACCAGGACGCGCCAGCCGATCGCGGCCGCGTTGCTCAGCCAGGTCGGGATGAGCGGCGCACGAGTCTCCGAGTGTCGGCCTCCATCGGCTGGGTCGTCGTGCCGCCCATCAGTGGGCGGCGGCCTTGAGCTCCGCGGTGGTCGGCAGCATCGACTTGCCCCGCCGGGCCACCTTGAGCAGGATCCAGGCGAGCGGGATCGGCAGGAACCAGTAGTACAGCCGGTAGAGGAAGACGCCGGCCGTGATCGCGGCGGTGTACTGCTCGCCCGCGATGGCGGTGAAGGCCGAGATGAAGAGCAGTTCCGGCACCCCGGCGCCACCGGGCGAGAGCGGGATGATCGTGATGACCATCACGAGGGCATAGACGCCGAAGATGATGCCCGGGCTCAGGACGTCGGCTGGCACCCCGCACATCCGGAGCGCGACGATGAGGACGATCGTCCACACGAACTGGGAAGCGACCGACGTGCCGAGCGCCACCAAACCGCGCTGGCGGATGACGACACCCAGCTGGTCGCGGAACCGATGGATCGCACCGTCGACGTCGGGCGCGCCCTTGCGTCCGAGCCGCGCCATCAACCAGGACACCATGCGCTGTCCCGTCCGACCCAGCCAGGCGGCGATCCGCTCCGAACGGACGATCGCGATGATGAGGCCGACGGCGACGACGAATGCAACGGCGCTGATGATCGCGATCGTCCACGCCTTGCCCGCGTTGGCGCTCCCGGCCAGGTCGCCGGTGACCGCGAGGGTGATGATCGCGAAGAGGGGCAGGAACAGGCGACTCAATTCGTGGACCACGCCGTAGAGGGCGATGCCCGAGGTGGCCGGGATGTTCGGGATGCCCCAGCCGCGCAAGACGACCCAGAGGACGCCCATGTTCCACGGGCCGAACGGGACGCTCGCGCCGATCCCCGACAGGATCAGCCACGACGTGGGTCCGCGTGGCACGGATAACCCGGGGATCAGCGCGCAGATGACGAGACCGCTAACGAACCAGCCGGCGGCACCCAGGGCCGTGATGACCACCATCTGCTGCGCCGACAGGGCCTGGAAGGCCGCGAAGACCTCGCTGTAGTTCACGCCGGTCGCTGGCAGGATGATGACGAAGACGACGAAGAGGACGGCGACGATCAGGCCCGAGCGCATGAGCGCCGCACGGCGATTCGGCGGCGCGGCGGCAGACGCCGGGTCCGTCCCCGGGGTCGCGTCGGGCGCGGGCGTGTCGGGACCGCTCATCGGGTCCGCTCCGGTGTCGTCACCGACGCCGTCTCCCTGCGATCGACTCGCGGACGCCGATGCGGTCATGCAACTCCTCGCACCGACGCCCAGCTCGCTGAGCAGTGCCTAGAGGCACGGACCGACGTCCTTCGCCACCTCTGCCTGGCAGTGGCTGGCGCGGCGCGACAAGCCCGGCTCGCTTCGGCCGACCCCTATTTCGGCCGTTCCCGACGGCGGGAACATCCTCCCCGTCGGAGGAAGACACTCGATCTCGCCCGTCGTCAGTCCCCGGAGGACGTTCTGTCGCGGTGGCAGGCACGCTTCGACCGGCCAGAAGCGCTCGAGGAGTCCGGCGTCGACGGCCAGGTCGACGGCGTCGCTGCGGGTCGCCGCGCCGAGCTTCTGGTAGATCGCGAGCGCCTGTGACTTGATCGTCGTCTCCTTGACGCCGAGTCGCTGCCCGATCTCCTTGAATGAGAGGTAGTACGGCAGGAGCGACAGGACGCGGAGCTCGGCGACCGTGAGGCTCGTGGCGCCTCCGCCGCGCACGGGCGCCCGGGCGGCCAGGGTCGCCTCGGAGCGCGTCAACCTCGGCAGGCAGGACGCCGAGATCGGGACGATCGCGGATCACGTCGCTCGCCTGGGCAACGAGGGCGCGTGCGCCGGCCGGGTCGTCGATCGCGACATGGGCGCGGGCGAACGCGAGAAGGAGCTGGACGGCTCCGGCCGGGGCCGCGGCAGTCAGGAGTGGTCGCAGGCCCGTCGCGCGAGCGAGCTCGCGACGCGCACCGGCGATATCCCCGCGGTGGATCATCAGCCTGATGCGGACCGCGCGAGACGGGACGCTCGAGAGGTACCCGTCGATCTGTGGAGCCGGGTCGATCGCGTCGCTCTCCGCGATGAGGGCAGCGGCGGCATCCCAGGCGCCCTGTTCGGCGGCCACGAGAGCGCGGTGTCCGAGCACGCAGTACCAGACCGCGACGTCGCCCGACGATCTGGCCGCGACGACCGCGTCGGCCAAGGCTGCGTCTGCGCCGGCCACGATCGCCGATCGTGAGGCGCGCGAAGGCCAGCTGCCACAGCGCGAAGTCCCGCCACGAGCCATCGTCCCCTTCGAGCTCGACCGCTCGAGTGGCGTTCGCCAGCGCGTCGTCGGCCCCACGGCGAACCATGCCGGCTCGGAGCATCGCCCGCCCGGCCTCGAATGAAGCCGTGCCGTCGGGCGGACTGCCCTCGAACGTTCCTCGCTCGGCGACATCCGCGAAGCGGATCGTCGCGGCGACATCGCCCGCGGCGATCTCCTCCCAGGCCGCCAGCACGGCCAGCCATGGGCGTGCCTCGAGAGCGTCCGACGCCCAAGCGCCTGGCCCATGCTCGGATCGTCGCCCGGTGGCCGGACCAGTGATAGCTGGACGAAGCCGTTGCCGACCAGCGTGGCGACGAGGTCGAGGTCGCCTGCCGCGAAGGCGTGATCGACGGCGCGCTCGATGGCGTGGTTCGCCTGGTACCACGTCGGCGGCTCGCCGGTGGAGGGCGGTCACCCGCTCAGGCTCGCGGACCGCGAGTTCACGCTGGAGGAAGTCGCGCAGGAGCGTGTGGTAGCGGTACGACCCGCCGTAGTCGTCCATCAGCAGGGTCGAGCCTGCAAGGTGCCGCAGGACATCGGTCGACCCATGTCGATCCGCCACGACATCGCAGAGCGGCGCGGGCAGCTCGTCGAGGATCGACGTGCGGGTCAGGAACGTGATCTCGGCCGTGGAGCGGCGCTCGAGCACCTCGGATCGCAGGTAGTCGTCGATGAGATGGTCGGTGCCGGCGTCGATCCGATCAGGTCCTCCCCGAGACGTCCGGGCTCCGAGCATCGCGAGCGCCAGCAGAGCCGGCCACCCTTCGGTCTCTCGCGTCAGGCGCGTCGCGGTTTCGGCCGGCAGCCGCAGCCCGAGTTCGCGTCCCAGCCCGACGGCCTCACGCTCGTCCATCGCCAGCTCCGTGGGACCGATCTCGAGCAGTGAACCCTCGGCGCGCCAGCGGGCGAACGGGAGGCGCATCCGGGCGCGTCCCGCGATGGCCACCTGCGACCCTTCGGGCAGGTGCTCGACCAGCTCCGCAAGGATGTCGAGGCACGCCCGTGAGGTGATCCGGTGCGCGTCGTCGATGGCGATCCGGACGCGCTCCGGGGGTCGGGACATCGCTGCCAGCAATCGCCCGACCACGGTCCGGTGCGACACCGTGTCCGACGCGATCGCGCTGAAGAGCTCCGCACCGAGCGGTACGAGGCGGTCGATCGCCGCCGCGAGATCGGTGAGGAACACGACCGGGATCGCTGTCGCTGTCGTCGGCCGTCAGCCAGGCGACCGGCCCGGAGTCTTCCGTCGCCCACTGGACGAGGAGGCTCGACTTGCCGTAGCCGGGAGGCGCGACGATCGAGATGACGGGTCGATCCCGGGCGGACCGGAGCTGGCGCAACAGCCTCGTCCGGCGCAACGTCCCGACATGCCGGTGCGGCACGACGAGCCTGGCCTCGAGGAGAGGATCGAGCAGGCGGGTGGCGCTCTCGCCGCTTGCGAGGTTTCCACGCTCGATCGCTTCGATCTCGACAGGGGAGGTGGAAGGGGGCATGCGGTCTACCGGCTGGCGGCGCGGTCCAGAGACCGAGCCCGTTGGTCAAGGTGGCATCGTAACGGAAGGACCAGACGGCGGTCCATTGGCGCCGCGTCGCTGATCACCGCGTCTCCATGCGCCGTTGCCCGCCCGTGGCAAGCGTCCTTCCTCCGACGGGGAGGATGCGGCGCGACAAGTTCGCGGCCTAGCGTGACAGCGTCCAGATGGTCAGCGGTGATGTCGACGTGACCGGGCCCTTCGTCGCAAGCGCGGTCGGCTGGCTCACGTCACGTCCATCGCGCCCGGATCGGGGTTCCGATCTGGGCCGTCCGCAGATCGTCATCGGCACGGCGGTCGACTCCGTGGAGGAGACCGCCGCACGCGAGGGGCCGTCACGTACCTAACGTGCCACCGATCCCTGACCAACATGCGGTCTCGTGACCGACGCTCGTCCATCGAAGCCACGCCGACCAAAAGGAATACCGATGTCCAGAGACATTCGCCTCCTCGCCCCCGTGCTCTTCCTGACGCTCGCCGTCGCCGCTTGTGCGGCTTCCTCGTCGCCGACACCGGGCACGCCGACAGCCCCGGCCACGGCGCCGAGCGTCGGCAGCGTCCGGACGTTTCGGCAGCTCCGACCGCGTCGGGCGCGGCCGCGATGTGCGCGGACGCGGCGCGGTTCCGCGCCTCCGTGACCGCGCTCACCGATATCACGCTCGCCACCGTCGGCGTGAGCGGCGTGACGGCGGCGCTCACCGACGTGCAGTCGGCCGCTCAGGCCCTCGCCGTGTCGGGGCACGAGCTTGTCGGCCAGCCGGTCGGCGATCTGCTGACCTCCGTCCAGGCACTCCAGACCACGCTGACCGGACTCGGCGATCAGCCGAGCCTCGGCGCAAAGCTTGTCGCGGTGAAGGCGGCGATCGAGCAGATCAAGACGGCAGCTTCAGCTGTCGAGTCCGCGCTCGCGACGACTTGCCCAGCCAGCTAGCGACGTGCTCTCAGGCACCCGCCCGGAGGGTCTCTGAGGGAGGGTCCCTGAGGCGCCCGAGCGGCCTGGCTGAGGCCGTCGCCTGCGCGCGCGGGGTCACGACGCCCTCCCTGGAGCGCCGGCCGCCGCTCGCACCGGCGTCATCGGCCGATGGCGGAGCTGCGGCTCGTCTGCTTCTCCGAGCTCCCACGCGCCGGTCGGCGCCGTGGCCATTCGCCGACCGTAGAGCGCGCCGATCGGGCCTGCGCTCAACCCGTGGAGGAAGATCGACACGAGCACCGTCCAGGTCACCACATGGACGAGCGTGAGACTGGCTGGATGAGCCGGACCCATCTGGTCGAAGGCGACAAGCAGGAAGACCACCGATGCGAGACCGCGCGGCCCGAACCAGCCGATGAGCGCGACCGTGTCAGCGCGAAGCGGCGATCTGACCATCGATAGCGCCACCGGGCCCATCCGGACCAGCGTGAGGCTCAGGACCGCGTAGACGAGGACAGCCGGGTCAAAGCCTGCCGCGAGGACCGGACCAACGAAGCCGATGCCGAAGACGAGCCAGACCAGGTAGGACCCCGCCACGCCGATCCAGTCGGCGAACTCGACGGATGGCTCGGCCGCCGCCGTCGCGGTCCGGTAGAAGATCCCGGCCGCGAACGCGGCCACGAACCCGTTGCCTCCGATCGTCGTCGCACTCGCGTAGGCGAGGACCGCCAGCGAGACCACGGCGAGTGATTCGGACGCCGGCGAGGCCCAGCCACGTCGACGAGCCCGAGCGATGACCCGGCCGCCGAATCCGCCGGCGACGATCGCGACCACGATCGCCAGGGCGATCTCGACGGCGGCATCGATGAACCAGTGCTGACTCGCGGACGCCTGTTCAGCGACCACGACCGCCAGGAACAAGGTGACGAACGGCGTCGCGATGCCGTCGTTCAATCCGCTCTCGATGTTGATGGCCCGCCGGACCCGGACCGGGATCGCCCGATCCACGAGCAGCGGCAGGCTCAGCGCCGCGTCCGTCGGCGCCAGGATCGAGCCCATCAGGAGGGCGAACCCGAGGCCGAGCGCCGGGAACAGGAGCCAGCCGACCAACGCTCCGGCGCCGATCGTCAGAGGCAGCCCGATGGCGAGGAGCCGGGCCGGGACCCAGGCGATGCTGCCGGCCTGCTTGAGACCGATGGACGAGGCATCCGAGAACAGCAGCAGGGCCAGCGTCAGCTCGGCGAGCAGCTGGACGGATTCCGACGTCACCGGTGCCGCGAACGCTCCGACCCCTGACGGTCCGAGGACTGCGCCGATCGTCACGAGGATCATGGGGCCGCTGACCGACAGCCGGTCGAGCCGGGCCGCGAGGAGGGTGTAGCCAAGGATCACGAGCGCGACGATGGCGATCTGCGGCACAGGTCCTCCTCGGTGCACTCGCGGCTGTCAGCTCCGGGTGGTGGTCACGGCAACCCGCCCTGCCACGATCCGACCTGGTCCGGTGCGACCTCGAGGGCGCACCGATCCGACTCGAACGTGTGTACCAGCCGGCTGCCCTGTCCCGCTTGATGGTGCCGGTCAGCGGGCCGGAGCGCGGTCAGGCCCCGGCGAGCGTCTTCGCCTTCAGCGAGTCGTACTCGGCCTGGTTGATCGTGCCGGCATCCTTGAGCTGCTGGAGCTTGGCCAGCTCGTCCGCGGTGGACACGCCGGCGACCGCCTTGTTGGCCGCGTCGGCCTGGGCCATCAGCTGCACGTCGCCGGGCGTGACCTTCGGTCGGGCGATGATGTAGATCAGGCAGCCGAGGAACGGCAGGATGAAGATCAGGAAGATCCAGCCGGCCTTCGCGCCGCCGTGGATGTCCGTCCGGCGGAAGATGTCCGAGAAGATCGCGATGAAGATCCAGATCGCGAGGATCAGGAAGAACACCTCGATCGACCAGAGCAGGAAATCGCCCAGGCTATTCATCTGGTAGCAGCTCCTTTGTGCGTGTGACCGACATCACGTCGGTCTGGTCTGGGGGAACGCCGCGCTCATGGCTCGGAGGCGACCCGAGTCGTTCGATACGATCCCGGGTCGCCTCCATCGCTCGCTCTGCTCCCGGACGGGCTCTCCCGCCGGGTGACGACGTCAGCCGGCGGCCTGGTCGCCTCCGGCCTTGGCGGCCTGCTTGACCGCAGCGGCGGCCTCGTCGCTGACCGGAGCGGACTTGACCACCTTGGCGTCCGGGATCGTCGCCTCGACGGCGTCGACCGCGGTGATGGACACGAGCGCCACGATGCCCGACGTGCCCGGGGTGATGACTCCGGCGAGCTCGTCGGCCACGTCGCTCTTCATGAGCACGTTGCCGGCCTTGCCGACGGCCGCACCCGCGATGCCGACGCCGACGGCGCCGGCGATGATGGTCGGCGGGAAGATCAAGCCGATGACGGCGCCGCCGACGGCGCCCCACAGGAAGCCGTTGCGGGTCTTGTGGTCGGTCATCTTCTGGATGTGGATCTTGCCCTGGTAGTCCGCGTTGGCCACCAGGACGCCGTCGATGTCGAGCGCCCGGTTGACCTCGGCGTCGACCAACGCGTTGTAGGCCGCCTTGGCCGAGTCCATGTCGGCGAACTGCGCCACGATGAGCGCCTGGTTGCCCTGGACGGCGATCCCGGCCACGGCTTCGACACCGAGGTCGTCACCGACGGCGGCCACGGCCACGTCGACCGGCTGATCCGGCGTTGCCGTCGCGTTCTGCGTCTCGTCACTCATCTGAGGAATCTCCCTTCGTTGACATTGGTTGATCCAGCGATCCTGGATGCGTTGGCTTCTCAGCTCACGCCGGCTGCGACCTCCTCGGCGGCGAGGACCGACGCGAGCGCCTCGTCGGCCGCTTCCTGCTCGATCATGTCGGCCGCGACGAGCGCGTCGACCGCCTCCTGGGCGGCCTCCCGCTCGATGAGGTCCGCCGCGATGAGCGCGCGAACGGCGCGAAGCGCCGCGGCAGCCTCGATCTCGTCGGCCGCGGCCACGGCCTCCTCGGCCTCCTCCGTCGCGGCCTCCTCGACGTCGAGGGACATCCGCACGACGTTCTCGGCCTCCTCCTTGGCCGCCTCCTCGATGAGCTCGGCTGCGAACAGCGTGTCGATGACGTCCTCGGCGGCCGCGTCCTCGACCGCAAGCGCCGTGGCGACGACGTCGGCCGCCTCGGCGATGGCGGCGTCCTCGATCAGCTCCGCCTCGACGAGGGTCTGGGCGATCTCCATGGCGGCGGCCATCTTGACCTCCTCGGCCGCTTCGATCGCGTCCTCGGCCTCCATCTTCACGCGCAGCTCGTCACCGACGATCGCGAGCGCATCGGGCGAGATCATCGCCTGCATCAGGGTCCGGCCGCCGGCGTCGACGATCGCGTCGCGCAGGTTCGCGGCCCAGTGGTGCTCGATGACGAGGATCGCCGCGGCGCTGCCGGCGGGGATCGAATCGGCGAGCTCCTGCATCCGGTCCACGGACAGCCCGGCGTCGCGCTCGGCGACGGCGAGCGCGCCGAGCTCGGCTCCCTCGACCATGCCCTCGACGCCACCGGCGTGGAGCCCGATGAGCCCGCCGGCGATCGATCCGAGACGCATCCGCTCACTCTCGGACAGGTCGGTCAGGTGCATCGAGTTCTCGATGTCGCCCTGCCGGTTCTTCTGGACGAAGATGACGTCGACGAGGCGGATGACGCCGCGCTTCCGCGCCCGGCGCAGCTCGGCCATGATCCGGCCGGTCGCCTCGAACTTGTCGAACCCGACCACGAACACCTGGATCGGGCCGGTCACGTGCTTCTCTGCCATGTCCCTTTGTCTCCTTCGACCCTGCATCCCCGATGTCCGGCGCCGGTCGCCTCGCCGAACGGGTCCTGCGCGCCGCTGACTCAGACTGGGGTCGCGGGCGCGTCCTGCGCCGCCGCGGTCGCGGCAGCCTTGATCGCCCCGGCCGTCTCCTCGTCGACCGGGACCGTCTTGACCTGCTCGGCCGCCGGCATCTTCTGCGCGACGGCGTCGGCATCCATCGCCGAGACGAGCGCGAGGATCCCGGAGGTGCCCGGCGTGATGACGCCGGCGAGCTCCTTCTCGACCTCGGCCCGGTGGTAGAGGTTGCGCGCCTTGCCGGCCGCCGCGCCGGCGACGCCGAGCGCGACCGCGCCGGCCACGATCGTGGCCGGCAGGAAGACCGCCGCGACGACACCACCGACGATGCCCCACTTGAGGCCCGTGCGGGTGCTGTGGTCGGTCATCTTCTGGACGTGGAGCTTGCCGCTCTCGTCCGCTTTGACGACGAGGACGCCGTCGACCTCGAGCAGGCCCGCGACCTCGGCGTCGATGAGATCGTCATACGTGCTCATCGCCAGGGTCGGGTCCGCGAAGCGGGCGACGATGAGCGCATGGGGCCCTTGAGCAGCGACCGCGCCCTCGGCGAGCACACCTTGCTCGTCCGCCACCTGGCCCGCGACGACGACGGTGTCGTCGGCGTCGGTGGCCGATGTCATCTCGGGCGTCGTCTGTTGGTCTGTCACATCGATACCCTCGGCTCCTCGCGGTCGACGCATCGGTCGCTCTGCGGCGGACCGTTTCTCGTGCGCAAGGGACGCGTGGTTGCGCTTGCGACGACCGTCCAGGCACGTCGACCGCATGCGAGGCCACCCGGACGTTCGCACCGTAGGCCGTGTCACGGGCCGGCTACATCCTCCCCTTCGGAGGAAGGCGCCATCGAGGGAACGCTGATTCCCGATCGGCGAGATCGAGTGTGTCCTCCGAATGGGAGGATGCTCCGGCCGTCGCGAAGCCCTGAAATGGAGGCGGTATTTCCTGTCGGCCTAATCCGAGGACATCCGCAGTGACCGAACCAACAAAGACCGCGCGACGGTCTCGCAGGACGACTCCGGGCCACGAAGCCCCGACCGCGTTCGACGCCGCGTGGCAGGCGGATCTGCCGGCCCAGGGCGCCACCTGGACGGCTCGACCCTGGGTCCCCCCGAGCGAGCGGTCCGCGGCGGGCAGGGCGGCCCGCAAGCGGGTCCCGCGAGTGGACCACGCCGCCTTCGAACCCGCCCCCGGCCGCGACCCGATCGCGATCCTGGCCAGCCAGGAGACAGAGCGGCTCCAGGACCTCGTTCCTGTCCGCCACGAGCGGATGGCTGAGTCGGCGTTCGCCTACTACCGCGGGACCGCGGCCGTGATGGCGTTCGACCTCGGGACCACGCCTCGCACGGACATCCTCGTCCAGGCCAGCGGTGACGCCCACCTCAGCAACTTCGGATTGTTCGCCTCACCCGAGCGGACGCTCGTCTTCGACGCCAACGACTTCGATGAGACGCTGCCCGGGCCCTGGGAGTGGGATGTCAAGCGGCTCGCCGCGAGCGTCGTCATCGCCGGCCAGGCGCGTGGCTTCAGCGTCGCCCAGAACCGCGATGCGGCGATGGCCACGGTCCGCAGTTATCGCCAGTGGATGGCCCGCTTCGCGGGGATGAGCCTCATGACCGTCTGGTACACCTCGATCACCGAGGCCGACATCCGGGAGGCCGCCGAGGCGACCGGAAGACTCCAGGGCCGAGAAGGCGCCACTCGCCGCAGGAACCTCGAGGCGATCTTCAGCAAGGCCCGCCAGCGCGACGGGATGCACGCCTTCGAGAAGCTGACGGCCGTCGTGGACGGGCGCCGGGTGATCCTCGACGACCCACCCGTCATCACCCACGTAGACCTCCAAGGGATGGGCGGCCCGAAGGCCCTGGAGAAGGTCTTCACTGACTACCGCGCGACGATGCCCGAGAACCGGCGCGACTTCCTGGAGCGCTACCGCTTCGTGGACTTCGCTCTCAAGGTGGTCGGCGTCGGCAGCGTCGGGACGCGCTGTTTCGTGCTCGTCCTGGAGGGGCGCGACGAGCACGACCCGCTCATCCTTCAGGCGAAGGAGGCCACCGCGTCGGTCCTCGCGCCTTTCGTCGGCCAGAGCGCGCACGCCAACCATGCCGAGCGGGTCGTGGTCGGGCAGCAGCGCATGCAGGCGACCCCCGACATCCTGCTCGGCTGGACGCGCGGACCGGGCGGCCGCGACTTCTACCTGCGACAGCTCTGGGACATGAAGGGTTCGGTGGACATCACCACGATCGAGCCGGTCGGCCTGGGCTTCTACGGCGGGATCTGCGGTTGGTCACTCGCGCGCGCCCACGCCGTGACCGGCGATGCCGTGGCCATCGCGTCGTACCTCGGCACCAGCGACAGATTCGACGGGGCGATCGCCGACTTCTCCGAGACCTACGCGGCCGTCAACGAACGGGACCACGCGGCCTATGTCGCGGCCATCAAGGCCGGGAAGGTGTCGGTGCCGGCCGTCTCGTGACCCATCTGCCGGCCCGCGCGGCCTGCCGATGCCACGGGAGCGGGCCAAGGGCTCGGTCGGGAGACGATCGACGGCATGAACGGGATCCTCGACCACGCGCCGTTGGCCCGACGTGGGTCCGAGACCTGTTCGAGCCGATCGACGTCGACAGTCGCGACGAGAAGGCTTGTCGCCGTCTGGTGGGACGCGACCGACGACGGTGTTAACCGGTTGGATTCCGTATGCGAGTGGCTCCGGCGGGCGGGAGCCGGCCGTGTACTGAGTCCGCAGGGGACCGGGGCGAGCGAGATCCCACTCCCCCGCCCGAGCCGGTCACGCGCGTGGTTGGAGGTCGCGCTCCTCGAGTGCGCTCAATGTCACCAGGTGGGCGAGCGGCAGTCGCCGGTCCAGCGTTACTGCGTGCAATGCGTCGCCACCATCAATCGGCGGCGCAGTCAGATCGGCATGGCACATCGGCGGCAGTCGAGATCCTGATCGACGTCCAGCACCGCAGCATGCTGACCGAGTCCCGTTACCTATTCGTCGACGGAGCCTGCCGCGCATGCCACGCGGCGATCTTGGCGCGTGAGCCGACGCCGAGTTTGTCCATCACGTGCTCGACGTGCTTCTCGACCGTGCGCGGGGAGAGGAAGAGCTTCTCGGCGATGGCGCGATTGGTGAAGCCCGCGGCGACCGGCGCGACGACCTCGAGTTCGCGCTCGCTCATCGGCTGGCGCTCTCCGGTGGTCGGTTCGGCACTGCCTGCTGCCTCCACGGGTGCCAGGCTTGTTGACAGCCCGGCCGGGAGGCTCTACCTTATGTCATAAGGCTTATGGCATAAGGCTGGCCCTGGACCGCCCGTCGGCGAGATTGACGAGGGAAGTGTCATGCGTGTGAACTCAGCCGCGCCCATGGTCGGGCGCGAGGTAAGTAGAACGGCGGTAGTCGCCTCGGCTCTGGGTGTGTGTGTCGGCGTGTCCGGACTCGACCACGGCTTCTTCGAAACGTTGCAGGGCAACACAACCACGCCCGGACTCCTCATCCAGGCGATCGGGCCGGCCCAGCGGATGTGGATCCATGGCACCGAGGAGGCCTTCACGATCGTCCCGAACTTCCTGGTGACCGGCATCCTGGCCATGGCCGTGGGTCTGCTGACGATCGCCTGGTCGATCGGCTTCATCGACCGACCGAACGGCAGCCGGGTCCTCCTCCTGCTCGGTGGGCTGCTGTTCCTGGTTGGCGGCGGCATCGGGATGCTCGTGTTCCTTCTGTTCGGCTGGGCGGTGGCGAGGCGCATCCACCGGCCGCTCACCTCGTGGCAGTCCGTCCTGCCGGCTGAGGCGTGCAGGATCCTCGCGCGGGCGTGGCCGGGACTTCTCGCCGTCGGCCTGGCGCTGTATGCCTTCGCGCTCGAGGTCGCCATCGTCGGCGTGGTTCCCGGGGTGTCCGATCCGGACCTGGCGCTCGTCATCTGCTGGTCCGCGCTCCTGGCAATGCTCGCTGCCCTCGGCGTCGCGCTCGTCGGCGCGTCCGCCAGGGACGTCGCCGGCGCCTCAGCTCAGCACCCCGCCGGCGCCTCGGTGGCGCATTCGGGGTGACCCGTCGCAGGCGCCAACGGCCGCTGACGCGCGAGGAGCTGCTGGACGCCGCGCTCGCCATCGTGGACTCGGAGGGCCTGGCCGCCCTGACGATGCACCACCTCGCGGACGCCGTGGGAGTCGAGGCCATGTCGCTCTACCACCATGTCCCGAGCAAGGCGGTGCTGCTGGACTGGACCGTGGACCGGATCCGCTCGGAGATGCGGCTTCCCGAGCCCGCGCCCGATGACTGGGCGGACGCGCTGGAGGCCGTCTTCGTCGAGTACCGGCGCGTCCTGACGGCGCACCCCAACCTGCTCCCCCTGTCGGCCCGCAGGACCGACCGCGCGGGGACCTCCGGGCTGCAGTACCTGATCGACCACGGCATACCCCCCGACGACGCGGTGGAGCTCTACCAGTCGCTGGTCGCGTTCACGGTCGGCTACTCGATGCTCAGCTCGCCCCTGGTCGAGACCGCGTGGGCCGGGTTGCCGGAGGAGCTCGCCGAGCGTCTCCGCGACTGGAGGGAGGGCACCTTCCGACGGACCCTCCGGATCGTCATGGACGGCTATCGGGCCGGGAAAGGAGACGAGAGGTCGTGAAGACGATCGTCGGCATCCTGCCATGGGCCGTCGTTGTGGCGGCGATCGGGGGCGCGATCTGGTGGCTGCTGTCCAGGGACATGTCCGCGGGGCGATGGCTGCTGGCTGCCTTGCTGATCGGCCACGGCGTGGTGCACGTCATGTTCGCGGTGCCCGCGCCGGCGGCGACCGCGGGCGGGCCCGACTGGCCGTTCGACATGGCCCGCTCGTGGGCCATCACCGGCGCCGGCCTGGACCTCGACGTGGTCCGGGCCGTCGGGGTGGCCCTGATCGCGATCGTCGTCGGCGGCTTCGCGCTTGCCGCTCTGTCCACCGTCGGCGTCTTGGTGCCGCCCGGCTGGTGGCAGCCGACCGTGGCCGTGTCGGCCGTCGCGTCGGCGGTCCTGCTGGTCCTGTTCTTCGAGCCCCAGCTGGTGCTCGGCCTCGGGATCGACGCCGTCCTCCTCGCGG
This sequence comes from uncultured Chloroflexia bacterium, assembly GCA_963833285.1. GTDB lineage: Bacteria > Chloroflexota > Limnocylindria > Limnocylindrales > CSP1-4 > SPCO01. Next base: position 145,498 of record CAWHXM010000006.1, on the reverse strand, counting down.
TGGTGGCAATCGGAGCGTGGACGCCCTGAGCGGCGAGGCAAGCGAAGGAGCAACGGCAGGGCCGTCAAGACCGCCAGGCCCGGGAGGCTTCGTCCTTCGCTCTCGTTGCTTTCCTCCCCTCTGACGGTCCCGTATCCGTCCTGGGTCGCTGGCACCCGAGTGCGCCGAGCTCAAGTGCGAGCAGGCAGATGTCGTCCGCCAACTCCTCGACCCGCGCCGCTCGCGCCTACCTTGCGCGGACACACCAGAGCGCAGGCCACGTCCAATGCGGATGAAGGGCAAGACGGCGGCGTCGGGTTGGTCTGGCCACCCGAGGACATGACCCACCGCAACCGCCGAATCCCAGGCTGGTGGTGCCCAGTTGACGAACGACGCGTGATGACAACGTACGCTTGACAACGTCCTGGACGTGACCCGGTGCCCGCCCGATCGTGACCTTCGGCTCACGCGGGTGAGCGGTCGGGTCGTAGAATCGAAGAACAGAAGGGGAGTAGCCCTCCACCGTTGGATCGTCACCACGGCGCTGCGACGCCCGGTCCCACGGCCCGCGATGCGGGCGGGCAAGACCTTCGGCAGGAGAAAGCCGGAGGCAGCGCATGGCTACCACCGCCCTGAGACCCACCGTCCGGGCCTGCGGACTGCGCATGATTCTCGCGATCGACGGCTCTACAGGCTCCGACGACGCCCTGACGATGCTGATCGCGAGCTTCAACCCGGCCGGGATCTCGGAGATCGAGGTGCTCGCGGTCGTCCCGCAAGTGACCCGCCAGCCGACACCCGGCCGCGAGGACCACGGTCCCGTCCTCATCATCGAGGCTGCCCATCGTGCCGCCGCGGAAGCGACGGTGGCGGCGGCGGTCGAACGCCTGGAGAACGTTGGGTTCCGCGCCCGGCCCACGGTCCTCGCCGGCCACCCCGCGGAAACCATCGTGGTCCACGCGACGGCCGAACTGGCCGACCTCGTCGTCGTCGGGACGCGCAGGCTGGGAGCGTTCCGACGCCAGGTCGTCGGCAGCGTTTCGAGCAAGGTTGCTCGCTACGCGGCCAGCTCCGTGCTCGTCGCCCGGACGGCGGACCCGATCCGACGAGTGGTGCTCGGATACGACGCCTCGCCCGACGCGGACCTGGCGCTCGATCTCGTCGCGAGCCTTCCATTGCGGGACACGGACGCGGTCATCGTCTGCACGGTCTACGAGTCCGTCGCGCCGCTGGCATCGGGGATCGCCCCGACTATGGTCGGCCAGGTGCATGCGGCCTACCAGGCGGACCTCCACCAGGCTCGCGAGGCAGCGGAAGCCGTCGCTGCGGATGGGGCCAGCCTTCTGCGCGAGCGCGGCATGTTCGCCGAGCATCGCGCTATCCACGGCACTCCGCATGAGCATCTGGCCATCGCGGCGCGCGAGTCTTCCGCTGATCTCCTGGTCGTCGGCTCCCGCGGACTATCGGGGATCGAGCGGTTCTTCCTCGGCAGCACGAGTGCGGCGTTAGTCGCACATCCACTGACGAACATCCTCGTTGCGCGCGCAAGGCTGGAGGCCTGACATGACCGCCGATCGCCTGCACAGGTCGGCAGCATGACCGGAGCCACCAGCGATCAGGCCTCTGCGCCGGCCCGTTCGTGGACGATCGATGGGACGGCCGTCGCCACGTCGCTGGCCACCGATCCGGCGCTGGGACTGGCTGTGGCCGACGCCGCCGAGCGACTGGCCCGGTTCGGACCGAACGAGCTGGTCGAGCGCGGGCGCAAGCCGCCCTGGCGCCTGTTCGTCGAGCAGTTCACCAACACGATGATCGTCGTGCTCATGATCGCGGCGGTCGTCACAGCGGTCATCGGCGACCTCAAGGACGCCTTCGTCATTCTTGCCATCGTGCTGCTCAACGGCGTGATCGGGTTCATCCAGGATCACCGCGCCGAGCAGGCGATGGCCGCGCTCAAGCAGATGACGAGCCCGACCGCTCGCGTCGTGCGGGGTGGTGAGGTTGCAGAGGTTCCGGCCGGCGAGCTGGTGCCCGGTGATGTCGTCCGTCTCGAGACCGGCGACGTCGTTGCGGCCGACATGCGGCTCACCGAATTGGCCGCCCTCCGTATCAACGAGGCTGCGCTGACCGGCGAGTCGGAGCCCGCCGCCAAGGTCGTCGCGGCCCTTCCCGACGTCACGGACGCGCTCATGGCCGATCAGCGGAACATGGCCTTCAGGGGCACCGCGGTGACCTACGGGCGGGGTGCCGGGATCGTCGTGACGACGGGCATGGCGACGGCCCTGGGACGGATCGCCGACCTGCTCCAGGCCCATGATGCTGGCCCCACGCCACTCCAGCGCCGGCTCTCGACGCTCGGCAAGGGTCTCGCTGCCGCAGCCCTCTTTGTCTGCGCCATCGTCTTCGTGGCCGGGGTCGCTCGCGGGGAGTCAGTCGAGCTGATGTTCCTCACCGCGGTGAGCCTGGCCGTGGCGGCCATCCCTGAGGCGCTGCCTGCCGTGGTGACCGTGTCGCTCGCCCTCGGGGCTCAGCGCATGGCCGACCGGCGAGCCCTCACGCGGAAGCTGCCAGCCGTCGAGACGCTGGGATCCGTCACTGTCGTGTGCTCGGACAAGACGGGCACGCTGACCCAGAACCGGATGCTGGTCGAGTGGGTGTGGACGCCTGCGGCCGAGCATCGCGTCACTGGCATCGGCTACGAGCCGGCGGGAGCGATCTCCGGCGAAGCGGTCCAGCATCGCGATCCTTACCTGCCGCGCCTCGCCCTGGCCGCAGCGGCCTGCAACGACGCGACGCTGCACGCCCCACTCCGAGATGGCGATCCGTGGACGATCACCGGGGATCCCACGGAGGGCGCCCTCCTCGCTCTGGCGGGCAAGCTTGGCGTCGATCGCCCCAGCCTCGAGGCTCGATTGCCTCGCGTCGCGGAGGTTGCCTTCGACGCCACCCGTCGGCGGATGTCGACCGTCCACCACGATCAGGGCCGGCTGTGGGTCGCGGTGAAGGGCGGCATCGAGGCCCTCGCGCCGCTCGGCGATCCCGTCGACCGCGAGGCGTGGGAGCGTGCGCAGGCCGCCGCCGATCGCTACGCGTCCGAGGGCTACCGCGTGCTGGCCCTCGCCGAGCGGAGCCTTGACGAGCTGCCCGACGATCTGCGTGGAGCCGAGGCGGGCCTCTCGTTCCTGGGGCTGGTCGCGATGGCCGACCCGCCGCGACTCGAGTCGGCTGACGCCGTGGCCGCGGCGCGGGCAGCGGGCATCACTCCGGTCATGATCACGGGCGATCACGTCTTGACGGCTCAGGCGATCGCGCGCCGGATCGGGATCCTCTCCGACGGCGGGCAGACGCTCACGGGGGCCGAGCTCGAGACGCTAGACGATGCAGCGTTCGACGGGCTCGTCGACGACGTTGCCGTCTACGCGCGGACGAACCCCGAGCAGAAGCTCCGGATCGTGGAGGCGTGGAAGGCCCGCGGGGCGGTCGTCGCGATGACCGGCGACGGGGTCAACGACGCGCCTGCCCTCAAGCTGGCAGACATCGGTGTGGCGATGGGGATCACTGGAACCGAGGTGAGCAAGGAAGCGGCCGACATGGTCCTTGCCGACGACAACTTCGCCACGATCATCGCGGCGGTCGAGGAGGGGCGCCGCATCTACGACAACATCCGGCGGTTCGTCCGCTATGCGCTGACGGGCAACTCGGGCGAGATCTGGGTCATGTTCCTGGCGCCATTCGCCGGCTTGCCCCTGCCACTGCTGCCGGTCCACATCCTGTGGGTCAACCTCGTGACCGACGGCCTGCCGGGACTCGCCCTTGGCGTCGAGCCGGCCGAGCGGGACACGATGCGCAGACCGCCGCGCCCGATGAGCGAATCGATCTTCGCTCGTGGCCTTTGGCAGCACGCACTGTGGGTCGGGCTCCTCATCGGAGGGGTGTGCCTCGGCATGCAGGCGATGGCGATCAACCTCGACTGGCACTGGCAGACCATCGTCTTCTCGACGCTCGCGTTCCTGCAGCTCGGTCACGCGCTGGCCGTCCGCTCGGAGACCCAGAGCTTCTTCACGCTCGGCTGGCGAACGAACCTGCCGCTGGCGCGTGCCGTTGCGGCGACGGTAGCCATGCAGTTCGCCATCATCTACCTGCCGCCGCTCCAGCCGATCTTCGAGACGGAGGCGCTTGCCCCCATCGAGCTGGTAGTGATGCTGGCCGCTTCCACGCTGGCGTTCGTCGCGGTCGAGATCGAGAAGTGGATGATCCGCCGGCGTGCTCACGGCAGGCGGATGCGACAAATCACCCCCCGATTCACCCCTCATACGCATTACCCGCCACGCACGGGTCGAGCGTGAGTCCTCACATGAGAGCAGCTGTGTCGTAAGCAGCTTCAGGTTCTCGGCGCAAGGTCACGCGGTCAGCGTTCCACACGTGGAAGCCGGCACCGTAGGTGCCGAGGACGCGGACCAGTCCCGGGTAGTCCGCGATCGAGTAGCGGCAGAATGTCGAGAGGCCCATGCCCGGGCGGTCCGGGGCAAGGACCCGCAGGCCAAGATCCTCGGCAGCCTCCCGGATGCTCGGGAGACCGACCTCCAGGCGCGAACTCGGACTCCCGTGCAGGTACATCACTGGGGGGCCTGCAGGGTCACCGGCCTCCGCGTACCCGATCATGGTCCCGTCCGGCAGCTTGACGCGAAGGTCAGACCGCATCGCCACCCTCCATGTCACGCCCTCGTGGTGCCCCCGGTCGAGCCTGGTGGCGTTCGGCTTGACCATTGCAGCGACGGGGCTAGGCAGCTGTGGAGACCCACGTCCAGGCGTGCCAGGCGATCAAGCGTTGAAAACGAAGCTCACGATGATCAGGGCCTCGACAGCCTCTTCCGGTCCCTCTGACCACGAATGACGGCTGGGATCTGTAAGACAGCTCGCCGACGTGACACCTGCATCATGTGACAGTTGTCACATGCCACGGGTCGTGTGGCTCTGTCCGGCTGAGCCTCCGCGGCGTGTACTTGTCGGGATCCGCAGAGATCGAGGCAGGGCGCTCGTGCCCGACGCGGCATTCCCCTCACGGCGCCTGCGAGGTGCCTCGTCCGGTGGGTCCGCACTCCCAGGGAGGCGCGCCGTGACCGCCATCATCGAGACCGAGCGGCTCACCAAGTACTACGGCCCGCAGCGCGGGATCGTCGACGTCGATCTCGAGGTCCACCAGGGCGAGATCTTCGGCTTCCTCGGGCCCAATGGCGCGGGCAAGACGACGACGATCCGCACCCTGCTCGACCTCATCCGGCCGACGAGCGGGCGTGCCCGCGTCTTCGGCATCGAGACGACCGTCGACCCGGTCGCCATCCATCGCCGCATCGGCTACCTGCCCGGCGAGTTCGCCCTGTACGACCGGCTGACCGGCGGCGAGACGATCGACTACTTCGCCAACCTCCGCGGTGGCGTCGATCCGGCTCTACCAGGCCGACCTGATCGCCCGCTTCGATCTCGACCCGAGTCGCCGGTTCAAGGAGTACTCGAAGGGCAACAAGCAGAAGGTCGGGCTCGTCGTCGCCCTCCAGCACCGACCCGACCTGCTCGTCCTCGATGAGCCCACCGCCGGGCTCGACCCGCTCGTCCAGCAGACGTTCTTCGAGCTCCTGCGCGAGACCGTCCGCGAGGGCCGGACGGCGTTCCTCTCGAGCCACATCCTCGGCGAGGTCGAGAAGACCTGCGATCGCGTGGCGATCATCCGCGAGGGCCGCATCGTCAAGGTCGATCGCGTCGAGGCCCTCCGGGACCTTGCCCATCACCAGGTCGAGCTGCAGTTCGCGGCCCCGGTCGCGCCCGGCGTGTTCGCCGAGATCCCGGGCGTCAGCGATGTCGTGGCCGAGGATCACCGGCTCCGGATGCGCGTCACCGGTTCGATCGCGCCGGTCGTGTACGCCGCGACCGCGTTCGAGCTGGTCGACCTCGCGTCGCGTGAGCCGACGCTCGAGGAGACGTTCCTCGCCCAGTACGGCCGCGAGGCCGTCGAGGTGAACGGCCATGACCGCTGAGATCGTCCGCCGGCCCGGGCCGGCGGTATCGCCGCATCCGTCGCTCCTGCGTCGCGTCTACGGCCTGGGCAGCATCTTCGGCAAGACGCTGCGCGACTCCCGGTGGAGCATCCTCATCGTCGCTGCCGTGCTCGGGGTGATGATCGTCGCCGGCGGCGGCACCATGGCCTCGACCTACGGGACGCCCGAGACGCGGGCCGAGCTCGCGATGATGTCGAAGACCCTGCCGCCCGCGCTCGTCGGCATCTACGGCGATCCGGTCCGCGTCGACACGCTCGGCGGGTTCATCTCCTGGCACTACGGCGCGTACTTCGCGCTGCTCGCGGGTCTCTGGTCGATCCTCGCCCTGTCGTCGACGCTCGCCGGCGAGGCGAAGCGCGGCAGCCTGGAGTTCGCGGCGGTGACGCCGATGTCGAGGCGCGTCCTCGCCTTCGAGAAGCTGGCCGCTCACGTGGCCGCCGTGGTCGTCGCGATGACCATCGTCGGCGTCCTGACGTGGCTGACCGGCGCTGGCTTCGCCAGGTTCGAGGGCGACAGCGTGGCGGTCGACGCCACGTTCGCGTTCGTCGTGGGCATCGGTCTGAAGGCGCTCATCGCAGGGTCGATCGCGTTCGCCATCGCCCCGGTCCTCGGGCGCGGCGCCGCGGCGGGCATCGCGGGCGGCGTCATGCTCGCGGGCTACCTGCTGAACAGCTACCGCGATGGTCGTGCCCGCGTTCGACGGGCCGGCGAACCTCGCCTGGTTCGCCTGGACACGCGGCCACGTGCCGCTCGCCGGGCGGTTACGACTGGCCGTCGTTGGCGCTCGTTGCGATCGTCGTCGGTCGTCCTGTTCGCGGTCGGGATCGAAGTCTTCGCGCGACGGGACATCGGCGTCACGGTCGGCGGTCAGGACGCCCCGCCTGCCGCGGGCGCTGCTCGGCGTTCGTGGGCCGATCGGCCGCTCGTTCGGCGAGCTCCTGCCGACCGCCGCGTGGTGGGGCCTCGGCCTCGGGCTGTACGCGTTCGTCATGGCCGTGTCGAGCACCGCCTTCATCGACGAGCTGCGGCGCTCGCCGGGCGTCCTCGAGGCGTTCAACAACATCGTGCCCGGCATCGACCTGGCCACGTCGGCTGGGTTCCTCCAGTTCGTCTTCATCGACATGGGCCTGCTGCTCGTCGGTCTGGCGGCCGCGACGTTCGTCGCGGGCTGGTCGTCCGACGAATCGAGCGGCCGCTTCGAGCTCCTCCTGACGACGCCGCTCACGCGCGTCCGGTGGGCGCTCGCGAGCGGGGTCGGCGCCTGGCTGGCCATCGCCGTCACCGTCGGCCTCGTGGCCGTCGCGCTGGCGATCGGTGTCAGCATGACCGGTGAAGATCCGCTCCAACCGGCGCTGGGCCTGGTGGCGGTCGCCCTGTACGGTGCGGCCATGGCGGGCATCGGGTTCGCGGTCGGCGGCCTGACGCGGCCGTCGCTCGCGGCGCCGACCGTCGTGGCCGTCACGATCGGCACGTTCCTCATCCAGATCCTGGCGCCGGCACTCAAGCTCCCGGACTGGGTGGGGCAGCTGGCGCTGAGCGGTCACATGGGCCACCCGCTCGTCGGATCATGGGATCCGGCGGGGCTCGCGGCCTGCCTCGCGCTGGCCGTCGGCGGGCTCGTGGTCGGCGCCTGGGGGCTGCGGCGTCGGGACGTCGGGGGATGATGCGACGGTGAAGACGCCGCCCGACGGCCGCGACTGGCTGCTCCTCGTCTATCGCGTCAAGTCCGGCTCGTCGAGCCGCCGGACCTACGTCTGGCGGCAGCTCCGGCAGCTTGGCGCGATCTACCTCCAGCAGGCGGTCGCGATCCTGCCCGATCGGCCCGACCTTCGGGCCGGGCTCGACCAGCTGGGACAGCGCATCCGGTCCGGCGGCGGCGAGGCGTCGCTCCTCGAGACCACGTCGCCCGACGTGGCCTGGGAGGCGGACCTGATCGAGCGCTTCAACATCGCCCGAAACGCGGAGTACGACGAGGTCATCGAGAGCGTCGAGCGCTTCGAGGACGAGATCCGGCGCGAGACGCGCAAGAAGCGGTTCAGGTTCGCCGAGCTCGAGGAGAGCGAGGCCGACTGGGAGAAGCTGCGGCGCTGGTTCGCCCGGCTCATCGAGCGCGACTTCTTCGGCTGCGTCCGGGCGGGCGTCAGCCGAGGAGGCGCTCGTGCGAGGGCACGACCTGCTGGACGGGTTCACCCAGGAGGTGTACCGACAGGAAGGGCTCGATCCGGACGGATCGGGTGACGGGCAGACACGGCCGGCTGAAGCTTGGACCACGAGGCGGCCATCGAGGGTGCGCAGCGCTTCCGATGAGATTGGGCCTGATGGCACTGTCTGAGCCGCGGCGCCGGTGCTAGTCCGGACGAATGAAGCCCCCTGACCTCAAGACCCGGCTCCGTTCGCGGTTGCGTGACGATCGGAGCGGACGGGTGGTGTTCGTCGCCCACTGCCTGCTCAACGAAAACGTCCGCTACCTGGGCGGCGCCGGTCGCCCTGGCGACGTCGGCGAGATCGTGGATGGGCTCCAGCGACAGGGCGTGGGCATCTGCCAGATGCCGTGCCCGGAACGAGGGGTGTGGGGCGGCGTCCTCAAGCGCCGCCTCCTCGCCCTGTACGGGTCGAGGCGCCTCACGAGTGGCCCCGTCCGACACCTCGTGGTCCGACACCTCGTGGCAGACCTGCTCGTGGGCTACACGCGCTGGCGCTATCGTCGTCTGGCACGCCCGTTGGCGAGACAGATCGCCGACTATCAGGCATCGGGCTTCGAGGTGTCGGGCATCGTGGGGGTCGACACGTCTCCGTCGTGCGGCGTCCGCCACACCCTCCACCTCGGCGCCGCGCTCGAGGCGCTCGCGAAGTGCGACCTGGCGACGATCGATCGGGCCACGTTCAACAGGGATGTCGTCGCCTCAACGCACATCGCGGGCGAGGGCATGTTCATCAAGGCATTGCGGAAGGAGCTGGCCCGGCACGGCCAGCGGGTGCGCTTCGTCGCGCACGATCTCATTGCCGAGCTCGAGCAGCGTCCGATCGCGCCCATCGAGCTGGGGCCATGACCGCCAGGTCGGAACCGCTTGTTCGCGAACGGCCAGCGACAGGGGACACCACCCCGACGCGGAGTCCGACGGTCCGCGGCGAGGCACTGCCCTATGGCCCGGCGACGACCCACCTCCTGGGTCCGCTGCGCCGAGGATTCCTGATCGTCAATTCGCTGTTCTCCCCCGCGCTCGAGCGAGGGTTCGGTCCGCTGTTCTCGAACCCGCTGACCGGGCTACCTCATGGTGCTGCGAACGCGCGGGCGACGGACGGGTTTGATGCGCACTGCGCCGCTCGGCTACGTCGTGCTGGATGGCGCCATCTACTGCTGCGCCGGCTTCGGTGAGACCACCGCCTGGTACCGGAACGTGCTGGCGGATCCGTCGGTCGAGGTCGTGCTGCCCGGACGAACACTGGGGGGGAAGGCGACCCCGGTCAGCGCGCCCGACGAATGGATTCGCGCCTACCGGGCGCTGATCGCGAGCCTGGGCGTCGTCGGCCGACTCACCGTTGGCGACGTGCGCGGGCTCGATGACGCCGACTTGCTCGCAGTGCACGGCGGCATCCCGCTGGTGCGCATTGAGCCGACTGCCTTCGTCCCCGGTCCGCTCGATCCCGGCGGACGAATTCTGGCTCGTGTCGTGGGCGGCATCGTCCGTCCTCGCCGTCGCTCTGGCCGCGCGACTAGGCCGGCCTCGTCGTTAGCCGGACTCTGGATCAGGCGCCCTCGGCCAACAAGCCTAGGTCGGCCCCCTCGATCGGTATCCGGATATTTATGGCATCCGCGCGCTCAACTCCTGTCGGGCGCGCCATTGCAGCCTTTTCCGGCAGCGACAAGCGCGCCGGCGTGACGATTGGCCGGCCGCAGTGATCCGCTGCCGGCGTTGAGTCGATCTGTCCCCGCTGCGCCGGAGGCTTCCCGTCGATCCGCGGGTCGGCGAAAGGTCAGCGCCGGGCGACGCTGACCTTCTCCATCGTCGTGCCGTTCTACGCTGCTGACCCCGACACAGGGCTCGCGGTGGCCCGCCACCCCGACGTGTCACCGGCAGACTCGGGAGCGATGGCAGATGGGTTGAAGCCCTTGGCGATCAGCCAAACCGCCAGGACCATCTCCTGCAGGAAGATCGGAAGAGCCAAGACGATCTGGGTCGTCGACATCGGCGCGGTAAGGCCGAGCATGACGAGGAGGCCGGACACCATGACCAACGCGATGGCCACAAGACCCCAGGCTGACAGCCATCGAGGGACGAGTCGCGATTGATAGAACACCCAGTAGTACATGAGCGCCCCGAGGCCAAAGGCCAGCACCGCCACTTCGCCCAGCGAATCACGTGCTGCCATCAACAGCGCAGCAGGGACCTCGTAGGCCGATGAAGCCACAGCTCCAGCGGTCGCAGATTCCTGGCTCAAGGTCACCAGCAGCAACAGGCAGACAACGATCCCGATATAGAGCGCTTCCTCGATGAGCCTGAAGCCAACCGATCCAAGGGCCAGACCTTCGTTGTGCTTCCTCAAGACCGGGTACAGCGCAATCGCAATTCCAGTGGCGACCCGGGGTCCTGGTAAGTGCCGTTGGTCGTCAAGTGACGGCGAGGTCACGCCTCGCTGCCGCCGGTTTGACCTATCGCAACCAGCCGATCGGGCCGAGGCCCGCGGGTGAGCCAACCCTCCCGCTTCCGGCATCGGTCGGGCGAGGAGCCTTGCACGCGGATGGGCGCTTGCGTACCCCGGCGGCATCGGGACGCCTGCGCACCAATGACCAACGGCACTGGCGAGGCCCCGACTGGTCCTCGACGATGACTCATGGGCCGTCGTTCCGCGCAGCGATCCGCGCCTAAAGGGACTGAGGGTGAAAGCAGTCGTCTGCGAGAAGTACGGCCCGCCCGAGGTGCTCCAGCTCCGCGAGGTGGACACTCCTGCCCCCAGTCGCAACGAAGTGTGCGTCCGGATCTTCGCGACCGGCGTGACATCGAGTGACTGCATCGTGCGGAGCGGCAAGGTCAACAGGGTCCTATGGCTCCCGATGCGCGTGATGGTGGGATTCAGGGCACCGAGACGGCCCCTTGGCATCGTACTGGCTGGAGACGTCGCGTCCGTCGGCGAAGGTGTGACCGCGTTCAGGCCCGGCGATCAGGTCTACGGGATCGATCCCTTTGGATTTGGCGCGTATGCAGAGTTCAAGTGCATGTCCGAACGGGGGCTGCTGGCGCCGAAGCCGGGCAACGTGAGCTACGAGGAGGCGGCCGCGATTCCATACGGTGGACTCCTGGCACTGCATTACCTGAAGCAAGGAGCCATCCAGGACGGACAGCAGGTCCTCGTCTACGGTGCTTCCGGAGCCGTCGGTACCTCCGCAGTACAGCTCGCGAGGCACTTCGGGGCGCGCGTCACCGGTGTGTGCAGTACGGCCAATGTCGGGCTGGTGCAGTCTCTTGGAGCGGATTCGGTGATCGACTACACCACGGAGGACTTCCTGAAGAGCGCAGCCCGGTACGACCTGATCTTCGATGCCGTCCCGATGGCACATCGCACGCTATCGCTGCGTGGCAGGGGCGGCCTGACACCCAGCGGGACGTCCATCTCGGTCACCGATGGGTCACCCAAGTTCTCCGTCGAAGGGCTGACGCTGCTCAGAGAGCTGGTGGTGGCGGGACGGTTTCGGCCCGTCATTGACAGAACGTATCCGTTGGAGGAGATCGTCGACGCTCATCGATACGTGGACACCGGGCGCAAGAAGGGCAATGTCGCGATCACCGTTCGGCCCGGTCCGGTCCAACCGCTCGCTGACGTGACATAACGTCGCAGAGGAGGGACCGGAATGTCACCCAACATCACCGATCACTGGGCGCCGGACAAGGTGGCCAGGATCGCGGGCGGCTTCTACCTCGGGTACTTCCTGGCGTCCGTGCTTGCCAGTGCGCTGGGGCATATCGGGCCGGGTGACGCGCCTCCGGTCTACCAGGCGATCGTCACGAATGCCTGGTCGTTCCGCCTGGGTCTTGTCATCGCGTTGATATCAGCGTTCCTCTTCCTCATGGCCGCCTGGGGTCTCTACGTTCTTCTGCGACCGGTCAACAAGCACCTGGCGTTGCTCTTCCTCCTGCTCAACGCGGTCGGTGTCGCCATCCAGGGCGCGAGCTTCCTGTGGCTGGTATCCGCGATGCTGCAGGGAGACGCGGCCAGCCACATGCAGGCCTACTCGGCGGCACAGCTGGAGGGGCTGGCGTACCTGTCCATCAACGTCTACAAGAGCGGGCTTCGTCACGGCCCAGCTGTTCTTCGGCACGTGGTTGTTCCCGCTCGGCTACCTGGTCTACAAGTCCAGGTTCCTTCCCAGGTTCCTGGGCGTCCTTCTGATGCTTGACGGAATCGGCGTCCTGATCTGGTTCCTTCAGGCCCTGCTACTGCCGGACTACCGCGCGATCAGCCTACCCGGGGTCGCCGTGAGCTTCGTCGCTGAACTCGGGCTGGCAGTGTGGCTCCTCGTCAAGGGTGTGAAGGTCGTCGACTCCGGGGCAGGCCTGCCGGGCTGATCCGAGCCGTGTACGCGGCCGCCATCGAGGTCTGCTCGTCTTGGGATGCCGCAGCCAGGCGGGTTGGGAGCGCAGTCGTTGCGGGAGGAGATCGTGTCTCCTCGGAAACCCGCCTGACAAGTGCTTCAACCTGACGCGCCCTGTCACGCCGTGGCAGGGGCGCGGTCAAGCGTGGGACCGAAACCCAGGTGTTCGTGATGTCGTGCTGCCGCCGAGGAGGTTCCGCATGATCGCTTCGGCGTGGCGGGCGAACAGCGAGAAGTGGCCTTCTCCTGGCACGAGGTGTTCGGTGACGAGGGGCAGCGCCCGGGCCAGGATGCGGCCCTGCTCCGGCGACACGACCTGGTCGTCATCGCCGTGCCAGATCTCGATCGGCACCTCGATGCGCTCTAGCGGTATACCCCAGGGTCGGGCCTCGAGGGTCAGATCGTGCGCTGGACCGCGCCCTCCCTGGCGGAACGCCTCGCCCATATCCCGGTCGAGGGCTTCGCGGAACCCGGGGAGGGCCAGGACTTCTTTGTCGGCGGCCCCCACGCTGCGCTCGACGGTCGAGAACAGCGCGTCCGGGTCTCGCCTGAGGTCACGAGCGACCTTGGCGAGAAAGAGACGGACCAGCCACGGTGCGCGGTCGGCGATCCGGTACAGCCGCCGGTCCTCCGCGTTCCACGTCGCCCGGGCTCCGAGCAGATCGAACGAACAAGTCGAGGACACGAGCGCGACCCGTGTCACCCGGTCGGGCAGCAGCCAGGCGCAGGCGCAGGCGTACTTGCCGCCGCCGGACACGCCGGTGACGGCGAACCGCCCGAGCCCCAGGGCATCCGCGAAGCTCCGGACCAGCTGCGGGTAGTCCGCAATCGAGTAGCGGCGGAATGTCGAGAGGCCCATGCCCGGGCGGTCCGGGGCAAGCACCCGGAGGCCGAGGTCCTCGGCAGCCTCCCGGATGCCCGGAAGATCGACCTCCAGGCGCGAGCTTGGACTCCCGTGCAGGTAGATAACCAGCGGGCCTGCGGGGTCACCGGCCTCCGCGTACCCAACCGCGGTCCCATCCGGCAGCTTGACGCGAAGGTCAGACCGCATCGCCACCCTCCATGTCGCGCCTTCGTGGTGCCCCCGGTCGAGCCTGGTGGCGTTTGGCTTGACCATACAGCGACTGGGCTAGGCAGCTGTGGAGACCCACGTCCAAGCGTTCCAGACGATCAATGCGTTGAAGACGAAGCTCACAAGGATCAGGAAGTTGTCGTAGAGGCCTTTGTAGGGCAAGCCGAACAAGTTGAACACGACGACGAGCACGGCCACGACGATGTTGACCCAGCCGATCGCGGGATACGGCAACGTCAGGGACAGGACGACCATGATGATCGGGATCAGCATGATCACCGCGATCCCAAGCCACATTCCCTGGCTGGCTTTTCGGCCCTCGATCTCGCCCGGCGTGATGTCGCCGGCGAACAGGCGCAGGACATCCCCCAGGAGGTAGGTCAGCATCACGGCCACCCACAACCCCGAGACGATGATCCTCACATCCGCCATTTCAGTTGCCTCGTTCCTGAGCCCCGTTCTGGGTCATGGTGATGATGACTTTTCCGCGGGCGTGCCCGGCTCCGTAGTGGCTCAGAGCCTCGGCGGCTTCACGCAGCGGATACGTGCTGTCGATGACCGGGGTGACCTTTCCGGACTCGATGAGTTCCGTTAGCACAACCAGGTCCTCATACTTCTCGGTGGATGCGAACGGGCGGAGCCTCTGCGGCACGAACGGTGACACCACGAGCGCCTGAACCGCGCGGCGCAGGAAACCTCCCATCCAACGACCGCTGCCCTTGTTGCTGTTGGGGATAAGCGTCCCGTGATGAGTAAGGGCCCGCCTGAGCTCCGACAACGTCCGGTTCCCCACGTTGTCGAAGATCAGGTCGTAACGCTGCCCATTTCCGGTGAAGTCCTCTGTGGTGTAGTCGATCACATGGTCGGCGCCGATTGAACGAACGAGATCCACGTTCGTCGAGCTGCAGACGCCGGTCACGTCTGCCCCAAAGGTCTTGGCGATCTGCACAGCGAACGTGCCCACGCCTCCCGACGCACCATTGATCAGGACCTTCTGACCGGGCTGCACCCGACCGACGTCGCGGAGCGCCTGGAGTGCGGTGGTCCCAGTAATCGGTACGGCCGCCGCCTGTTCGAACGTCAGGCTAGAGGGCTTCGGCGCCAGTTCGTCTTGTCGCACGCAGGCGTACTCGGCGAAGCCTCCCCTGCCGATTCCGGCGTAGACCTCATCGCCGGGTCGGAACTCCGACACGTCGCTGCCGATCGCTTCAACCCGCCCGGCGATCGCGAGGCCAAGCACCTTGTTCCTTGGTCTGCGCAGTCCGGTTGTGAGACGGAGAACGTACGGCGTTCCATGCATGACGTCCCAGTCACCCGGATTGACCGCGGCCGCGAGGACCCGCACCAGCACCTCATCGCGCCCTATGACCGGCGCATCGACGTCTGCGAGCGCGAGAACACCCGGTGGGCCGTACTCGTGATTGACGATCGCCTTCATCCGTCCATCCTGAGGCTCCGGTCCGTTTGCGCCCGCTGGGCCGGAGGCACCCGATCGATTCCCGGGTCAGCGAGAAGGGTCAGCGCCGGGCGACACTGACCTTCTCGACCGTGGCGCCGCTCTACGCTGCTGACGCAGCGGCCCGCGGCACTGACGTCCGTCCGGCAGACTCGGGAGCGATCGCCGATGGGTTGAAGCCCTTGGCGATCAGCCAGACCGCCATGACCATCTCCTGCAGGAAGAGCGGAAGCGAAAGGACGCCGAGCGAGAGCCCGAACATGCCCCCTAGCGACGGCACGATGGAGAGCGCGGCCCCCACGAGCCCCCAGGCGGACAGCCACCGGGGCACGAGCCGCGACTGGTAGAGCAGGACGTAGAACATCAGCGCGCCGAGAACGAACGGGATGGCGACCAGCTGATCCCAGATCACGGTCTCGGTTGTGCGCACGAAGCCGGCGAGTGGTCCCGCATCCGGCTCCTTGCTGAGCGGGATCAGCAGCAGCCACCCGAGCACGGCGACGATGTAGATGACCGTCTCGATCGCGCCACGGAAGACGACGTACCCCATGGCCAGCGTCTCGTTGTACCGCTTGCCGATCGGCCAGAACACGACCGGGACCAGCGCGAGCGCGAGGCCCGCCACCAGGACGAGCAGGGCTCCAACGGCCACCTGGTTCGGCTGCGCGGCGACCTGGGCCAGGTAGGCCGGGCCTGACAGGACCGCGTTCGTGACGACCCCGCTGAGGACCATGCCAACGGTTCCGATGATGAACAGCACGCCGATCCAGACGGCGGCCTTCCGATCCGCGCTCATGCCAGGCTTCTCCGTAGCGACGGCGATCGTTCTGTTCGTATTCATCTCCTTCTCTCCTATCGTTGCGACGGGCCCACGGGCCTCGCCCATGCGTTTGAGATGCTCGAGGTCCGGTGAGGACCCCTACTCAGGTCGGGGCGACAGGATGACGACCGCGGTCTCCCGGACCGCCGGGCCGCATAGCCGTCGAGATCCTTGTCGTAGGTGGCCTACCTGGCCCACAGGCGCGGCCGCTCGTCGTTGTCCGCTGCACGTGCGTGGACGGCGCGCGACCCACCGGGCAGATCGACGGTGACGTCGGGATGCGCCTGCAGGTTGAGCCACCAGGCGGGCTCGGGATCGGCCCAGCCGTTCATGGCCATGGTGACCAGGTCGGGACCGTCCTCGAAGTAGCCGAGGATGGCCGTCCGCTCCTTGCCGCTGCGGCGCCCGACCGTCCGCAGGCGCAGCATGCCCCAGCGGTCGGCCGTCGCGGTCCGGAGGCCGAACCGGCCGCGGGTGACCGAGTAGAGGGCACGCTGCACCACCCAGAACGAGCGGATGAACCAGCGCGGCG
Source organism: uncultured Chloroflexia bacterium (assembly GCA_963833285.1). Lineage (GTDB taxonomy): Bacteria > Chloroflexota > Limnocylindria > Limnocylindrales > CSP1-4 > SPCO01. The sequence continues at coordinate 128,997 of CAWHXM010000006.1, read as the reverse complement.
GCAGGCGCGGGGACTGCTCGCGCTGTCCAGTGACATCCATCTTCTTCCCTCCGGTCCTTGCGGCACCATGTGCCTCTGACTGCGATCGAGCCGATCGGCTCGACGCGACGACCATGGCGGCGCGCCAGACGAAGCGCGGCTGCCGTTGCACACCGACCGGGTCCTACGTGGTGGGCAACCTCGACCACGCGAAGGCTGGTCGAAGGTCTCGTCCGCCTCGGGGTGAGGCTGGGGGACCGGGCCGAAGCCGGGTATGTCGATCCACCCGCGTCGCGCGAGCGACGGGTCTACTCCCCTTCAAATGGATTGTCGAGGGGCGTACTCCGTCCAGCAAGTGCTGGACGGCATGAATCGTCACACCGAAGATCGCGGACTCCGGGCCTTCGATCGGGATTCGGTAGGCTGTAACCGCGCGTCCAACTCCTGTCGGGCGCGCCACCCTGCCGTCGACCTTGAAATCCCGAGCGGTCGGTAATAACGTGCTACCTATTAGGAGCGGGTTCTGGCTCCGGCGGTAGGACTCGAACCTACGACCAAGCGGTTAACAGCCGCCCGCTCTACCACTGAGCTACGCCGGAGCGAGGACACAGGGCCCGGCAGAGGCCGGGACGACGCGTCGTGGGCGCCGGGTCGGCGCCGCGCGACAGGATAGCACGGAGGCCCCGGGCGTCAGGCCGCTCGCCCCGGGCCGGTTCGGAACGAGCGGGTCAGGCCGTTCGCGCGCGTCGGAGCTGGAAGCCCGCAAAGATCTGCATGACGCCAAGGACGACCAGCCAGATCCCGGCGATGAACGCGAGCGTCACGGCCGATGAGATCGGGTAGGTCAGGACGACGATCCCGGCGAGGACCCCGAGAAGGCCCATGAGGATCCGCCAGACCCGGCCCTGCTTCACCGAGAAGGCGGCGATGAACGTCATGATCCCCTGGACCAGGAACATGATCCCGATGACGAAGATGAAGACCTCGACCGACTGGAACGGGGTACGCAGCAGGACCCAGCCGACGATGACCGACAGCACCCCGATGATCGCGTGGAGCACGCGCGCGCCGGTGTCGCCGTCACGGGTGAACGAGGTGATCACCTCGAAGATGCCGCTGACGAACAGCCACGCGGCAAAGAAGATCGCGACGGTCACGATCGTCGCGCCCGGGTAGAACATCGCCAGGAACCCAAGGATGATGCTGACGACGCCCATCACGACCGCGAGGCCCCAATGGTCCGCGAGGTCCTGCATCATCGCGTGGGTCTGGTCCGCCGCCGCGTCCGCTGAGCTGGTCATCCGTGCCGTCCCTCCAACATGACGTGGAACGCCACGAGGATAGCGACCGTCGCGACCGCGTACCAGTGGGGCATACTCGGGTTGCCCATGACCGATCGCTCACCCGTCATCTCGCCCGAAACCCTGCACGCGCGGCTCGGCGCGCCGGATCTCCGCCTCGTGGACGTCCGCTGGGTGATGGGATCGCCGGGGGCCGGCCGGATCGGCTACGAGGCCGGCCATCTCCCCGGTGCGATCTTCCTCGACCTCGACACGGACCTCGCGGCACCGCTCGGTCCGGGCCGCCACCCGCTGCCGGAGCCCGCTGCGCTGGTCGATCGCCTCGAGGCGATCGGGATCGGCGACGCGGACGACGTCGTGGTCTACGACGACCAGGGCGGCTGGATCGGCGCGCGGTTGTGGTGGATGCTCGATGACCTGGGCCACGAGCGGGTGCGCGTCCTCGACGGTGGCCTGCCCACCTGGCTGGCGGCCGGATTCCCGCTGACGACCGCCGTTCCCGAGCCACGAGCGCGGGGCCACCTCCACCTGCGCAAGACCTGGACGAATGTCATCGATCGCGAGGCCGTCGCGGTCGGGCTCGGCGAGCTCGTCCTGCTCGACGCCCGGAGTGGCCCGCGCTATCGCGGCGAGGTCGAGCCGATCGACCCAGTCGCGGGGCACATCCCGACCGCCAGGAACACGCCGGTGGACGGCAACGTCGGCCCGGACCGACGGCTGCTGCCCCGGGCCGAGCTCGCGGAGCGGTTCGCCGCCATCGGCGCGACCGGCACCGGCCGGGTCGTCACCTCCTGCGGCAGCGGTGTGACGGCCTGCTTCACCAGCCTTGCGATGCGCGTCGCCGGCCTGCCGGACCCGATCCTCTACCCTGGCTCGTACAGCGACTGGAGCCGTGCCGGGTTGCCCGTGGCGATCGGTCCAGAGCCGGGCGCTCCGCCCGAGTAGTCCAGGGCCCGGATCGCGCTCTGTCGGCCGGTTCAGGCGGCCGGACTGGACCGGGCGACGCGGATCGGTGGCCGGCTGCCCGCCACGCCATGAGCGGAGCCGGAGACCGGCGCCGATGATGCCGCCACGGCGTCCGCGGCGAACGCCGCGACCACGTCGGTGTCCGACAGGGGGTAGCTGAAGAAGTAGCCCTGGCCGTAGGTGCACCCGAGCGCGCGCATGCTCGCCGCCTGTTGGGCCGTTTCGATCCCTTCGGCCACGGTCGCCATCCGCATCGACCGGCCCATCGCGACGATTGCCCTGGCCAGCGCCGGCGACTTCGGATCGGCGTCGGCGTCCTGCACGAATTCGCCGGCGATCTTGAGGATGTCGATCGGGAACTGGCGCAGGTGGCTGAGCGAGAAGTAGCCCGTGCCGAAGTCGTCGATGACGGTCCGGATGCCGAGGCCCTGCAGGTCGGCCAGCGTGGCGATCGTCGCCGGGGTGGCGCGCAGCAGGGCGGTCTCCGTGATCTCGAGGACGAGGCTCGTCGACTCGAGCCCTGTCTCGCGCAGGGCATCCCGAACGCCTTCGACGAAGCCAGGCTGCTGGACCTCGCGGGCCGACACGTTGACACCGAAGAACATCGACCCGGGGACGACGCCCTGGCGGAGCCACTCGCCCGCCTGCCGGCACGTCTCCCGGAGGACCCAGCGGCCGATCGACACGATCGACCCATTCTCCTCGGCGATCTCGATGAACCGCCCCGGGGCGATCAGGCCGCGCTCTGGATGATGCCAGCGGACCAGCGCCTCGACACCGGCGTAATGGCCGGTCGCCAAGTCGACGATCGGCTGGTAGACCAGCCGGAGCTGGTCGAGCTCGACGGCACGCTTGAGCTCGACGCTGAGCGCGTTCCGCTCGCGGATCGCCACGTGCATGGTCGGATCGAAGATCGCGAACCCGCTCTTGCCGTTCGCCTTGGCCATGTACATCGCGACATCGGCGTTACGGACGAGATCGGCCGCGCCCGCGACCGCGTCGCGCGCGCTGGCGATGCCGATGCTCGAGGTCACGATGACGGGTCGCTCGGCGATCATATACGGCGCGCGCAGCTCCAGGACGAGGCGTTCCGCCATCGCGCTCGACTGGGACAGGTCCGACGCGTCCTCGGTCAGGATCGCGAACTCGTCACCACCGAGACGAGCCACGAGGTCGGTCGAGCGCACGAGGCTGGTGATCCGCTCGGTCACCTGCACCAGCAACTCGTCGCCGGCGGTGTGGCCCAGTGTGTCGTTGACCACCTTGAAGTCGTCGAGGTCGATGAACAGGAGCGTCGTCACCCGGTCGCCGCTCTGCTTGACCGGCTTCGATTCGAGCGTCCGCTCGAGGCTCATCTGGAACATCCGGCGGTTCGCCGCACCGGTCAGGGCATCGCGCTCGGCGAGGTCCTGGACGTGGCGCAGCAGGACCGCGTTGCGCAGGTTGAGGGCGGCCATCGAGGCGAAGCGGGCGACCATCGAGGCGACCCGGCGTTCGACCCCGGGCAACCGCCGGCCGGGGGTCGACTCGACGACGATCGCGCCGACCGGTCGGCCGTCGGCGATCATCGGCGCGACCAGCAGGTTCCGGGCGCCGGGCATCGCTGCGGCGAGGAAGGGATCGAGGGCCGCATCGAGCTGCTTGACCGGCAGGACTTCGTGTCGCTCCCAGGCCCGACCGACGATCCAGTCGGGTTCGCAGGCCGTCGTCGGCACGGCTTCGGTCTCGTGGGTCGCCAGGGCGATCATCCGGCCGTCCGACGCGCCCAGGACGATCCCGCGCTTGAAGTCGAAGCGATCGACGAGGCCGGCAAGCACGATCCGGGATTGCTCGAGGGGATCACTGGCGTCGTCCAGCCGGCCACCGACCTCCACCATCGACTGCAGGTCGGAGCGTCGCAGGCGGAGCTCCCGCTCGTTGAGGGCGGAGAACGCGGAGGTCGCGATGGCGAACAGCCAGAACGAGGTGACGTTGAGGACGGGCATCCGGTCGAACTCGATGGCGACACCCGCTGTGACTTCGATCGGGGGCACGAGGTTCGCGGCCTGCGCATAGAGCATCACGAATAGCAGGAGCGAATCCCACAGGGCGATCTTGAGCCCGGTCCGATACGACGCGAGCAACGACACGGCGACCAGGTCGAGATAGACGAGGAACCGGATGGGGCTCTGCGTCCCACCGGTCCCATACATCGCGAAGGCGAGGTAGAGGCCGTCGACGAGGAGGAGGCCGTTCAACAGCGCGTGACCCCATCGGTCCGTCCGGCGACGGAGGACCTCGACCACGGTCGAGAGTGCGAGGTATCCCACCGTCCCGACCAGCAGCGCCGTGAACTCGATCCCGACAGCTTCCGGACGCATCGCCGCCCACGCAACAACGATCACGCCCATGGCGAAGCGGAGCATCAACAGATGACCCATCCGCTCGCTGAGCGCCGTGTACTCGGCGCGGTCGGGCGTCGCCGTCCGGCCCGCCTTCACAGTCCCTCCTCTTCCTGGAATTCGAGCAGGACGTCGGCAATCGACTTCGGCGCCGCCCGAAGCTTGGGATCCCGCGCATCGAGGTATCGCTGGATGAAGAGGAACAGGAGCACGGCCAGCGACAGGCCGAGGGGGAAGCCGAACGTGGTCGCGACGGCGGCCGCCGCGGCCGGCTTGACGACGACGGCGACCCGGATCGCCGCCTCATTCATGACGGTATCTGCGATCACCCCGGGATCCAGACCGGGAGCGGGTGCCGCGGCGGGGGCTCCACCGCCACCACCTTTGGATCCGGTTCCGCCGCCATTGCCCTGAGCGGTCAGCACGGGAGACGGCTTCGGTGCCGGGCCGGACGCCGGATCGCCGGACGGCGTCGGGGGCGCCGGTTCGAGCGGACCGGGCAGGACGACCGATCCCGGATCCACGGTCGGGCTTGGGGTCGGCTGGATGGCGAAAGCGGGCTCGGCTACGGGCGTCGCGGTCGCGGTCGGCGTCGGGGTCGGCGTCGGGGTCGAGGTCGCGGTCGGCGTCGGGGTCGGCGTCGCCGTCGGCGTCGGGGTCGGGGTGGGCGTCGGGGTCGGCGTGGGCGTCGCCGTCGGCGTCGGCGTCGGGGTCGGGGTCGGCGTCGGGGTCGGGGTCGCGGTCGGCGTCGGGGTCGGCGTCGGGGTCGCGGTCGGCGTCGCGGTCGGGGTCGGGGTCGGGGTCGGGGTCGGGGTCGGGGTCGGGGTCGGCGTCGGGGTCGGGGTCGGGGTCGGGGTCGGGGTGGGCGTCGGGGTCGGGGTCGGCGTCGGGGTCGGGGTCGGGGTCGGGGTCGGGGTCGGGGTCGGGGTCGGGGTCGGGGTCGGGGTCGGGGTCGGCGTCGGGGTCGGGTCGGGGTGGAGCCACGCCCCACCGTGATCTTGATCAGATCCGCCAGATCATCGCGTTCGGGGGCATCGACCGGCTCGAAGCACTCCCACCAGGCCTGCGAGGCCACGGCGCAGATGTAGTCGATGCCGGTGTCAACGGCGTCGTAGGTGACGACGCACTGGCCTTCGTCACCCGTATCGCAGTTCATATCCTGATCGAGGCCGCCATGCGGGTCGTTCGGGCTCCCGGGAACGAAGTAGAAGCGGACCTGCTCGTTCGAGCCCCTGAACAGCACACCGTCGGCGTCGTACAAGGTCGCCGTCAGCGTGACGGTCGTACCGGCCGTTACGGAAGCGATATCCCGCTCGACGTCGAGCGACGTCAACGTCTGAGGATCAGCGCCGAGCGCGGGCGCCGCAAACGGGACGGCGAACATCCACAGCACCGCCACCATGAGCCAGGCGGCGGCGATCGAGCGGCGTTTGGTTGTACGTCGGCCAGGACCCTGCACGGCGATGCTCGCTTGGGCCCCGCCGTCGAGATCCGACGGTCGGGGCGGATTCCCGGTGAACCGGGCTGGATGATTGCGAGCGATTCATAGTGGACCCCGCGTCGGATGGAACCGGCCTAGTCGTCCGGGCTGGGCCTATGTGCGCCCATACAACGCGGGTCGCGAGCCGTGAGCTCGGCCCGGAGTCCCAGAACGACGGGATGACCATCGGGATACCCGAGCCCACCCATGCCTACCGCAACTCACTGGATCCGACACGATCGGGCGCGACGCCGGGAACGACGGTCGATCCTTCGTGCGGAGCGCGAGCGGCAGTGTCGCTGCCAGTCCCCTGGATCGGTCGGCCGCTCCGGGCGGCTTCACCTTCACGCTGAGGAGCCTAACGCGACAAGCCGAGGCGTGTCGGTGGTTGGTCGCCGATCGGGCTAGGTGTAGAAGACTCAGTGTTCCGCTCTCCTAGTCTGGTCCGTTCACAGCCGCGCGGATCTCGTCCGGGATGTTCAGGTCCGGGGAGCGTCGGCCTGACGCATCCATCACATAGAGCGAATGACCGATACGCCCGTTTGATCTCAGCCAGGCGATGCCGACGCCTATTCGACCCTCGGTCCGCCCCGCCAGGGGATCCAGCCCCAGGTTTATCCAGGCTCCTCCCCCGTTGAAGAACACCCCTCTGAGGTGAGCCGCGGTGCCGCCGCGATTGCGAAAGGTGACGATGAAGTTGTCGCCCTCGAGCTTCGTCCCGGTTACCTGCAGGTCAATCCGATCTCGATACCTGAAGACGAAGAACGACATGAGCGACACCGAACTGATCACGACGGCCGCGCCCGCCAGGATCAGGGTCGGGAGTGCGTATGGTTCCTCCATGCCGAACAGGGTAGCGGTGCGAGACAGACTCCTGCTGTAAGGCGCCATCTCGTGGAGGGCTGGACCTTGACCCGGCTCACGACCCCGCTCGCGTCGAGGACCTCAAGGACGGAGCCCGCACCGTAGGCCGAGTCGCCGTAGACGGTGAGGGCCGGCTGCTCCGCGATCGCCGACCCGGCAGGGCGCTCTACCTCATCCTCCGTGTGTGACGCCGGAGAAGTGCTGCCAGTGTGCGTGGATACCCCTACTCCAGGTAGTCCTTGAGCTTCCGAGACCGGGACGGGTGGCGCAGCTTGCGCAGCGCCTTGGCCTCGATCTGGCGGATCCGCTCGCGCGTGACGTTGAATTCCTTGCCGACCTCCTCGAGGGTCCTGGCCCGGCCGTCCTCCAGCCCGAACCGGAGCTGGAGCACACGTCGCTCGCGACCGGTCAGCGAGTCCAGCACCGCTTCCACCTGCTCCTTGAGCAGCTGGTGCGACGCGGCCTCGGCCGGGGCCAGCGCCCCGCGGTCCTCGATGAAGTCGCCGAGGTGCGAATCCTCCTCCTCGCCGATCGGGGTCTCGAGCGAGACCGGCTCCTGCGAGACCTTGATGATCTCGCGCACCTTCTCGGGCGTGACCTGGACCTCCTGGCCCTTCGACATCGCCTCGGCGATCTCCTCGACCGTCGGCTCACGGCCCAGCTCCTGGAGCAGGCCGCGCGAGACGCGGATCAGGCGGTTGATCGTCTCGACCATGTGGACCGGGATGCGGATCGTTCGCGCCTGGTCGGCGATCGCGCGGGTGATCGCCTGGCGGATCCACCACGTCGCGTACGTCGAGAACTTGAAGCCCTTCTCGTAGTCGAACTTCTCAACCGCGCGGATCAGCCCGATGTTGCCCTCCTGGATGAGGTCCAGGAACGACATGCCGCGGCCGATGTACTTCTTCGCGATCGACACGACGAGGCGCAGGTTGGCCGACGTCAGCTGCTCGCGCGCGTCGCGCCCGATGACGACGATGGTGCCCTTCCGGTCGCGCAGCTTCGTGTTGAGCGGCACCTCCGGGTCGTAGCCCATCCGCTTGAGCAGGTCCGCGTCGTTGCCGGCGAGGATCCAGCGCTCGAGGGCCGGGAACGCGACGTCGTCGCGGGTCCAGTCCCAGATCGCCCGCAGCCCGATGTTGTCGCGCGAGTCGAGGTCGCCGTTGTGGACGGCGAGGAACGCCCAGTCGAGCAGCGGCAGAAAGGTCTCCGCCGACGGTGCCTCGTTGTAGGTGTGGACGAGCTTCTTGGCCTCCCTGAGGCGCTCCTTCGTCCCGTCCGACTGGGCGTCGCGACCGGCCTTGACCAGGTGGAAGTCGGGCGAGGCGACGAGCAGCGCGGTCGTCCCCGCGTCGGAGATCGCGCGCCGGACGAGGTCGTGCGCCTCCTCGCCGAACGGCAGCCGATGCTGGGTCTTGGTCGTCCGGGTCTTGCGCTCCGTGTCGTGCAGCGTCCACTCGTGGAGGGAGACGATCCCCTTCCAGGGTGCCTCGACCATCTGCTCGCCGAGTTCGATCGCCTTGGCCAGCACGACCTCTTCCTCGGCGGTCAGCAGGGCGACCTTGCCGATCTCCTTGAGGTACATGCGGACCGGGTCGTCGATCCCGATCATGTCGGCCGAGATGGCCTCGAGCTCCTCCGCCGAGGGCTCCTCGACCTCCTTCGGATCGAGCTTGGCGGGTGCGTCCGACGGCAGCTTGGCGGTGGGATCCGCGGCGCCATCGTCGGCGACCACGATGATGCCGACGTCGGCACCGTCCTCGCCCATCACCTCGGGTCCGAGGTCCAGATCGTCGTCGTCATCGTCGTCGTCGTCACCGGCCACGGCGACGCCGGGCTTCGGGCGCGACGGGCGCAGGCCGGCCAGCTTGGCCTCTTCGAGGTCGGCCTTGGCGCGACGGGGCCGCGACAGGACGGCTTCGACGAGTTGCTTGTCGAGGGGATCGGCGGACATGGGTTACCTCCGGTGGCTGGCGAGCAGCCGGGTCTGGTCTCGGCGCCGGTCGAGGGACAGGCGCGCTTGGTTGATGTGTTGACGTTCGAGCATGAGTCGATCGATCGCCGCGCGATCGCCGGCCCGTTCGGCCTCCCCCTGGGCGGCCTCGTTGTAGTCGCTGCGCTCCCGCAGCTGGTCGTCCTCCAGCTCGATGAGAAGTCGCGAGACCTCGTAGTCGAGTCGCGCCTGATCGAGCTCACGCGCTCCGGGACCCGCCTTTGCATACAACGCCCGGGCGAGGGCTGCCGTTTCGTCGTCGAGCCCGAGCAGCAACGCGGCGCTGTCGAACGGCGGATGGACGCCGTGATCGTCGGGCGCCCGTTGCAGGACGATCGCCCGGAACAGCTCGCGCGCGACCGTGCTCGGCAGCTGGTCCGGTCCGAGCTCGTCGACGACCCGGAGCTGCTGGTCCGGCACGAGGAGCAGGAGCCGCAGCAGCTCCGATTCGACCGGGGTGATCGCGCGCAGGATGTCGTCGATCGGCAGCGCATCCGGTGAGGACAGGACGGCGTCGACGCTGATCCGCGACTCACGGTTCGTGCCACTCCCCGGGCGCCCCGAGGCGATCGGGTTGCGCGCCGGCCGCTCGAGCACCTGGCGGAGGACGCGTTCCTCGACCCCGGAGGCGCGACGGACCTCGCCGAGCGCCTCGTCGCGTCGCAGCGGATCGGCGATGTCCCGGATGGCCGGCATGACCGCCTCGACGAACCCGATCCGCCCGGACGACGTCTTGAGGTCGAAGCGCGAGGCGTGGTGCTCGATGAGGTATTCGACGAGCGGTTTGGCCCCCGCGACGGCGGCCTCCCAGTCGGCCGGCGACTCGCGCACGACCTCGTCGGGATCCTTGCCGTCCGGCAGCCGCGCGACCCGGACATCCTCGAGCTTGACCCCGGAGGTGTCCGACTGGAGCTGGCCGATGAGCCCCGCCAGCGCGGTCACGCCAAGGGTCCCCGCCTTCTCGCCGGCCGCATCGACGTCGTAGGCGAGCACGATCCGCGAGGCGTAGCGCGTGAGCAGCGCGACCTGGCCGGGGGTCAGCGCGGTCCCGAGGCTGGCCACGACGTTGTCGAAGCCGGCCTGGTGTGCCATCAGGGCGTCCGTGTAGCCCTCGACGATGACGGCCTGGCCCGACTTGCGGATCGAGCCCTTTGCCTTGTCGATGAGATAGAGCGTGCGGCTCTTGTCGAAGAGAGGCGTCGCCGGCGAGTTCAGGTACTTCGGTCCGTCGCCCTCGAGGAGCCGGCCGCCCAGACCGACGGCGTGTCCGTTCTGGTCGCGGATCGGGAAGAGGACCCGGGCCCGGAACTTGTCGTAGACGCCCCCGCGGCCGCTCTGGCGCGGCGACGCGAGTCCGACCTCGACCAGCTCGTCGGGCCGGACGTCGCGCTTGGCGCCCAGCGTCCGGGTCATCTGGTCCCAGCCGCTCGGCGCCCAGCCGAGCTGGAAGGTCGCGATGGTGTCGTCGCTGAAGCCGCGGGCGTGGAGGTAGTCGAGCGCGGGCTTTCCCGCGTTCGAGGACGTGAGCACCGCGTGGTAGAAGGCGATCGCGCTGTCGAGGACCCCGCGGAGTCGCGCTCGATGGGCATCCTCGTGCTTGGTCCGCTCGTCGATCTCGACGCCGGCGCGCTCGGCCAGCGTCCGCAACGCCTCGGGGAAGGTCACACTGTCGCGCTGCATCACGAAGCTGAAGATGTCGCCTCCAAGGCCGCAGCCAAAGCAATGCCAGCTCTCGCGAGCCGGCGTGACGACGAACGACGGTGTCTTCTCGCCGTGGAACGGGCAAAGACCCTTGTAGGTGCTCCCTGCCTTCTTCAAGCTGACCGATTCGCCGACGACCTCGACGACCGACAACTTGTTCTTCACTTCGGCTGCGACACCGACCGCCAAATAGCGCCTCCAGGACCTGAACATGCCTGTGGGCCTGTCAAGTCTTGACAAGCCCGGTTGCCAGTATTGTCGCCCTCGGAGGCGGGTCTTGTCAACCCCTTTGTCAATACTCTGAGGGAGTATCCGGCGCTCGCTGCCAGGGCCGGTTGTGTGTGAGCGGTTCATGAGCATGTCACGTCTCGTGACATGAGGATGTCAGGTCGACGGGACAGTTCATGTCCCGCGATCGCTGTCGTAGAACTGCCAGCCGAAGTCCTCGCGGAGCACCTCGTCGGATCGTCAAGCCTCCAGGTCGGCCCAGCCGGCGATGTCGACGCCGTGGTTGTCGGGCGAAGCGAGGATCCACGTGCGCTGATCCGCGTATGCCTTGACGATGCGCCCACCGACCGCGACGGCTGCCTGCACGCGCTTCTCGGCCTCCTCTGCAGGGACCGACACATCGATGTGCGTACGACCACGCCCCGCGCGCGGGTCATGGAGTTCGTGGAACATCAGGTGCGGCCCGCGCCGGATGGGGTCGGTCAGGTCCACGTCGCCGTTGGGTTGGTACCCGAACGCCGCCTCCCAGAACGGGCGGGTGTCCACGCCGGCATCCTGGGCGACGGCGATGCCGACCACCACCAACGCGGTCGGATCGGATTCGAGGCGCATCCGGTGCGCGGCCGCGCTGACCTGCGCTGCGAGGTCGGCGTCCGCTCTGCTCAGGGCTCCGTCAGGCCGTGAGCAGGTTCGGACCGTGACGCCCTCCGGCCGTACGTCGACGTCGGGGTCATGGCCCACTGTCCGAGCCGCTTCGGCGATGGCGGACACGAACTCGGCGGCCTGGTCGAACGACGACGTTCGGTAGAAGACGTGCGCGCCCCAGAACAGCACACGCCAGTCCTCAACACCGGGCGACGCGTGGAACTCCCTCGGGAACAGCTGCTCGAACTCGGACATGGGTGAGCCTCCTTGTCAGTCGCGGGCCGGTGGGTCGGCGCCCAGCGGATCCCAGATGTCCCAGAGCGCGTCGGCGACACCCCAGCGGTCGGCCGCGTGCCAGTCGCACATCACCACGACCGTGATCCTGCGGTCCACCGACACGGTGAGGGCCTCCGGCTGTTCGATCGCGTGATGAGGAGACCCATGGCGCCGCGTAAGCACGCATGACCTGCCAAGAAGCGGGAAACCGCAGGCCGGAGTCACGGACCAATCTCCTCGGCACTCCCAGTCGAGCGCCGTCCTGAGCCTCGAAAATCGGATCAGGGACGCCGCGCCGAGGTTACATGAGGGGTTCCAGCGCAACTCGATGATCCAGGCGCTGCCAAGCTTCGTTGCGGGCAGTGAACATGTGACATGAATGTCCCTGCGAGCGCGACATGCTCATGAACCGCTCACACGAGAGCGGGCACTTTCCGACCACACCGCGCCACTCAACGGCGCCCGGAAGTACCGCGCTCGGGTCCCCCGCAGGGCAGACCGGCCTATGGCTCTCGGCCGTCTCGTCGCGTCGTCCGTCGTCGAAGCGCGAATAAGGCGGTCAGAACGGAGAGGGACGCCAGCACGAACAAGATCGGGATGGAGCGCGACCAGTTGGGCGATTCACCGACGACGTCCCGCTGTGTGTCGGTGGCGGGGGCCGTGGGCCGCGGAGCTTCGACGGTCACGATCGCGCTGTCGACAGCCGAGGCGACGCCTCCGGCCGAGGCGATCGCCGTGTTGGTGACGCCGCCGGCGTCAACGTCGCCCTGGGTGATCGTATACGACGACGTGCAGGTCACGGCCTCTCCAGGGTCGAGGTTCGCGTCGAGGTCACCCACGGTGGTGAGGTTCGGACAGGTCACCGCCGTCTTGTCGTCGGTCACCACGACCGGGGCGGCGAGCGAGACGTTGCCCGTATTCGTCACCACGTAGTCGTAGTCGATGACGTCGCCCGCCTTGTCGAACGTCGCGTCGCTCGCGGTCTTGACGAGTGACAGGCCGACGGACGGGACCGCGGTGACGGTCGCGCTGTCGTCATTCGAGGTCACCGTTCCGTTGGTGGCCGAGGCGGTATTCGTGAGCGAGCCCACGTCGAGCTCGGCCTGGGTGATGGTGGATGACGCCGTGCACGTGATGCTCTTGCCTGGATCGAGACTCGCCGTGGCCGGGCAGCTCTCATCGGTTGCCTTGTCATCGTCGATCACGAAAGGCCCGCTCAGCGTGACATTACCGGCGTTGGTGACGACATACTCGTAAGCGATCACCTGACCGATCGCCGCGTACGTCAACGGGCTTGCGCTCTTGGCGAGCACCAACGCCGGGCCTTGGGCCGCGATGACCGTCGCGCTATCGGGGGCCGAGGTGATGCCATCGGCCGAGGCGGTCGCCGTGTTGGTGACAGTCCCCGAGTCGAGGTCGGCCTGGGTGATCGCGTATGACGCGGTGCAGGTGATGCTGTCGCCCGGATCGAGACTCGACGTTGCGGTGCAGGTCTCATCCGTGGACCTGTCATCACTGATCGTGACCGGGCCGGCCAGCGGGACGTTGCCGGTGTTGGTCACCACGAAGTCGTAGCTGATGACGTTGCCGACGGCCGTGTACGACAGCGGGCTGGCGCTCTTGCCCATCGACAGAGCCGGGACGCCGACGATCGTCTGGTCCGTGCTCGAGTCGTTGGAGTCCCCCGTCGCAGGATCGGTGACCGAGGCCGTGTTCGAGACTACGGCCCCGCCCGTCGCGCCGCTGTCCACGCTCTGCGTGAAGGTCAGGACCTCATGGCCGCCATCCGGCAGCCCCGAGGCGCAGGTGACTGTACTGGCGGACAGGTTGCACGACCCGGCCGGCCCGGCCGCCGACACGAGACTCGGCAGCCCGACCTCGGCGGACGGGAAGACGTCGGTGACGACCAGGGGATTCGGTCCGGTCGCGGTCGGGCCCTCCATGTCGGCCGGACCGTTGTTCACGATCGTCACCGTCCATGTGATCGTGGCGCCGGCGCGCACCGGCGTTGGACTGGCCACCTTCGTGATGGCCAGGTCGTAGCACGCGATCGTCAGCGACGCGCTGTCCGAATGCGTGGCGATGACACCCACGCGGTCGGTCGTGCCCGACTGGGTCGCACGATCGTGCACGCTGGCCGTGTTGGTGATCGTGGCGCACGGTGCCGTATTGGCGATGATCTGTTCGTAGGTGATCGTGATCGTTTCGCCCGGGTCGAGCCCGCGAAGGCCGCCCGACGGGGCCTCCGGAGCACCCGGTGCGCTGTAGGCACGGGAGCACGTGGTGGTCGCCGGCATCGACGAGCCGACGGAGACGCCGGAGCAGGTGACCGGGCCGCGAGCCATCTCGGCGTTGGAGCCACCGGACACAGCGAACGACAGGACCTCGAACGCGGGCGCCGGAGCCCCGTTTGGCCCGACCGGGAGCAGGTCGGTGAGATCGACCGTGTCGCCCTTGGTCATCGGGTCGGGACCGTCATTCGTGATGGTGACCGTCCAGGTCACGGCCTCGCCCGCGTTGACGCTGGACGCTGAGACGGACTTGTTGACCGACAGGCCGTAGAGGCATGGGAGCCAGTCGATGGCGATCGAGCCGCTTGCGCCCGGGCCGCCGCCAGCTGGAGACGCCGGCCCAGACGCACCCGACACGGACGTCGGTGCCGCGCCGGCGGAGGTGGGTGACGTGGCGCTGACTCGGCTCGAGCCACCGCCTCCGCCGCCGCCGCTCACGTTCTGGTCGATCGTCGATGCACCGCCGCCGCCGCCGGTGTAGCCGCCGCCTCCGCCGCCGCCACTGTCATAATTGGCATCGGGGCCGCCGTTCCCGCCCTGTCCGGCACCGATCCCCCCGCCGGTGGCCCCGTTGGCGACCGCGTTCGCGGTGTTGGTCCCGCCGGCACCTCCGGCAGCGGTTTGACCACCGGTGCCCCCATTCGCGGTGGCGCCGACGTCGACGCCGATCTGGCCATCCGAGCCTGGTGCGACCGTGCCTGCGGCGATCCCGGTGAACCCGCCCCCTCCACCGAGTCCAGCCGGAGCCGTTTGATGGGCGGCACCGCCGCCGCCGCCGCCGCCGGCCACGACCGCCGTCGAGCCGCCCAGGTCGATCGTCGTGCGACCGCCGCCGCCACCACCCCGGTGTTGATTGACGATGGTGCCGCCGGCACCGCCGGTCCCGACCGCCCCGTTGCCACTTCCGCCGTTCGGGTTCGTACCGCCTCCGCCGACGCTCCCCTGGAACGACTGTCCGGGAAGCACGTCGAACGTCGCGGTGATGCTGGCGCCAGCGCCGCCAGTACCGCCGAAGCCGGCTGCCACTGGCGAGGACGCTCCGCCTCCGCCAACCGCGGTCACCCGCGCCGCGCAGGTACCGTCGGGGATCACGCCGACAGCGAGCGCCCCGGCGGTGCCCCGACTGACCGCTCCTGGCCCGGTTGCCGGGTCTGCCGACGCGATCGGCGCGACCACGAGCGACGCAACGACCAACAGGAGGCCGACGAGGAGTGACGAGCGCGCACGCCGAACAGCCGTGGACCGAGAAACGTTGGCGGAGTCCATCGCGAAGCACGCTCCTTGATGGCAGCAGGCGACGAGTCAAGCCGCGCCAAACCCAGGCCGATCGACGGAGCCAGGATGGGCAGGCCAGCCACGACAGCCTAGCAGTCGGGCCAACCCACGACACCCACGAGTCCCCGGTGGAACTCTTCAGTCACCCTGCCACACGGCCCCCTGTGGAGAGGCAAACGCCCTGCACAGGGGTCGCCTGGCCCTTAGCCGGATCCAACGTCGACGCCCACGCTGTCCACATAGAACGAATGGCAGAAGCCAAACAAAGGATGGGAATCGTGAACAGTCGAATGAAGGTCCTCGGGGTTGTACTGGCAGTCACTGGGCTCGCGTTCATGGCGGGTGGTGGGTTTGCCGTCTACAAGACGAACCAGGGAGCCCACGCGCTCCAGGCGTTCAGCGCCGCGCAGAACGTCAAGCTCAGCTACAACGAATCCGGACAGCTGGTCGACCGCGGCGAGACCAAGGGCGCCGACGCGATCATGGGCCTGCTGGTCGTCGACTGGGGCTACTCGGTCGACAAGTCGGAGCTAAACCCGAACGACCCGCTGGTCAACACCGCCAGTGAGTACATGTACCAGATGGCGACGATCGCCTACCACACCCTGCACGGCACGACCACGGTCGTCCTCGCCAAGGACGTCACGGTCGACGGCAAGGTCTACACCGCGGGCACGTACGACTTCTCGACCGACGGCCGCTACTGGACCGGTTTCAATCGGGCCAACCCGATCGAGGCAGTGGCCCGCGACCAGGTCTGGACCGGCACGGCGCACGCGCTGATCGCCGAGCTCGGCGTGGGCAGCGTGACCGCCTCCGCACTCCAGCTCGGCCTGGGCATGGCCGCCATCCTGGGCGGCGTCGGCTTCCTGTTCATTCTCACCGGCCTCGGCCTGGTCTGGGTGGCTCGGGCCGAGACCGAGCGGGTCAAGGCTCCGGTGCTCCGCCCGGCAACCTCGATCGCCTAGGGATCCACGATCCGGGCTCGAACCCGGGACACCAACAACGGACGGCGAGGGCTCTCGGGGCCCTCGCCGCTTCACGTTGTCCGGTCGATTGGGGGCCGGAGCCAGTTCCTGGGCACATTCGCATGAATCTCTAGACACGACAGCCGCTCCCATACGATACTCCGCGGTATGCCGCGCAACTCCCCGCAGTCGAGCACGCGCCTCCGGGTCGGTCAGGCGGCCGAGATGCTCGGCGTCTCGGTCGAGACGCTGCGCCGCTGGGAGACCGACGGGCGGCTTCGGATGGAGCGGTCCGACGCAGGCCAGCGCCTGGTCGACGTCGGTGAGATCAGCCGCCTCCTCGACGAACGCCGCAAGGCCGCGACCGACCGACCCATCGTCGCCCAGTCGGCGCGCAACCGGTTCCCGGGCATCGTCACGAGGATCGAGAGCGACCGGGTCGCCGCCGTGGTCGAGGTCATCGCCGGGCCGCATCGACTGGTGAGCCTCATGACGGCGGAGGCCGTCAAGGAGCTCGACCTGAAGGTCGGCGATGAGGCGGTCTGCGTCGTCAAGGCGACGAACGTCATCGTCGAGATCCCGTCAACCAGGGAGTCGCGAGCATGAGGCTCCGCGTCGCCGCGGTCGTGTCGATCCTGGTGCTCGTCTTCGGCGCCTGTTCGAGCAGCGGGGCATCCCCCACCGCGAGCACCGGCGCATCGGCGGTTCCGACGTCGGCCGCGTCGGTCCCGGCGTCCGCGGCGCCGTCGACCGCCGCTGCCGGCGAGCTGACGATCTACGGTGCCGCCTCCCTGAAGGGCGCGCTCGACAAGGCCAAGGCTGCGTACGAGACCGCGAACCCCGGCACGAAGCTGACGATCTCGACCGATTCGTCGGCGGCCCTGGAGACCCAGATCGAACAGGGCGCGCCGGCCGATGTCTTCCTGTCGGCCGACACGACGAACCCGAAGAAGCTCATCGACAAGGGCCTGGCGGACGGAGCCGCCGTCCCATTCGCGGGCAACAAGCTGACGGTCGTCGTTCCCGCGAGCAACCCGGGCGGTGTCACCACGCCGAAGGACATGGCGAAGCCGGGCGTCAAGGTCATCGCCGCCGGTGACAGCGTGCCGATCACCAAGTACGCGACCCAGCTGCTCGGGAACCTTGCCAGGCAGCCTGGCTACCCCTCCGACTTCGCCGCGGCCTACGCGGCGAACATCGCCTCGCGCGAAGACAACGTCAAGGCGCTCATCGCCAAGATCGAGCTGGGTGAGGGCGATGCCGGCATCGTCTACGTGACCGACGCGAAGGCGTCGACCAAGGTCAAGACCATCGACGTCCCCGACGCAGCGAACGTGCCGGCAAGCTACGACGGCGTTGTCGTGAAGGCGACCAGGAACGCCGCTGCGGCCAACGCATTCCTGGACTGGTTCGCCGGACCGGGCGGCCAGGCGATCCTGGCCGATCTCGGGTTCCTGTCACCGGCATCGTGATCGAATCCATCTCGGGGGGTCCGACCGGGACTACTGGGACCGCGACCGGCGGAACGCGGCCGGCCGCGGCGCGGTCGGGTCATTGGGGCGAGCGCTCCATCGTGGCGCTCGCCGCCCTCTTCGCGCTCTTCCTCGGACTGCCCGTCCTGGCCCTCGTCGTGCGTGCGATCCTCGATGGGTCGCTTCGCGTCGCGATCGCGTCGCCGGCCGTCCTCACGGCCCTGTGGCTGAGCCTGGTCACGACCGCGATCAGCCTGGTCATCACCGTGGTCCTGGGGCTGCCGCTCGCGATCGTCCTCGCCCGGCGCCGATTCCGTGGCAAGGGCTGGCTGGAGGCGATCGTGGACCTGCCGATCGTATTGCCCCCATCGGTCGCCGGGCTCGCGCTGCTGCTCGTGTTCGGGCGGCGCGGCCTGCTGTCGGCACCGTTCGAGGTGCTCGGAATCTCGGTCCCGTTCACCGTCGTCGCCGTCATCCTCGCCCAGACGTTCGTCTCGGCGCCATTCTTCGTCCGCTCGGCCCGAACGGGCATCGCCGGCGTCGATCGCGACCTCGAGGACGCGGCGCGGGTGGACGGTGCCTCGGAGCGCCAGCTCTTCCGCTCGATCACGGTGCCGCTCGCGGGTGCGGCGCTGGCGGCCGGGCTCGTCATGAGCTGGGCGCGGGCGCTCGGCGAATTCGGGGCGACGATCATGTTCGCTGGGAACGTCGAAGGCCGGACGCAGACGCTGCCGCTCGTCGTCTACTCCGAGTTCCAGGGTGGCGACCTCGACGCATCGATCGCCGCATCGGCCATCCTGGTCATCGCGGCCTTCGGCGTCCTCATCGCCGTCCGATTCCTCCACTGGGGCCGGGTGCTGGACGTCCGGAGCATCGGCTGATCGGCGCGGAACGAGCGAGCCCGGGGAACCATCCGCGCTCGAGCGGCGTCCCGCGCCAGTGAGGATCGCCATTGCCATGCTGCTGACGGCCACGATGGTCGTTGCCGCGTGCTCCACCGCGGGCTCCACCGGCTCCGGATCGCCATCGCCGGCCGCTGCGACCCTCGATGGGCGCACATTCCTGTCGACGACGGTCCAGGGCCGCGAGCTCGTCGCGGGCTCGACCGTCCGCCTCACGTTCAAGGACGGCCAGCTCGGGATCGGCGCCGGGTGCAACCACATCGGCGGTGGGTACACGATCATCGATCGCCGGCTGACGACCGGGCAGCTGGCGATGACCGACATGGGCTGCGCGGCGCCGCTCATGGCGCAGGACACCTGGCTGAGCGGGTTCGTGGCCGGGGCGACGGTCCTTCTCGAGGGTGACACCCTGACGCTCAGGAACGGCGACGTGTCGATGACCCTCACCGATCGTGAGGTCGCCGACCCGGACCGGCCGCTCGAAGGGACCCGCTGGGTCGTCGATGGCATCGTGAGCGGCGACGCCGTGTCGAGCGTCCCGGCAGACGCGACCGCGTCGGTGACCATCGCCGACGGCCAGATGCAGGTCCAGGCCGGTTGCAACAGCGGCCACGCGACGGTCGAGGTGACCGCCACGACGCTGACGATCGGGCCGCTGGCGTTGACGAAGCGGGCCTGCGCGCCGGCCGCGACGGCGCTGGAGCAGGCGGTCACCGACGTGCTCGCCGGCAAGGTCGGCTACGCCATCGAGGCGGACATCCTCACCCTGACCTCCGGCACCGCGGGGTTGACGCTTCGCGCGGCGTCCTGACCCGTCCCACAGCGAGAGTTCGCAAACCCATCGATTGACGCACGGCTCGCGGGCTGGAACCATGCGGTCGTGGGAGCTGGGTCGCCGACGATCGGAGTCGTGAGCGTCGACCCGCCGGGTCGATGGCGGCTCCTCGGGCTCCTCTCGACGGCGTTGCTGCTCGCCTTTGCGCCGTGGTTCAGCGCGTCGGCGGTGGGACCGCTCCTGCAGGCCGACTGGCACCTGGGCCGGCTCGACCTGCCGTTCCTGACGATCGCGGTGCAGCTGGGGTTCGCGGTGGGTGCCCTCGCGCTCGCAGCCAGCGGCGCGGCGGACGTGATCCCGGGCCGCTACCTCATGGCGGCGGGCGCGTTCGCCGCTGCCGTCGCCAACCTCGGCTTCGCCGCCGTCGCATCGGACACATGGAGCGCGATCCCGTTCCGCCTGGCGACGGGGGCGGCGCTGGCTTGCGTCTACCCGGTCGCCATCAAGGTCGTCGCCGGTTGGTTCAGGCGCGAGCGCGGCGTCGCGGTCGGCGGGCTGGTGGGTGCGTTGACGATCGGATCCGCCCTCCCGTTCCTGTTCCGGGCGCTCGGCGCAATGGGTGGCGCGGAATGGCGCGCTGTGGTCGGCGCCGCGAGCCTGGCCGCCGTGGCGGGCGGCCTCGTCGCCCTGGTGGGGGTTCGCGAAGGACCCAACGATGTCAAGGCGCCGCGCTTCAGCCTCGCCACCGCGGCGCGCGCATTCGGCCAGGGCTCCGTGCGGCTCGCGAACCTCGGCTATCTCGGGCACATGTGGGAGCTCTACGCGATGTGGACATGGGTCCCCCTGTTCATCGCGGCGAGCTTTGCGGCCGGTGGGCTCAGGGACGCGTCCGTCGCCAGCCTCGGTGCCTTCATCGTCGTCGCGTCGGGCGGGCTTGGCTGCGTCGCCGCCGGCCTGGTCGCCGATCGGCTCGGTCGGACGACCGTGACGATGGCGGCGATGGCGTGCAGCGGCGCGAGCGCGCTGGCGATCGGGTTCCTGTTCGGCGCGGCGCCGTGGCTGACGCTCGTGCTGGGTTTGGTCTGGGGCGTGACGGTCGTCGCCGACTCGGCACAATTCTCGACGGCGGTCTCCGAGCTGGCCCCGCCGGGCACAGCCGGCTCGGCGCTCGCCATCCAGACCGCGCTCGGGTTCATCCTGACGGGCGTCACGATCGTCCTCGTCGGTGCGCTCGCTCCGAGCGACGGCATCGGCTGGCAGGTCGCCTTCGCCCTCCTGGCGCTGGGACCCGCGGTTGGGATCGTGGCCATGGGGCGCCTGCGTGGACGCCCCGATGCGGTCCTCATGGCGAACGGTCACCGCTGAGCCCCAATGGTCTTTCAGGTGCTGTCGTCACGCGCCCTGAACCGTGCCCTGCTCGCCCGCCAGATGCTGCTCGATCGGTCGCCGATGGGCGCCACGGCCGCCGTCGAGGCCATGGTCGGGCTGCAGGCCCAGGCTCCGCTCGCGCCATACGTCGGCCTGTGGTCACGGCTGGTCGCGTTCGATGCCGTCGAGCTGGCCCGCGACCTGGTCCAACGTCGCCTGGTCCGGACCTCGCTGATGCGCTCGACCATCCACCTCGTGTCGGCGGACGACGCGGTGACGATCCGTCCACTGGTGCATCCGGCGCTGGAACGCGGATTCCGCACCAGCCCGTTCGCCCGTGACCTGGCCGGCGTCGACGTCGCGGAGCTGCTCGCGCTCGGGCGCGGCCTCCTCGAGGAGCGGCCGTGGACCAGGACCGCCCTCGGCCGCCGCCTGACCGAACGCTGGCCCGACCGGCCGCCTGACTCCCTCGTCTATGCCGTCACGTACCTCGTCCCGGTCGTCCAGGTCCCACCGCGCGGCGCGTGGGGCGAGACCGGACCACCCGCCTGGACGACCATGGAGTCGTGGCTCGGTCGCCCGGTCGACGATCGGCCCTCGATCGACGAGCTCGTCCTGCGCTACCTCGCGGCCTTCGGGCCGGCCACGGTCATGGACGTCCAATCGTGGTCGGGGCTGACGCGACTGCGCGGGGTCGTCGAGCGCCTCCGACCGAGGCTGCTCACATTCCGCGATGCACGCAATCGCGAGCTGTTCGACGTCGCCGACGCGCCGCGGCCCGGCCCGGACGTGCCGGCACCGCCCCGCTTCCTGCCCGAGTACGACAACGTCCTCCTGGGGCATGCCGACCGTTCGCGGATCATCCCGCCCGGCAGGCGCATCCCGCTCCCGCCCGGCGACGGCGCGAAGAGGGGCACGTTCCTGCTCGACGGCATGTTGGCCGGCGAGTGGCGGATCGTTTCGGACGGCGGCCGCGCGACGCTCACGGTCGCGCCGTTCGAGTCGATGCCTGGGTTCGAGCGTTACTGCCGTGGAGGACGAGGCGGCGCGCCTCGTGGCGTTCAGCGCGTCCGACACCGACCCCCGGGTCGTCGTGCTGGCACCGACCTCGTAGACTGGTCCAGGTGAAGGGTCTGCGCCCGATGCCACATTTCCTCGACTGGGTCCCGTGGGTGACCATCGAAGGCGACCCGGACGAGCCGGTCGAGGTCGGCACGGCGGCCACCACCTGAGCCGTTCCGTCCAGCGGCGGGGCTCGCTCCGCGAGGTCTTCGCCGCATCGCTCGGGCTCGGCCTGACGTCGTTCGGCGGACCCGTCGCCCATCTCGGCTATTTCCGCCGCGAGTACGTCGAGCGGCGCGGCTGGCTCGACCCACGATCGTTCGGCGATCTCGTGGCGCTGTGCCAGTTCCTCCCTGGCCCCGCGAGCAGCCAGCTCGGGATCGCCATCGGGACGCGCCGGGCGGGGATGCCCGGGGGGATCGTCGCCTGGCTCGGGTTCACCCTGCCGTCCGCGCTGGCGCTGACGGCGCTCGGGCTGGTGGCGACCTCGGTCGATCTGTCGACCGCGGGCTGGGTCCACGGCCTCAAGCTGGCCGCCGTGGCCGTCGTCGCGCAGGCGGTCTGGACGATGGCGGGGACGCTCACGCCCGACTGGCCGAGACGCGCCGTGGCCGTGGCGGCCGCCGCGGTCGCGCTGCTGTGGACCACGCCGTTCTCGCAGGTCGCGATCATCGCCGGCGGCGCGCTCGTCGGCCGGCTGCTGCTGCGCGCCGCCGGCGGCGGTCCCGACCGACCCGGAGCCGAGTCCGATCTCGCGCCGCGTCGGGGTCGTCTGCCTGGCCCTGTTCGCCATCCTGCTGCTGGGCCTGCCGCTGCTGCGCTCCGCCGACGGTCAGGCGGTCGCCCTGTTCGAGGCGTTCTACCGGTCGGGCTCGCTCGTGTTCGGCGGCGGCCACGTCGTGCTGCCGCTGCTGCACACCACCGTGGTGGATCCGGGCTGGGTCGGCGACGACCGGTTCCTGGCCGGCTACGGCGCGGCCCAGGCCGTCCCGGGCCCGCTGTTCACGTTCGCCGCGTACCTCGGCGCCGTGGCGACCCCGCCACCGAACGGCGTCCTGGGCGCGGCGATCGCCACCATCGCGATCTTCCTGCCGTCGTTCCTGCTGATCTTCGGCGCCCTCCCGTTCTGGGACTGGCTGCGTGGCTCGGTCGGCTTCCGGCGGGCACTGTCGGGGACCAACGCGGCGGTCGTCGGCATCCTCCTCGCTGCGCTGTATACGCCGATCTGGACGGGCGCGATCGAGGCCCCGGTCGATGTCGTCGTGGCGGCCGCGGGCCTCGCGATGCTGCTGACCGGTCGCGTGCCGCCGATCGCGGTCGTGGCGTTCAGCGCTCTGGCGGGTCAGATCCTGAGCATGGTCTAGCGCTGCTCCAGCTTGCCCGCCTTGAACCGCGCGATGAGTGCCGTGTAGTCGGGCAGGCCGCGCTCGTAGCCGATCGCCCAGAACCCTGCGCCGGCCAGGCCGCGGTCGTCCGCGAGGCCCAGCTTGGGCGCCAGCGTCCGCGGCGAATCGACGTAGATCGCCTGCCAGCCGGCGGTCGCCCGCGAATCGCCCGGCACGGGGCTGACCGTGGGCGCAACAGAGTAGAACTCCACGATCTCGATGGGATCGAGCGCCGGCGGAGCCGGTGGGTTCGCGAGGAACTTCGGGTTGTCGGCCGGCACCCAGATGGCGCCGTCGCCGAGCCTCGGCGCGCCGATCTCCGGCCCGGCCACCCGCCAGCGCATCCCGTACAGCGGCAGGCCGAGGATCGTACGCTCGACCGGGACGCCGAGCGAGGCGTACAGGTCGAGCGACCAGGGCAGATCCGCCACCTCGCCGTCGCGGCGATCCATCGGCGCGGACGCGCCGACGTCCGAGCCGGCGTAGTGGTAGTCGTAGCCCATCAGGAAGATCCGATCGGCGCCGGCCGCCGCCGCGACCTGCGCCATGGCGGCGCCGGTCAGGCCGGCGGTCGTCGCCACGGAGACCTGGCCGGCGGGGATTGCCGCGCGGAGCGCGTCGCGAAGCCGCCCGACGAATGCGCCATACGCCGGCACGAGGTCGTCGCCGAGCTGTTCGACGTCGACGTCGATGCCGTCCACCCCGATCTTGCCCGCCAGCGCGACGAGCGCCGCGATCGTCTTGTCCTGGAGGCTGAGCGAGCCGAACAGCGCCTTGTTGCGCGCGCTCCCGAGGCTGCTGTAGACGAGCTGGACGGCCGTCCCGCGGTCGTGCGCCTCGCCGATGAGCTGCTTCCCGATCGACCCGGTGATCCGCTTGTAGCCGGTCTGCTTCGTGTCGATCGCCCCGTCCTTGGTGTGCGTGACCGAGAACAGGGCCAGCGTGGTCAGCGGCGTCCTGGCGAGATGCTGCGGCGATGCCGTCGTTCATCTCCCAGTACGGCACGAAGCCGAAGACCTCGTGGCCGGGGACCGGCCGGATCGTTGGCGCGGGAGAGGCGACGTCCGGCGGCGCGGAAGGGCTGCCGGCGGCGGCGGCCGACGACACGGGCGGCGGGGTGGTCGGCGCCGAGCCGAGGGCGAAGACGAGCGCGATCGCGACGACGACAGCGGCGGCACCGACGCCGATGATTGGCCGTCGAGTCATGTGCGTAAGCGTGGGTGCGGGGCCCGAGGTCGTCAACCGCCCCCAGGAGCGTCCCGTCCGGGCGTGACCGATGGCCCGTGCGGAGGGGCCGGAGCACCCCTGCCCGAGGCCCGTCCGGGAGTCGCACCATGGGTCGAGCGGTCACCCTCCGGCGGGCGACCCACGACCCGGAGGTTCCGGTTGCAGCAGCGACAGCTCGAGCGGCGCCCCCTCGTGACGGATCAGGTCCATCGGCTGCGGTGGCTCGGGGTGGTCCTCCCGATCGGCTTCATCCTCACCCTGGAAGCGTTCCGCCTCGCCTTCGTGGAGGGCGACGGCGCGAACAACGTGGGCCACCTCGCGCTCGCCGCGGCGACGATCTGCGGGGTCGTGGCCTTCGCGTTCGTCATGTTCGGGGCGATCGAAGCGACGCAACGGCAGCTCGTCCGGCAGAACCGCGAGCTGACGGCCGTCAATGCCGTATCGACCGCCGTCCAGGGCGAGCTGGGCATCGACGTCATCATCGACGCGGCGCTCGAGAGCGTCCTCGAATTCGAGCGGGGCGACCGAGGCCGTCATCCAGGTCTTCCCGTCCGACGGCACACCCGCCGGCGAGGGTGGCTTCGAACGCCATCGGGTCGCCGAGGCGCACGTCTCGCCACACTCGCAGGATGGGTCGCTCGTGCCGCATCTCATCGACATCCCGCTCTCGACCGGGACATCGGTCGTCGGGCGACTCCAGCTGCACCTGCCCGAAGGCGTCACCGAACCCGACCTGCTCGCGACCGCCACCCTCAACAACATCGGCCACCAGCTCGCGGCCTCCATCCAGATCGGCCAGTTCGTGGTAGACCTCAGCGTCGCCAGCGCGAGGGGCATGGGCTGTACTCCGTCCTGCTCCAGATCTCCAACCAGGAGGACCTCGCCGACATCCTGGCCAACATCGTCCGCCAGGCACGCGAGCTGCTCGGGGCCGACGAGGCCACGATGTGCCTGACGGAATCGAGCTCCCGGGCGATCCAGCTCGACGAGTCTGCCTCGGGGATGCCGCTGTTCACCGACGGGACGATCTGCGTAGCCGGGTCCACGGATCGGTTCGTCGCGCCGCACGAGCGCACACCGTCGTGCAGGGTCCGGTTCGCGGCTGATATCGGACCGACGGTCGAGGCGGCGATCCGCAGCCCCGACGGCAATCTCGGAGACCTCTGGCTCGGGCGTCGCCGGGACACACCGTTCACCGAGCGGGACCGGCGTTTCCTCGTCACGCTATCCGATCTCGCGTCGATCGCGATCACCAGCGCGCGCATGCGCGAGAGCGAGCGCCAGGGCGCGATCCTCGCCGAGCGCGAGCGGATCGCCCGCGAGATGCACGACAGCCTCGCCCAGGTCCTCGGCGTCACGCACCTGCGGATCGTGGCGCTCGGGTGCGCGCCGCGAGCTCGCTGGCGGCGCCGGCCGTCGTCGCCGAGCTCGACGGAGCTCGCGACGCTCACCGAGGAGGCCTACCGCGACGTCCGCGAGGCGATCCTCGGCCTGCGCGAAGCGAGCCGCGGTCGACGCGGCTTCCTCGAGAGCCTGGCGGCCTACCTCGAGAAGTACAGCCGCCAGTCCGGGATCCAGGTCGCGCTCGAGACGATCGCTCGACGGCGAGCTGCGCGCTCCCGCCCGCGTCCGAGATCCAGGTCATCCGGGTCATCCAGGAGGCCCTGACCAACGTCCGCAAGCACGGGTCGGCCAGCGAGCGTCGACCGTCCGGGTCGCGGACGGACCTGACGGCGTCACGATCGTCATCGAGGACGACGGTCGCGGCTTCGACGTCGCCGAGACGCTGCTCGGCACGCGACGGGTTCGGCCTGCACACGATGCGCGAGCGGATGGAGCTCGTCGGCGGTACGCTCTGACCGTCGACTCGGCTCCGGGTCGTGGGACGCGCGTCGTCGCGATGATGCCGCAGCGTCCCGGTCGACCCAACGCCTCCCGATCGAGGTGCGCGCGTGCAGAGCGACAGTCCCATCCGAATCCTGTTGGTCGATGACCAGCCGCTGTTCCGGCGGGCGATCGCGACCCTGATCGGCGAACAGCCGGACATGATCGTGGTCGGCGAGGCCGAGAACGGCCTCGATGGCGTCGAGCAGGCGCACGCGCTGCACCCCGGACCTCGTCGTCATGGACGTCGAGATGCCGGTCATGAACGGCGTCGAGGCGGTCCGGCTCATCCGCGACCAGATGCCGCAGATCAAGGTCCTGATGCTCACCGTGTCGGATTCGGAGGACTTCCTGTTCGATGCGATCCGCAACGGCGCCGACGGGTACCTCCTCAAGGACCTCCGTCCCGAGCAGCTGTACGACATGATCCGGTCGGTCATGCGGGACGAGACGCCGCTGTCGCCGGCCATCGCCGGCCGGCTCCTGGCGCGAGTTCCGCGACCGACGCCGTCGATCCGGTCCGCACCGACCCCGGAGCCCAGCGGACCCGCCCTCACCCGGCGCGAGATCGAGATCCTGCAGCTCGTCGTCGGAGGGGCTCAGCAACAAGGAGATCGGCACGACACCTGTCGATCACCGAGGGGACCGTCAAGAACCACGTCCACAACGCCCTCGAGAAGCTCCAGCTGGAGAACCGGATCCAGGCCGCCGCCTACGTCGTCCGCCAGGGTCTGGGCCACCGCCCGACCGAGTGGAACTGACCCTCGCGCCTGACAGCGGCCCGTCACTGTGCCGCACGGTAGATGCCTGCGGGCGACGATTGTGCCGGACCGGGGATGGAAGCCGTGCCCGGTCCTGCCTACGATTGCGGCCTCGGAGGAGCCACGCACCATCGACGAGGACGTGCAGCATGCAGGACGACCGACCCATCTCGGTCCTCATCCTGTACGCCCATCCGCTGCTGGGCGAAGGGCTGGTCGGCTTGCTCGTCGGCGGAACCGGGGCTCGACGTCGTCGCGTCCAGACCGATGACGCCGGGTCCGTGGAGCGTGCTCTCGAGGCGCTCACCCGAGGTGATCATCTACGAACGCGGCGACCCCGACCGCGCGGTCAAGATCCTCGAGCTCGTGCCCGACGCCCTGGTCATCGATATCGGGATCGGCACGGGGCCGACCTTCGCCTATCGCCGTGACGAGATCTCGGCCTTGCCTGACGCGATCGTCGCCGCGATCCACCAGGCGCCGTCGCGTCGATGCGCGCGGCACGCCCCGGTTCCCATCGCTTCACGCGGTCTTGTCACCCGGCCCTGAGATCGCCACTTCCGCGATCGGTCGCGATGCTCGAGCGGGCCGCTGGGTCGTGTGACTCCTGGCCGCGGCGCTGTATCCAAAACCTACCGGCCGACACATACCTTGCCGACGGGGATGGCGGCATGCTGCCCCATCGCTGAGGTCCACGCAGGGTCGAACGGGACGGCGCGGCCCCTGGCCCGGACCGGAGGAGGACGGATGGAGCCGACGACCGTCGATCCCGTGGATCGACCGATCGGCCGCCGCCGGTTCATCAGGATGCTGCTGGGTTTCTCGCTCGTCTCGACAGCGGCGATGGTCGTCACCCCGATCGTCGGGCTTCCTCATCCCGCCCAAGTCGATCGGGCGCCGACGCTGGTGGACGCGTCCTCGCCGCGACGACCGCGGACCTCCCGGTCGGGAGCGGCAAGGTCGTCGCGATGGGCAGCAAGCCGGTCATCGTCGTCAACACCGAGGGCGGGCGTGAAAGCGTACTCCGCGGTCTGTACGCACCTCGGCTGCATCGTCGCGTACGACTCGACCTCGAAGCGCGATCGTCTGCCCGTGCCACGACGGGCATTTCAGCCCGGCCAACGGGAGCGTCACGTCCGGGCCGCCGCCGCAGCCGCTCGCCCCGGTCGGCGTCGCGGTCGAGAAGGACCAGATCTTCCTCGTGAGCAGTTAGCGATGGCCACGCCCGGAGATCCCATCACGCGCGGCAGCCGGCTCTCGGACTGGCTCGAGGAGCGACTCAAGGCGCGCGAGCTGTTCGCGGCGCTCGTCCATGTCCGGATCCCGATCGAGGCGCGGACGTACTACCTCGGCGGCATCACGCTGTTCCTGTTCACCGTCCAGGTGGTGACGGGCACGCTGCTCACCATCTACTACAAGCCGACGCCCGACACCGCGTTCGACAGCGTGAAGTACATCACCAGCGTCGTCGAGTTCGGCTGGCTCATCCGGAGCGTCCATCACTGGGCCGCCAACCTGATGATCATCTGCCTCGTCCTGCACGTCGATCCGGATCTTCGTGCAGGGTGCCTACAAGTACCCGCGCGAGCTCACCTGGCTCATGGGCATCGGCCTGCTGGCGGTGACGATCGGGTTCGGGTTCACCGGCTACCTGCTGCCCTGGGATCAGCGGGCATTCTGGGCGACCGTCGGTCGGCACCGAGATCGCCGGTGGCGATCCCGGTCATCGGGGCGAGCGCTCCTCGAGCTCCTGCGCGGCGGCGCCGACGTGACCGAGGCGACCCTCGGGCCGGTTCTTCGGGATGCACGTCCTCGTCCTGCCGCTGCTGCTGGGACCTTCCTGGTCGCCCACCTCACGATCGTCCACCAGACTCGGCCTCGCGAGTCCGAAGCGCCCGACACCCCGGCCGGGGACGGTCCGCCGCGCTCGAGCGACGGTCAGACGGAGCGACTCAAGCCGTTCTTCCCGAACTACGTCCTCGACGAGGTCATCGCCTGGGCGGCGATGCTGGCCCTGCTGGTCGTCCTCGCGTCGGTCCTGCCGGCCGGCCTCGAGGAGAAGGCCAACCCGCTCCAGACGCCGGCCCATGTCAAGCCCGAGTGGTACTTCCTGGCGGCCTACCAGCTCCTCAAGATCGTCCCGCGCGACATCGGGATCCTCGCGCCGATCGTCGGCATCGCCGCGCTCGGCCTGCTCCCCTTCCTCGACCGGAACCCGGAGGTCCGCGCGCGCAAGCGGCCGCTCGTGCTGTTCATGGGCGCGGTCGTCGGCGGTGGCGATCGTCGGCCTGTCCGTGTGGGGGTACTACAGCTAGGAGCTTCGACCGATCGATGATCGCTCTGCCGCGCATCGCCCAGGGGCCGTCCGGCTCGTCCGTCCGGTGCTGCTCGCCGGCGCGCTCGGGCTGCTCGGGCTCGACGCTCGTCCAGGCGGTCGCCGCCGCCGATCCGTCGTCGTCGCCGTCGGCGGCTCCGTCCGGCGTCGACCGTTCGCCGGCCCGGTCGGCCGTTCCGGCGTCCCGGGCCGCGAGCCCCGCCCTGCGCTCCCCAGGGCACCTGCTTCGCCTGCCACACCGCGATCGACAACAAGCAGCACGACATCACGACGCAGTGGAGCGCCAGCGTCCACGGCCAGAACGGGATCGGCTGCGCGGATTGCCACGGTGGCGACCCGACCTCGGACGAGGTCACCGTCGCGATGTCGACGGCGGCCGGGCTTCATCGGCAAGCCGGATCGGGCGGCGACGGTCGGCGTGTGCGGCACCTGCCACTCCGACGTCGAGCGAGATGCGCCAGTACCAGCTGCCGACCGACCAGCTGGCGAAGTACCAGACCAGCGTCCACGGCCAGCGCCTCGCCAACGGCAGGACACGCGGGTCGCGATCTGCACCGACTGCCACGGTGTCCACGACGTCAAGAAGGCGTCCGACCCGACCGCCGCGGTCTACCCGCTCAACGTCCCGAAGCTGTGCGCCTCGTGCCACGCCGACGCGACGCTGATGGAGCCGTACGGCATCCCGACCAACCAGTACGAGATCTACCAGAACAGCGTCCATGGCCAGGCGCTGCTCGTCAACCAGGACGTCCGGGCGCCGACCTGTGCGTCGTGCCACGGCTCGCACGACGCGAAGCCGCCCGGCAGCACCGAGGTCGTCGGCGTCTGCGGCAAGTGCCACACCGCCACCCAGGCGCTCTACGAGCAGAGCAAGCACGCGCGACTCGACGTCGGCCCGAAGTGCTGGACGTGCCACGGCACGCACGACGTCGTCAAGCCGGACGAGACCCGCTTCTTCCATCCGACGCCACCGGAGATCGACTGCACCACCTGCCACAACCCGGGCGACCGCACGCTGCATCCTCAACGCGGACCGCTTCACCAACGACGCGGATCGCCGGTGCGACACGTGCCACCATCCGGAGTCGATCCTCTACGCGCAGGGCGAGGGGATCCACAACGCGCTCGACGCCGCCAACACGGCCTACACGAACGCGGAGGCGCGGATCGCCGAGGCGGCCGCGGGTCGGGGATGATCGTGTCGGACGCCGAGGTCACGCTGTCCGAGGCCCGGACCAGCCTCATCCAGGGCCGGGCCGCCGTCCACACCACGAAGCTCTCGACCGTCGCCGGCTTCACCGACGTCGCCACCAACGAAGGCGGCCGAGGCGCAGGCGTTCGCCGACGCCAAGCTCCAGGAGAGCGACTCGCGGCGACAGGCGATGATCGTGGTCCTCGCGATCATCCTCGTCAACGTGCTGGCGCTCTTCCTGCTCCGGCGGGGCATCCACCACAGCGAGGGCGGCGCCTAGGCCACCCGGCCGGACGATAGAGATCCGGTGGCACCGGGGCCCGGACGCACCTGTACCCGATTTCTACCGCCCGACGGATGGGAAGGGACGCGTCGTGGGCGCCACGATGGCGATGAGGGGTAATCGGCCCTCGGATCGCGCCGCGTGGCGTTCAACGACAGGTGTCCCGTGCACATCGAACGACATCTCACAGCTCCATCGGACAGGACCACCAAACGGCTGATCATCGGGTCGATCCTGGTCCTGGTGATCGGCATCCCGCTCACCGCGGTGCTCTATGCCCTCGACCAGTACCGCTCGCCCGGCCCGAGCCTGGTCGATCGCGACATCTCGGTCGCCGAGGAGGCGGTCACCAAGGACCCGAACCTGCTCACGGCTCGACTCGCCCTCGCGAACGCATACGCGAAGACTGGTCGGTTCGACGATGCGGTCACGCAGTACGACGAGATCCTGAAGGCCCAACCTGACGCCCGACAGGCGCTCCTCGGCCGAGGTGGCACGTTGATCTTGATGGACCGCCTCGATGCCGCCGCAGCCGACTTCCAGAAGGTCGTCGACGCGACCAAGGATGGCGAGATGGCCAACGTGGATTCCGAGCTCGAGTCCGCACACTTCGGCCTCGGCGTGATCGCGCTCAAACAGAACCGCGCGCAGGAAGCGGTGACCGAGCTGGCCAGCGCCGTCCAGATCAAGCGCACCGATGCCGACGCCCTCAACCTGCTCGGGACCGCCCTCCTCCAGGCCGGCGAGCCGGAACGTGCCATCACCGCCACGCGCCAGGCGATCGCCCTCGTGCCGATCGGCTGGTGCGAACCGTATACGCAGCTCGAGACCGCGTACACATCGCTCGGCGACACGGCCGGGGCCGGGTACGCGGCCGGGATGCGTGCCTTCTGCGAGGGGCGGACTGACGAAGCCAAGACCAGCTCTCGAGGCCGTCACGACGAGCGCCTACGCGGTCGACGCGCTGGTCGGCCTCGGGCTCGTCGCTGAGACCGAGAACGACCCGGCGGCGGCCAGGGAGGCCTACGGCAAGGTCCTGGCCAAGGACCCGCAGAACTTCGCAGCGAACACCGGCATGGGGCGGATCGGCGGCGCGTCGTCGAGCGGCGCTCCGGTCCAGCCGTCCGACGGCCCGACGGGAGGTGGCTGACGTGACCGAGGCATCCATCCTTCCGGCACCGGGCACCCCGGGCGAGGCGTCGCCCGAAGCCGGCGTGCCTGCGCCCGCGCCGGACGCCGCGCCAGGCGATCAGGGTCGGACCAGGCGGCTACTCCTCCTCCTGCTCCTCGCCGCAGTCGTCGCCTTGCTGACATTCCTTGGCTGGTACCTCATCTTCCGGAAGCCGGTCAGCGAGCTGCCACTGCCCGGCATCACCGTGCAACCCGTCCCGCATTACTCCTACAGCATCTACGACGTCGTCGCCCCGACCGGCGTCGCGGTCAGCGCGGACGGCAGCCGGATCTACGCGACACAGTCCGAGGGCGATCGACAGGTCATCGCCTTCGACGGCTCGGGCAACCAGATCGCCTCGCTCAAGCCACCGGCGACCGGCAGCGGCAACCACGTGCCGGTCTACGTCGCGGTCAACCCGGTGAGCGGCGACGTCTACGTCAGCGACCGGCCGGCTGGTGCGATCTACGTCTACTCGGCCGCGGGGTCGTATCTGCGAATCTTCGACCCGGGTCCCGCCCTGAAGGGCTGGTCACCGCTCGGGCTGGCATTCGACCCGAAGGGTGACCTGTTCGTCACGAACGTCGGCTCACCGTTCCAGGCGGTCCACCAATTCGGGCCTGACGGCACGTTCATCCGCACCTTCGGGAAGGACGGCCAGTTCAGCTTCCCGAACGGCGTGACCGTCGACTCGGCCGGCAACGTCTACATCGCGGACAGCAACAACGGCCGGCTCGTCGTGTTCGACGGCGAGGGGAACGAGCTCGGCGCGGTCCAACGCGGTGTGAAGGCCGGGGACCTCGGGCTGCCGCGGGGCGCCGCGATCGACGACGCCTCCCGGGTCTACGTGGCAGATGTCACCGGGCAGGCCGTCCAGGTCTACCAGGCGCTCGCGACGGGCGAACGCCAGCCCAAGTACATCGGTCGGTTTGGCGAGGAGGGTTCGGCCGATGGCTCCTTCCGGATGCCGAACGCGGTCGCCGTGGACGGACGGTCACGTGTCTATGTCGCGGACTGGCGGAACAACCGGATCCAGGTCTGGACCTACTGATGGCACCCACAGGGAGTCACGAGATGCAAGCACAAAACAGGAGGTGCGGAACGACCGACGAGCACGCCCCGATTCGGGGAACGCAGCCAACCATGGCACCTGCACCTGAAAGAAAGGAGGGCAGGCTAGTGAGACGACTGATCATCATTGGATTCGGTGGAGCGCTGTGGCTGCTCCTCGCCGCGCTGCCCGTTCTGGCAGACGGCGGCCCCCACGTCATGGACTACAACAACGGATCGACCGGCATTTCCGCCGATGGCTGCGCCAGTTGCCATCGGATCCACACCTCCAAGAGCCCCACGGGCTACCTCCTCACGAGCGCCGACGCGATCGTGACGACCTTCTGCCGCTCATGCCACGGCGCATCCGGGACCGGCGCTTCGACCGATGTCGACACCGGTGTCCAGTACGCGTTGGGCGGGACCGATGGCATCACGCGCGACACCGGCACGACCGTCGGCGCCCTTCGGGGCGGCGGCTTCGTCGAGGCCGAGATCGGCTCCGCACTGCCTATCGGCTAGTAACCGCCGGATCCGCCAACTCCACCAATCCGAAGGTACCGGTGAACGCCGCCGACGTGACGTCCGCCCATCTCGCTCTCGGCGCATCGCTGACGGCGGGAACGGGCTGACCTCGAAGAACATCGTGTGGGGCAGGCGGAGCGCGCGGCACCGCCGGTGCCGGCCCGACGCTCAGCCACCGAGAGATGGAGTGCACCGCCTGCCATAACCCGCACGGGAATGGCAACTATCGCATCCTCCAGGCATCCCCGATGCCGGCCCCGCAAGGGCGGCCTCCGCGTCAACGTCGAGGACGCGACGTACGATCCGGAACAAGACGCAACTACACCGTGACCAGGTCCCAGACCGCGTCGCGGCTCCGATCCCCACGCCGGCGAAGAAGCCACCTGGCTGCTCTATGCGGATCACGTGCTCGGGCTCGAGCGACGGTTCCTTCAACGTATCATCCGTGAACTACTCGGCGTCGGCGGGTCTTCCTCAAGACGCTCCCGTACAACGCGCCCCGGGACGACCACCACGCTCCGTTCGACGCCGAACGGGCGGCCGAACACGTGCGTCCGGACACGCCGGCGGCGGCTGGCGCGTGACGACCCGGCCGGGTTCAACATGCAGATGACGGCCTGGTGCTCCCAGTGCCACACGCTATGGCGGCCTCGGGTTCAGACCACCATCCATCGACAACATCTACACGTACCGCCACACGACGGCCTACGACCGGACCTGCACGACGTGCCACGTCGCGCACGGCACCAACGCCGTCATGGACCAGGTCGCGGCTCGCGGGACGACCTACTCGGCCAGTGTCCCGTCCCGGATGGCAGCGCGTCGGCGACAGCCGCCTGCTCAAGGTGGACAACCGGGGAACATGTCAGATGTGCCATGACCCGACGGACGGCTCCGCCGTCGCGCCCTGCGTCACCTCCACAGGGGGCCACCCCCCATCCAGCCGTGACCATCAGCCGTCCGATCGGGGCCGTCACGACGGCCCCGACCCGGCGGCTCGACCAGCAGAGCCGACCGTATGGTACCAGCGTCGACGATCGGAACCCGTCGGCCCGGGCAACGGCTCCTCCGCGCGCCGCGCCCGACCCTGTTCGTCGTCGTGACCCTCGTCGCTCGATCCTTGCCTTCACGCCGAGCGTGCCCAACGTCATCGCGCTCACCCGACCCGTCCGTCCCCGCGCCGAGCCGACGCCGGCCCCGACCCGACGCCGACGGCCGCGCCCGAGCCGAACCCCGCTCCGACAGCCGAGCCCGATCGACCTCGACCCCCGACGGCTGCGGTCGGACCCGACCCACGCCCCCGACCCCACCCCGACCCGACGCCTCCGACGCGCCCGACCCGAGGCCGACCCGGACCCAACGACCTCACCCGGATCGTCACCCGAGCCGAGCCCTACCCCGCCACACCCGGCCCGACACCCCGTCGCGCCACCCCAGACCTACATCAAGACCGACGCGTCGGCCACGGCCGGTCGCGGATCGATCCGGGCGCCACCCTGCGGATCACCCTCGGCTCGACCGCGGAAGGCGATCTCCCGGCGAGCCGGCTCAGCGTGGGCATCCCGGTCGGCTGGTCGGTGGTCGATGCCGGGGCCGGGGTGTTCGACGCCGCGACCCGGCGCGTCGGATGGGATCTTGACGCATTGACCGCGGCGGCCCCGGCGACCGGCGCCTCAACCTCCACGCACCGTCGCGCTTCCCGACGACGGTGGGCTCGACTTCGGCGACCTTCGACGTCGCTCGATGTCTCCGGCTCGGTCGTCGCCGGGCCATCCGTCACCGTCCTCGTCGCTCCGCTCGTTCGGTCGACCACGTGACGCTCGGGAGCGTCCACGAGCTGACCCTCGTGCCGGCCTACACGGCGGAGGACGTCGCATTGACCGACGTGGAGCGGTTCGACATGGTCCGGCTTCGATTCCAGGTGCGGAACGAGGACGAAGTGGGCCCGACCTCGCCCTCGGATGGAGCCGCCGTCGCAGCTGGCGACTTCGCAGCCCTCCCGACCATGGCGCCGAGGTCGCCGTTCCACGTCGGTCCGGAGTGGGTGGCCACGGGACGGCCGGGCGGTGGCACGACGCTCGGTCCCGACGCCGAGCTGATCCCCTTGGGCGACCTCCGAAGCCACGACGCGAGCGACCCGGACCGGTGCGCTTCGGGGGAGTCCGCTCGATGGGTCCAACCCGATGGCGCCGCTTCACCTCCCCTCGCCGTCCTACACCGAGGTCGAGTTCAGCATCCGCCCGACGACCGACGCCAGTACCTGGCGGACTACGAGTTCCGAATCACCGATGGAGGGACGCCCTCCTCGACGCCGTCACCGCGACCCTCCGGATGGGAGCGAGCCGGCGCTCCTGGCGTCGCCGGTCCAGGTCCGCGGGGTCGCCGTCGGGCCGGCCGCCGGGTCGAGTCCGGCCCTGACGTACCGCTCGTCGAGCCGGCCCTCGCGTCACCGGCAGGCCGGCGCCGATGGGCCGGACGCCGGCATGCACGGCCCGTACGGCATCGCCGCCGACCAGTGCGCGCTCTGCCACAGCGCACACGCGGCGCAGGCTCCGTACTCGCTGGTGGCAGCGAACCGCCGGAGTCGACGCTCTGCTTCGGTGTCACGACACGGTGGGCACCGGGCGCCGACACGAAGGTCGAGGCCCAGTACGCGGACCCGCCCGTCCCGGCCGAACGATCCCGGCGACCCGCTCCTACTACCGGCACGACGCGCTGGCCCCGACAGCGGCCACACGCTCGGCCGAGCGATAACGAGTTCGGCGGCGTGAGCAACCGCCACAGCGAATGCGCCGATTGCCACAACCCGCACACCGCCACGGACGCACGCGAGCGTCACAGACGGCCACGCGGCTGGACGGCGCCGGGCCGGCTCGACACGCGTGTCTGGCGTCTCGGTGACGAACGGCGGCGCGAACGCGCGCCCCGACCTACACGCTCCTCGACGGCGGCGAACGGCAAGGTCACGCTCGAGTACCAGCTCTGCCTGAAGTGCCACTCCGGGTGGACGATCCTGCCGGCGAACGATCCGGCTCCACCCCTCTGGTGGGCCCAGGACAAGGGCGTGGAGCTCAACCCGGCCAACGACTCGTTCCACCCGATCGAGGCGGCCGGCAAGAACGGGACCCACGGCGATGGCCAACAGCCTCGCCGGGACGTCGCCATACAAGCTGTGGTCGTTCTCCACGACAGCACGATCCGCTGCGTGAACTGCCACGGTGACTACCGCAAGTTCGACGCGACCGCGCCGCCGGCGGCCGGCTCGGACCTGGCGCCGCACGCAACGCCGTACCGCGGGAATCTGATGCAGAACTACCGCGATCGCGACCTCAAGCCGTTCACCGAGCCGTACCGCTCGAACGACTTCGCCCTGTGCTACATGTGTCATGCGGAGGCGCCGTTCAGCGACGGCAGCGGCAGCACCGGGCCGACACGAACTTCCGGTACCACGGCCTGCATCTGACGGGGATCCGCAACCGGGCGATGCCTCGACGGGGACATCGACACGGCGGCTGCCGGCCGCGGCGATGCGATCTGCGCCGAGTGCCACTTCCGGATCCACTCGAACGCATTCGCGGGCGACTTCCGACGTCGGCGCCGCGCAGACGGGACCGACGCCGGCCTCGTGAACTTCGCCCCGAACGTCACCGCAACGTCGGCGCCGTCGAGTGGGACCGACCGGCACGAGCCGGGGACCTGCACGCTGACCTGCCACGGCTACAGCCACGACGGACGCCCCGTACTGAGTCGGGCGGTCGACGGCGAGCGCCTGATCCGCTCGAATACACCCCCCTATATCCCGGTACCGGCGCCGGCGCACCGCGGCCGACCGCGTCTCTATCCGAAACGTGCCGCCCGACGGATGGTTCGCGAATTCGCTCAAATCGACAATAGGTCCATCGAACACGACGTCCCCGCGGACCGTATGTCCGCCAGGCCAAGGAGAGTCGAGATGGACGCGCGCCACCCGCCGAGCCGACCGCGGCGGCTCCGGCGGCTCCGTGGCGGCGACGTCGCCCTGTTCGCCGTGTTCCTGCTGAGCGGGCCGGCGTTCGCCGCCTGCTCCGACGCCCACTGGCACGTCGACCGGGACGTCGGTGTCGGCGATGCCGACGATGCACGGCACCGACACGCCGATGTCCGGCGCCAGGCGGTCGCTGGGCCGCTCGCCCCGACTACGTGCGGGTCGAACGCCCGGACCGAGGAGGCCTACGCCTTCGCCCTGCCATCCGACAGATCGTCGCCTGGATGCCGTGCTACTGCGGCTGCGAGGCGATGGGCCACGGCAGCAACCTCGACTGCTACTTCAAGCACGGGCGCCGGAGCGACAGGGCCGCTCTTCGAAGAGCACGCGTCGTTCTGCGACATCTGCGTCCAGATCACCCTCAAGACCAAGCAGCTGGCCGCGTCGAAGGCAAGTCCCTGCACGAGATCAGACAGGTCATCGACCAGACCTACGGTGGGTCCGGGGCGCCCGGCACCCACACCGCCCAGCCGCCGGTCTGACCGGATCCGACGATGACCGCACGACCCGGACCGACGCGTCGAGCGTCGAGCGCCGCCTGCTGGCCCGCCTCGGTCTGCCGCGCCTCGGCCAGCTCGCAGGACGTCGAGACCGCGCACGACGGGCTCGTCGACTTCCTCGAGGGCGCCCCGACGGACCTGCGATGCCTGGGCCCGGCTCCAGATCGCCGCCATCGACGAGGCGTTCGCCCTGCTGTCCGATCCGACGATCGACCGGTCCGCTCTGACGAGCCCCGCGCGATCGCGGCTGCCCCGGACCGCGGACCATGCCAGCCGCCGACGCGGACGCTCGGACACGGGCGTCGCGCGTTCCCGGGACCGGCGTCAGGCAACGCCGAGCCGAGCCAGAGCCGCCGCCCCGGCCGGCCTGTTCCGTCTGCCACGCGCCGCCTGCTGATCGGCGCCGGTGCGCACGTCGTCGGTGTCGTCGCGATCGCCATCGCGGTCTTCAACCTCAACGGCGGCACCGGCGTCCCGCCCATCAACGGGTCGCCCGCCCCGGAGGCGGCCGCCTCGCCCGGCGTCGACCCGGCGCAGGTCGGCGACGCTCATGGACGAAGATCAAGGCCGAACCCGAAGGACGTCGCGTCGCTTCAGGCCCTCGCCGACCTCTACTACCAGCGCGACGACTACGACGACCGCCGGCGGCTTCCTCGAGAAGATCGTCGCGATCGACCCGAAGAACGTGACCGCGCTCCTCGCGCTCGGCGCCGTCGCACTTCAACCTGGGCGACGTCGCGACGACGCCGAGAAGCAGTGGCGGACGGTCCTCGCGATCGACGCCGAACAACCTCGACGCCCACTACGACCTCGGCTTCATGTACCTGAGCCGGAACCCCGCCGGACATGGCGAACGTCCGGGCGGAGTGGACCAAGGTCATCGCGATCGCCCCCGACTCGGACGTCGCGAAGTCCGTCGCGCAGCACCTCGCCAGCCTCGAGCGCCGTCACCGGCGCTCCGGCGCCGCGGCCGCCGAGCGCCAGCGCCGCGGCCCTCCGCCAGCCCGGCCGCAGCCCGGCCCCGCCTGGTCGCCTCCCCGGCCCCGAGCCGGACTGAGCTCGTGACCGCGGACATCGGCCTCGCCATCATCGTCGCCTTCCTCGCCGGGATCGTCTCGTTCGCGTCGCCGTGCTGCCTGCCGCTCGTCCCGGCCTACGTCGGCTACATGGTCGGCACCGACACCGAGGCGGCCGCGCCGGCCCGGCGGCGCGCCGCCTTCTACCAGGCGCTCGCCTTCGTGGTCGGCTTCTCGGCCGTGTTCATCGCCCTGTGGGCGTCGATCGGGCTCATCGGCTACGTCCTGCGCGACTACGTCGCGATCCTCCGCCAGCTCGGCGGCGCGCTCCTCGTCTTCATGGGCCTCCACGTCGCCGGCGTCATCGACGTCTCGGCGTGCTCTACCGCGAGGTCCATCTCCCGGTCGGCGCGATGGGCGGGGCCTCGATGGGCTTCGGCGCAGCGCGGCCCCGGCGACCCCGAGCTACCGGCGGTCGGCCCTCCTCGGCATCGTCTTCGCCGCCGGCTGGACGCCGTGCATCGGTCCGATCCTCGGCGGCATCATCGGCCTCGCCTCGGTCAGCGCGAGCGTCGCCGAGGGCACCGTCCTCCTCGTCGCCTACGCGGCCGGCCTGGCCATCCCGTTCATCCTCGTCGCGGTCGGCGCCACGGCCGTGAGCCACCGCCTCGGCTGGCTGCGCGACCACCACCGGGCCGTCTCCGCTGGTGACCGGCGCGATGCTCGTCGTGGTCGGCTTCCTGATGATCACGAACACGTTCGCCCGGCTGTCGGGCCTGTTCGCTCCCCTCGGCCTCTGAGGAGACACGATCATGACCGAGACCGCCCGACCCCGACGATCGGCCGGCCCGATCCGCGAGCCCGTCCGACGACCTCGACGGCGGCCTGCGCGTCTCGCCCGTCCGACCTCGGTGAGCGCCTCTGGCACTTCTTCATCTCGATGCGGACCGGCCTCGTCCTGATCCTCGCCCTCGCCGTTCTCGGCCTCATCGGCACGATGCTGGTCCAGGCGCCGGCCGGGCTGCAGAGCGACCCGCAGGCCTACGCGGTCTGGCTCGAGTCGCTCCGGCCGAAGTACGGCGGCTGGACGAGCGTCCTCGACACGCTCGGGCTGTTCAACGATCTTCAACTCGGTCTGGTTCCGCGGCATCACGGTCCTGCTGATGACCAGCGTGCTGGCCTGCTCGGCCAACCGGGCGCCGCACCTCTGGAAGCTGACCGTCCATCCGCGGACCGGCATGAGCGAGTCGTTCTTCGACCACGCGCCGCTGAGCCATGGCGGTCGACCGCGGCCGGCCACGCCGGACGCGGCCGCGGCGGCGGTCCGAGGCGGCCTTCCGGCGCGCCACTTCCGGACGATCGTCCGAGACCGACGGCGACGGCGATCGCACCTCTACGCCGACCACTTCCGATGGGGCCCGTTCGGCACGGTCATCGCCCACCTGAGCCTGGTCGTGATCCTCGTCGGCGCCCTGGTCGGCGCGACCTTCGGCTTCCGCAACGACGGGCTCGCGGTCGCCGTCGGCTCCACGGTCGACATCGGCAACGGGACCGGGCTGACGCGTCGAGGCGACGCGCTTCGCCGACTCCTACTACGAGAACGGCAGCCCGAGCGACTACGCCAGCGACCTCGTCGTCTACAAGGACGGCCAGCAGGTCGGCGCGGCCACCATCCGGGTCAACGAGCCGCTGCGCGTCGGCGACGTGACCCTCTACCAGTCGTTCTTCGGAGCGGCCGCCGCGATGAAGGATCGCCGACACGGACGGCGAGGTCGTCTTCGACGAGGGCGTTCCGCTCCAGTGGCCCGTCGAACGACGGCAAGCACGCGTGGTCGGCCAGATCGCCCTGGCCGATGCCGGGCTGACGATGCTACGTCATCGGCGTCGCGTCGGGCGAGGTGGACGCCGCCATCAAGCCGGGCCAGATCCAGGTCGAGATCTACAAGACCGGGACCGAGAGCGCGCCGGTCGCCTCCAGGTCCTGACCCAGGGCCAGCCGGCGACGATGGCCGGCCTCGACGTCACCTTCGTCCGCGAGCGCCAGTTCACCGGGCTGATCGTCGCCAAGGACCCGGGCGCGCTCTTCGTCTGGCTCGGGCGCTCCTCCTGATCGGCGGCACCGCACTCGTCTTCTTCTTCCCGTGCCGCCGGGCCTGGGCGCTCATCCGGCGCGGCCCGGACGGCGCCACCGCTCCACCTCGGGGCGGTCGTCCGCCACGACGTCGGGTTCGAGGCCGAGTTCGCGCGCCTCAGCGCGAGATCGAGACTTGCCACTCAACGGCCCGGCCACGGCCTACGGAAGGGAGGGTAGCCACGATGTTCAAGATGTCCGAGTACAGCTTCATCGCCGGCGTCCTGTCGGTCGCCCTGGCGCTCGGCTGCTACGTCATCGCCTTCGTCTCGGTCGGCCCGTCGCCCGCCGACGGACCACGTTCGCCGCGGCCGGCGCGGGGCCGGACGGCGGCACGATGCAGGTGTCGATCGGGTCCGGCACGACCGCGCGACCGGGCTCGGCACGTACGGCACCCTCATCACCTACCTCGCCCTCGCCGTTCCTGACCGCATCGCTCATCTTCCGGACGATCGCGATCGGCCACGGCCCGTTCGCGAACATGTACGAGTTCTCGATCGCGTTCGCGTGGGGCACGCTCGGCGATGTACCCTACTTCGAGCGCCGCTACCACCAGCGCGTCCTCGGGCTCGTCGCGCTCCCGATCGCGCTGCGATGCTCCTCTACGCGATGACGATCCCGGCCGACCGATCGACCCGCTCGTCCCGGCCCTCCAGAACAACCTGCTCCTGTCGATCCACGTGGCCGTCGCGATCGTCGCGTACGGCACGTTCACGGTCGCGTTCGCGGCCGCGGTCCTGTACCTGATCCAGGCCGACGAGCGGCCGGCGCGGCCTGCCCCGTCGCGAGCTGCTCGACGAGATCTCCTACAAGGCCGTGATGATCGGCTTCCCGTTCCTCACCCTGACGATCGTGCTCGGCGCGGTCTGGGCCGACGTCGCCTGGGGCACGTACTGGAGCTGGGACCCCAAGGAGACCGCCTCGCTCGTGACGTGGCTCATCTACGGCGCCTACCTCCACGCGCGGGTCGTCCGTGGCTGGCGTGGCGAGCGCGCCGCCTAGCTCCTGATGCTGGGCTTCGCCGCGATCCTGTTCACCTACTTCGGCAACCTCTTCTTCGGCGGCCTGCACAGCTACAGCGGCCTGAACCGGGGCTGACCGGCTCACGACTGAACGAGCGCGCCCGCGTTGCCGGGCGCAGGAGGCGCATGATGGATGCACCGGCCCTGACCCAGGCCGCGGCCGCGCGCGCGGCCACGGCGTGACCGGTTGGCACGCTCGCGGTGATGGCGTCACCGCGGCGATCATCGCGGCCGTCGCGTTCTTCGTGAACCAGCCCACGACGGCGGCCGGTGGCCTGACCGAACGTGACGCTGACGGCGAGGCGACCGGGGCCGGCGCCCACGGTCGGCCAGCCGGCCCCCGACTTCGCGGCAACGACCGTCGACGGCAAGGCCGTCAAGCTGAGCGACTTCCGGGGCAAGCCGGTCTGGCTGACGTTCGGCGCCAGCTGGTGCCAGCCCTGCCGCGCCGAGAACCCCGACATCAAGGCCACCGTCGAGAAGTCACGCGGCGAGCGGCCTGGTGATCCTGGCGATCTTCATCTCCGAGGATGACGCCGCGGTCAAGGACTACGCCGACCGGGTCGGGCTCGACTACCTGAAGGTCGCCGACCCGAACACCACGATCGCGTCCGCAGTACCGGATCCTCGGGATCCCGTCCCACTTCTTCATCGATCGGCGACCGGGCGTCGCTCGCGCGCAGATGAAGACGTCGGGAGGTCTCGATCGCAACGCCGCGATGGAGCTGGTCGAGCCCTCGACCGAGGCTCCCGGGTTGGACCCGAGCTGACCGAGCGGACGCGAGTCGCCGAGGCCGGCCGATGCGGCCGGGCGCCCGGAGCTCCGAGACCGCCGGGCGCCCGCCGGATCGCGAGCGGCGCAGCCTCGGCGAGCCACGGCGGCCGCGCGCGCGCGTGCCGCCGGCGACCGACGGCCCCGCCCCGGGTCGGCATCCGCGGCTTCCTCGGCCGCGCTCGCCGTCCCGCGGATCCGCACCATCCGCAGCCGGCGCGGCTGGTTCATCATCGCTCTCCTCGTCGTCGGCTTCGGCGTCGGCACGACCGTCGTCGGCGTCGACCGCGGTGAGCTGGACCGAGACCGCCGACTTCTGCGGCCGGTGCCACACGATGGGCCCCGAGCTCAAGGCCTACGAGCTGTCGCCCCATCGGGAGGTCGCGTGCGCGGAGTGCCACGTCGAACCCGGCATCCCGGGCTGGATCAAGGCCAAGGTCAACGGGACGCGGCAGCTGGTCATGATCATGACGGACACCTTCCCGACCCCGATCCCGGCGCCCGACCACGCGGACCTGCCGCCCACGAGCGCGACCTGCCAGCGCTGCCACGACGTCGAAGACGCTCGTGCGCGAACGGCGGCCCGGTCAAGCTCGTCCTCCAGGAACGGTTCCGCCAGGACGAGCCGAACACCCGGGACACGATCGCCCTGGTGCTGCGGCCGACGGGCTTCGGTGGCACCTCCGCCACGCGAGGCGTGCACTGGCACGTCGACCGGAGGTCGACTATCTCGCGTCCGACCCGCGCGCCCAGACGATCGACTACGTGTCGGTCAACGAGGACGACGGCGAGGTCGAGGAGTTCATCGCCTCGAAGCGCAGGTCTCGCTCCCGACCAACGTCCAGCCCGACATCGAGCGCCTGAAGACCGGCGAGACGCTCCGGCGCATGGACTGCATCGACTGCCACAACCGGGTGGGCCATGGTCTACCGACGCCCGACCAGGCCATCGACGACGGCATCTCGACGCGGGCCATCGACCGCAGCCTGCCGTACATCAAGAAGGAGGCCAGCGAGAGGCTGGCGGCCAACTACCCCAACGTCGATGAGGCCGACGCGGCGATCGACGCCATCCGCGGGTTCTACGAGACCAACTACCCGCTCGTCGCCAAAGCTCAAGGCCGGCCCGATCAACACCGCGATCGACGAGCTCAAGGTGATCTATCGACTCGTGGCGACTCCGGAGATGAGGGTCAGCGCGGCACGACCTACCCGGACAACCTCGGCCATCAGTCGGCTCCGGGCTGCTTCCGCTGCCACGACGGCGCGCACTACCACGTCGATGGACGGGACCCTGACCAAGGAATCGATCCCGTCGGCGTGCGCGACGTGCCACACCTTCCCGCAGATCGGGGCGACCAACTCGGGCGTGCTCATCGGTCGAGCGGCCGCCCACCCACGACGACCAGCTGTGGGTCTTCAACCACAAGAGCTCGGTCAGCTCGCTCGACCCGGCCAGCTCGACCTGCGGCGCCTGCCACACCCGGACGTACTGCGAGAACTGCCACAACACCACGGCCGTCAAGGTGCCCCACGACGACATGGTCTACAACCACGCCGACGGTCATCAAGAAGACCGGATCAGGCCTGCGCCTACTGCCACCAGCCGGTCTACTGCGCGCAG
Organism: uncultured Chloroflexia bacterium; assembly: GCA_963833285.1. Lineage (GTDB taxonomy): Bacteria > Chloroflexota > Limnocylindria > Limnocylindrales > CSP1-4 > SPCO01. The sequence goes on along the minus strand of CAWHXM010000006.1, from coordinate 84,169 downwards.
TGCCACGCGGACCCTGTCCTGCCCGACCCGTTCCCGCGACCCAGTCCCGTCGCCGTCCGCCTCCACCTCCCCATCGCCGGCGGTGCCACCGTGATCGAGATCCGATCATGACGATCGTCGAGGGGCGGACCGAAGCCCGGGCCGAATGGATGAGCAGCCGGGAGGCGTCGTCGCTCATGGGCGTGTCGCCGGCGACCCTGCGGCGCTGGAGCGACGCCGGCCGGATTCGCACGTTCACGACGATCGGGGGCCATCGCCGCTTCAGCCGGACGGCGATCGCGGACCTCCTCGCGGTCGACACCGCGGGCGGTCCGCCGACCGAGGTCGAGCGCGAGCCGACGCGTTCGATCGCCGACCTCGCGACGACCGCCCTGGAGTTGTGCGAGACCGTCGAGGCGCTGCTCGAGCTGCGCCCGGGCGCCCTGCAGGCGATCGTCGATGCGGACCCGGCGACCGGACGTGGCGAGCCGGGCCTGATCGCCACGATCGAGACGGCCAGCGCGACGTTCGACCGTCTCGTCTGCGCGGCGATGCGGGCGCACGGGGCCGTGACCCGGATCGGCTGACAGCGCGGCCCGAGCCGCTTCGGCGGGCGCGGAAACGACGAACGCCGGCGGGCCATCGGGAACGTCGCCGACTGGGAGGAGAGGTGTCGGCGGGTTCCTGGTCCACCGGCGTTCGCCTGGAGGAGAGAACGTGGTTCATCCTGCCGTCCGATCCTGAGACGACGATGAGAACGTGTCGGGCGCTTGGACTCCTCAGGCCGGCCCGCATGGCCCTACCGGGACCGGCCGGCGGCGACCATCGTTGGCGGTGGGGATCGCAGCAGGAGGTATCGATCATGCGCGTGCTGGTAGCCGCGGCGTCGAAACACGGCGGGACCGCGGAGATCGCCAGGGCCATCGGCAGTGCCCTGACCGAAGCGCGGCTTGACGCCGAGGTGCGGCCGGTCGAGGAGGTGACGACGCTCGAGTCGTACGACGCGGTCGTCCTCGGCAGCGGCGTGTACATGGGTCGCTGGCTCGAACCCGCGAGGCGGTTCGTGGAACGGAACGGGCGTGCCCTCGCGACCCGGCCGGTGTGGCTGTTCTCGAGCGGACCGCTCGGCGACCCGCCGAAGCCGGCGGAGGAGCCGGGCGACGTGCTCGGCCTCATCGAGACGACCCACGCCCGCGACCACCGCACCTTCCCGGGCGTCATGGACAGGAGCGGCCTGGGGCTGCGCGAGCGCGCCATCGTCGCCGCGGTCCGAGCCCCGGCGGGCGACTACCGGCCGTGGGACGAGATCCGCGCCTGGGCCTTCGGGATCGCCCGCGACCTGGGCCACGCGGCCTGAGCGCGTGCTGGTCCTGACCTTCGCCGGCGCCGTCCCCGCCAGCGGGGTCGACGTGACCATCCGGCACACGGGCGCCTGACGCGGCGGCGCGCTCGCGTGGGAACGGCGGTCGCGGCGGGCCGTCAGCTCCAGCGTGGGAGCGGCGCCAGGAACTCGACGATCGTCGCGGCGAGCCGGTCGGGGACCTCCATCCCGATCATGTGCGCGACATCGGGCCAGACCAGCGCCCGCGCGTCGGGCGCCACGGTCGCGAGGTGGCGCGCCGTCGCCGCGACGCCCGAGAAGTCGAGCCCGCCGGCGACCACGAGGACCGGACAGGTCAGCTCCGCCAGCCGGTCCCTGGCGGGCGGCTCCAGCGGGATGGCCCGGCCCGGGACATGGTCCGGCTCGTTGAGTGGCAGGTTCATCTCGTAGACGAGGTCGCGGACCGCCGGGGTCGACCGACCCGGCGGCTGGCCCGGACCGTCTGCCCAGACCCCGACCTCGAAGGCCGTCAGCGCCGCGGCGTCGCCCGCGGCATCGACGCGCTCGTACTCGGCCTCGATCGCGTCTTCCTCCGGGGTCGATCCGCCGTCGAAGCCGGCCAGCCCGGCCCCGACGCCGACCACGGCGACGACGCGGTCCGGCGTCTCGACGGCGGTGTCGAAGGCGAGCATGCCGCCACGCGAGTTGCCGACCAGGACCGCCCGCTCGATGCCCAGCGCATCGAGCACGGCGCGCAGGTCGTCGCGATGCGAGAACTCGACGTCAGCGGTGATCGACGCGCCGAAGCCCCGCGCGTCGTAGCGCACGACGCGGTAGCCGGCGGCGATAAGGAGCGGGACCATCGCGTCCCAGGCGCGATGATCGGCGATCCCGGCGTGGAGCAGGACGATCGGGGGGCCGGCGCCGTCGTCGACGACGAAGAGGCGACAACCCGCGACCTCGACATGGCTGCTGGTCATGCGATCTCCCCGGTCGACGCTCCCGGCGCGCCCGGTCACGCCTCGCGGGCGATCGGCTCCAGGTCGATCGTGCGGACCTGGCGGGTCCGGCCGGCCTCCGTGCGCACGAGCGCCGCCGGGATGACGCCCGACGTCAGCTTCTCGATCACCGCGGCTTCGCCGGCGTACAGGCCGCCACCCGCGATCCGGACCCGGTCTCCCACCGACAATCCGGCCCTGCCGTTCCCGGCGTTGAGGTCGATCGTCGCCACCGTGGGACGGACGTATGGCTCGGGTCCAGCTCCGGCTCGTGGGGCTGGTTTCGTGTCCGTTCGGGCCGGGGGGTAGACGGTCTTGCGCTTGCGTGTCGCCACAGTGGCTGAGGCCCTCCTTCGGCCGCGACGTTGGATGTGCGGCGCGACGCGATGCTACATCGGGCCGTCAACGTCGTGGAAGGGCAAGGTCCCGTATCGTGGTGACACCATGGTCGACCCACCCGAGTTCGACGATCCGGGTCCTCTGCCCGTCAGTGGGCCGAGTCGCGTCCGAAGTGTGGCGTCCGTCGCGATCGTGTTGACCCTCGTCGCCTCGATGGTCTTCCTCGCCTGGATCTCCGGTCGCGGCCAGATCACCGTCAGGCCGATCGCGGTCCCGACCGCGGCGCCGACGCCCGAGGCTGGCCATGCGGCTCGCGATCGTCGACGCCGGCGGCCGGCTGACCACGATCGACGCGAACGGCGGATCGGTCGTCAGCTACGGGGCGCCGGGCGTCGGCTACCGCTTCCCGGCCTGGTCCCCCGACGGCACCCGGATCGCGGCCATCGCGACGACCGAGACCGGCACGGCGGTCCACGTGTTCAAGGTCCGCGGGCAGCGGTCGACCGAAGCCGGCGGCGCGACCCCGGCGAGCGACGACGCCTCGGTCGTCTACGAGGCGGCCGCCAGCGGACCGTTCTACGTCTACTGGGCGCCCGACGGCCGGCGGGTGGCCTTCCTGACGACCGAGGGGGACGCGATCGCCCTGCGGGTGGGTGATGCGGACGGCGCGACCCCGGTCCGGATCGTGCGCGAGGGCGCGCCGCTGTACTGGGCGTGGGCCGCCGCCGACCGGATGCTCGTGCACGTCGGGGGTGAGGGCCACGGATCGTTCCTCGGCGAGCTTGGGCTGGACGGTTCGAACGTGGCGGGCACCGGCGTCGTACCCGGCGGCTTCCGCGCGCCGGCCCGCTCGGTCGACGGCCGGTATCGCGGCTATGTCGTGCCCGGCAGCGACACCCCCGAGCGGATCGTCGCGGAGGCCGCCGACGGGTCGGACCATCACGAGGTCGCGGTGCTCGGCGGCGCCGTCGTGGGGTTCGATCCGCGCGGCCGCGACCTGGCGTTCATCGCGCCGTCGGAGGCCGGCCCGGAGGTGACGCTCCCGATCGGGCCGCTGCGCGTGCTCGACGCCGGTTCGGGGTCGGTGCGCACGCTGTTGCCGGGCGACGTCCTCGCCTTCTTCTGGGCGCCCGATGGCCGGACCGTCGCGGCGTTGCGGATCGCCCCGCGCGACGACACGATCGCCCTGGTCCACAGCACGCGGCCCGTCGCGACCGACGCCGGCCTCGCCCTCGACCTGCTGTTCGTCGATCCGGCGTCGGGTACGATCCGCTCGAAATCCGCCGTGCGGCTGGCCGAGACGTTCAGCACGCAGGTCCTCCCCTACTTCGACCAGTACGCCCTCAGCCACCGGCTGTGGGCGCCGGATTCGAGGTCGATCGTGCTGCCGCTCATCGTCGAGGACGGGACGACCAGCCTCGCCGTGATCCGTGCGGACGGCTCCGGATCGCGACGCATCGCGGACGGCGACATGGGCTTCTGGAGTCCCTGAGCCTACTCGATCGGCACACTCCACGATTCTTTTGCATACTACTTGTGCAAAGAGATTGTGCATGCTAGGATGCGTCCATCATGACGCAGCCTCCCTCGATCCTCCGACTCGATCGGCGAGCCCTCAAGGTCCTCGCCCACCCGCTCCGCTCACGGCTCCTGACGGCGCTCCGGATGCACGGGCCGGCCACCGCGACCGCGCTCGCCGCGGCGCTCGGGACGAACACGGGAGCCACCAGCTATCACCTCCGCAAGCTGGCGTCGGTCGGCCTCGTCGAGGAGACCGAGGGAGGTCGCGGCCGCGAGCGCCCATGGCGAGCCGCCACGGAGATGCACAGCTGGACCGAGCGCGACGCCGAGGGCGACCCGGACGCCCAGGCTGCCACCGACTGGCTTCGCCGCCACTACCTGCGCGGGTTCATCGATCGCTATGAAGGCTGGCTCGACGACCAGGGTTCGTGGCCGCTCGATTGGCAGGACGCGGCCGGCTCCACCGACTTCGGGTTCCGCGTTTCCGCCTCTCGGTTGGCGGCGTTCAACGCCGACGTCCAGGCGTTGTACGAGCGATATCGCGCCATGGCCCCTGAGGTCGCGTGCGGACGAGCGGATCGTCCAGGTCTACGTCTACGCGTTCCCGCTCGCGGATGACCGGCGATGAGCGCCCTGGACGTTCGGGCGACGCGGCGGCGCTACCTGATCCTCATCGGGATGCGCTGGCTGCCGACCGGCCTGCTGATCCCGGTCACCGTGCTCCTCGCGGTCTCCCGCGGGCTGTCGCTGACCGAGATCGGCCTGATCTTCAGCCTGCAGGGCCTCGTCGTGCTCTTCCTCGAGCTGCCGACCGGCGGCCTGTCGGACGCGCTCGGCCGGCGGCCGGTGCTCATCGTGGCCAGCCTCGTCGGGCTCGTCGCACTGGGCCTGCTGTACGTCGCCGATTTGGTCGCCATGTTCGCCGCCGTGACGCTCCTCCAGGGCGTCTACCGCGCCCTCGACAGCGGCCCCCTCGAAGCCTGGTACGTCGACGCGACCCTGGCCGCCGACCCGGACGCGGAGATCGAGAAGGGCCTCAGTGCCGGCGCGACCGTGCTCAGCGTGGCGATCGCCATCGGCGCGCTCGTGTCCGGCGGCCTCGTGGCGCTCGACCCGTTCGAGGCCATCCCGACCCTGGCGCTGCCGATCCTGGTCGCCCTCGCGCTCGGCGTGGTCAACCTGATCGCGATCCTGGTCCTCATGCACGAGGTACGCCACGCTCGCGGGGTCGCCGCGGTCGCCGCCTCGATCCGCGCGGTCCCGAGCGTCATCGGTGACGGGATCGGCCTGCTGCGCGGGTCGCGGGTGCTGCTCGCCCTCGTCGGCGTGGAGCTGTTCTGGGGCTTCTCCATGGTCACCTTCGAGAGCCTCTTCCCGATCCGGCTGTCGGAGACGCTCGGCAGCACGGACCAGGCGGCCGCGGTCATGGGCCCGGTCAGCTCGATCGCGTGGTTCGTCGCGGCGGCCGGCGCGGCGGGCGTCATCCTCGTCAGCGACCGCATCGGGGTCGCCCGCTCCGCGGCGCTGCTGCGCATCGCGCAGGGCGCGACGATCGTGGCGATGGGCCTCGTGGCGGGCCCGGTCGGAGCGGTGACCGCCTATCTCGCCTGCTTTGCCGCCCACGGCGCGTCGAACCCGATGCACACGACGCTCCTCCATCGCGAGGTCGATGGACCGCACCGGACGACGGTGCTGTCGATGAACTCGATGATCTCGCAGCCGGCCGGCGCGCTCGGAGCGATCATGCTGGCGGCCCTCGCCGACGGGACGTCGATCTCGACCGCGATGATCGTCGGCGGCATCGTCTGCGCGCTCGCGGCACCGCTGTATGTCCCGGCCTGGCGCGCCGAACGGTCGCACCGTGCGTCCGTCCCAGCCGGCGCGGTCATCGCCTGATCGGGGCCACGCGCTACCGTAGCGCGATGCTCGCCACGCTCGGCGACCTGCCGCTGCCCGACGCGCTCGTGTTCGACCTCGACGGGACGCTCATCGACACCGTCGAGACGCGGATCGCGGCCTGGCTCGAGGCGCTCGCCGCGGCCGGCACGCCCACGACCCGGGCGCGGCTGGCGCCACTCATCGGCCTCGACGGCAAGCGGCTCGCGAGCGAGATCGCCGCGCTCGCCGGAACGCCGATCGACGCCGCGCGGGCCGAGGCGATCGATCGCGACTCGGGCGAACGATACGGGCGACGCAACCGCAACCCGCGGCCGCTGCCGGGCGTCGGCGAGCTGGTGGCCGCGATCGAGGCTCGCCAGCTGCGCTGGGCGATCGCGACCTCGAGCCGGAAGGCGCAGGTCGCGACCTCGGTGGCGGCGCTCGGGCTGGCCGCCGAGCCGATGATCGTCGACGCCAGCCACGTGCGGCACGCGAAGCCCGAGCCCGACCTCCTGCTGCTGGCCGCGACGCAGCTCCGCGTCGCGCCGGCGCGCTGCTGGTACATCGGCGACTCGACGTGGGACATGGTCGCTGCCGTCGCCGCCGGGATGGTCCCGATCGGCGTGACGGCCGGCGCGGCGGTCGATGCGGGCGCGCTCGAGGAGGCCGGCGCCGTGGCCGTGGTCGGCAGCCTGCTCGACATCGCCGCGGCGCTCGCGGCCGACTGACGCCGCCTACTCGCCCGGTTCCACCCAGCCGAGTGTCCGCTCGACGCCCTTGTGCCAGCGTGCGATCCCGGCCGCCCGGGTCGCCTCGTCCATGTCGGGCTCCCAGCGGCGGGCCGCACGGTCCATCGCCCGCAGCTCGTCGAGCCCGCTCCAGAAGCCGACGGCCAGCCCCGCGGCGTACGCGGCGCCGAGCGCGCTGGTCTGCGCGATCGGCGGGGCGACGACCGGCCGATCGAGGATGTCGGCCTGGAACTGCATCAGCAGATCGTTGCCGACCATCCCGCCGTCCACCCGCAGCTCGTCGGGCAGGGGACGCCCGAGATCGGCCGCCATGGCGACGCCCAGGTCGTGGACCTGGTAGGCGGTGGCCTCGAGCGCGGCCCGGGCGATGTGGCCGCGGGACGCGTAGCGGGTCAGGCCGGCGATGACGCCCCGCGCGTCGCTCCGCCAATGCGGCGCGAAGAGGCCGGAGAACGCCGGCACGAAGACGACGTCACCGCTGTCGGGCACGGACCGGGCGAGCGCCTCGACCTCGGCGGCATCGCCGATGATCCCGAGGTTGTCGCGCAGCCAGCCGATCAACGCGCCGGCGACCGCGACCGAGCCCTCCAGGGCAAAGGTCGCCGGGGCGTCGCCCAACCGGGCGGCGACGGTCGTGATCAGGCCGTGTCGTGAGTGGACGGGCCGCTCGCCCGTGTGCATGAGCATGAAGCAGCCGGTGCCATAGGTGCACTTGATCTGGCCGGTCTCGAAGCACGTCTGCCCGAACAGCGCCGCCTGCTGGTCGCCGAGATCCCCGGCGATCGGGACGCCCGCGAGGTCGCCGACGCCCTCGCCGTAGACCTCGGACGACGAGCGGATCGCGGGGAGCATGGCCGCCGGGATGCCGACCGCGTCGAGCAGCTCCGGCTCCCAGGCCAGCGAGTCCAGGCCCATCAGCATCGTCCGCGACGCGTTCGTCACGTCGGTCACGTGGACGCCGCCCCGGAGCCCGCCGGTGAGGTGCCAGATGAGCCAGCTGTCGATCGTCCCGAACAGGAGGTCGCCCGCCCCGGCCGCCGCGCGGCGTCCCGGTCCACCGGCCTCGAGGATCGACGCCAGCTTGAGGGCCGACGAGTAGGTCGAGATCGGCAGCCCGGTCAGGGCCCGGAAGCGGTCGGTCCCGAGCGGGTCGCCCGCGGCCAGCCGCGCACCCGCCTCCGCCGTTCGGGTGTCCTGCCAGACGATCGCGTGCTCCACCGGGCGACCGGTCGTTCGCGACCACACGACGGTCGTCTCGCGCTGGTCGCTGATCCCGACCGCGGCGAGCGCACGCGCGTCGGCGTCGATATCGCGGAGCGCGACCCGGACGCAGGTCCGCACGCGCTCGAGGATCTCGTCGGCGTCGTGCTCGACCCAGCCGGGCCGCGGCGTGATCTGGGCGTGCTCCAGTTGGTGGCTGGCGACCGGCCCCCCGGACCGGTCGAAGAGGATGCAGCGGCTGCTCGTCGTCCCCTGGTCGATGGCGGCGACGAGCGACCGCGGGTCCACGTCCGGCTAGTAGCGGTAGGCGCTCCGGTCGACGGACCGGATCGTATCGCCGACGTCGCGCATCTGCCAGTACAGAGCGACCGCACCGAGCACGAGCCAGACGACCGTGCCCAGGATGCCGTTCGTGAACAGCGCGCCGAAGATCCCTTCCTGGAGGGCCGCGAGCTTGATCTGGCCGAGGAACAACAGGACGCCATTGACGACCGCGGCCGAGCCACTGAAGGCCGAGAAGACCATGACCAGCAGGATCGGTACGCCGAGCAGGAATGTCCCGATGGCGAAGATCGCCCCGACGATCAGGCCGATGATCACGATGATCGGCCCGGTGCTGATGTTGAAGTAGTCGAAGACACCGACGCCGAGGGCGTAGCCCACCGCGCCACCGAGGATGACGATCGCGGCGTAATACCAGAAGAACGAGATGGCCGCGAGCACGATGCCGAAGATCAGGCCGATGCCCCACGACAGGATGGTCGCGAAGAACCCCTCACCGAAGACATCCGCGCCCCACTGTGCCCCTGCGACGAGTCCGAAGAAGAACGCCCACAGGGGAAGCAGGATCGTGAACAGCTTCAACCCGTAGAACGCCCAGGCCAGGCCGATGCCGATGGCCAACAGTCCGACGAGGATCCCCTCGATTGTCATGGACGCCCTCCAACCCTCGTGGCGTCCGGTGCCGGGCACTGGCAGACGTCCGGACGCCTCTCGGAGCGGACTATACCCCCCGAATCAAGGGCCGGGACCGGATTTGCGATCAAGCGCGCTTGACCGACCGGCCCGACGCATCGCGGCTGCGGAGCAGGTTGGCACTCGCGAAGTGCATCTGCTTGCGGCTCGGTTCGGCCATCGGGGCGGCGAATACCGTCGCGTCGCGCTCGAGTCCCGTCAGGAGCTCGCGCAGTTCCGGATCCGAACCGGCGTACGCGGCGATCCGCTCGGCGGTGGCCGTCATCGCCCGTCTCGCGTGGGTGAAGTCGCCGCCGCGGTTGAGCTGGACCGCCTCCTGGCGAGCCCGGGCCGCGAACAGTCGGGCCACGGCGCGGTCCACCTCGCGGTCGCGCGACTGGGCATCGTTCGCCCGGTCGTCGGCGTAGGTCCACGTCAGCCGGACGGGTTCCGTCTCGCCCGATCCACCGGCCGCGAATACGCCGTCGCGATCGGTCAGCGCGATGATCGCGCCGGTCTCACGACCCAGGTCGCCGTAGGGGAACGACAGGCGCAGGACCACCTCGACCACCTGCTCCGATCCGAGGTCGCCGAGCGGGACGGCCGTCCGGTTGCCGCGGGTCGTGGCCGGATACGGGCTGATCGGCTCGATCCGGATGTCGTCACGTGCCGTGATCTCGAGGTTCACGTCGCGGGCGACGACCTCGAGGGTCTCGCCCACCTCGGACGTGATCGCGTCGCGGATCTGCGGCGCGTCGGCGATGTAGTAGAAGTGCCCGCCACCGGCGTCGGCGAGCGCCTGGAGCAGGTGCTCGTCGAAATCGCTGCCGACCCCGAAGGTCGAGGTGGAGACGCCCCGGGCTCGAAGCTCGGCGGCATGGTGGCTGAGCTGCTCCGCGTCGGTGATGCCCACGTTGGCGAGCCCGTCCGTCAGCAGGAGGCAGCGGTTGACGCCCTGCTCGCTGAGGTGGCGGGCGACCTGCTCGCAGCCGCGGAGCCAGCCCTCGCCGAGGTTCGTGCTGCCGCGCGCCTCGACCGTGCGCAACCGCTCGATCGCGCCGCGCCGCGCCTCGCCCGACGCGGACGTGGACTCGATGACGACGTCGACGACATCGTCGTACACCACGACGCTGAACCGATCGTCCGGTTGGAGCCGCGCGATGGCTTCCTCGACGGCGCCCTTTGCCACGCGCAGCTTCTCGCCCGACATCGAGCCCGACCGGTCGAGGACGATGGCCAGGTTGACCGGCGGTCGGGTGCGCTCGGCGGTCGCCCGCGGTGCGACGATCCGCGCGAGCAGGAAGCGCTTGCTGTGGGCATTCGGCCGGATGAGGCGGCGGTCCGGGCGGACGGTGAACGTCGTGTCGGTTCGTGCGGTCATGATCGATCCTCCTCGAGGAGTTCACGGGCGATCGTGATGAGGCGATCGACCTGCTTGTTCTGCGCCCGCGACAGCGGACGCCGGATGTGGAGTTCGACATCGGGCGCAAGGACGATGCGCTCCCACTGGGAACGATCGAACGGCGCAGCGGACGTGGCCGTCGCAGCCGGTGCCGGCGTCGATGGGTACGGTTCGGCGAGTCGCCCGGCCACCGTGCCGTGCGCCGGCACGTCCGCGTCGCGAAGGGATCCGACCTGCGACTGGAGCCGCGGCGGCGGCGGGGTCCGGATGCCGGGCTTCGGCATGGCGACCGGGCGGGCCGGTCGCGCATCGAGCACCGAGCGCAGGTAGTCGAGCGCGGAGTCGGACGGCGGAGCCGGCGCATCGCTTCCCGACAGCTCGCCGATCTCGTCGTCGTCCAGGTCGTCGAGCCGGCGCCGGATCTCGGCGAGCGGGAGGTGCTCCGCCTGGAGCCGGCGGATGAGGCGCAACCGGGCCAGGTGCGCGCTGCCGTACTTGCTCCCCGGCCCGGTCTGGCCGACCCCGGGCAGCAGCCCCTGGGACAGGTAGTAGCGGACCGTGCGCGGCGTCACGCCGGCAACGTCGGCCAGTTCGGTCAGGGAGTACGGCACGTCGTCTGGCATGGTCGGTATTGTGCCAGTGTGACGTAGCACTGTCAACATTGCGATCACGGACCTCCGGCGGGCGACCATCCCGCCTCCACATCCGCTCCACAACCCGACGCCAGGATGCGTGGCAGAGGGATCCGGGTGGATCCCGCACACGGACAAGGAGTGCAATCCACATGCGCCGCGTCTTCGCAGCCATCCTGCTCGTCGCCGTCCTCGCGATCGGTGGCGGGATCATCGCCAACACCGCCTACCAGGCCGGGCTCAGCACGGCCGTCACGACCGCGACGGGGAGTGGCGCCACGGTCGTCACGCCGGTCGTGGTCCCCGCCTACGGGTACGGCTGGCACGCCTTCGGGTGGGGGTTCGGGATCTTCGGGTTCTTCGCCGCCCTGTTCTTCCTGTTCATCGTCTTCGCCCTCATCCGGGCGATCTTCTGGCGCGGCGGTGCGGGCCGCCACGGCGGCTGGGGCTCCAGCTGGTCCGGCTACGACAAGGGCCCGAACGGCCACGGTCGCTCAGCGTGGGAGTCCCGTGCGCACGAGACCTTCGACGAGTGGCACCGCCGCGCACACGGCGACCCGCCGGCTCCCGGGCCGAACGACCCCGCGCCGCCGACCGGCGTCGCCTGACCCGGCCTCCCTCCCCTCGCCGCGCGCCCCCGGACATGCCGTCCGGGGGCGCATCCGGCTCTACGATGCGCTGCGATGAAGACCATCCTCGTCGTCGACGACGAACCGAAGATCGCCACCCTCGCCCGCGACTATCTCGAGCACGCGGGCTTCGCGGTCCTGACCGCCGGTGACGGCCCCTCGGCGCTGGCCACGATCCGCCAGCGTCGTCCCGATCTCGTCGTGCTCGATCTCGGGCTGCCGGGGCTCGACGGTCTCGACGTGACCCGCGAGCTGCGCCGCGATTCCACGATCCCGATCGTCATGCTCACCGCGCGCGACGATGAGCTCGACAAGCTGCTCGGTCTCGAGCTCGGTGCCGACGACTACCTGACCAAGCCGTTCAGCCCGCGCGAGCTGGTCGCCCGCGTCCGCGCCGTGCTGCGGCGCGCGGACCGACCGCCGGACGCGGCCGAGACGATCCGCGCCGGCGACGTCACGCTCGACCTGCCGCGGATGCGGGCCGAGGTGGGCGGCACGGCGGTCGAGCTGACGCCGACCGAGTTCCAGCTCCTCGCGACGCTGGCGGCCCGACCCGGCCGCATCTTCACCCGCGCCCAGCTGCTCGACGCGCTCCATGGCGTCGCCTTCGAGTCGTACGAGCGGGCGATCGACTCGCACATCAAGAACCTCCGACGCAAGGTCGAACCCGATCCGCGCCGGCCGCGCTACGTGTTGACGGTATACGGCGTCGGCTATCGCTTCGCCGACGACCGGGAGGCCGACTGATGCCCGGACCCGATGCCCGCGGCACGGGAGGCCCAGGCCCCGACTGGGGTCAGGGCGGCTGGGGGCCGGGCGGCTGGGGGCCGGGCGGCTGGGGGCCGGGACCCCGCGGTCGGCGCGGCCCTCGCCGGCGGCGTGGGTTCGGCTGCGTGTTCGGGGTCCTGTTCCTCGTCGTCGCGGGGTCGCTCGTCGCGGCGACCGGCTTCTTCCTGTCCCAGTTCGGCCCGCTCCCCGGCCTCGTCGTCGTCCTCGTCGTGGCGGCCGTCCTCATCGGCATCGGTCGCACCTTCCGATCCAGCGCCGAGACCCTCGACGAGCTGGTCGAGGCGACCCGCACGGTCGGACGTGGCGATTACTCCGTCCGCGTCGGCCCCCGGGTGAGTGGCTTCAGGCCGGTGCGCGAGCTGGTCGGAGGCTTCGATGCGATGGCCGCCCGGCTGGAGACCGACGAACGCCAGCGGCGAACCCTGCTGGCCGAGGTCAGCCACGAGCTCCGCACCCCGCTGGCGGTCGTGCAGGGCAACCTCGAGGCCATCATCGACGGCGTCTATCCGCCCGATCCGGCCCACCTCGAGGTCGTCCTCGACGAGACCCGCGTCCTCGGCCGGCTGATCGACGACCTGCGCACGATCGCCCTGTCCGAGGCGGGCACCCTCGCCCTCCACCCGGAGCCGACCGACCCCGACATCCTCGTGGCCGACGTCGTCCGCTCGTTCGAGCCGGCCGCGGCGGCTGCCGGCGTCGAGTTGACGGCCGCGATCGACGGCGACCTGCCGATCCTCGACATCGACCCGGTGCGCATCCGCGAGGTGCTGGCCAATCTCGTCGCCAACGCGCTGCGGCACACGCCGGCCGGCGGCCGGGTCGCCGTGAGCGGAGCGGTCGAGGGCGCGCGCTGGGTGCGTCTCGAGGTGGTCGACACGGGCTCCGGGATCGATCCCGCGCTGCTGCCGCACGTCTTCGATCGCTTCGTCAAGGGCCAGGCGTCGCGCGGGTCGGGGCTCGGGCTGGCGATCGCCCGTCAGCTCGTGCTGGCCCATGGCGGCGAGATCGTCGCCGAGTCGCCACCGGGCGGCGGGACGACGATCCGGGTCCGGCTGCCGCTTACGGGCGGGTGATCCGGACGTCGTCGACGGCCGCCTCGACCGTGCTCGCTCGCCCCCGGTCCGCGGCGGCGAACACGATCCGGACGGTCTGGCCGGCCCACGGAGTCATCGAGATCGTGGCGGTGGACCAGGCGGGTCGATCCGTGTTGGCTGCGCCGAGCTCCTGCTTGACGAGGGTCCGATGCCCGTCGGCGGTCTCCACGAACGCCCGGAAATAGTCGCTCGAGGACGAGTTGGAGCTGTGCGCCAGGTAGTACCGGAAGGTCAGTGAGCCCACCGGATCGGTGATGACGACCGGCGCCGATCGGACGGTGGTCACGCCGCCGTCGACATCGTACGAATGCGACGTCGAGCCGGCCTTCGGACCGGTGACCAGCGCGCGCGAGCCGGACGGGACCGTCCCTGCCTGTCGCGACGTCGGCGACGGGTTCGCCCGCTGCCAGGCGCCGCTCGTTGCCGTGTCGGTGTGGAGGGGATTCGCGATCCACCCGCCGTACGTCTCGAAGTCGTCGTACAGCGGTCCGCAGTTCGTCTTCGCCTTGCCGGTCAGGCTGTAAGGGCAGCCGGCGGCCTCGATGAGCATCAGGATCGCGGCCCTGTTCCGCTCGGTCTGCGGCCCGATGAGCTCGTCGGCCGGGTAGAACCGCGCGGTCGAGCCGACCACGCTGTGGCGCGGGTACATCTCGAAGGTGTACATGAAGATGTGTTCGACGCCGTAGGCCCAGTCGATCTCGTCGCCGTCGGTGACGTACAGGCTGCTCGACTGCATCGCCGTGTAGCCGTTGGTCGCGGCCATCTTCCTGCCGAGGGCGACGAGCGCGGCGTGGTCGTCGGTGGTCATGTCGGCGGGCACGTCGGTCTTCGTGTAGCCGTACGGCCACAGGATCTGCTCGCCGGCGGTATGGAACGTGATGGCCGTCTTGATCTGTTGCCGGCCACCGATGCGCCGGCTCGTGATGAAGTCGCGGATGACGCGGGCCTCCGGCGTCGAGAACGCGCTCGAGCCATGGTAGGTCTCGGATGCCTTCGAGGCGGATGATCCGCCACAGCACGCCCAGTGATAGCCGTAGTTGCGGTTCACATCGGTGCCGATCGCGCTCGTGCCGGCGTTGGGCTGGCGGTTCTTGCGCCAGGCCCGGTAGGGCGATCCGGTCAGGTCGTATTCGGCGCCGTCGGGGTTGACCGCGAAGACGATCCAGACTTCGCGGGTGTTGACGATGTCCGTGATCCGCGTGTCGCTGCCGTAGCCCTCGGTCAGCCAGCGCAGGATCGCCAGCGACTGCTCGAGCGAGAGGTGCTCTCGAGCGTGATGGAGCGAGTCGAACAGGACCTCCGGCTCGTCCTCGTCGGTGGCGACGTTGTCCGACACCTTGGCGACCCAGATGGTACGGCCCTGGTAGCTCGTGCCGATGGAGCGGAGCTGGACGATGTCGGGGTGCGCGGCCTGCGTGGCCGTGATCTCGGCGACCATCTCGGCGTACGTGTGGTACCGGGAATCGTAGGACGGGAAATCCGCCGCCTTCGCGGCCGGGGCGGCGACGAGCGAGCCTCCGGTCGCGAGGGCAACGGCCATGACGAGCGCGGCGGCGAAGCCGACGCCCGGGCGCGGGGCGCGGTGGTGCATGCACGCATCATCGGCGGCCGTCGCGGCAACGGACATCCCGCGATGGGGCTAGTGCGGACCGGGACCGTCGCAGGGAACCCGGAGGGCCGCGCCGGAGTCTTGAGCCCCAACTGGACCGGTCCACGCGGACCGGCCGTCCATGAGGAGATCGACGATGTTCCGTTCGATCAGCCGAGCCGGCGCCGCTGTCGGTGCCGCACTTCTCGTCATCGGGTTGTCCGCCGTGCCGGCGCTGGCGTGCGGTGGGCTGATCGGGCCGAATGGCGCGGTCAACCTGCTGCGCACCACGACGATGGCCGGCTACCACGACGGCGCCGAACATTACGTCACGGCCTTCCAGTTCGCCGGCGGCGGCGGGGCGTTCGGGTCGATCACGCCACTGCCCGGGATCCCGTCGAGCGTCGAGAAGGGCGGCGACTGGACGCTCCAGCGCCTCGTCCGCGAGACGGATCCGGTGCCGGAACGGCTGTTCCTGGCCGCCGGGGCCGCGCTCAGCGACAAGGCCGAGGAGCTCATGAAGGTCCGCATCGACGCGCTCGACGTGACTGTCCTGCGCGGCGGTGCCGCGGCGGTCGGCCAGTGGGCGACCGAGCACGGCTTCCGGCTCCCGCCCGACGCGCCGGAGGTCCTCGACTTCTATGCCGCCCGCTCACCGATCTTCCTCGCGGCCGTGTTCGACGCCGACGCGGCGGCGCAGCGCGGCCAGGCCGTCGGTGACGGCACGCCGGTCCACATCACGATCCCGACCGACAACCCGTGGGTGCCACTGCGCATCCTGGCGCTGGGCAAGACCGCGACCGAGCGCGTCGATGCCGACGTCTACCTGCTGACCGATCGTCGCCCGGCGCTCCTGCCGGCCCCGACCGGCGACAACGGCCTGCTGCTCGGCCACAGCGCTCCGGCCAGCGACTCGCTCCTGACCGACCTGCGCTCCGATCGCGGGATGACCTGGATCCCCTCGTCCGCCTGGCTGACCAAGGTCACGATCGACGCCGCGGCGCCGCAGCTCGCCTTCGACCTCGCGATCGACGCATCGGGCGCCGGTGCCCCGTCGCGCGTGATGGCCGGGCTCGACATGCCCGGGACGGTCGCCGCGGCCGACCGGACGCTCGACAACCTCCGGCTGCTGGTCGGTGTCGTGCTGCTGGTCGGTGGCGTCGGCAGCATCGTGCTGATCGTCATCCGCCAGCGCCCGCCGCTGTCGATGGCCTGAGCCGGCGGAACCCCCGATGACCATCAACGGCCGGCCGGGACGCGTCGCCCTCGTGGGCGGCGTCGTCCTGGCCCTGGCACTCGCCGGGATCGCCGCCGCCTGGGTCGGGCTGCCGGTCCGCGGACCCGAGACGGCGGAGATCCGCATCCACCACTCCCATTTCGGGCAGGACCGGCTGGTCGTGCCGGCTGGCGTCCCGCTCACAGTCCTGTTGCGCAACGACGACCCGATCGACCACGAATGGATCGTCGGCGACGCCGCGACGCACGAGCGGCACCGGACCGGCACGGAGCCGGTCCACGCGTCGCGCCCGACCGAGGTGTCGATCCCGGCCGGATCCAGCCGCGAGACGACGGTCACGTTCGACACTCCGGGCACCTACCTGTACATCTGCCATCTCCCCGGGCACGAGGCCTACGGGATGGTCGGGGCGCTGGTCGTGACCGGCCGATAGCGCGGCGGGGTGCCGATCGGCCGGGGGTCCGGGCCCAGTGGCCGTGGCTACGGGACCGATCCGGCCGGTATGCTCGCGTGGATGCGCCCGCTGCCGGCTCCGTTCGATGACATCGCCGCCGGGCGGACCGCATCGATCGCGCTGGCCGGGCAGGCGCTGCTCGGCAGCCGCCTGCTGACCAAGGACCTCGCGTTCAGCGACGAGGAGCGCGACGCCTTCCGCCTGCGGGGCCTGCTGCCCGATCGCGTCCTGACCATCGAGGAGCAGAGCGAGCTCGAGCTCGAGCACCTCCGTCGCAAGGACGACGCTCTCGAGCGCTACATCGGGCTGGCGGCGCTCCAGGACCGGAACGCGACGCTGTTCTATCGCGTCCTGGCCGACCACCTCGAGGAGTTCCTGCCGATCGTCTACACGCCGACGGTCGGGCGGGCGTGCCAGGAGTTCAGCCACATCATCCGCCGCACGCGCGGGACCTGGATCACGCCGGACGACCGCGACCGCATCCCGCAGCTCCTCCGCCAGGGCCCGTTCGAGGACGTCCGGCTCATCGTCGTGACCGACAACGAGCGGATCCTCGGCCTCGGCGACCAGGGCGCGGGTGGGATGGCGATCCCCATCGGAAAGCTCGCGCTGTACACGGCCGGGAGCGGCATCCATCCGGCCCTGACCCTGCCGGTCTCGCTCGACGTGGGGACCGACAATCCCGCCCTCCTGGCCGATCCGTTCTACGTCGGCCACCGGGCGCCGCGTCTGCGCGGGCCGGAGTACGACGCGCTCGTCGAGGCGTTCGTCGAGGGCGTCGCCGAAGTCTGGCCGGACTGCATCATCCAGTGGGAGGATTTCAAGCAGCAGAACGCCCTGCGCATCCTGGACCGCTACCGCGATCGCGTCCCATCCTTCAACGACGACATCCAGGGCACGGCGGCGGTCGTGGTCGCCGGAGTCCTGGCCGGTTTGCGCGGGCTCGGGACGAGGCTCGCCGACACGCGCGTCGTGCTCGCCGGCGCGGGCGCCGCGGGGATCGGGATCGCGCGCCTGCTGCGCCTGGCGATGCTCGAGGACGGCGTGCCCGATGCGGCCGTTCGGCGGGCGCTCGTGCTCGTCGATTCGCACGGCCTGGTCCACGACCGGCGCGAGGATCTCGACCCCGCCAAGCACGAGCTCGCGCTGCGTGCCGACGCGTTCGCCGACCACGGCTTCGCGACCGAGTTCCCCGGGCTGGTCGAGACGATCGAGCGCGTCCGGCCGACCGTGCTGGTCGGCACGACCGCGGTCGCGGGCGCATTCGACGAGGCCGTCATCGCCGCGCTTGCCGCCGGCACAGCGCGGCCCATCGTGATGCCCATGTCGAACCCGACGTCGCGCTGCGAGGCCATGCCGGCCGACATCCTGCGCTGGACGAACGGTCGCGCGGTCGTCGCGACGGGCTCGCCGTTCGACGCGGTCGAGGTGGACGGCGTCCGCCACGAGATCGGCCAGGCCAACAACGTGTTCATCTTCCCGGGCGTCGGGCTCGGCACGATCGCGGCCGAGACCCGCACGGTCACCGACCGGATGTTCCTGCTGGCGGCCCGAACGCTCGCGGCGGCCGTCGCGCCGGAGCGCCTGGCCGTCGGGGCCATCTACCCACCCGTCGGCGACCTCCGCTCGGTGACCCGCTCGATCGCGGTCGTCGTCGCACGTGAGGCGATCGATTCGGGGCAGGCCCGCATCGCACCCGATACCGACGTCGAGGCGCTCGTCGACGGGGCGGCCTGGTGGCCGGCGTACGTGCCGTACATCCCCGCCCGTATCGCCGAGCGGCGGCGCGTCACCGAGACATGACGGCCGTCCGGGCAGCCGTCCTGCGGTCGGCAGGGGTCCCCGTCGAGCTCGAGACCCTGACCCTCGCCGAGCCACGCGCGGGCGAGGTCCGCGTCCGGATCCTCGCCTCCGGCGTCTGCCATTCCGACCTCCACGTCCGCGACGGCGAGTGGCCGCGCCCCACGCCGATCGCCATCGGCCACGAAGGCGCGGGCGTGGTCGATGCGGTCGGGCCGGGCGTCCGGTCGCTGTCCGTGGGCGAGCCGGTTGCGCTGTCCTGGCTCGTGCCGTGCGGCGCCTGCCGGTCGTGCCGCGCCGGCCGGCCGTGGGCCTGCCCGGATTCACCGTCGTTCCGCCATCGACTGCCCGACGGCGCCACGGCCCTGACCGCAGCCGGTGGCGAGGCGATCTTGTCGTACTGCGGGATCGGCACGATGGCCGAGGCGACCGTGGTCCCCGTTGCGGCGGCGATCCCGCTGCCCGACGGCGTGGACGCGGCCGTTGCCGCGCTCATCGGCTGCTGCGTGTCGACCGGCGTCGGGGCCGTCCTCAAGACCGCCGAGGTCCCCGCCGGGGCGAGCGTCGCGGTCATCGGGCTCGGCGGGGTCGGGCTGTCGTGCGTGATGGGCGCGGCGCTCGCGGGTGCGGGCCGGATCGTGGCGATCGACCGGGTCGAGGCGAAGCTCGAGACGGCGCGCGCTGTCGGCGCCACGGACGGGGTCCTGGCCGCCGACGACCGCGCCGCGACCATCGCGACGCTGCGCGACCTGACCGATGGCGGCCCGGACTTCGTGTTCGAGGCGATCGGCCGGACCGACACCGTCGAGCTCGCGATCGAGAGCCTGCCCCTCGGCGGGACCGCGGTCCTGGTCGGCATGACGCCGTTCGAGGCTCGCGCCTCGTTCGCCGTCTACCCGTTCGTCGACGGCAGCCGCCGGATCCTCGGCTCGAACTATGGATTCGCGGATCCGGCAGTCGACTTCCCACGCTACGCGCGGCTCCATCTCGACGGCCGGCTCCCGGTCGACCGGCTCATCGATCGGCGCATCGCCCTCGACGATGTCGAGGCCGCATTCGATCGCCTGCGGACCGGCGACGGGCTGCGCCAGGTCGTCGTATTCGACTGACCGCGGTCAGCTGCCGGTGACCGGCCGCCCCGAGCTCGCCGGGCCGACGGGTGCCGCCGGGCGCTCGTTACGCAGTCGGCCGTCGGCCAGGTTCTGGCGGAGACGCTCGATGACTCGATCCGCACGCGCCTGACGGATGGTGCCGGCCGCGACGGCCGCGTCCAGGTCCGCCTTGACCGCACCGACGACCGCCGCAGCGACCGTGTCGTACGGCACGCCCTTCGCCGTGGCGAGCTCCTTGAGCGTGGCGCCGCCACGCAGCCTGGCGCCGAGCGCAGCCGGGGTCATGTCGAGGGCCCCGGCGGCGGCGGTCAGGCCGTCCTTCACCACGCCGAGCGCCGCCGCGGGACGCGCCAGCCGGCGGGCCAGCAGCCCGCAGCCGTCCCCGGCCGCCTTGTCGATCCTGGCCTTGAGCCGGTCCGCCGCGGCCTTGGTCATCCTGCCCGCGGTGACCGCATCGTCGATGGTGGCGATCGCGGCGGCCTTGGCGGCGGGGACCAGCGCGGACTCGTCCACGCCAAGGGTCGCCGCGAACGCGCGGCGGAATGCGGCGCAGGTCTCGGACGCGGTCCCGGCGGCCGGTGAGGCGGCGGCCGGCACGACGGTCGTGCCCGGTGTCGTGCTGCGCGGCGAGGTCGACGCCGCGACCGAGCCGATGACGGTGCCGCCGGCGAGGGCGGCGACGACGAGGAGTGCGGCGACCCCCGCGATCTGGAGCCTGGACATCGATGTCGACCTCGGGATCAGGCGCGCGACCGAGGCGGTCACGTCGTGCTGCCAACCATCGGGCCGGCAGGTCAAGAACCTGTGTGGAAAACCGGACCGTCTTCACGATTCCTTGACAGCCGCCCGGCTAGCATGGCGCGCATGCCCGCCCGCGCCCGGATCCTGGTCGTCGAGGACGAGCCGCGTCTCGCCGAGATCCTGCGCCTGTACCTCGAGCGCGAGGGTCACGCGGTGACGGTCGTCGGCGACGGACGCGCGGCCATCGCGGCGGTCGACGACGGGCCGGTCGACCTCGTCGTCCTCGATCTCATGCTCCCGGGGGTCAGCGGCGAAGCGGTCCTGGGTGCCAT
This sequence comes from uncultured Chloroflexia bacterium, assembly GCA_963833285.1. Lineage (GTDB taxonomy): Bacteria > Chloroflexota > Limnocylindria > Limnocylindrales > CSP1-4 > SPCO01. The sequence goes on along the minus strand of CAWHXM010000006.1, from coordinate 63,399 downwards.
CCGGGAACGCGGCGACACGCCGATCCTCATCGCCTCCGCCAAGCGCAGCGATCTCGAGCGCATCAGCGGCCTGCGGATGGGCGCCGACGACTACCTCGCCAAGCCGTTCAACCCGCACGAGCTGACCGCCCGAGTCGCCGCGGTCCTCCGTCGCAGCCGCGGCGGCAGCGCGACCGCCGCGGTCGGGGTCGTCGAGCCGGGTGGGGTGGAGCTGTCGTTCGAGGGCGGCCGTCTCGTGGTCGAGACCGCCAGCCGGCGCTACGCGCTGCGCGCCGGTCCGGCCGCGCCGATCGTCCGCGGCCGCCTGACGCCAGGCGAGCTCGGCCTCCTGGCCGCCCTTGCCCGACGCCCGGGCTCGGTGCTCACGCGCGACCAGCTGCTCGAGGTCGTGACGCGCCGGCCCGACGAGGTCTACGACCGGGTCGTCGACGTCCACGTGGCGAACCTCCGGCGCAAGCTCGGCGACGACGCGGCGCAGCCCTGGCTCATCGAGACGATCCCGCAGACGGGCTACCGGCTCGTGGCCAGCCGGGATCCCGGGTGAGCGGACCGGCCGGCGTCCCGGCGTCGTCGACCCGCCGATCGCTCGCCTGGCGCCTCGGCCTGCTCCTCGGCGTGGCGGTCATCGCGGTCCTGCTCCTGGTCGGCATCGTCGTGAACCGCGTCGTGAGCTCGAGCTTCGAGACGGTGCTGACCGACCAGCAGCAGCAACGGCTCGACGATGCGTCGCTGACGCTGGCAGACCGCCTGTCGCGCCCGGCCGGCCTGGCGCGTGTCCAGGCGGTCGTGATGCGCCTCGCGACCTCGCTCGGTGGCGAGATCCGGGTCATCGCCAGCGATGGCACGACGCTCGCCGCATTCGGGCGGCCGCCGACGGGCGACCGCGCCCATTACGAGACGCCGATCGAGTCGGACAGCGCGGTCATCGCCACGCTGGAGGCCGACCTTCCGGCCCGCGCCGGCGATCGCGGCTTCCTCCCGCTGTTCAACGTCACGCTCGCGGTCGCCGGCCTCGTGAGCGTGCTCGGGATCGTCCTGGTGTCGACCTGGATCGCGGGGCGGCTGACCCGGCCGCTGCACGACGTCGCGTCGGCGGCCCGACGGCTCGAAGCCGGCGAGTCCGGCGCCCGGGCCACCGGTGGCGACGACCGTGAGTCGACCGAGCTGGCCGAGGCGTTCAACGCCATGGCGGATCGACTGGAGCGATCGGAGATGCTCCGCCGGCGAGCCGCCAGCGACATCGCCCACGACCTCGCGACGCCGGCGACGGTCCTCGAATTGCAGCTCCAGGCGATGATCGACGGTGTCGTCCCGTCGGACGTGGCCGGGCTCGAGGCGGCGCGCTCCGCGGCGGCCGCGCTCGGCGGCGTGGTCGCCGACATCGACGACCTCGCGCGCGCCGAGGCGGCCCCGCTGCAGGCTCGGCCGGCGGCCGTGGACCTCTCGGTCGCGATCCCCGAGCTCGCGCTCGCGCTCGAAGGGTTGGGCCGCGAGCGGTCGGCCCGGCTCGACGTCGAGGTCGCGCCAGGGTCCGTGGCCTGGGCCGACCCAGGCCACCTCGCGCGCGCCCTCCGCAACGTGGTCGCGAACGCCCTCGCGCACAGCCCTGACGGCGGCGTCGTGACGGTGATCGCAGCACGCGCCGGGGCCGTTGTGCGCATCCGCGTCACGGACCAGGGTCCGGGCATCGGGGCCGATGACCTCGACCACGTCTTCGAGCGCTTCTATCGCGCGGATACGGCGCGGGCGACGGATCCCGCGACCGGCCGCCCGACCGGGCTGGGCCTCGGGCTGACGATCGCGCGCGAGCTGCTGACGGCCAACGGCGGCCGCATCGCCGTCGAGCGGACTGGTCCCGACGGGACGTCGTTCGCGATCGAGCTGCAGGCGGCGAACGTCGCCGGCTGACCGTCTTCCGATGGTGGTGCGCCGGCGCACCGCCGGGTCGAGATCGGGAAGATCTGGTGCGGTCCCAGCACGACGCCAGTTCCCGGGAGGTCAGGCCCGCGGCTCGACGTCCGCGGGCTCCATCGGCGCGAGGACCGGTGGCTCCGGCGCCTCGATCGGCGGCAGCAGCTCGGCACCCGTGATGAGGCGGGTCCCGCGGCCGTGGGTCAGGAACGTCCAGGCCCAGCGGACGAGGACGACGATCCGGTTCGAGAAGCCGATCAGGTAGAAGATGTGGATGCCGAGCCAGAGGAGCCACGCCGTGAACCCGCCCTGGCGCCCGAACGGCCCCATCCAGCCGATGTTCGTGACGCCCGCCAGCCGGCCGATGACCGCGACGTCGCCGTGGTCGCTGTAGCGGAACGGCTCGTACGGCCGTCCGAGCACGCGCCGGCGGATGACCCTCGCCGCGTGCGCGCCGCCCTGCATCGCGCCCTGGGCTACGCCGGGCGTCGGCACCCCGGGCTTCCACGGCTCGACGGCCGCGTCGCCGACCACGAAGATCTCCGGATGGCCCGGGATCGTCAGGTCCGGCTCCACGATGACCCGGCCGGCGCGATCGGTCGACGCCCCGGTGGCGGCCGCGACGGTCCGCGCGAAGCGTGCCGTGAGGACGCCCGCGGCCCACAGCACGGTCCGTGACGCGATCCATTCCTCGGCCCCGTCGGGCCCAGTGACCCGCACCCCGGTCTCGTCGAGGTGGACGACGCGCGTCCGCGTGCGGACCTGGACCCCGAGTCGCTCGAGCTGGCGCTGTGCCGAGGCCGAGCGATCCGGCGGATAGGGCGGGAGGACCCGGTCCATCGCCTCGATGAGGATGATCCGGGCCTCGCCCGAGCGGATCGCGCGGAAGTCGCGCCGCAGCGTGTCGTGGGCGATCTCGCCGAGCGCGCCCGCCAGCTCGACCCCGGTCGGTCCCCCACCGACGATGGCAAACGTCATCCAGGCCCGTCGGAGCTCGGGGTCGGCCTCCCGTTCGGCGGCCTCGAAGGCGATCAGGATACGGCGCCGGATCTCGGTGGCGTCCTCGACGGTCTTGAGCCCGGGCGCGACGGCGGCCCATTCGGGGTGGTCGAAATACGTGTGATGCGCGCCCGTGGCCACGATCAGCGTGTCATAGGCGATGGGCCCACCGTCGGCGAGGATGACCTCGCGCCGGTCGGGGTCGATGCTTACGGCCTCGCCGAGGATGACCGTCGTGTTGCGCTGCTTGCGCAGCACGGAGCGCAGCGGCTGGGCGATGTCGCCCGGTGACAGCGCTCCGGTGGCGACCTGGTAGAGCAGCGGCTGGAACAGGTGGAAGTTGCGCCGGTCGACGAGGGTCAGCCGCACCTCCGGGTCGATGCCGAGGCTGCGCGCGGCGTACAGGCCGGCGAACCCGCCGCCGACGACCGTGACGCGGTGCGGCAGTCGGGGGAGGTCCGCCACAGCCATGCGAAGCTCCTATGTCAAGCCGCAGCCGCGAGCGGTGCTCGCGTGGCGGCTCGAGCGGCGTCATCGTGGCGCATTCGGCGGAAGACCTCGTCGCTGATCCTGCGACGCAGAGCTCGGATGGCTTCGGTCTTGGTGTCACCCTGGGCGCGGCGGTGTTCGAGGTACGTCTTGCCCGGCCCCTCTCGCTGGAGCTGCGTGATCGCGATCCGGTGGAGGGCGACGTTGAGCTGACGGTTGCCAGTCCGGCTCAAGCGGTGACGCTCGGTGTTGCTCGACCAGACCGGCAGCGGCGCGGAGCCGTTGTGACGGGCGAAGGCGGCCTTCGACCGGAAACGCCCGACCCCCGCTGTCTCGCCGATGAGCTTGGCCGCCGTCAGCGGGCCACAACCGGTCAGGGCCAAGAGCGACGGGGCGAGATCCGCGACCAGACGCGCGATCTCGCGCTCGAGGTCGTTGATCGTCGCGGTCAGCGCGCGGATCCGGACGACCAGCTCGCGGGCGATCCGGCCGACGGTGCCCGGGGCCGCGACCAGGTCGCGCTCGAGGCTGTCCAGGACGACTGTCCGGTCGAGGCCGCGGGCGACCGGCTCGGTGCCAGGGTCCAGCTCATGGAGGTGCCAGCGCAGGCGGTTCTGGGCACGGGTCCGCTCGGCGACGAGGTCCTCGCGGTGGTCGACCAGGAGGCGGACCTCGCGGTCGGGGCCATCGAGCGCTGCCGCCGGCAGGTCCTCGCGCAGCGCCGCGCGGGCGACCGCGAGCGCGTCGATCGGGTCGCTCTTGCCGGGTTCGCGGCTGGACCGGCGAGCCCCGGCCATCAGCTTGGGCGGGACCCGGACGACGGCCTCGCCGGCGACCAGCAGGTCGGTCGACAGGCGGCGGCTCAGGTGGCGGCAATCCTCGAGGGCCCACGAGCGCTCGGGGAAGCGGCCCGCCCAGCGGACGAGTTCGAGGTGACCGGCACTCGTCGCGGCGACCGTCTTCTCGGCCAGCTTGCGGCCGGTCCCGTCCGTCGCGACCACGGTGTGCGTGCGCTTGTGCGAATCGACGCCGATGACGACCATGTCCTCCGTTGCCTCCTGATCAGGGGTGACGCTCCGGACCGGCCGGTGGACACGCCTGAGTGGGGGCGGTTACCACGCTCCTATGAAGTCACACCGGTCGGTCCGATCCATGTCCGGCGACCGGCAGTTCGCATGGAGGCCACACCCGCTCGGGTGGGCATCGAGTCTATGAGCCAAGCCGCCGGACCTCGACAGCCTGACACTCACCCGATTCTAGCCAGCCGGGAGCACTCCCCGCCCGATGACGTGGTGGGCCAGCTCCGGGAACCGCCGCGCCACGACCCCGACGCCCGCCACGCACAGCAGGCCGCCCGACACCACCGCGAACTGCGGGGTCGTGAGGGAAGCCACGACCGCGGCCTCGATGTCGCCCAGACGCGGTCCGCTGGTGACGACCAGGATATGGATGGACGTCACGCGACCGCGCAGGTTATCCGGCGTCTCCAGCTGGACGAGGCTGGAGCGGAAGACCGCCGAGAACACGTCCGCGGCACCGGCGACCGCCAGGCACGCCAGCGCGAGCGGGAACGACACGGTCACGAGGCCGAATGCCGTGATGGCCAGGCCCCAGGCGGCGACGGCGACCAGGATGGCCCGGCCCGTCCGGCGCACGGCCTTGACCCAGCCCGAGAAGAGGGCCCCGATGAATGCGCCCACCGCCGGCGCGGCGGCCATCAGCCCGAACCCCGCCGGGCCCGTGTGGAAGACGTCCAGCGCGAGCACCGGGAAGAGCGAGGTCGGCATCCCGAAGACCATCGCGTTGAGGTCGATGACGAACGAGCCCAGGATGGCCCGCTTGCGGCGCGCGAAGCGCAGGCCCTCGCGGATCGCATCGAGACCGGGCCGTGTGACCTGGCCGAGCGGCGGCAGCGGGTGGATCGCCAGGAGCGCGACGAGCGACGCGATGAACGAGACGAGATCGACCGCGTACGCCCCGGCTAGTCCAACGGTCGCGATGAGGATGCCGCCGACCGCCGGACCAACGATCGAGGCCATCTGGTAGTTGAGCTGGTTTAGCGCGATCGCCGACGGCAGCCGCTCCGGCGGCACGAGGCGGGGGATGGCCGACGCGCGCGCCGGCTGGTCGACCGCGGACAGCCCGGCCGCGAGGAATGCCACCGCGAACAGGGCGGCGATCGGCGGGTCGCCGCGCAGCGCCAGCACGACGAGCACCAGGCTGCACCCGGCGAGGCCCGCCTGGGTCGCCATCAGCAGGCGGCGGCGGTCGACGGCGTCCGCCAGCGACCCGGCTCCGAGCGCGAAGAGAAGGATCGGGATGAGCTGGAAGAGGGTCAGCGCCGCGATCGCCAGGGTCGACCCGGTCAGGACGTAGACCTGGTACGGGAGGGCGATCCGGGTGATCTGGTTGCCGATCCCGTTGACGACCTGGCCGGACCACAGCCAGCGATAGTCACGGTCGCGGCGGAGCGGGGTCGTGTCGAGGAACAGGCGGCGGAGCCATCCATTCACCCGTCGCCCGCCGACGGCGGCATCGCGCCCGGGTCGTCGCCCGCGACCTGGGCGATCAGGTCGAATGCGGCGGCGCGGATGGCTGGGTATCCGGGGCCGGTGCGCTCGAGCAGCCGCGGCAGGAGATGCGTCTCGGGCTTCTGGGCGACCCTGCCCGGCTCAATGGCCCGGGCCCGGAGCGCGTCGATGACGCCGAGGAACGATCGTGCGTCCCCGACGCCGACGCCGCGGCCGTCGGGATCCCAGCGTGGCGGACGGCCGCCGCCATCGGCCACTGCGTCGCTCGGGTTACTTGTCGCGTTCGGGACCGGCCAGCACGGCCTGCGCGGCGGCGAGACGCGCGACGGGGACGCGGAACGGCGAGCACGAGACGTAGTCGAGCCCGATCCGTTCGCACTTGTGGATCGATTCGGGGTCGCCGCCGTGCTCGCCGCAGATCCCGAGCTCGAGGTCCGGGCGGGTCGCCCGACCCTTCTCGACGGCCGTCCGCATCAGCCCGGCGACCGCGTCGTCGAGGGTCTGGAAGGGGTTCTCCGGGAGGATTCCCTCCTCGACGTACTTGAGCAGGAACCCGCCCTCCGCGTCGTCGCGGCTGTAGCCGAACGTCATCTGGGTCAGGTCGTTGGTGCCGAAGCTGAAGAACGCCGCGTCGCGGGCGATCTCGTCGGCGGTCAACGCCCCGCGCGGCACTTCGATCATCGTCCCGAAGACGTACTCGACCTCGACGCCGGCCGCGGCTTCCACCGCCTTCGCCTCGGTCTCGAGGATCGCCTTGGTCGCCGACAGCTCGTTCACATGCCCGACGAGCGGGATCATGATCTTGGCCTTCGGATGACCGCCGGTCGCGGTGACCGCGATGAGCGCGTTGAGGATGGCCCGCGTCTGGACCTTGACGAAGTCGGGGATCATCAGCCCGAGCCGGCAGCCGCGCAGCCCGAGCATCGGGTTCTGCTCGTGCATGCTCCTGATCGCGGCGAGCAGCTCGCGGTCCTCGTCGGTCGCGGCGTCGCCCGCCTTGGTCACCTTGACCAGCTGGTCCTCGAGGTTCGGCAGGAACTCGTGGAGCGGCGGGTCGATCAGCCGGATCACGACCGGCAGGCTGTCCATCGCGCGGAAGATGCCCTCGAAGTCGCCCTGCTGGAGCACCTCCAGCTTGGCCATCGCCGCGTCGAAGGTGATGACCGCCTCGGCCTCCTCGACGCTCAACGTGCCGCCGGCGGCGCGCTTCGCCTTGGCCCTCGTCGCCGCATGGGCGACGAGGATCGCGCCGCGCACGATCTCCAACCGCTCACCCTCTCGGAACATGTGCTCGGTCCGGCACAGGCCGATGCCCTGGGCGCCGTAGCGGCGGGCCATCGCCGCTTCCTCGGGCTTGTCGGCGTTGGTCCAGACCTCCATCCGCCGGATCTCGTCGGCCCAGCCGAGGATGGTCTGCAGCTCCGGCTGGTCCTCGAACCGGGCGGAGACCGTCGGCAGCGCACCGAGGTACAGATCGCCCGTCGACCCGTCGAGGCTGACCCAGTCGCCCTGCTTGAAGTCGATGCCGGTCTTGGCGCAGTGCGCCGACTTCGTGCCGTACTCAACGACCAGATCGGCCGACCCGGCCACGCACGGCTTGCCGATCTGGCGGGCGACGACCGCGGCATGCGACGTCGCGCCGCCGCGGGCGGTGATGATCCCCTCCGCCACGGCCATGCCGTGGAAGTCGTCGGGCGAGGTCTCGATCCGGACGAGGATGACCTTCTCGCCCCGCTCCACCCACTCGACGGCGTCGTCGGCATCGAACACGGCACGGCCGACCGCGGCACCCGGAGAAGCGTTCAGGCCCTTCACGATCCGCGTCGCGCTCTTGAGGGCGTCCGGATCGAAGGTTGCGCGGAGGAGCTGGTCGACATGTGCAGGCTCGATCCGGCCGAGGGCCTCCTCCTTGCTGATGAGGCCCTCCGCGACGAGATCGGTGGCGATCTTGACGGCGGCCGCCGCGGTCCGCTTCGCGCTCCGCGTCTGGAGCATGTAGAGCTTGCCGCGCTCGATCGTGAACTCGAGGTCCTGGACGTCGCGGTAGTGCTTCTCGAGCTGCTGGCCGATGCGCACGAACTCCGTGTAGACGCCCGGCATGTCGGTCTGCATCTGGGAGATCCTGGGTGCCGTGCGGATGCCGGCGACCACGTCCTCGCCCTGGGCGTTGGTGAGGTACTCGCCGAACAGGACCCGCTCGCCGGTGTTCGGGTCGCGGGTGAATGCGACGCCCGTCCCGGAGTCGTCGCCCATGTTCCCGAAGACCATCGTCACGACGTTGACGGCGGTGCCCAGGTCGTGGGCGATCTTCTGGTTGTTGCGGTAGTCCACCGCGCGCTTGCCGAACCAGCTGGCGAAGACGGCCTTGATCGCCAGATCCAGCTGCTCGTACGGATCGCTCGGGAAGTCGCGACCGGTGTCCTCCCGGACGATCGCCTTGAACTCGTCGGCGAGCGCGCGCAGGTCGTTCGCGTCGAGGTCCGTGTCCTGCTCGGCGCCGCGGGCGTGCTTCGCCGCCTCGAGCGCCTGATCGAAGCGCTCGCCCTTCACGTCCATGACGATCCGCCCGAACATCTGGATGAAGCGTCGGTAGGCGTCCCAGCCGAACCGCTCGTTGCCGGTCAGGGCGACCAGCCCGTGGAGCGTCTCCTCGTTGAGCCCGAGGTTGAGGACCGTGTCCATCATCCCGGGCATCGAGAACTTGGCGCCCGAGCGGACCGACACGAGGAGCGGATCCGCGGCATGGCCGAAGCCCTTGCCGGTCAGCGCCTCGACCTCCTTCACCGCCTCGAGCACGTCGTCCCAGAGGCCGTCGGGAAGCTGCTGGCCGGCCGTGAAGTAGTCGTTGCAGGCTTCGGTGGTGATCGTGAAGCCGGGCGGGACCGGGAGACCCGCGTTCGTCATCTCGGCGAGCCCAGCGCCCTTCCCGCCGAGCAGGTCGCGCATCGTGGCGTCGCCCTCGGCCCGACCGCTGCCCCAGGCGTAGATGTAGCGCTTGGCGGCGCGATGCGGACGGTCGGCGGCGGTCGGGACGGTCTGGGTCATCGGGCGGTCCTTCCGGGGGCCGGCGCGCGGTGCGGCGCGCCGCGATTCGGCTTCGCGTGTGTCAGCGTGATTGTACCGTCCGGCTCATCCGGACTCGGGTTGCGGGTCGGTTGCGCCGGGCGGCGTCAGCCCGCCAGCTCGCGGATCGCCTGTGCCATCCGGGCGTCCGTTCGTGAATTCGAAGGCGATGGGGCCGAGCGCCTCCAGCGAGTCGATGTCGGCGAGGTACCGGGGATTGGCCGCCCCCTCCTCGACCACGAGCGAAGAAGTCGAGGTCCGAATGATCGTCGAGTCTGCCCAGGTCCGCGCCGACCGACCCGAGTCCGAGCAGCGCGAGCGCATCGCCACGATCAGCCAGGACCCGGCCCAGGTCGTCGAGTCTGGCCAGCAACCGGCGGGGCACGTCGCTGGTCACGAGCGGCTCCTCGGGTTCGGCCTGCCGGTCTGTGAGCTTCAGAGGCGCGCGAAGTAGCGCATCAATGGGACCACCGCCGCGAACGAGTCCGCGATGATGTCGGGCAGCGCGGGTGAAAGGACGTCGCCGTCGGCCAGCCGCACGCCGAACGTGAGGTCCTTCTGCTTCAGCAGCTCGGCCTCGGGGTGATCCGGCGGGAATCCCGGCGGGACGCGCTTGAGCTTGTCGCCGGAGATGCCACCGAAACGCAGCTTGAACTCGGGGTCGTCCAGGAGCGCCCGGATCTCGCCCGGGTCTGGCGACGACGGCGGCGCGAAACGCTTCGAGCTTGGCCTTCGGCGGATGCCACATCCCTCCGCCGACATACACCTCGCCGGGTGCCATGTGGAAGTACCCGCCCGGGTTGCCGCTCTCGCCGAAGCCATGTGGTCCGTCCGTGTCGCCACCCTCGGCCCACGGGAACGATGCCGCCACGTTCGTCTTGTACGGAGCCTTGTCCTTGCTGAATCGGACATCGCGATAGATGCGGAAAGGGGACCTCGCCGGATCGGCACTGAGCGGGATCCGGTGCGCCTCGAACCGTTCGGCCAGCGCGATGATCAGTGCCTCGAGAGGTTCCTTCAGCAGGCGCTCGTACTCGCCCTTGCGCGGCTGGAACCAGGCGCGGTCGTTGTTGTCCGCGAGATCGGCGAGGAACTGGATGGCATCGGGCGTGAAGCCCGTGAAGGTCTCGGTCGAGGTCGGCATCGCTCGCGGTCCCCAGTCCTGTCGGCGGCGTGATCCGCCGACACTACACCCGCGTCGCCCGGGCGGCCGCACCGACCGGACGGGTACCATCCGGGGGACCGACCCACGGACCCGACGGAGACCGACCCGCATGACCCTCCCGCCCGACGAACGCGTCATCGAGCCGGACGCGCCGCAGTACAACGCCACGCTCGTGCGTCGCGAGGACTACACCGACGACCTCGCCATCTTCTGGGTCAAGTACGACGAGGAGCCGGTCCCGTTCGAGCCCGGCCAGTACATGACCACCGGCGTGTTCGCCGATGGGAAGCTGTGGCAGCGTCCGTATTCGATCGCCTCGGCGCCGCGCGAGGCTGGCGACGGCGGCTACGAGATGTACGTCCGCCTGGTGCCCATCATCCGTTTCACCACGCTCCTGTGGCGGCTGCCGGTCGGGCATCGGATGCGGATGATCGGCCCGAAGGGCAAGTTCCTGCTCGAGCCGGACGACCACCGGACCCACCTGTTCATCTCGACCGGTACCGGGATCGCGCCGTTCATGTCGATGATGCGCGAGACCCTCGCCGAGCGACGACCGCGCAAGACGGTCATCCTCCACGGCTGCTCGTACGTCGACGAGCTCGGCTATCGCGACGAGCTCGAGGCGTGGCAGCGCGACGGCACCTACCCGGTCACCTACGTCCCGACGATCAGCCGCCCGAACGACCCGCGCAACGCCGGCTGGGGCGGGCGGATCGGGCGCGCCGAGCAGGTCGTCGCACGCCGTGTGCAAGGACCTCCATCTCCGGCCGGAGAAGACCGTGGTCTACATCTGCGGCAATCCCGACATGATCCTCAACGCCGAATCGGTCCTGATGGACCATGGCTTCCCCGAGTTCCACGTCAAGAAGGAGCTCTACTGGCCGAAAGGCAAGGTCGTCCCGGCGGTCACTGGCTGACTGGTGCCATTCGGCCCGCGTCGAACGGGCCGCCTGACGCATGGGCTGGTCGGGGGCGACCGCTAGCATCGAATCACGGCCAGATGAGCCGTCCACCGTCATGGGCAACGAATGCATCCGATCGTCGCGCGAGACCAGCTTTCACCGAACGTCACCAGGCTCGTCCTGGAGGCGCCCCGCATCGCCGAGATCCGCCACCCTGGGCAGTTCGTCATCGTCCGGCTCGGTGAGGGCGCCGAGCGGATCCCGCTGACGATCGCCGACGCCGACCCGGTCGCGGGCACGATCAGCCTGATCATCCAGGCCGTCGGCGCCAGCACGATGGACCTCGTGGCGCTGCAGCCCGGCGACGCGATCCGGGATGTCGCCGGACCCCTCGGACGGCCGACCGACCTCCTCGACCACGGTCATGCCGTCTGCGTCGGCGGCGGGGTCGGCACGGCGGTGGTCTATCCGATCGCCCAGGAACTCCATCGACGCGGCGTCACGGTGACCAGCGTCATCGGCGGTCGCTCGCGCGAGTGGGTCATCATGGAGGAGGAGCTGCGGACCGCTGGTGATGTCATCGTCTGCACCGACGACGGCAGCTACGGCCGGCACGGCTTCGTCACGGAAGCGCTCAAGGACCTGTGTGAAGCCGGCGGGATCGACGAGGTCTTCGCCGTCGGGCCCGTGCCGATGATGCGCGCCGTCGCCGAACTGACTCGTCAGTACGGGATTCGCACCACCGTGTCGCTCAACGCGATCATGGTCGACGGGACCGGTATGTGCGGCGGCTGCCGCGTGTCGGTCGACGGCGAGACCCGATACGCCTGCGTCGACGGACCCGAGTTCGACGGCCACACTGTCGACTTCAAGGTCCTGGCCGACCGACTGACGACCTACCGGGAGTTCGAGCAGCAATCGCTCGCCCGACGTGAGGCCTGCCTCATCCCGGGCCTCGCCCAACATGCGACCACCGAGGGTGCCACCCGATGACCGAACAGCGTCCCCCGCTCAGCGCGAAGGAGCGGATGGCCATCGACCGGGTGGTCATGCCCGAACAGGACCCGGCCGTCCGTGCGGTGAACTTCCGCGAGGTCAATCTCGGGCTGACCCAGCAGATCGCGATGCTCGAAGCCGAGCGCTGCCTCCAGTGCCCCAAGCCATACTGCATCGGCGGCTGCCCGGTCAGCGTCAATATCCCGCGCTTCCTGAAGCTCCTGCGCGAGGGCGATCTGCCCGGCGCTGCGGACTCGCTGCTCGACGACAACGCGCTCCCCTGCGTCACCGGCCGCGTCTGCCCGCAGGAGAACCAGTGCGAGGGCGTCTGCCTGCGGGCGAAGAAGGGCAACTCGGTCGCGATCGGCCATCTCGAGCGGTTCGTCGCGGACTGGGCGCAGGCGCACCCAGAGGAATTGATCCACGCTCGGCCGCAGCCCACCGGCAAGACCGTCGCGATCGTCGGGTCCGGGCCAGCCGGACTCACCGCGGCGGGTGAGCTGGCCAAGCTCGGCCACGACGTGACGATCTTCGAAGCGTTCCACGCCGCGGGCGGCGTGCTGGTCTACGGCATCCCCGAATTCCGCCTACCGAAGGACATCGTCCAGGCCGAGGTCGACCGCCTGATCGCGGACGGGGTCAAGATCGTCCCCAATTCGATCATCGGCAAGACATACACCTTGCCGGAACTTCGGGAGCGGTTCGACGCGGTCTTCCTCGCGGTCGGCGCAGGCCTGCCGGTCTTCATGGACGTTCCGGGCGAGAACCTCAAGGGGGTCTACTCCGCAAATGAGTACCTGACCCGAGTCAACCTCATGGGCGCGTGGAACCCGGACTCCGAGACCCCCGTCCTGCACGGTCAGCGGGTGGCTGTCGTGGGCGGCGGGAATGTCGCGATGGACTCGGTCAGGACGGCCAGGCGTCTGGGTGCCGACGAGGCCGTGATCGTCTATCGACGCGGCCATGACGAACTCCCGGCTCGCGCCGAGGAGGTCCACCACGCCGAGGCGGAGGGGATCCGGTTCGATCTCCTCGTCGCGCCCATAGAGGTGCTCGGTGACGAGACGGGCTGGGTCCGTGCCCTCCGCTGCATCCGCATGGAGCTGGGCGAGCCGGACGCCTCCGGGCGCGCCCGCCCGATGCCGGTCGCCGGCTCCGAATTCGAGATCCCGTGCGAGATGGTCGTCGTGGCCATCGGGACGCGGTCGAACCCGCTCCTGACCTCGACGGCGCCGGACCTCAAGGTCAGCCAATACGGCTACATCGAGACTGACGAGCACGGCATGACGAGCATGCCCGGCGTGTTCGCCGGCGGCGACATCGTCCGTGGCGCGGCGACGGTCATCCTCGCGATGGGCGACGGGAAGCGCGCCGCCGCGGCGATGGATCGCTGGCTGAACACCGGGTCAGCGGCCGAGGTCGAGGTCCCGTCAGCCGAGGCGACCCCCGCCAAGGCCTGACGTCGTGACCCGCCATCGGCGGGCCACGATGCGTACCGGCACTCCTCACCGGGCCAGGCGCTGCCCAAGGGTTCACGTGAGCACGGGCTTCGCGCGGCCTGCTGGGGACGACGGGGCCGAAACGGCGGACTGGGTCGAGGCGGCGACGGTGCGACCTCAGCCGGTGTCGGTGTGCCCTGCCGCGTAATGCGTCGCCAGGACGTCCTCGCCCCAGTCGTTGTCGAGGTCGCGCCAGACCGCGTGGACGTGGTTGGCGTCGTTTTGCGTGTTGTCGTATTCGACGAGGAAGTGGGGGCCACGCACCGCGTAGTAGTGGCCGATACCGGCAAGGTCCGAACCCGCCCAGGCGAACGTCACCGTTGCCAGGCCGGCGGCATGCATCCGATCCCACTCCGCGGCGGCGACCTCGCGACGAGCCCGGCCGAGATAGTGGCGAACAAGCCGTTCGAGAGCGGCACGCTGCGCCGCGTCGAGCGCGTCGTGGCGGATCCCCGTCGGGATCGAGCGGACGTCGGCCCGCGGCCCGGTGCCGCTCCGGATGTCCGGCGGCGCAGCGTGGTCGACGACCGCCACGCGCCGCTGCGCCGGCGTGAGCGTGGCCAGCAGGGCCCGCCCCAGCGCTTCTTCGCCCGCGAGCGCCCGCGCGCCGGCCATCGGTCCGCTCGGCACCACGGCCGGGTTGGCGCCCAGGAACGACGGCGCGCTGCCGACGACGCGTCCCTCTGCAAACGTCAGCTGGATCGCGACGTGGTGGCCGCCGAGCCGCCACGACCAGGGTCCGCGCGGACTCGGCTCACCGAACACCGCGAACCAGTAGAGCTCCGGGTCGCGGCGCTGCCAGCCCGGCAGGCCGGCCTCGCGCTCGAGCTCGCCGAGGACCGATTCGAGCGCCATGACCGCGGCGACGTCGGCCGCGCCGCGGGCGCTCATCGATGCCTTCACGATCGCCGCGGCGGCGTCCCGCTGTCCCGGCTGCATGTCCCCGATGGCGAGGCCCTCGCGGGTCCCTGGCGTGTACGCCCACACGGATCGCTCGGCGTCGTCGAACGGGAACGTCGCTCGCGATCGTTGAGCGTCGTCGAGCCCGTCGAGCCAGGCCCGGACCGCGCCTTCAGTCTCGTTCGCGACCCCGGGGGCGCCGAAGGTCGACCTGCGTGTCACGGCCGTCACTACCCGGCGCGGGCGGCGTCGAGGCGATCGAGGATGAGCCGCGTCACGCCCTCGGCCGGCACCCGCTCCTGCGCCATCGAGTCGCGATCGCGGACGGTGACCGCGCCGTCCTCGAGAGAATCGACGTCGACGGTCACGCACCACGGCGTCCCGATCTCGTCCTGGCGGCGATAGAGCTTGCCGATCGCCGCCGTGTCGTCGTAGACCGCCATCGTGTGGCGCTTGAGGTCGTCCTTGATGCGATGGCACAGCTCGACGATCTCGGGTCGCTTCTTGAGCAGCGGCAGGACGGCGACCTTGTACGGCGCGAGATCGCGATGGAGCGCCAGCACGACACGGGTCTCACCGCGGACCTCCTCCTCGCGATACGCGTCGATGAGGAAGGTGAAGGCGGCCCGATCGGCGCCCGCAGCGGTCTCGACGACCCACGGGATGACGTGCTCGTTGGTCGCCTGGTCGAAGTACTCGAGGCTCTCGCCCGACGCCTCGGAGTGACGCGACAGGTCGAAGTCGCCGCGGTTGTGGACCCCTTCGAGCTCCTTCCAGCCGAACGGGAAGCGGTACTCGACGTCGACCGCCTTCTTGGCGTAGTGGGCGAGCTCGTCGGGCGCGTGCTCGCGCAGCCGCAGCCGGGACGGCGTCACGCCGTAGCGTTCGTACCAGGCGCGGCGCTTCGGAAGCCACTCCTCGAACGCCTCCGCGGCGGCCTCCTCCGGGCGGACGAAGTACTGCATCTCCATCTGCTCGAACTCGCGCATCCGGAAGACGAAGTTGCCCGGGCTGATCTCGTTGCGGAACGACTTGCCGATCTGGGCGATCCCGAACGGCAGCTTCTTGCGCGACGACTGCTGGACGTTCTTGAAGTTGACGTACGAACCCTGCGCGGTCTCCGGCCGCAGGTAGATGACCGAGGCGTCCTCCTCGACCGGGCCCATGAACGTCTTGAACATCAGGTTGAACCGGCGCGGCGCGGACAGCGGCCCGCCGTCGATCCGGGCAGCGCAGGCCGAGCCGCTCGACGATGGTCGGGTCCCGCAGCTCGGTCGCGCGTCAGATGCTCGGCCCCGGGCAGCTCGTCGAGCCGGAAGCGCTTGTGGTCGGTCTGCGCATTCGACGAGCGGATCGCTGAACGATCCGACGTGGCCGGACGTCACCCATACCTGCGGATGCATGAGGATCCCGGCATCGAGCCCGACGATGTCGTCGCGCTCCTGGACCATCGCCCGCCACCAGGCGCGCTTGACGTTGTTCTTCAGCTCGACGCCGAGCGGGCCGTAATCCCAGACCGCGTTGATCCCGCCGTAGATCTCGCTCGACGGGAAGATGAAGCCACGCCGCTTGCTGAGCGACACGATCGT
Source organism: uncultured Chloroflexia bacterium (assembly GCA_963833285.1). Taxonomy (GTDB): domain Bacteria; phylum Chloroflexota; class Limnocylindria; order Limnocylindrales; family CSP1-4; genus SPCO01. The sequence goes on along the minus strand of CAWHXM010000006.1, from coordinate 47,355 downwards.
GTCGAGCTCGGCGACGGCGGGCGCGACGTCGTTCGGGTCGCTGGGTGCGGGGGGTCGGTCACGGGGACTCCGCTGTGAGCGATGCTCGGGGTCTCCGATGCTAGCAGAGCGCTGGGTCGCATCCGCCCGGTGGGCGTCGCCGCTCAGCGCGCAGGCAGCCTCCGCGAGCAATCGCCGGACGTTGCCGCCCATGACCTTCGCGATCTCGTCGTCGGCGAAGCCCGGCCTCGATGAGGGCGTCCGTCAGCTGGACGAGCCCGGTCGCGTCGAACGGCACCGGCACCGCGCCGTCGAAGTCGGAGCCGAGGCCGACGTGGTCGACGCCGGCGACGTCGACCGCGTACCGGATCGAGCGCGCGATCGCAGCCGACGTCGTCGCCGCCGCAGGCCGTCGGCCAGAACCCGATGCCCGACCACGCCGCCGGTGGCGGCGATCCCGCGGAGCGTGGGCGTCGCTCAGGTTGCGAGCGTTGTCGGACGACCCCGCGCACGCCCGTGTGCGACGAGACGACCGGGCGCGCGGCCATCGCCAGGACGTCGTCGATCGTGGCGGCCGACGCGTGCGACACGTCCAGGAGCATCCGCGCGCGCCTCCATCCGACGGATCATCTCGCGCCCGGCGATCGGTCAGCCCGCCCTTGTCGACGCCGTGCGCCGAGCCGCCGAACGCGTTGTCGAAGAAGTGGCTCGGCGACATCATCCGGAAGCCCGCATCGGCGACGACCTCGACGTTCGCCGGCTCGCCGTCGAGCGCGTGGGCGCCTTCGATGGCCAGGAGGCCGGCCGTGATCCCGGGTCGGGCGCGGCGCGCCGTCTCGTACGCCGCGAGGTCGTGCCTGGACCGGATGATCGTGAGGCGACCGTCGGAGCGGGCAGCCATCGCGTCCGCCCGTGCGGCGAGGTGGAGCGCCCGTGGAAGGAGCCGCCGCCACGTCGCCGACGGCCAGCCCAGCGCCAGCGCGAGCAGCACGACGTCGTCGCTGCGGTCGTCGTTGCGCTCGATGTTGAGGTGGCGAGGCGACTTGGTCGAGGCGGCGAGCACCTGGAGCGCGACGTTGCCCGCGATGAGCCGCGGGACGTCGACGTGACCGCGTTCCGCACGCTCGAGGAGGTCGCGACCCCACAGCAGCGAGTCGGCGTGCAGGTCGGCGACCCACAGGTTCGCGTGCAGGGCGCGCGCGCGATCCGAGGCCGCGTACGGTGGCCGCGCGGCCGTCGTGCACAGGCGGGCCTCGGTTCGACCGACCATCGTCCGGCCGCCGATCCGCGCCCCGATCGTCGCACCCGTCGCGACCGCGCCGAGCGCGCCGATCGCGGCGGCCCGCGCGAGGCGGCTCGTCATCGGCCCGGCCCGGTCCGTCAATGCGGCGTCCGGACCTCGTCGAGGAACGCCAGCGATCGCGCGTCCCGCTCGAGCGCGACGCGCACGAAGTCGCGCAGCGCGGCCTCGGTCTCGCGTTCGATGTCGGGCGCCAGGCGAAGCGTCGCGATCGCCTCGATGTCGAGCCGCTGGTAGGCCTTGAGCAGCTTGACCGCCTCGAGCGAGATCCCCGCCCGCTCGTGCGGTCGGCCCCGGGCAGCGCTCGCACAGGACCCCGCCGAGCGGCGGCACCCAGCGGAACCGCTCGTCGGACTCGAGCACCCGGTCGCACTCGACGCAGCGGTCGACCTCCGGCCGCTGGCCGAGCTCGTCGAGCAGGTGCATCTCGTACCAGCGCGCGACCCGGCCGGGCGCCATGGCCGCATCGAGCAGCTCGTAGGCGCGTCGGAGCAGGGTGTACAGCGGCTCGGCGGCGTGGCGCTCCTCGAGCGACCGGTCGGCGAGCTCCGCGAGATACCAGGCCGTTGCGGCCGACTTCGAGCGAGTCGCGCAGGTTGAGCCAGGCGTGCCCGACGCTCACCTGGGTGACGACGTCGAAGGTCCGGCCGCGGGCCAGTGCAACGGTCAGCTCGGCGAACGGCTCGAGGCTGCCGCCCAGCCGCGAGGTCGGCCGGCGGACCCCCTTGGCGATCGCCTTGAGCTTGCCCCCGGTCGGGGTGATGAGGGTCAGGACGCGATCGGCCTCGCCGAGGTCGAACCGCGAGAGGACGATCGCGTCGGTCGTGTAGCGGCGCGGGATGGGCATCGCCGCGACGGTATCACGGCTGGTTCGGAGGCCGTCTACAGGGCTCCCACGGGCGAGGCGATCCGATCGTCACCGATCCACGTATCCGTTGTCAGACGCTGGCACGGTCGCGTCCCCCGTGCCGGCGTCCACTCGCGGTTCGGCCGCCGGCGGCGGATGGCGCCCGTCACTGCAATCAGGCTACCTGCGCCGTACACGTTTCCTGTACACTCCGCGCACGATGACGACCACGTCCCCCGACATCGACATCGCCGCCCTCATCGCCGACACCGAGGGCGAGATCGTCCGGCTCGTGCGCGATCGCGATCCATCGACCCACGGCCTGTACGAGATGGTCCGCTACCACCTCGCGCTCGACGGATCGGGCGCCTCCGGCGGCAAGCGCATGCGGCCCCTTCTCGGCCTGCTCGCCTACGCGAGCATCACCGGCGAGCACCGTCGGGCGCTGCCCGGGCGCGGCGGCGGTCGAGCTCGGGCACAACTTCTCGCCTCGTCCACGACGACATCGAGGACGGTGACGTCGAGCGCCGCCACCGGCCCACGCTGTGGACGATCCACGGCGTCCCGCAGGCGATCAACACCGGCGACACGCTGTTCAGCCTGTCGCGCATCGCCCTCCACCGGCTGACCGACCTAGGCTTCCCGGATCGGACCGTGCTGCGCCTGATGCGCCTCTTCGACGAGACCTGTCTCGCGCTGTGCGAGGGCCAGTACCTCGACATCGCGATGAGCGGCTCGGACGAGCTCATGAGCGTCGATCTCTACTTCGACATGATCGGGCGCAAGACCGCGGCGCTCATCGCCGCCTCGATCGAGGCCGGCGCGCTGCTCGCCACCGAGGACGAGGAGGTCATCGCGCGCTATCGAGGCTTCGGCTGGGCGCTCGGACTCGCCTTTCAGCTCAACGACGACCTGCTGGGCATCTGGGGCCCGGAGCAGACGACCGGCAAGGAACCATCCGACGTCGCCCATCGCAAGAAGACGCTGCCGGTCATCTACGCCTGGGAGCACGCCGGTCCCGAAGATCGCGAGCGGCTGGCGGCGCTCTATGCGACGCCCGACCCGACCGACGACGAGGTCTCGGAGATCGTCGCCATCCTCGAACGGACGGGCGCCCGCGACTACACCCGCGACCAGGCCCACCGCTACCGCGACGAGGCGCTCGCCGAGCTCGATGCGGCCGGCGTCGTCCAGCCGGCCGCGCGGGCCCGACTCGAGGAGATCATCGTCTCCGTCATCAGCGCCTGACCGGGAGCCCGACCTACCGATCCGCCTCGTAGTCCTCGGCTTCGTCATGGTCCCGGTCGCGAACGGCGAGGACCTTGCCGACCCGCCGGCCGTCGGTGGTCTCGACGGTCAGCGTCAGACCGTCGACCATGACCTGGTCACCCGGCTTCGGGACGCCCCCGATCCGGTGGTAGATGAGCCCGCCGACCGTGTCGTATTCGTCGGCGTCCTCGAGCCCGAGGTTCGTGTCGAACAGGTCGGCCAGGTCGTCCACGTCGGCCCGTCCATCGATCCGGGCCTCGTCGTCCGAGAGCCGCACGATGAGCGGCTCCTCCTCGTCGTACTCGTCCTGGATCTCGCCGACGATCTCCTCGAGCAGGTCCTCGATCGTGACCAGGCCCGCCGTGCCGCCGTATTCGTCGAGCACGATGGCGATGTGGACCTTGCGCCGCTGGAACTCGTGGAGCAGGTCGTCCACGCTCATCGACTCGGGCACGAACACCGGGGTGCGCAGGATCGAGCGCAGGCTGGGTCGCTCGGCCGCCGAGCCCTTGAGGAATGGCAGCAGATCCTTCGCGTACAGGATCCCGACGATCTCGTCGATCGTCTCCTCGTAGACCGGGATCCGGCTGTGGCCGCCCTCGATCGACCGTGTCGATGGCTTCCTCCATCGTCGCGCTGGCGGCCAACGAGACCATCGCGATGCGCGGGACCATCACCTCGTGGATGCGCTGGTCGCCGAGCTCGATGACCGCATGGATCATCTGCTCCTCCTCGGCCTCGAGGATGCCCTGCTCGCCACCGCGTTCGACGAGGATCTTGAGCTCCTCGGTGCTCATCACGCCCTGCGCCTGATCGCCCGCCCCGAGCAGCCGCGAGACGCTCGTGGTGATCGCCGTCAGCACCTGGACGAGCGGCCCGAGCACCCGGAGCATCAGGACGATGAGGCCGCTCAGCCGCAGGGCGAACGGCTCGGCATGCGCCAGGGCCAGGCTCTTGGGGACGAGCTCGCCGAAGACGATCGTGAACAGGCTCAGCAGCAGGGTCACGATGATCAACGAGAGCGCCTCGGCCGAGGTGCTCAGGATCGGCAGCCCGGTCGACGCGAAGAACGTCTGGAGGCTGGTCGTCAGGTTGACCGCGGCATAGGCCGACGCAAGGAAGCCGAGGAAGGTCAACCCGATCTGGGTCACGGCCAGGAAGCGGCCCGGTTGCGCCACGAGCCGCTTGACCCGGCGTGCGCTGCTGCTGCCCTCATCGACCAGCTGATCGATCCGCGTCCGGCGCATCGTCACGAGCGCGATCTCGGCGGCCACGAAGACCCCTTCGAACAGGGTCAGGACGACGATGACGGCCAGCTGGATGATGGTGTCCATCTAGCCGCCGGAACCGCCGGGCGGCCGTTTCGGATGGGGCTCGCGGATCCGCGCCGGGATGCCGACGGCCAGCTTGCCGGCCGGGACGTCGTGGGTCACCACCGCGCCGGCCCCGGTCTGCGCGCCCGCGCCGATGTCGCGTGGGGCGACGATCATCGTGTCGACTCCGATGAACGCGCCGTCGCCGATGGTCGTCGGGTGCTTGTGCGTCCCGTCGTAGTTGGCGGTGATCGATCCGGCGCCGATGTTGACCCCTTCGCCGACCGTGGCGTCTCCGAGGTAGCTCATGTGGTGCTGTCGCGAGCCCGCCCCGAGACTGGTGTTCTTGAGCTCGGCGAAGTTGCCGACGACCGCCCCCCGACCGACCACCGACCCGGGCCGGAGGTGGCTGTACGGCCCGACGCTCGCTTCGTCCTCGACGACCGACGACTCGACGATGCTCGCCCAGACCCGCGCACCCGCACCGATCGTCGCGTCGATCAGCTGACTGCCCGCCCCGATGACGCTGCCGTCGCCGACCCGCGTCGCGCCGCGCAGGATGACGTTCGGCTCGAGCACGACGTCCGCGCCGAGGTCGACGGTCCAGTCGAGGTAGACGGTGGACGGGTCGCGCATCGTCACCCCGTTGCGCATGTGGGCCTCGTTGAGGCGGACCCGCATGCTCCACTCGGCGGCGGCGAGCTGCGAGCGGTCGTTGACCCCGTCGAACCGGCCGTCGTCCTCGAACCCGACCGCGCTGACGATCCGGCCGTCCTCGCGAGCGAGGCTGACCAGGTCGGTGAGATACAGCTCGCCGGTCGTCGGCGACGGCGTGAGCGCCCCGATCCGGCGGCGCAGCCAGGCGGCATCGAAGGCGTAGATCCCCACGTTCGCCTCGTTGCCGGCGAGCTCGTCGGGCGTGGCGTCCTTCGCCTCGACGATCCGTTCGACGGTCCCGAACTCGCCACGCACCACCCGACCGAGCTGGGCCGGATCGGCGGCGAAGACGCTCGCCAGCGCGACCGCCGCGTCGTCCTGGCGACGCGCCTCGAGCACGGCGTCGAGGTCCGCGCCGGTCACCAGCGGGACGTCACCCGACAGGACGAGGACCTCGACCGCGTCGGCGGGGAGGACCGCGAGCGCTGCGCCGACGGCATCGCCGGTCCCCCGAGGCTCGTCCTGGAGCGCGAAGACCGCACGGTCGGCGAAGACGTCGATGATCGCAGCGACCGCGGGCGAGAACACCACGATCGGATGCCGCCCGCTGGAACCGTCGTCGGTGGTGGCCCACGCGTCGAGGACGTAGGCCAGCATCGGCCGGCCGCACAGGGGATGGAGGACCTTGGGGACCGCCGATCTCATCCGGGTGCCGAGGCCGGCCGCCAGCACCACGGCGACCGTGCCGGTCGAGGGATCGGGACTTGGGGGGTTCACGGGGAGCAGCGCCGTCGAGCGGGGGTCGTGGAGCGGTGATCGCTCGCGACCCGTTCCGGGCCCGCCGCGTATGAGAAAGCTGTCATCAGTGGGACGGGCATCGTAGGGGCGGCTCCGCGGGGGTGTCAACCGAGCCGGGCGACCACCTCGATCTCGACGCGGGCGCCCTTGGGAAGGGCGGCTACGCCGACCGTCGAGCGCGCGGGCGGCGGATCGCCCATGAACCGGCCGTAGATGGCGTTGACGGACGCGAAGTCGGCGATGTCGACGAGGAAGATCGTGGTCTTGACGACATCGCCCCACGAGGCGCCGGCCGCGTCGAGCACGGCGGTCAGGTTGGCCATCACCCGTTCGGTTTCGGGCTCGATCCCGCCCTCGACGAGCGCACCGGTCGCCGGATCGAGGGCCGCCTGGCCGGCGCAGAAGAGGAACCCGTCGGCGACGATTCCCTGGCTGTACGGGCCGATGGCGGCGGGGGCACCCGCGGTCGAGACGGCGCGACGGGTCATGGTTCCCTCCCTGGCTGGCTGTGACCGACGATGGTCGTGGCACACACGAACGGCCGGGACGATCCGGGGGCGATGAGCTCGCCCGCGTCGATCGCCGTCCGGACGAATCCTGCGGCTTCTGCGGCCTCGGCTTCCGAAGGATAGAGCGCCCAGAGCGTCGGGCCCGAGCCGGACAGCCCGATCGGCCGATGCAGCAACCGGCTCAGGGCACGCTTGAACGGCACCAGCTCGGGGACGACGAGCGAGGTCGCCGGCAGCAGGTCGTTGGCCGAGGCGAGCACGCCCGCCCGCGCGACGAGGTCCGCGGCCGACAGCTTCGCCCGCAGCTCCTCGGCGAGATGCGCCGACGACAGCCGGACGGCACCGTCGCCGTGCGTCCGGATGGCATCGAACGCGGCGAACACGTCCGGGGTGGACACGGCCACCAGCGGCGTCACGAGGACCACGCCGGGAGCGCCGTGGAGGCCGAGCAGCGGGGCGACCTGCTCGCCACGACCTTCGACGAGCGCCGGCCCACCGGCGAGGAAGAACGGGACGTCCGAGCCGAGACGGGCCGCGACCGCGTGGCGCGTCTCGTGGTCGAGTTCGGCGCCCCATGCCTCGAGCGCCCCGTCCACGGTGGCCGCCGCATCGGAGGAGCCGCCGGCCAGCCCGGCCGCGACGGGGATCCGCTTGTCGAGCCGGGCGGCGAGGGCCGGGGCAGGCCCTGGGCCGCCCGGCCAGCCGCCACCGACCGCGACGCGCGCGGTCGCCAGGGCCTGGAACACGAGGTTGTCGGCCGGGCGGACCGGCCTCGAGGCCGGTCACGTGCAGCGTGTCGCGGTGGCCGGCGATCGGGGCGAGGCTGAGCCGGTCGGCGAGGGCCAGCGGCACGAACACCGAGTGGAGCGAGTGGTACCCGTCGTCGCGGCGGCCGACGACGGCCAGCGTCAGGTTGAGCTTGGCGGGGGCGAGCCGGACGACCGGGGAGAGGCGCCGCAGCGGGTCGATCATGCCGCTCCACGCCGGCCGCGCCGGTCGGGCCCGATCGGCCCGAGCGCCTCGCGGAGCGCGAGCCACTCCCCCACCGCGAGGGTCTGCGGCCGGCGGTCCGGCTCGATGTGGGCGGCCGCCAGCGCGGCGGTGACGCGCCCGGCGTCGAGTGGGAGCTGTCGTGCGAGGACGTTGTGGATCATCTTGCGACGCTCGCGGAAGGCGGCCTGGACGAGACGCCACAGCCCGTCCTCGGACTCAGGGTCGAGCCGATCGTCGGCGGCGTACGGCTCGACGACGATGACCGCGGATTCGACCGCCGGCTCTGGCTCGAAGGCGACGGCCGGGACCCGGAGCGCGATGCGGACCCGGGCGTGGTACTGCACGAAGACCGACAGGTAGCTCATCCTGCCGGGCGGGGCGGCGATCCGCTCCGCCACCTCGCGCTGGACCATCAGCACGAGCCGCTCCGGCCGGGGCGGTGAGCCCAGGAGGGCGTGGAGGATCGGGCTGGTGATGTGGTACGGCAGGTTGGCGACCACGTCGTACGGAGGCTCGACGAGCCGGATGAGGTCCTGGTCCAGGGCATCGCCCTCGATGAGCCGGAGCGCGTCCACTCCCTCGAACCGCTCGCGCAGGAACGCCGCCAGCCCGCGATCGAGCTCGACCGCGGTCACCACGGCGCCCGCCTCGAGCAGGCCTCCGGTCAGCAGGCCCAGCCCGGGTCCGATCTCGAGGACGCGGCGCCCGGGCGGCGGGTCGGCCTCGGCAAGGATGCCGTCGAGGACGTCCGGATCGGCCAGGAAGTTCTGCGACAGGGCGTGCCGCGCCCGGAGCCCGGCGGCCCGGAGTGTCGCCCGGACGGTCTCGGGGTCGACGCGGGCCGGTGCCGTGCCGCTCATCGGGCGGCGAGCGGCAGCGAGGGTCGCGCGTCGAGGTCGGGACCGGCGCGTTCGCCGGCTGCGAACCGGCGTGCGCCGGCCGCCCCGATCATCGCCCCGTTGTCGGTGCACAGGGCCGGTCGCGGCACGATGAGCGGCAGCCCCAGCGCGGCCGCCTCACCGGCCAGCCGCGCCCGCAGCGCGGCGTTGGCGGCGACCCCGCCGCCGACCACGATCGAACACGCGCCGGTCGCCCGCGCCGCGCGGATGGTCTTGGTCGCCAGGACATCGACGACCGCGTCCTGGAACCCCCACGCGAGCTCGGCCACGACGTCATCGGGGAGCGGCGCCTCGGGCGTCGCGGCCATGCCCGCCTCCGCGCGCGCTTCCGCGATGATCCGGCGCGCGGCGGTCTTGAGCCCCGAGAAGCTGAGGTCGTACGAATCGCCGAGCCAGGCGCGCGGGAAGACCCGGTCGCGGCTCGTCGCGGCCTCCGCCGCGCGCCCGATCGCCGGCCCGCCCGGATAGCCGAGACCGAGCAACCGCCCGACCTTGTCGAACGCCTCGCCGGCGGCGTCGTCGAGGGTCGTGCCCAGGAGCCGATACGAGAGGTGGTCCCGCATCTCGGCGAGGAACGTGTGCCCACCCGATACGACGAGCGCCACCAGCGGGAAGACCGGATCGGGACGATCCTCCTCGCCCGGATCGCGCAGCCAGGCGGCGTAGACGTGCCCCTCGAGGTGGTTCACCCCGACGAGCGGCACATCGTGGACCCAGGCGAGCGCCTTGGCGAAGTTGATGCCGACCAGGAGCGACCCGGCGAGGCCCGGTCCGTAGGTGACCGCGATGGCGTCGATGTCGTCCCACGCGACGCCGGCGTCGGCCCACGCCTCGTCGAGGACCGGGACGATCCAGCGCAGGTGGGCGCGGGCGGCGACCTCGGGCACGATCCCGCCGGTCGACGCGTGGAGCGCGACCTGCGAGGCCACGACATTGGCGCGGATCAGCGATCCGCCCTCGATCAGCGCGATGCCCGTCTCGTCGCAGGACGACTCCATCGCGAGGATCACGCCGCCGCTCACCGCCCAGGCCTCATCGGTCGGCCGCCTCGTCGATCGCGTCCTGGTCGTGCTGGCCGCGACCGGCCACGCGAGCGGGTGCCGGCGCGGCGTCGATCGCGGCCCGCAGGCGCGCGATCCGCTCGCGCATGGCCGGGTCGAGCAGCGGATCGGTGGTCATGATCAGGGCGTCCTCGCCGTTGTCGCTGTAGTAGCGAGGTCGCAGGCCGACCGGCCGGAAGCCGAACTTCTCGTACAGCCGCCGGGCGGGCAGGTTCGAGAGGCGCACCTCGAGCGTCGCCTCGTGGGCGCCACGGTCCACGGCCAGATCGATGAACGACAGCAGCAGCCGCTCGCCGATGTGCTGGCGGCGCCACGCGGGGTGGACGGCGAAGGTGATGATGTGGCCCTCGTCGACCATCAGCCACATCCCGCCGTAGGCCGCGATCTCGTCGCCGACCCGTGCCACGAGATACTGCGCCAGCCGGTTGGACTCGAGGTCGTTGCGGTACGCCTCGGGCGGCCACGGCGCGTCGAAGCTGGCAAGTTCGATGGCGTGGACGGCCGGCAGGTCCTCGAGCTTCATCGGCTCGATGCGGAGGATCATCGGAGGTCGCGCGACCATGACACCTCCCCGACCTCCGCGCGGACGCCGCGCGGCAGGGTCACGTATTCGGGGACCAGCCCCGCGATGTCGTCGGTGTCGCCGGCCGCCAGCCGCGCTGCGCCGAGCCTGACCAGCGCGGCGCCCAGACCCGCGCGGGCGACCGCGCCACGTTCGAGGGCATCGGCCGGGGCGCGCCCCTCCAGGTCGATCGCGACCAGGGTCTCGCCCGGCGCGAGGTCCGGCTCCATCCCCGCCGGCAACAGAGTCGGGGCGTTGCCCCGCCTGACCAGGATCCGATCGGCCGGTCCCGCCGGCTGGAGCAGGACCGGCGCGCCTACCGGCGGGTCGCCGGCCGCGGCGGCGAGGAGCGCATCCGCGGTGGAGATCCCGATGAGCGGCAGGCGCAGCCCGTGGGCGAGACCCTTCGCCGTTGCGAGTCCGACACGCAGCCCGGTGAACGCACCCGGGCCTGTGCCGACCACGATGGCGACCAGCCTGGAGCGGCGGAGGTTCTGCTCCCCGAGGAACCGCCCGATCGCCGGCAAAAGGGTCTCCCCGTGCCGGTAGCCGGCCGGCCATGTCGAAAGCCCGTCGATCCGGCCGCCCGGCGAGCCGCTCGCCACGACGACCTGCGTCGTGGCGCAGTCGATGGCCAGGATGGCCGCCCGCCGGCCGTCGTGGCTCGAGCCGATCACGGGAACGCATCCAGGTAGCGCCGGAGCGTCGGGTCGCCGGCGCGCAGCGTGATCGAGCGCGACTCCTCGCCGGCTCCCCCGATGATCACGTCGAGACGCCGGGCCGGCAGCGCGGGGCCGAGCCGATCGGGCCATTCGACGAGCGTGACGCCGGCCGCCTGGCGATCGTCGATGAGCCCGCCGGCGAGGGCATCGGACGCGTCCGCCAGCCGGTAGAGGTCGATGTGGAAGAGCGGCAGCCGTCCCCCGTATTCGGCCATCAGGATGAAGCTCGGTGACGTGATCGTGTCGTGGATCCCGAGACCGGCACCGAACGCCTTGGCCAGATGCGTCTTGCCCGCCCCGAGGTCGCCCCACAGGCAGATGACGTCACCGGCACGGGCGGCCGGCGCAAGGGCTCGACCCAGGGCGGACGTCGCGGCGGGATCGGGGCACAGAGATGGCGTTCGAGATCCGTCGCGGCAGGCATCGACCGAGCGTAGCCGAAGGCGGCTGGCTCCGCCGGTCGCGCGGCGTCGGCGACGGCGACCCCAGCGGCCATCCCGGCGGCGGCCGCGGCTAGACGAAGCGCTCGAGGTCGCCGAGCGGCACCGCGGCGGTCGTCCCATCGGCCAGCTGGACGAGACCCGCCTCGAGGTGGACCCCGCCGGTGAACCGGCGCGGCCCGATGGCTTCGAGGAACCGGCCCTCCCGCCCCGCCAGCGACCCCGCGCGGATGCGGACCAGGTCCTCGGGCGGGTCGGGGATGACGAGGTTCGGCCTGTCGAACACGAGCATCGGCGGATTCGTGACGATCGCCACCTCGTGACCGGCGAGGGCGGCGAGCACGGCCTGTACGGCGCCGGCCAGCGGCCGCCGGACGGCGCCGTCGAGGACGAGGACCGCGAACGAAGGCAGCCGGTGGAGCGCTGCATGCTGACGGGCCTCCGAGGCGAGGAAGTCCCGCCGCTCCTTGCTCGACAGGCCGGCCACCACGATCCCGCCGACACCCATCGCCCGCGCCCGGGTGAGCGTCTCGGCATCGACCCGCGACCCGACCACCAGGATCGTCCCCGCCGACCCCACGTCCAGGCCGCCGGACCGAAGCTCGCCCTCGGGACCCGGCTGGAGTCGCCCGCGTGTCGGCGCCCCGAGCGCCACGATCCCGCGGATCCCGCGGCCGGCCGCCCGGATCGTGATGCCCACGCCGGGACGGACGTCGCGGACGATGCCGGCGAACGGCGACTCGGCCGTATCGGAGAGGTCGCCGAGCGCGACCCGCCAGCGATCGTGCCACAGGAAGACGTACTCGCCGCTGGAGCCCGGCTCGTCGCCCCGCCGCGGTGGCTCGATCCAGCGCTCGCCGGGCCGCGGGGCGACCTCGGGCATGTCCAGCTCCTCGAGCCGCGGATCGCGCAGGCGTTCGGCGATCGGCGCCCCGACCACGACCGAATCGCCCGCCGCCACCAGGGGCCGGTCACCCGGCGCGAGGGCGAACACGGCATCGACCGGCGACACCACCAGCCGTCGCGCCGGGACGAGCCGCACGTCGCCGGCGGTCATCCGTCCCGCCCGTTGACAAGCGCGGCCTGCCACGACTCGAGCAGCTCGCCGCGGAGGTCCGCGCGGTCGGGCAGCCGGAGCGGGACGTCGCGGAGATCGAGGACGAGGCCGCCGAGACCGCCGGTGACGTCGATCGCGAAGTGACGCCCCCGGACGCCGAGCCTGACCCGGTCGCGGAAGCGGAACTCGGCCACCGCCGAGGTGCCCGGCGGCAGGTCCACGAGCGCCAGGCCGCCCGGCATCAGGTCGAGCTCGGTCGTCCCGCTCGCCGCGCGGACGACGACCGATCCCGCGCTCCGGCCGGGACGCATGCCGGCCGGCGTGACGAACGTGCCGAGAGGCGCGAGCAGGTCGTCGACGAGGTCGAGCACCATCGCACGGCGTTCGTCGGGATCCGGGATCGACCCGAGCGGAGCGAGGAACCGGGCGTGGTCGAGCGCGAACTGCCCGGCACCGGCGCGGCGCAGGACGTCGACCAGGGCGAGCGCGACGATCGGTGCCGGGGCGACGGCCCACGCTCCGCCGGTCGCGACCACCAGGTCGGCTGCCGGGCGCTCCGCCCACTCGGGCGTCCATTCGGCCAGCCGACCGAGCGCCGCGCGAGCCGCGGCCATCCGCAGGGTCACGCCCTCGCCGGTCGCGTCGGACCACGGCGCGATGCGCAGCTCGCGCATCCGGTCGCGCAGGCGATGCCGGTCCGCACCCCAGGTCGACCACTGACCGACGCGATCGATGACCGCGTCATCGGGCTCCGGCGGTGCGAGGGCGGCGGTCGGGACGACCGCCAGGTCGAACACCGGCGAGGCGCCGCCGATCCCGGGCGCGGCCGACACCCGGGTCCCCGCGTCGTACCCGATCTCGACGACGTCGACGCGCCGGTCGAGGACCTCAGCGAGCGCGACCGCGCCGGCACCGAGCGCCCGCCGGGCGTCGGCCGGCGGCAGGGCGATGGCGATGAGCAGGTCCGCCAGCGGTCCGGCCGGGCTGCCGCGCTGCGCCGCCGGGCCGAGGACGACCTCGCCTGGTCGCGTCCCGACGTCTCCGAAGGCCGCCAGGTGCTCGGCCATCCCGCCGGCGAGGATGACGGTCAGCTCGGGGCGTCGTCTCGCGGCGGCGGCGATCAGTGCCGCCAGCTCTCCGAGGGCGCGGCGTTCATCGGCCGACGGCGGATCGCCCGCGCCGACCAGCACGCCGCTGACCGTGGCGTCGAGCAGCATCGTGGACATCGCCAGTGGGTCGGTCGTCTCCGCACTGCCGGACACGGTCCGCCAGCCGCTGCGCGACGCCGTCGCGAGCAACGGGGCGAGCACTCGTTCGGATGCTGCGACCACCGCCAGCCGGCGTGGCGGGTGGCTCGCGACCTCGAGCCGCGGCAGGTCGCCCGCCCTGCCGGGTCGCAGGTCGAGAGCGGCGGCCAGCCCCGGATCGGCCGCGATCGCCCGGTCGCCCAGCGCCGCGATCACGCCCTCGGGGTCGGCGCCCGAGGGCATCGCCAGCGACCCGATCAGGCGCCAGCGGCTGCCGACCCGCCCGATCAGGGCCGCGACGGTGGTGGCGGCGCCCGTATCGAGGGCGAGGAAGGCTCGGGGCTCGCTCGTCACGCGGTCATGCTACCCGGGCCGCTCCGCCGGCGTGCTCTTCGGGCCTCGGTCGGGCGTCTCCTGCACCCGCAAAGCGCCCCGGGCCGTCCCGGTCAGGCGTCCCAGGCGATTTCCTCGTCCGTCTCCTCGAGACGGGCGATCAGCAGCTCGATGCCCGTGTCGTCGGCGAGGATCTCGCTGGCCGAGGCGAGGTCTCCGCCGAACACGCCGCGCAGGACCGGGTCGAAGAACAGCATCGCGTTCGCGCCGAGCGCCCGGTACGGCCGGCTGGCCTCGAGGAAATGGACCGCGGGGCCGGTCAGGCCGCGGAGCTGGATCTCGCGGGCGACCTGCTCGACGAGCTCGTCGCGCTGCTCCTCGGTGACCTCGTACGGCGTGCTCACGTCGCACCGCCGATCGATTCGGACGCCTGGTGGAGCGCGGCGCTGAACGCGCCGTAGGCCGTCGCGCCCCGCAGCACGAAGATCACATGCTCGATGGCGGGGCTGGCCGTGAGCTCGTCGCGGACCGTCTCGACCATGATCCGGGCGGCCTCCTCGAGCGGAAAGCCGCCCACGCCGGTCCCGAGCGCCGGGAACGCGATGCTCGCCGCACCGATCTCGCGGGCGCACGCCATCGCGCTGCGAACGGCAGCCTCGATGACCGGACCGCTCGTCCGTCGGTCGCGATCGAGCGAGACGGCGTGGATGACGGCGTTGGCGGCGAGCTTGCCGGCCGGCGTCACGATCGCACCGCCCAACGGGACGGGAGCCTGACGGACCGCCGCGAATTCGATCTCGTCGCCGCCGGCGCGCTTGAGGGCGCCGCCGACCCCGGTCGACATCCACAGCGACAGGTTGGCCGCGTTCACGATCGCGTCGACCTCCAGGTCGCAGATATCTCCGTTCCAGAGCTCGATGCGCGCCACGACCTATCCTCTCCGCTCGGTGAGCGTCCGCAGACCGACCGGCCTCGCCGCGGCATGGTACACCCGAGGCAGGCGGCGGGACATCCCCGCCACGATCTCCCACGGGATCGTGCTGCGCTCCTGGGCCAGCTCGCCGGCGCTGATCCGCTCGTCTCCCGAGGCGCCGAGGAACACGAACTCGTCGGCCGCATCGACCGGCCGCCCGGGCACGTCGGTGACGTCGGCCATGACGGCGTCCATGGCCACGCTCCCGACGAGCGGCACGCGTCGGCCGCGGACGAGGGCGCTCGCGCGATTGGAGTGCGCCCGTGCCCAGCCATCGGCGTACCCGAGCGGCAGCGTTGCGATGCGGCTGGGACGAACGGTCCGGAACGTCGGGCCGTAGCTGACGCCCGTGCCGGCCGGCAGGTCGACGACCCGGACTGGCCGCGCCACCAGCGACATGACCGGGCGCAGGCCGGCGAGGGCCGCCGGGCGGCGCGCGGCGCCGAGTTCATCGGGAACGAGGCCGTAGACCGCCAGCCCCGGCCGCACGCCGTCGTAGGCGAGCATGCCATCGGTCATGAGCGCCGCGCTGGCGGCGACGTGTCGGGCCGGCAGCCCGATGCCGGCCAGCCCGATGCCAGCGACCGCCTCGTCGTAGGCAGCCACCTGGGCGGCCGTGATGTCAGGGTCGCCGGCCGCCTGGAGATGGGTCCACAGGCCGGACAGCTGGAGACCCGGCGCCCCGGCGACGAGACGCGCCGCCCGCTCGACCTCCCCGACGGCGAACCCGCCACGACCGAGGCCGGTCTCGATCTCGAGCTCCACGTGGAGCGGGCGGGAGGGATCCAGCCCCGCTGCCGCTGCGACGGTCTCGGCGAGGCCGTCGCGGTCGCCCGCAGCGACGGCGATGCCCGATCGCGCGGCATCGGCGACGAACGCGGCCGGGACCGGATAGAGGACGAGGATCGACGCGCCGACACCGCCCTCGCGGAGCTCGACGGCCTCGTCGAACGCCGCCACGCAGAACCCGTCCGCGCCGGCCGCCTCGAGGGCACGCGCCACCGGGACCGCGCCGTGACCGTAGGCATCGGCCTTGACGACCGGCCGCACCGGCACGCCCGGGCCAGCCAGCGCCCGCACTGTCGCGAGGTTGCCGGCCAGCGCGTCGAGGTCGATCTCGAGCCAGGCGGTCCGCGGCAGCGGCGGAAGGCCCGCGGCCGCGAGGCGTCGCTCGATCGCGGGCCGTGGCACGAGCGGCGTCATCGGGCCCTGCCTACGGTCGGCGTGCGTCGCCCGTCGCGTCGGTCGCCGGGGTCTCGGGGGTCGCGGCTGGACCGGCGGCCGCGTCGTTCGTCGTGCCGGTCGAGCCGAGCGCCGCGAACCCGAGCCGTTTGGCCGCGCCCTTCCGTTCCGCGATGGCGGCCAGCCGCTTGCGGGCGATCGCGATCCCGTCGGGCAGGTCGGACGCGAGCAGGCCGGCGTCGCCGAGTCGTTCGCGCACCGCATCGCCCGACAACCCGTGGAGATAGACACCGAGCCGCGCGGCATCGAACGGGGCCAATCCCTGTGCAAGCAGCGAGCCGATCGCCCCGGCCAGGACGTCACCGGTGCCGCCGCTGGCGAGCGCCGGGTTCTCGAACGGGGCGATCGCGGCCGTGCCGTCGGGCGCGGCGATGATCGTGCGGGCTCCCTTGAGGACGACCACCGAGCCCCATGTCGTGGCCGCACTCAGCGCGGCCGCCAGCCGCGCCTCGTCGTCGCCGGCCACGTCGCCATCGGTCGATGCCGGATCGCCACTGCCGGCGCGCAACCGCTCGAACTCGCCCGGATGCGGAGTCAGGACGGCCGGCCGACGCTCGCCCTCCCACCAGCGATCCATCGTCGCCATCGACCGCAAGGCCTCCGCGTCGAGCACGATCGGCGCCGCGTCGACCTCGTCGGCCTCGCCCGC
Source organism: uncultured Chloroflexia bacterium (assembly GCA_963833285.1). Taxonomy (GTDB): domain Bacteria; phylum Chloroflexota; class Limnocylindria; order Limnocylindrales; family CSP1-4; genus SPCO01. Next base: position 30,505 of record CAWHXM010000006.1, on the reverse strand, counting down.
CACCGCCAGCAGCGAGCGCACGAGCTCGGTCGTGGCGAGGCCCGGGCGGAGGCCTGGGCCGACGACCAGCGCGTCGTGCTCGTGGTCGAGGATGCGGGCGAGCGCAGGCTCTGGGTCGATCTCCTCGACGTCGTCCTCGGGCAGCGCCATGGTGGTCGCCTCGACGACCTTGGCCGCGAACAGCGGCTGGAGCGATTCGGGGACGGCCAGGGTGACGAGTCCGACTCCGCTGCGACCGGCCGCGCGGCAGACCAGGAGGGCGGCGCCCGCGTAGTCGAGCGAGCCCGCGATGACCAGCAGCTTGCCGAACGAGCCCTTGTGACCCCGCGCCGGACGCTCCGGGATGAGCGCCGCGACGATGTCGTCGTCGAGTTTGGTCGCCCCCGCCGGGAACGGGCTCGTGGCGCTCGGGCCGGCCGTCTCAGCCGGCGAGCCGCGACGCCCGAAGCCGACCGGGCTGCGCTCAGGCATGGGTCGGATCCGGGAGCTGCGGCTGTGGCGCGTCGGAGGCGAGCGCGGCTGCCCCGCCGGCCTCGGCGATCTCCCGGAGGCGCTCGATCCTGGCCAGGATGCGTCGCTCGCGCTCGTCGAGCCGGTCCTCGATGTCGGGCGGGAAGATGAACCGCCCGCCGGCCATCCGGATCCCGAACGCGATGGCCACCGCATAGTCCAATTCGTGCGTGATCGACACCGCGATGCGCTCCATCCCGAGCTGGTCGGCGCGGGCGGCCGCCCGACCGTGGAGCCGGATCGCGGGCTGCCCGGTCGGCAGCCGCTCGACCTCGATGTCGCGCCAGCCGATGCCGCGCACGCCGAGCCCGAGCACCTTGGAGACCGCCTCCTTGGCCGCCCAGCGGCCGGCCATCGTCTCCGGTCGGTCGCGGACGTAGCGACGCTCCGCGTCGGTCAGCACGCGCTTCGAGAACCGCGGCCCGAACCGACCGAGGGCAGCCCGGATGCGCTCGACCTTGATGATGTCGATGCCCAGCTCGGTCGTGCCGGCCGGGGGGATGCCGGCAGCGAGCGCGTCGGCGCGGTTCGGATCGCCGGCCATGCGCCCTGCCCTACTCCACCGTGACGGACTTGGCGAGGTTGCGCGGCTGGTCGACGTCCGTGCCACGGGCGACCGCGATGTGGTAGGCGAACAGCTGGAGCGGGATGACGGCGAGCACCGGGCTGAGCATCTCGTGGGTATCGGGCACCCAGCACACGTCGTCGGCGAAGCGCTCGATCGCGGCATCGCCCTCGGTCGCGACCGCGATCACCCGGGCGTCGCGCGCGCGACCCTCCATGACGTTGCTCATGAGCTTGTCGTAGACGGCCGAGCGCGTCGCCACCGCGACGAGCGGGCATTCGGCGTCGAGGAGCGAGATCGGACCGTGCTTGAGCTCGCCGGCGGCGTAGCCCTCGGCGTGCACGTAGCTGATCTCCTTGAGCTTGAGCGCGCCCTCGAGGGCGGCCGGATAGGTCGCCCCGCGACCGACGAACATGAACCCGCGCGAGTTGACGTAGCGCCGGGCGAGGTCCGGCGTGGTGACGGCCGCCTGCTGGAGCGCCCGGCCGGCCGCCGCCGGCAGGGCTCGCAACGCCGCGCCGAGCGCGATCTCGTCGGCGTCGGCGAGCGTGCCGCGCGCCTTGGCGATGGCCGCGGCGAGGACGACCAGGGTCGTGACCTGGGTGACGAACGTCTTGGAGGCGGCGACCGCGATCTCCGGTCCGGCCTGCAGGAACAGGACCGCGTCGGCCTCGCGGGTGATGGCCGAGCCGACCGTGTTGGTGACCGCGATGACCGGACAACCGCGCTCGCGCGCGAGCCGCGTCGGGGCGATCGTGTCGGCCGTCTCCCCCGACTGCGTCACCGCGATGACCAGCGTCCGCTCATCGAGCGGCGGTGGGCCGTAGCGGAACTCGGACCCGACGTTGGCACGCGCCGGCAGCCCGGTCCAGTCCTGGATCGCGGTCGCGCCGATGAGCGAGGCGTAGTGGGCGCTGCCGCACGCGACGATCTCGACGCGCGTGATCGTCCGCAGGACGTCGGCCATCCCGGCCAGCTCCTCGACATCGATCCGGTCGGCGCGGTCGACGCGGCCGGCGATCGACTGGCTGAGCGATTCGGGCTGCTCGTGGATCTCCTTGAGCATGAAGTGCTCGTAGCCGCCCTTCTCGGCGGCCTCGGGTGACCAGTCGATCGTGGTCACGGCCCGTTCGAGCCCGGCCCCGTGGACGTCCGTGATCGTGACGCCCCACGGCCGGATGTCCGCGACATCGCCGTCCTCGATGAACACGATCTGGTCGGTGTGGGCGAGGATCGCCGCGACATCAGAGGCGAGGAAGCTCTCGCCATCGCCGAGGCCGACGACCAGCGGCACGTCCTTGCGGGCACCGACCAGGCGGTCGCCCTCGCCGATGTGCATGGCCACCAGGGCGTAGGCACCCTCGAGCCGGCGCAGGGCGTGGCGGACGGCGTCGGCGAGGTCGCCGCTGTACGCCTCTTCGACGAGATGGGCGATCGCCTCGGTATCGGTCTCGGAGGTGAGGCGATGGCCACGCGCCTCGAGCTCGTCGCGCAGCTCGCGGAAGTTCTCGATGATCCCGTTGTGGATGACCGTGATCTCGCCGGTGCAATCGCGGTGCGGGTGGGCGTTCAGGTCGTTCGGCCGGCCGTGCGTCGCCCAGCGCGTGTGGGCGAGGCCGATGGCGGCATGCGGCGTCCGGTCGGCGATCGCGGCCTGGAGGTTCACCAGCTTGCCTGCTCGCTTCTCGACGAACAGGTCCCCGGCGTCGTCCACGAGGGCGATGCCGGCCGAGTCGTAGCCGCGGTACTCGAGCCGCTTGAGGCCCTCGATGAGGATGGGGCCCGCCTCCCGCGGACCGGTGTAGCCGACGATGCCGCACATGCCGTCAGGTCCTCCGTTCGTGCCTGTCGGCTCCCGCCGGCGGGTCGTGGTGACTCCGATGGGTGGGCACCGTGGCTAGTCTAGTCGCTCTCCCGCGAGTGCCGCGAGCGAGTCGGCCAGCTCGATCACGAGGGCCTCGTCCGGTCCCTCGACCATGACCCGCAGCGCGGGCTCCGTGCCGGATGGCCGGACGAGGACGCGGCCGGTCGTCCCCAACCGGTCGCTCGCCGTGGCGATCGCCCGCTGGAGGACCGGATCACCCTCCCAGTGATCCCTGTGACGGGCCTTCACCGCGCGTTGTTGCTGGGGCAGCAGCGGGATGGCGGCGGCGAGGTCGGCGAGGCTCGCCCCACGGCGCGCCATGACGGCAAGGACCTCGAGCGCGGTCACGATCCCGTCTCCGGACGTCGTGTGCTCGAGGACGATGACGTGGCCGCTCTTCTCGCCACCGAGGACTGCGCCCGAGACCTGCATCCCCTCGAGGATGTACTTGTCGCCGACCGGCGTCCGCACGACGTGGCCGCCGGCCCGCTCCACGGCCGCCTGGAGGCCGCCGTTCGAGAGCACCGAGACGACCAGCCCGCCACCGGGCAGCGCCGCGCGACCGAGCCGGTCGAGGGCCAGGATGCCCAGCACCTGGTCGCCGTCGACCACGCGTCCGGCCGCGTCGACCGCGATGAGCCGGTCGGCGTCGCCGTCGAGGGCGAAGCCTGCATCCGCCCGCGACGCGAGGACCGCGGCGGCGAGCGAGGCCGGTGCGGTCGCCCCGGACGCGACGTTGATGTTGGTCCCATCGGGCTCGGCGTGGATGACCCGGACCTCGGCACCGGTCGCGGCCAGGATCTGCGGTGCGGCCACCGAGCCCGACCCGTTGGCGCAATCGAGCACCAGCCGAAGGCCTGCCGCGTCGACGGTCGCGGCCAGCCCGACGCGGTGCGCCAGGTAGTCGGCCAGCCGCGACGACGCGTCGATGACGCGGCCGAGACCGTCGTTCGGGGCGCCCGGCAGCTCCTCGGTGCGCCAGATGAGGTGCTCCAGCTCCTCCTCGATCGCGTCGTCGAGCTTGAGGCCCGCGCCGTCGAGGACCTTGAGACCGTTGTCGGCCGCCGGGTTGTGCGACGCGGAGACCATGATCCCGGCGGCGAACGGGCCACTCCCGGCGATGAACGCGAGGGCCGGGGTCGGGACGACGCCGACGACGTGGACGTCCACCCCGAGGCTCGTCGCCCCGGCCGCGATCGCCGCCACGAACATGTCGCCCGAGCGACGCGTGTCCTGGCCGACGACGATCGCCCCGCCGCGCCCGACCAGGCGCGATGCGACGGCACGCCCAAGCGCATAGGCGATCGTCGGCTTGAGATCGACGTTCGCGACACCGCGGATGCCGTCGGTGCCGAAGAGGCGGGCCACCGTCCGTCAGCCGCCCGATGCCGAGGGCGACGGGGCGACGGATCCGCCCGGCACGGGCGACGGTGGCGGGGCCGGCGCGATGGTGACTCTGACCTTGTCCGGACTCGACGCGACGAGCACCGTCCCGGCCGGCAGGTTGGCTGTCACGGGCACGTCGTGGACACCCGCACCGAGGCCGGTCACGTCGAGGTCGACGACGAGGGTCAGCGCCGACAGCCGGTCGAGATCGGCGGTCGATCCGCCGATCGTCACCAGCACGCGATCGGTCGACAGGGCATAGCGCAGCTCGTTGCTGGCGCCCAGCAGCCTCAACCCGGCGTTGAACGTCCGCGTGGCGGCGACCGGGCGGAGCTTGATCGTCACCGTGATGGTGTCGTTGCCGACCGCCTCGACGCCCGTCGGCAACGCCAGGGCGACGTGCACCGTCTCGTCTGCGGACACGCCGGTCATCGGGATCGGGGCGGTGTCGACGCTGGTCAGCTGGGCCAGCTGGTCCGCGTCACCGGCTACGAGGGCGACCTGCGGATCGACCGTGACCGACTGGATCTCGAACCCGGCCGCCGGCGTGCCGGTGATGATCGGGTTCACCGGGAGCGTCCGGCTCTGCTGGTCGGAGAAGACCGCGATGGTGACCCGCGCGCTCGGCGGGGTGACGTCGAGCGGGGTGAGCGCGTTGCCGAGCTTGTCGATCGGGATCAGCTCGACGTCCTCGTCGACATCGATGCCGCTCGACTGGATCACGACATCGGCACGCACGGCATCGACCTTGGACACGATCAATTCCGCGCCCGACACGGTGACCATGGCCGGGTCGACGGCGGTCGCGCCGAGCGTCAGGCCGTCGGGGACCGGTCCGTGGACGACCTTCACCGGGACGCCGGGCCGCGACACCAGCTGGTCGACCTCGATCGTCGCGTAGTCCGGGTCGTAGCCGAGGACCCGGATCCGCGGATCGGGCGACGTGACGTCGATGTGGACGCTGACGACCCCGGTCCTGCCCTCCAGGCCGGACAGGTCGATCGTCGCGACGAACGAGCTCGTCGCGACGGCCACGCCGCTTGCGGCGAAGTAGCGGACGAGCGTGACCGGCCGCGGCGTCGACGGGAAGACGACGGTGTCGGCGGGCTCGTTGACGTACCGAACCGGGACGACCCCCGGGTACGACTGCGTGTTCTGGGACAGGGCGAGCCCGCCGTACAGCAGGGTCGCCAGTCCGACCGCGGCGATCTTGAGTGGCCAGTTATGGACGATCCGCCCGAGGATCCGCCTCACCGCGGCGCCCGGGCGGCCGTCGACGAGACGACATCGTCATCCACGGTGGGTGGCGGCGAGCTGCTCCGCGGCGGGTCGACCGGCGCCGGTGCCGGCGGCGGGCTCGCGGCGGGTGGCGTCTCATGCGTCCGGGCCGGGCGGCCGACGAGCCGGCCGAGCTCGCGCAGGCGCGGCGAGCGTCCTTCCAGGCTGCGACCCTGCGCCGACGAGCGCCAGCCGAAGGCGCCGCGCCGTCCATCGCCCGGGTCGAGCAGGGTCTGGATGGCCCGCGCCAGGCCGGCCTCGTTGAGATTGCGCACGATCCGGGCGCGTTCGACGAGGCTGATCTGGCCGTTCTCCTCGGACACGACCACGACGACCGCGTCGGTCTGCTCGGTGATGCCCAGCGCCGCCCGGTGGCGCGTGCCGAAGCGCTCGGTGTGGATGGACGTCTCGGCCAGCGGCAGCAGCGCTCCGGCGGCGACGATCCGGTCGTCGCGGATGATCACGGCTCCGTCGTGGAGTGGCGACCTGGGGGTGAAGATCGTGCCGAGGAGGTCCGCCGACACGTCCGCGTGGATCATGATGCCCGTCTCGGCGACCTCCTCGAGACCGGTCTCGCGCTCGAGGACGATGAGCGCACCCTGGCCCTCGGCCGAGAGATCCGCGGCGGCCCGTGCGACCTCGGTCGCCACATGGACGGCGACGCGCGAGTCGGCCGGCGAGAGCAGCCAGCCGAGCGACCCGACGCGTCCGATCCGTTCGAGCGCGCGTCGCAGCTCGGGTTGGAAGATGACCACGAGGGCGAACACCCCGACCACCGCCCCGGTCTGCATGATCTGCGTCAACAGCCGCAGGTCGAACGCGACGGCGAGGCCGTACACCAGGAACAGGACGCTCACGCCGATGACCAGGCGGACCGCGCGCGTTCCACGGATCAGCTTGAACAGCCAGTAGATCAGCAGCGCGGTGATCCCGATGTCGACGACCGCCGTCAAAGGAACCTGATCGAAGATCGACCGCAGAAGGGGCATCGCCCCCGAGTGTAGCATCGTGCCCCCGGCGTCCCGGGCGTCGGCCTCAGCCGGGCGGCGAGGCACCGACGGCGATCAGGCGCAGAGCTCGCCGAACCTCGGGTCGTCGGGGAGGCGGGCGCCGGCGAGCTCGCACAGTCGAGCCCGCGTCGACGCGTCGTCGGTCAGCTGCGCCAACCGGCCCAGCAGGACGAGCTTGTCCGCCGCGGGAGCGCGCCAGCCGCGATCGAGATACAGCTCTGCGAGCAGCAGGTGGACCTCCGGATCGGACGGCTCGATCGCGAGCGCCTGGTAGCAGGCGTCCATCGCGGCATTGAGCTGGCCGACGGCGCGATGTCCAGCCGCCGCCACGAGGGCGCGCCGTCGCGCCTCATCGAGGTCGCCGGCTTCGAGCGCCTCCTCGACCGCGAGCGTCAGCAGCAGCGGGTCGGGCGGCGGCGGCTCCCAGGCATCGCCCGACTCGCCGGGTCGGGTCCCGACGCTCGGGACCGAGTCGAGGACGCCCAGCGCCCGATCGAGGGCCGCGGCCGCGGCCGGATCGTCGGTCGCGGACACCTCCAGGCGGCCGGCCAGGTCCCGCAGCTGCCGGCGCCGGCCACGGGCCTCGGCCAGCTCGAGCGCCCGCCTGGCCGCGTCGGTGGCATCGGCCAGGCGGGCGTCCTGCTCGAGGACGCCGGACAGCCGGTCGAGGTCGTCGGCGGCCTCCGAACGCCGGCCGGCGACCGCCAGCGCGTCCGCCCGGCCGGTCAACGCGGCGACATCGTTCGGTGCACGGTCGATGGCAGCGGCGAACGCGGCGATCGCGTCGTCCGTCCGTCCCAGCTTCGCAAGCGCGCCACCGAGGCCGACGAACGGCAGCGCCCGGTCCGGCGCCAGCCGCGTCGCCTCCCGATAGGCCGCCACGGCCGCGTCATGGCGCTCGAGCCGCGCCGCAACGTTGCCGACGCGGAGCGCCTCCCGGTACTGGTCCAGGCGCGGGTCCGTCATGCGCCGTCGGTCCCGCCCAGGATCTCCACGAGGAGCGCCTTCTGGACGTGCAGCCGGTTCTCCGACTGCTCCCAGATGAGACTCCGGGGGCCGTCCATCAGGGCGGAGGTTATCTCCTCGCCGCGGTGGGCGGGCAGGCAGTGCATCGCGACGACGTCGGTGCCGGCCGCGTCGAGCAGCGCGTCGTCGAGGGTGAACCCGGCGAAGGCGTCGCGTCGTTCCTCGCTCTCGGCTTCCTGGCCCATCGAAGTCCAGGCGTCGGTGTACGCGACCGCGGCGCCGCGGACCGCCGCGACCGGGTCGTGACCGAAGCTCAGCCGTCCCCCGGACGCGGCCGCGAGCTCCGCGGCCCGGGCGACGATCCGCTCGTTCGGGGCATAGCCCACGGGATGGGCGATCCGGATCTCCATCCCGAGCGAGGCACCCAGCAGCGCCAGCGAGTGGTAGACGTTGTTGCCGTCGCCGACGAACGCGACGACGAGGCCATCGAGGCGACCGAACCGCTCGTACATCGTGAAGGCGTCCGCCAGCGCCTGGCACGGATGCTCCCTCAACGTGAGGCCGTTGATGACCGGGATGCTCGCCTGGGCCGCGAGCTCGAGCGCGACCTCATGTGGCCCGGTCCGCACGACGATCCCGTCGACGAACCGCTCGAGGTTGCGCGCCACGTCCCGCACGCTCTCGCGCGCCCCGAGCACGACGTCGTGGGTCAGATAGATCGCGTGCCCGCCGAGCTGCGCCATCCCCGCCTCGAACGTGACCCGCGTTCGCAGGCTCGGCTTCTGGAACAGCATCGCCAGCGTCCGGCCGGGCAACGGCGGCAGCGCATGCCGCCGAGTCGCCCGGAACTCCGCCTTGAGCGCCGCTGCCGTCTCGAACACCCGCCCGACCTCATCAGCCGACAAGTCAGCGACGCTCAGCAGATCCCGCCCGGACAGCGACGTGGTCATGCGAAGCGCCGCGCCCGGGCGTTCAGGCGAAGGCGGGAGTGAGCACGGGAGCGAGCGCACCCCAAGGTGCGTGAGCGAGCGCGCGGAGCGACCAACGCACGCATGGACGTCCCGGCGCGGCGCCGTCGACTAACGCTTGGTGTACTGCGGCGCCTTGCGCGCGCGCTTCAGACCGTACTTCTTCCGTTCCTTCATGCGGGGGTCTCGGGTCAGGAGACCAGCCTGCCGGAGCGGCAGCCGGTTCGCCTCCGGATCGAGCTCGAGCAGCGCCCGGGCGATCCCGTGGCGGATGGCGCCGGCCTGTCCGGTGACCCCGCCGCCCTCGACCTTGATCATCACGTTGAAGCGGCCCTCGGTACCGGTTACCCGGAATGGGATGCGGACATCGGCCTCGTTGACCGCGTTGCCGAAGTGCTCCTCGAGGGTGCGACCGTTGACCACGATCTCGCCCTCACCCGGGAGGAGCCGGACGCGGGCGATGGCGGTCTTGCGCCGACCGGTGCCGGAGTAGAACGAAGGGATCGACATATGTGTGTGCTCCTGGTCAGGCGAGCGGCTCAGGCCGCTGGGCCTGATGCGGATGATCGGACCCGGGGTAGACCTTCAGCTTGCGCAGCTGCTGGGCGCCGAGTCGGTTGTGCGGCAGCATCCCCTTGACGGCCCGCCGGATGACCTCCTCGGGCCGCCGCGCGAGCAGATGGCCGAGGGTCTCCTGCTTGAAGCCCTGGGGATAGCCGCTGTGGCGGCTGTACAGCTTGCTCTCGAGCTTGCCGCTGGTCACGGCGATCCGGGCGGCATTGAGCACGATGACGTGGTCGCCCGAATCGAGGCTGGGCTGGTACGTCGGCTTGTGCTTGCCCTCGAGGACGCGCGCGATACGCGAGGCGAGGCGTCCGAGCGTCTCGTCCGTCGCGTCCACGACGTACCAGCGTCGCTCGATCTCGCTCTCCCGGACCGAATAGGTCTTCGCGTTCATCGTTCCTCGTGTTCTCCGTTCGGTTCGCCCGACGTTCGCCCGAGGGCGACACGCCTGAGGCACAGGCCCCTGGCCGGGGCGGATGCCCCGTCGAAGGCCGGACCCGAGCCGGCAAGCGCCGCCCGGACCCCTGTCTCTTCCATCTTGCCGAGGCCGACCTCCAGGAGGACGGCCACCATCCGGCGGACCATCCCGCGCAGGAAGGCGTCGGCGCGGACGTCGATCGTCACGAGCCGGCCCTCCCGCCCGACCCGGACCGCCATCACGGTCCGGACCGACGTTCGGCCCGCCACCCCGAAAGCCCGGAAGTCGTGCCGGCCGACGAAGACCGACCCGGCCCGCGCCATCGCGGCGGTGTCGAGCGGGGCCCGCAACCCGAGCGAGGTGCGCTCGTGGAGCGGACTGCGCGGCCCGTTCCAGACGGTGTAGCGGTACTCCCGGTACCGCGCCGCATAGCGGGGATTGAAGTCGTCGGCTGCCCGTCGCACATCGCGCACCGTGACGTCCTCGGGAAGGAGCGCGTCGAACGCCCGTCCCAGCTCCGTCGCGGTGAGCCGCCCGGCGTAGGTGAAGCCGATCACCTGTCCGCTGGCATGCACGCCGGCATCCGTCCGGCCCGCCCCGTCGACCCGGTGCTCCACCCCGTCGCCGAGGCGGGCCAGCGCGGCCTCCAGGATCCCCTGGACCGTCCGTTTCCCAGGATTGACCTGGAACCCGGCGAAGTCCGTTCCGTCATATTCGACCCGCGCGCGATACCGCCCGGGGACGCCCTCTCGAGCGCCTATTTGCCTGGCACCGTGATGGCCGCTGAGCCGCGCTCAGGCGAAGACGCCATCGAGCACCCGAGCGAGCGCACCCTGAGGTGCGTGAACGAGGGAGCGGAGATGGCAACGCCCGCACGAGCCGGCGCAGTGGTCATCACACAAGCTCGATTTGGACGATCTCGGCCGCATCGCCGCGACGCTGGCCGAGGCGGACGATGCGGGTGAACCCGGAGGTCCGGTCGGTGTACTTCGGGGCGATCTCGTCGAACAGCTTGGCCACGACGAGCGGCTCGTTGGGAAACTGCGCGACGACCGCGCGACGGGCCGACAGGTCGCCCCGCTTGGCGAGCGTGATCATCTTCTCGACGCGGCCGCTGATCTCCTTGGCCTTGGCCTCGGTCGTCTTGACCCGCTCGTAGCGGATGACCGACACGGTCAGGTTCTTGAACAGGCTGAGGCGCGGGCCCTGCTTGCGGCTGAGCTTGCGGCCACCGATCCGATGCGACGCCATCGGTCAGGCCTCGGTCTCGTCGTCGAACAGCTCGTCGGTCTCGGCGTCGTCGACGCCGTCGGTCTCCGTCTCGGGGACGATGAAGCCGCGCATGCGCAGTCGCTCCTTCATCTCGTCGAGCGACTTCTTGCCGAAGTTGCGCATCCGCAGGAGGTCGTCGTCCTTGAGCTGGAGGAGCTGGCCGACCTTGACGATGTTGTTGCGCTTGAGCGAATTGTAGGCACGCATCGGGAGGTCGAGCTCCTCGATCGGCATGTCGAGCATGTTCGCCGGGAGCGCGGCCGTACCCGTCGCCGCGGCGGCCGGGATGGCGGCCATGCCGACCGTCACGAACGGGCGGAACTGGTTGACCAGGATCTCGGCCGAGCGGCTGAGCGCCTCCTCCGGCCCGATCGTTCCGTCGGTCTCGATCTCGATCGTGAGCTTGTCGTAGTTGGTCATCTGACCGACACGCATGCTCTCGACCCAGTAGTTGATCTTGCGCACGGGGGTGAAGATCGCATCGACAGCGATGACCCCGATCGGCAGCGCCTCGGCACGCTCGGCGCCGAGATAGCCGACGCCGCGTTCGACGGTCAGGTCCATCTCGATCGTCACGTCGTCCGTGTCGAGCGTCATCAGCACGAGCTCCGGGTTGACGATCTCGACGTCCGCCGACTCGGCGATGTCGGCGGCGGTCACGGCGCCGGCGCCGCTCTTGATGAGCCGGAGCTGGACCGGATGGGCCGCGTAGCTCTTGAGGCGCAGCTTCTTGACGTTCAGGACGATCTGGGTGACGTCTTCCTTGACGCCCGGGATCGTCGAGAACTCCTGGTAGATGTCACGGATCTGGATGCTCGTGACGGCCGCCCCCTCGAGGGACGACAGGAGGACGCGTCGCAGGGCATTGCCGAGGGTGACGCCGTAGCCGGCCTGGAGCGGACCGGCTTCGTACTTGGCGTACGTGCCGGCTTCCTCGACAGGCTCGATCTGCGGGCTCTCGAGTTCGATCATGAGTGCGGGTTACCTCGAGTAGTACTCGACCACGAGCTGCTCGTTGAGGTCGAGCGGCATCTGGTCGCGGGATGGCGGCGCAACGACGGCCCCGGACAGGCTCGCGGCGTCGATCGTCAGCCACTCCGGCGCCTGGTGCGAACGGAGCGTCTCCTTGGCGATCTTGAACGGCTCGCGAGCGCGGTGCGTCTCGCGCACCTCGATCCGGTCGCCGGGCTTGAGCTGGAACGATGAGATGTTGGTCGGCCGGCCGTTGACGGCGAAGTGGCCGTGGGCGACGAAGTGCCTGGCCTGGGCCCGCGAGGACGCGATGCCCATCCGGTAGACGACATTGTCGAGGCGCAGCTCCAGCGACCGGAGCAGGTTCTCGCCGGTCACGCCGGGGCGGTTCTCCGCGTCGACGAAGTAGTTGCGGAACTGCCGCTCGAGCACGCCGTACGTGCGCCGGACCTTCTGCTTCTCGCGCAGCTGGAGGCCGTACTCGCCGACCTTGCGACGGCGGACGCCGTGCTGGCCGGGCGGCGTCGGTCGACGCTCGAAGGCGCACTTCTTGGAATAGCAGCGGCTGCCCTTGAGGAAGAGCTTGGCGCCCTCCCGACGGCAGAGGCGGCAGACGGAACCGGTATATCGGGCCATGGGTCCTCGGGCTCTAGACGCGACGCCGCTTGGGCGGGCGGCAGCCGTTGTGCGGGATGGGGGTGACATCGGTGATGGCGCTGACCTCGAGGCCGGCGGCCTGGAGCGAACGGATCGCCTGCTCTCGCCCGGCGCCAGGACCCTTCACGTAGACCTCGACCTGGCGCATGCCGTGCTCCATCGCACGCTTCGCCGCGCCATCGGCCGACAGGGCCGCCGCGTACGGCGTGCTCTTGCGGGAGCCTTTGAAGCCGGCGACGCCGGCGGAGCCCCAGCTGATGACCGCGCCGTTGAGGTCGGTGATCGTGATGATCGTGTTGTTGAACGTGGCCTGGATGTGGACGTGCCCCTGCGGGACGTTCTTCTTCTCACGCCGACGCGTCTTGACCGCTCGCTTGCGTTCCGCCATGCCTGGTCAGTCCCTCGTCACTTCTTGCGCCGGACGCCGACCGTCTTCTTCGGTCCGCGACGCTGGCGAGCGTTGGTCTTGGTCCGCTGGCCGCGCACCGGCAGGTTGCGGCGATGGCGCAGGCCGCGATACGAGCCGATCTCGATCAGGCGCTTGATGTTGAGCGCGACCTCGCGGCGCAGGTCGCCTTCGACCTTGTAGCGGCGGTCGATCAGCTCGCGCAGCCGGTTGACCTGCTCTTCGGTCAGGTCGCGCACCCGGGTGTCGGGGTTGATGTTGGTCTGGGCGAGGATCTTCTGGCTGGTGGGCAGGCCGATCCCGAAGACGTAGGTGAGGGCGATCTCGACGCGCTTCTCGCGCGGGATATCGACGCCGGCGATACGTGCCATCGGTTACCCCTGCCGCTGCTTGTGCTTGGGATTGGTGCAGATGACCATCACGGTGCCGTGGCGACGGATGACCTTGCAGTTGTCGCAGCGCGCCTTGACGGAAGCTCTGACTTTCAACGGATCCTCGATCGTGGCGTTTCTGGGGGCTTACTTGAGTCGGTAGGTGATCCGGCCGCGCGTCAGGTCGTACGGCGACAACTCGACGCGGACGCGATCTCCGGGCAGGATCCGGATGAAGTTCATCCGCAGCTTGCCGCTGATATGGGCGAGCACTCGGTGGCCGTTCTCCAGCTCGACCGCGAACATGGTGTTCGGAAGCGGCTCGATGACCGTTCCTTCCACTTCGATCGCGTCTCGCTTGGCCACAGGTCTAGGTGCTTCCCTTTCTCACGCGCAGTGTCGGCCCGGGCGGGCCGACACACGAACGCGTAGCGTAGCAAAGATGGCCGTTTCCGGCAACCGGGCGGTCATGCCAGGGTCAGGATCTCCGGACCGTTCTCGGTCACGGCGATCGAATGCTCGAAATGGGCCGCCATCGAGCCGTCGGCGGTGACGACGGTCCAGTCGTCGGGCTGGATCCGCGTGTCGTGGCTGCCGAGGGTGAACATCGGCTCGATGGCGAGGCACAGGCCGGGCTCGAGCTTGCGGCCCGGGCGACCGGTGCGAAAGTTCGGGACCTGTGGCTCCTCGTGCATGGCGGTGCCGATGCCGTGGCCGACGAACTGGCGGATGACGCCGAGCCCGGCCGTGGCGGCGACCGCCTCGACGGCCGCCGAGATGTCCTCGATGTGGTTGCCCGGCACGGCCGCCGCGATGCCGGCCATCATCGCCTCGCGGGTCAGGTCGATGAGCGTGGCCACTCGCGGCGACGGCTCCCCGACGAAGAACGTTCGCGCACCGTCGCCGTGCCAGCCGTCGACGATGGCGCCGGCGTCGACCGACACGATCTGGCCGGCACGGATCGTCCGCCGGCCCGGGATGCCGTGGACGATCTCCTCGTCGATCGAGATGCACACGCTGGCCGGGAACGGCCGGTGCGGGTTGATGCCCGGGTAGCCCTTGAACGACGGGGTCGCGCCGGCGGAACGGATGTGCGCCTCGGCCAGGGCGTCGAGGTCGGCGGTGGACACCCCCGGACGCAGCTCGGCCTCGATCCGGTCGAGGACCTCGGCGACCACCCGTCCGGCGCGTCGCATCCGCTCGATCTCGGTACGGGACTTGCGCGTCACCATCAGGCGGCGCCGACGTCGGCGAAGGCGGCCAGCAGGGCCTCGGTCACCGCGTCGATCGGGAGGCGCCCGTCGACCGTGGTCAGGATGCCGTGCTCACGATAGTGGTCGGCGACCTCGAGCAGCGGCGGCACCTGCTGGGCCATCCGCGCCCGGACGGTGGCCTCGGCATCGTCGGCACGCTGGACGAGCTCGGACCCGTCGAGGTCGCACAGCCCGTCGACGCGGGGCGGGTTCGAGACGAGGTTGTAGACATGGCCGTTGGCGGTGCAGATGCGCCGGTTGGCCATTCGCGTCACGAGGTCCTCGAGCGGGACATCGATGTAGCCGGCTCGATCGACGCGGCGCCCGGTGTCCTCGAGGGCGCCGTCGAGCGCCTCGGCCTGGACCCTCGTCCGCGGGAAGCCGTCGAGGATCGCGCCGGCGGCCGCATCGGAGGATTCGAGCCGGTCGAGGAAGACGCGGACGATCGTCTCGTCGGGCACGAGCTGTCCGCGGCTCATGAACCGATCGGCCTCGCGCCCGAGCGCGGTCCCGTTCGCGACGGCGGCCCGCAGCAGGTCGCCCGACGCCAGGACCGGGATGCCGAGGCGAGCCGCGAGTGCGGGGGCCTGCGTCCCCTTCCCTGCTCCGGGAGCACCCAGCAGGACGATGACCGTCATGCGCCGACCGTGGCGGTCACGCGACGGTCCCGGCGGCCATGACCGCCGCGGTCATCGGATGAATCCTTCGTAATTCCTCATCATCAATTGGGCTTCGATCTGCTTCATCGTCTCGACCACGACCGACACGACGATGAGCAGGCTCGTGCCGCCGAGCCCGAGCGTCGCGAGGTCCGGGACCGCCAGCGCGATGACCGACGGGGAGACGGCCACGATGGCCAGGAACAGCGCCCCGGCGAACGTGATGCGGGTGACCACGCGGGCGAGGTAGTCCTGGGTCGGGCGGCCCGGCCGGATGCCGGGGATGAACCCGCCGTTCTTGCGCAACTGCTCGGCAGTCTCGTCCGGTTTGAACGTGAATGCCGTGTAGAAGTAGGTGAAGCCCATGGTCAGGAAGAAGTACAGCGGGATGTAGAACGGCGAGGTGTTGCTGAAGATCGACACGAAGACCTCGGAGACCTGCTTGACGATGGGTACGCTCGAGGTCGAGAAGTAGGTGGCGATCTGGTGCGGGAAGAGCAGGATGCTGACCGCGAAGATGATCGGGATGACGCCGGCCTGGTTGACCCGCAGCGGCAGGAACGTCTGGCCACCCGAGTACATCCGCCGGCCCCGGACGCGGCTGGCGTACTGGATCGGGATGCGGCGCTGGCCTTCCTGGATGTAGATGATCACGCCCACCGCGGCCACGGCCACGACCGCGAAGGCGATGGCCAGCGAGATGTTCGGGTTGAGCCGGAACGCGTTGAGCGCACCCGGGGCGCGGCTCACGATGCCGGCGAAGATGATGAAGCTGATGCCGTTGCCGATGCCGCGCTCGGTGATCAGCTCGCCGATCCACATCAGGACGATCGCGCCGGCGGTGAGGGTCGCGATCTGGGTCAGGGTGTCGTAGCTCGACAGGTCGAACGTGCCGGTCAGGACGTTCTGCGAGGCGAGCAGCGCCAGGACACCATATGCCTGGAGGATCGCCAGCGGGACCGTCAGGTAGCGGGTGTACTGGTTGATCTTGTTGCGCCCGAACTCACCCTCGCGGCTGAGCGCCTGGAGCGACGGCACGACGCCGGTCATCAGCTGCATGATGATCGAGGCGTTGATGTACGGGTTCATCCCCAGCGCCACGACCGAGAAATGCGACAGGCCGCCGCCCGAGAACAGGTCGAGCAGGCCGACCAGCGCGTTGCCCTGCACGAAGGCCTGGAGCTGCGCCTTGTCGACGCCCGGGATCGGCACCGAGGCCAGCAGGCGGAAGACGATCAGCAGGCCGAGGACATAGAGGATCCGTCGCCGGATGTCGGGTGCGCGGAAGGCGTTGAGGAGCGATTCGAACACGGGTCAGGCGTCGTCGCCGGAGGGGGTCTCAGCCGGCTCGGCCGCTGAGGGCGCGTCGTCGGCTTCGGGATCGGGGGCGGCGGTCTCAACGTCGTCGGTCTCGTCGGTCGCCGTCGCCGTGGGGACGTCGGTCGCGTCGGCCGGGTCGGCGGCGGTCGCGGCCTCGTCGGACGCGGCCTCGGTCGCGACCGCGTCGGGCGTGGCGGCGGCCTTGGCGGCGGCAGCCCTGCCCTTCGACGGCATGGCGGCCGGGGTCGTTGGGGCGGCTTCGTCGGGCGGGGCGGTCGCGGCCGCTTCGCCGGCGTTCCGGGCTTCGTCGGCGTCCCGGGCCTCGTCGGCGTGTCCGACCGCGTCGTCGGCCGTGGCGGTGCGCTTGGCCGGGGCCTTGGTCGGCGCGTCCCTTGTCGGCTTGTCCGCGGCGTGGTCGTGGTCGTCGCCGCCGACCCCGAGGGCCGCCAGCGGCGAGCTCGGGATCTCGAGGACGTTGACGCTGCCGCCGGCCCCCTCGATCTTCGCCCGCGCGGACGCCGTGAACGCGTCGGCGACGACGAAGAGCGGGACCGTCAGCTCGCCGGAACCGAGGATCTTGAGCGGCTTGTTGAGCGTACGCACCAGACCGACGGCACGCAGGATGTCCTGGTTGACCGTGATCGGTGCGGCCTTGGCCGACTTGCCGCCGGTCGCCTCGATCTCGAACGCGCCGCGCTCGGCAAGCGCGCCGATGGCGCCGACGTTGACGACCTCGTACTCGATCCTGAACCGGTTCTTGAAGCCACGCAGCTTCGGGATGCGCATGTGGAGCGGCGTCTGGCCACCCTCGAACCACGGCGGGATCGAGCCACCGGCACGTGCCTTCTGGCCCTTCGTGCCGCGGCCGGCGGTCTTGCCCTTGCCGGCCGCGATGCCGCGGCCGACGCGGGTGCGTGGCTGACGGGAGCCGTCGGCCGGTCGGAGGTCGTGGAGTTTCATGCCACCTCTCCGGTGTCGGGCGCCGCGCTGTCCGCGATCTCCTCGACCGTGACGAGGAAGCGCACCTGGCGGACCATGCCGCGGGTGGCCGGGTTGTCGGTCACCACGCTCGTGCTGCCGATCCCGTGCAGGCCGAGCGCCCGCACCGTTGCCCGGTTGCGCGCGATGTGGCTGATCGTGCTCTTGACCTGGGTCACCTTGAGCTTAGCGGCCACCGGACACCTCCGCCGCGACCGGCGCGGGCTGGCCCGCGATGCGGCTCGTCAGCTTGACACCGCGACGGGCGCCGAGCTCCTCGGCCGAGTGCAGGCTGCGCAGCGCCTCGATCGTCGCCCGGGTCACGTTGACCGGGTTGGTCGAGCCGTGGATCTTGGACAGGATGTCGCGGACGCCGGCGGCCTCGAGGACCGCGCGGACGGACCCCCCGGCGATGACGCCGGTGCCCTGCGAGGCGGGCTTGAGCAGGACGCTGCTCGCGCCGTAGACGACCTGGACCTCGTGCGGGATGGTCGTGCCGACCATCGGGATGTGGATGAGGTTCTTCTTGGCGTCCTCGACACCCTTGCGGATGGACTCGGGGACCTCGCCGGCCTTGCCGATCCCGACACCGACGTGGCCCGCGCCGTCACCGACGACGACGACCGCGCTGAAGCTGAACCGCCGGCCGCCCTTGACGACCTTGGCGACCCGGTTGATCTGGACGACGCGCTCCTCGAGCGCGATCTTGTTGGCGTCGATGCGTGCCACGGTGGCTCCTTCCGATCAGAACTCGAGGCCGGCTTCGCGGGCGGCATCGGCGAGCGACTTGATCCGCCCGTGGTACCGGAACCCGGCTCGATCGAAGACCACGCGCTCGACCCCGGCGGACTTGGCCCGCTGGGCGATCAGCCGGCCGACGACGGCCGCTTCCTCCGACTTGGTCGCCTTGGAGCCCTTGAGCTCCTTGTCGACGGTCGAGGCCGCGGCAAGCGTCCGTCCGGACGCGTCGTCGATGACCTGCGCGTAGATGTGGTTGAGGCTGCGGAAGACCGCGAGACGCGGTCGCGCATCCGTCCCCGCCAGGTGGAGGCGGATCCGTTCGTGGCGCTTGCGTCGGGCGGCGCCGCGGGTGGCGAGCTGCGTCATCGTGGTCGGTCCTCGTGGGTCACGTGGTTACTTCTTCCCGCCGATCTTGCCGGCCTTGCCGGCCTTGCGACGGATGTACTCGCCGGCGTAGCGCACGCCCTTGCCCTTGTAGGGCTCCGGCTTGCGCGTCGAGCGGACCTTCGCGGCGATCTGGCCGACGAGCTCCTTGTCGATGCCGACGACCGCCAGGCGGGTCGGGTTCTCCAGCTCGAAGGTGATGCCCTCGGGGGGGTCGATCTCGATCTGGTGGCTGTAGCCCAGGTTGAGCTGGAGCTTGCGGCCGTTGAGCGCGGCGCGATAGCCGACGCCGGTGATCTCGAGGCCCTTGCGGTAGCCGTCGGTCACCCCCACGACCATGTTGTTGACCAGCGTCCGGGTCAGGCCGTGGAGCTGCTTGTGGGTCTTCTGCTCGGTCGGGCGGGTGACGACGAGCGTGCCGTCCTCGCGGCTGACCGTGATGTCCGGGTGGAGGGCGCGGCTGAGCGTGCCCTTCGGTCCCTTGACCGTCACGTTGCGCCCGTCGATCGTCACGTCGACGCCCGACGGGACGGTGATGGGGAGGCGTCCGATGCGCGACATGTCGTTCCGCCTACCAGACGAACGCGAGGACTTCGCCGCCCAGCTGCGCCTGACGCGCCTGCTGGCCGGTCATGATCCCCTGGCTCGTGCTGACGATGACGATGCCCAGACCGCCGAGGACCCGCGGGATGTCCGTCTTGCGCGCGTAGACGCGCAGGCCGGGCTTGCTGATCCGCTTGAGGCCGGAGACGACCGGGACCTTGCCGTCGACGTACTTGAGGGTGATGCGCAGGACGGCCGTAGGACCGTCCTGCTCCTCGCTGACGTCGGCGATGAAGCCCTCGTCCTTGAGGATGCGGGCGATCTCGCGCTTGGTCCGCGACGCGGGGACGACGACGTCGGTGTGTCGTGCCCGCGAGGCGTTCCGGACGCGCGTGAGCATGTCCGCGATCGGGTCGGAGATGTTCATCGGTTCCCTACCAGCTCGACTTGGTGACGCCCGGCAGCTCGCCAAGGAGCGCTCGCTCCCGGAAGCAGATGCGGCACAGCGCGAACCGCCGGATGAAGGCTCGCGGTCGTCCGCAGACGGTGCAGCGGTGATACGCCTGCACCTTGTGCTTCGGGGTCCGCTTCGCCTTGGCGATCATCGATTTCTTGGCCATGTGTCTCCCTCCCCGCGCCTACGAGGCGAAGGGCATGCCGAGGAGCTCAAGAAGCTTCTTGGACTCTTCGTCGGTCTTCGCCGTCGTCACGATGCTGATCTCCAGCCCGCGGAGACGATCCACCTTGTCGTAGTCGATCTCCGGGAAGGCGAGTTGCTCCCGGAGGCCCAGTGAGTAGTTGCCCCGCCCGTCGAACGACTTGCCGGGGATGCCCCGGAAGTCGCGGATGCGCGGCAGGGCGAGCATCGTCAGGCGGTCCATGAAGTCCCACATCCGCTCACCGCGGAGGGTCACCTTGGCCCCGATCGAGTTGCCCGTCCGCACGCGGAACTGGGCGATCGAGCGCTTGGCCTTGGTCACGATCGGCTTCTGGCCGGTGATCAGGCTCAGGTCGCCGAGGGCCGCGTCGAGCGCCTTCGCGTTCGTGAGCGCCTCGCCGAGCCCGATGTTGACGACGATCTTGGTGAGACGCGGCACCTCGTTCGGGTTGGCGTACTCGAACTGCTTCTTGAGCGCGGGGACGATCTCGGCCGCATAGCGCTCATGGAGCCGGCTGGTCACGACTTCACCTCCAGCTGCTCACCGCAGTGGCGGCAGACACGCACCCGGCGGCCGGTCTCGAGGGTCGCGTGGGCGATCCTGGTCGGCTTGCCGCAGCTCGTGCAGATGAGCATCACCCGGCTGACGGGCACCGGCTGGGCGATATCCATGATGCCGCCCTGCTGCATCTTGGGGATGCGATCGCTCGTGCCCGCCGTCTGCCTCGGCTTGGTGTGGCGCTTGGCGATGTTGAGGCCCTCGACCACGACGCTCACCCCGCCGGCGCTCGAGCCGCGGCGGAACACGCTGCGGGCGGCGCTCGGGGCGGCCGTCCGGCGGATGACCCGCTCGACGGTGCCGCGCTTGCCGGCATCCTTGCCGGCGAGGATCACGACGGTGTCCCCCTTGCGGATCTCGGGCACCCGGGGACTGCGCGGCTGGGCGGCTCGGACGGCCATCACAGCACCTCCGGCGCGAGCGACACGATCTTCATGTAGTTCCGGTCGCGCAGCTCGCGCGCGACCGGGCCGAAGATGCGCGTACCGCGAGGATTGCCCTGGTTGTTGATGAGCACGGCGGCGTTCTCGTCGAAGCGGATGTAGCTGCCGTCCGGACGGCCGTATTCCTTGGCCGTGCGGACGATCACCGCTCGGACGACGTCGCCCTTCTTGACCGCCGCGTTCGGGATGGCCTGCTTGACGCTGGCGATGATGACATCGCCGACGCCTGCCTCGGTCTTGAGCGAGCGGCCCATCACACGGATGCACTGGATGGTCCGCGCGCCGGTGTTGTCGGCGACCTTGAGCCGCGTCTGGGACTGGATCACGACCCGGCCTCCCCGGTCGCCGGCGCTGCCTCATCGTCGGCGTCGCGGGTCCGCCCGGGGTGCGCGGCCGAGTGGATGGCCTCGGACGTGGCGACCTCGTCGGTCACGACCTCGCCCGGCAAGGCGTGGTCGCCACCGCGCTGCACGATCGACACCAGGCGCCAGCGCTTGGTGGCCGACAGCGGACGGGACTCCTCGATGAGGACGGTGTCGCCGATGCGCGCGTCGTTGGCCTCGTCGTGGGCCTTGAACTTCGTGCTCAAGCGGATGACCCGCTTGTAGAGAGGGTGACGCGCCAGGCGCTCGACGGACACGACGATCGTCTTGTCCATCCGGTCGCTCACGACGCGACCGACCTTGGTCTTCCGCTTGCCTTGCACCTGGGTGTCTGCTCCTGTCATCGCGTGATCTCCTTCGCTCCGGCCGGCTGAGCGCCTCGCTCACGCTGGACGGTCAGGATCCGCGCGATCGTTCGCCGCGTCTGCGGGATCGTGCTGTAGTCCTTCAGTTGTCGGGTGGACAGCGCGAAGCGCGCGCCCCACAGGTCCTGCTTGGCCTCGCGCAGCGCGGCCTCGAGCTCGGGGTCCGAAAGCTGGCGAACCTTCTCGATATCCATCAGCTCGCCTCCTTCGCCGACTCGCGAACGACGACGCGGGTGGCGACCGGCAGCTTGTGGCTCGCCAGGCGCATCGCCTCGACCGCCGATTCGTGGTCGACGCCGGCCATCTCGAACAGGATCCGGCCGGGCTTGACGACCGCGACCCAATGGTCGGGCGCGCCCTTGCCGGAGCCCATCCGGGTCTCGGCCGGCTTCTTGGTCGCCGGCTTGTCCGGGAAGACGCGGATCCAGATCTTGCCGCCGCGCTTGACCGAGCGGGTCATCGCGCGCCGGGCGGCCTCGATCTGGCGGCTGGTGATCCAGGCGGGTTCCTGGGTGGCCAGGCCGTACTCGCCGAAGGCCACCGTGTGGCCGCCCTTGGCCATCCCGGACATCCGTCCGCGCATGACCTTGCGGTGCTTGACTCGCTTGGGCATCAGCATCGTCAGACTCCGGTCCCGACCTGGGCCGGGACGCCGGCGTCGCGTGCCGCGCGCTCGGGCGTGATGTCGCCGCGATAGATCCAGACCTTGACGCCGATGCGCCCGTAGGTGGTGTGGGCGTGGACCTGGCCGTAGCTGATGTCGGCGCGCAACGTGCCGAGCGGGATGCGGCCTTCCTTGTCCCATTCGCGCCGGCCCATCTCGGAACCGCCGAGGCGACCCGCGACGGCGATCTTGACGCCCTTCGCGCCGGCCTTCATCGACCGCTGGATGGCCTGCTTCATCGCCTTCTTGAAGGCGATGCGGCGGCTCAGCTGGCCGGCGATGTTCATCGCCACGAGGTAGGCGTCGAGCTCCGGCTGGCGGATCTCCTTGATCTCGAGCTTGACCTTGCGGGTCGTCAGCGCGCCGATCTGCTGGCGCAGGATCTCGACGTTCGCCCCGCCCTTGCCGATGACGATGCCCGGCTTGGCCGTGTGGATGGTGACCGTCACGTGGTTGATGCCGCGTTCGATCTCGACGCCGGACACGCTGGCGTTGGCCAGCCGCTTGTCGATCAGCTGGCGGATCTTGATGTCCTCCTGGAGGGAGGCGGTGTATTCCTTGTTGTCCGCGTACCACTTCGCGGTCCAGGTGCGCGAGACACCGAGCCGGAAGCCGTACGGGTGGACCTTGTGTCCCATGTCAGGCCTCCTGGTCCGCGACGACGATCGTGATGTGGGTCATGGGCTTGTGGATCGGGAACGCCCGACCCTGCGCCCGCGGCTGGAACCGCTTGATCGTCGGGCCCTCGTTGGCGATGGCGTCGACGATGATCAGGTCCTCGGCGGACAGGCTGTGGTTGTTCTCGGCGTTGGCCGTCGCGCTCTTGAGCACGCGGGCGACGTCGGCCGCGGCCTTCTGCGGCATGAACCGCAGCAGGGCGGCGGCCTCCTCGACCGGCTTGCCCTTGATCGCCTCGGTCACGAGGCGGGTCTTGCGCGTCGAGGCGCGGAGGTACTTGGCGGTGGCGGAGACACGCACGGTCGGCACCTACTTCAGCGCCGTCGATCGATCGGTGTGCTTGCCGTGCCCGCGGTAGTTGCGGGTCGGGCTGAACTCACCGAGCCGATGGCCGACCATGTTCTCGGTCACGTAGACCGGGATGTGCTTCCTGCCGTTGTAGACCGCGATCGTGTGGCCGATGAACGTCGGGAAGATGACCGACGCGCGCGACCACGACTTCACGACCTTCTTCTCGTTACGCTTGTTCATGTCCTCGATCCGACCGAGGAGGCGGGCCTCGACGAACGGCCCCTTCTTGACTGAGCGAGACATCGGTTTCCTCCTCCCCTGCTACTTGCGATGCCGCGATCGGACGATGAGCCGTCCGGTCGTCTTCGACCGCCGGGTGC
Organism: uncultured Chloroflexia bacterium; assembly: GCA_963833285.1. Lineage (GTDB taxonomy): Bacteria > Chloroflexota > Limnocylindria > Limnocylindrales > CSP1-4 > SPCO01. The sequence goes on along the minus strand of CAWHXM010000006.1, from coordinate 6,999 downwards.
GATAGCCCATGGCGGGCTTGCCCCAGGGGGTCTTGGGCGGCATCCCGGTCGGGGACTTGCCCTCTCCACCACCATGCGGATGGTCGCGCGGGTTCATGACCACGCCCCGGACTTCGGGCCGCTGGCCCATGTGGCGGGCGCGGCCCGCCTTGCCCAGGTTCTGGTTCTCGTGATCGAGGTTGCTGACCTGGCCGACGGTGGCCATGCAGCGGATGGGCACGCGGCGCATCTCGCCCGACGGGAGCCGGACGGTCGCGAACTCGCCCTCCTTGGCCAGCAGCTGGGCCGAGACGCCGGCCGAGCGGACGATCTGGCCGCCCTTGCCGGGGACCAGCTCGATGTTGTGGATCGTCGTGCCGAGCGGGATGTTCGCCAGCGGCAGGGCGTTCCCGACGCGCGCCTCGGCTTCCGGACCGGCGATGACGACGTCGCCGACCTTGAGGCCGTGGGGCAGGAGCATGTAGCGCTTCTCGCCGTCGCGGTAGTGCAGCAGCCCGATGCGGGCCGACCGGTTGGGGTCGTACTCGATGGTCGCCAGGCGGGCCGGGACCCCGAGCTTGTCGCGCTTGAAGTCGATCCGGCGGTAATGCTGCTTCTCGCCGCCACCGCGATGGCGGACGGTCATCCGGCCGGCGTTGTTCCGCCCGGAACCGCGGGTCTGCGGCTCGAGCAGGGGCTTGTGCGGCTCCTTGGTGGTGATCTCCTCGAAGGTCGAGCGAGTCATCTGCCGGAGCCCCGGCGAGGTGGCCTTGTAGCTGCGTAGCGGCATCGCTCAGACCCCCTCGAAGAACTCGATCTTCTGGCCGGGGGCCAGGGTGACGATGGCCTTGCGCCACGGCGTGGTGTGGCCGATGGTCTGCCCGCGACGGTTGCCTCGCCGCTTCTCCTTGGCCTTCGTGGTCAGCACGTTGACCGACACGACGGTCACGTTCTCCTTCTTGTACAGCTCCTCGATCGCCGCCTTGATCTGGATCTTGTTGGCGTGATCGTGGACGGCGAAGGTGTACTTGCCGCGACCCGACTCATCGATCGACTTCTCGCTGATGACCGGGCGCAGGATGATCTCCGGGGCGGTCAGGACGCTCACGCGTACACCTCCTGCATCCGGGCGAGCGACGGCTGCTCGATGAGCACGACGTCCGCGTTGAGCAGGTCGACGACGTTGAGCGAGTCGGCCAGGATGATCTCCACGGTCGGCAGGTTCCGCGCCGACAGCTCGAGCTTCTCGTCGCGGCCGGGGGCCACCACGAGGACCCGACCGGTCGCCTCGAGCGCGCTCAGCACGCCCACGAGGTCCTTGGTCCGGATGGCCTCGAGGCCGAATGTGTCGATGATCTTGATCGCCTCGTCGCCGAGCTTCGCGGTGAGGGCGCCGCGCAACGCGAGGCGCTTCATCTTGCGCGGCAGGCGCTGCTCGTAGGAGCGCGGATGCGGCCCGAAGACCGTCCCGCCGCCGCGGTAGTGCGGCGCGCTGGTGGTGCCCTGGCGGGCGCGGCCGGTGCCCTTCTGGCGGTACGGCTTCTTGCCGCCGCCGCGGACCTCGCCACGGGTCTTGGTGTCGTGCGTCCCCGTCCGCCGACCGGCGAGCTGGGCGGTCACGACCTGGTGGAGCACGGCGGCGTTGACCGGGGCGGCGAACAGCTCATCGCTGAGCTCCACGCTGCCGACGGTCGCGCCGGTCCTGTCGTAGACGTCGATCTGCGGCATCGATCAGGCCTTCTTCACGAGGATCAGACCGCCGCGGGCGCCGGGCAGGCTGCCCTTGACCAGCAGCAGGTTTCGGGCCGGGTCGGTTCGCACGACACGGACCTTCTTGATGGTCACCCGCTCGTCGCCCATGTGGCCGGCCATCTTGAGACCGCGGTAGACGCGACCGGGCGTCGTGCCCGGGCCGATCGAGCCGGGGGCGCGGTGATGGTCGGAGCCGTGGGTCTTCGGGCCGCGGTGGAAGTTGTGACGCTTGACATGGCCGGCGAAGCCCTTGCCCTTGGAGACACCGGTCACGTCGACCAGGTCGCCGGCTTCGAACAGGTCGCCGATCGAGAGGGTCTGGCCGACCGTCACGTCGTCGACGCTGTCGACCCGGAACTCGCGGATCGTGGCGACCTTGGGCAGGTCCTTGAGCTGACCGGTCTCCGGCTTGGACAGCTTCCTGACGACGTCCGTGCCGACCTGGACGGCCGTGTAGCCGTCGCGCTCGGTCGTGCGCAGGCGCGTGACCGTGTTCGGCTCGATGGCGAGCACGGACACGGCGACCATCGTGCCATCGTCCTGGAAGACCTGGGTCATGCCGACCTTGCGGCCGATCAACCCGATATTCATCGCGCCCCTCCCCCGATCGCACGCTCAGCCGAGCTCAGGCCAAGGCGGCGCCGAGCACGTGAGCGAGCGCACCACGAGGTGCGTGAGCGAGCGCGCGCAGGCGCCGCGGGCATGAGCCGGATCAGCGTGTGATCGTTCATCACATCTTGATCTCGATGTCGACGCCGGCAGCGAGGCTGAGTCGCATCAGGGCGTCCACGGTCTTGGACGACGGATCGAGGATGTCCACGAGCCGCTTGTGTGTCCGGATCTCGAACTGCTCGCGACTGTCCTTGTCGATGAACGGCGAACGCAGCACGGTGAACTTCTCGATCCGCGTCGGGAGCGGCACGGGACCCACCACGTCGGCACCGGTGCGCTGCGCGGTCTCGACGATCTGGGCCGCCGACTGGTCGAGCAGTCGGTGGTCGTAGGCCTTGAGGCGGATCCTGATCCGCTGCTTCGCCATGTCAGCCCTACTCGACGATGCTGACGATGGCGCCGGCACCGACGGTCCGGCCACCCTCGCGGATGGCGAAGCGCTGGCCGATCTCGATGGCGATCGGGGTGATGAGCTCGACGCTCATCTCGACGTTGTCGCCGGGCATGATCATCTCCGCCCCCTCGGGCAGCCCGATCGCGCCGGTCACGTCGGTCGTGCGCAGGTAGAACTGCGGGCGGTAGCCGTTGTAGAAGGGGGTATGGCGGCCACCCTCCTCCTTGGTCAGGACGTAGACCTGGGCGGTGAAGTGGGTGTGCGGCTTGATCGAGCCGGTCTTGGCCAGGACCTGGCCGCGCTCGATCTCGTCGCGCTCGAGGCCGCGGATGAGGCAGCCGACGTTGTCGCCGGCGCGGCCCTCGTCGAGCAGCTTCTTGAACATCTCGACGCCGGTGACGACGATCTTGCGCGTCGGCCGGATGCCGATCAGCTCGACCTCGTCGCCGACCTTGACGATGCCGCGCTCGATGCGCCCGGTGGCGACCGTGCCGCGGCCCTTGATCCCGAACACGTCCTCGACCGGCATCAGGAACGGCTTGTCGATCGCGCGCTCGGGGGTCGGGATGTACGAATCGACCGCGTCCATCAGGGCCTGGATCGGGGCATAGGCCGGATCGGCCGTGTCGTCGCCGGCCTCGAGCGCCTTCAACGCCGAGCCGCGCACGACCGGGATGTCGTCGCCCGGGAAGTTGTACTTGGTCAGCAGCTCGCGGACCTCGAGCTCGACCAGGTCGAGCAGCTCCTCGTCGTCGACCATGTCGACCTTGTTCAGGAACACGACGATGTACGGGACCTCGACCTGGCGGGCGAGCAGGATGTGCTCGCGGGTCTGGGGCATCGGCCCGTCGGTCGCGGCGACGACCAGGATCGCGCCGTCCATCTGGGCGGCGCCGGTGATCATGTTCTTGATGTAGTCGGCGTGCCCCGGGCAGTCGACGTGGGCGTAGTGGCGGGCGGCGGTCTCGTACTCGACGTGGGCGATCGCGATGGTGATCCCGCGCTCGCGCTCCTCGGGCGCGTTGTCGATCGTGTCGAAGGCGCGGTACTCCGCCCCGCCCTTCATGGCGAGGTACTTGGTGATCGCCGCGGTCAGGCTCGTCTTGCCATGGTCGATGTGGCCGATCGTGCCGATGTTGACGTGCGGCTTGGTGCGCTCGAACTTCTTCTTGGCCATCTGGGCTGCTCCCGGCTTCCTGCTAGACCTTGGACTTCTGGACGAGTTCCGAGGCCAGGTTGCCCGGCACCTCGGAGTAATGGCTGAACTCCATCGAGGACGTCGCCCGACCCTGCGACATGCTGCGCAGGTCGGTCACGTACCCGAACATCTGGGCGAGCGGGACGAACGCCCGGACGACCTGCGTCGACCCGCGCGACTCCATCCCCTCGATCTGTCCGCGGCGGCTGTTGAGGTCGCCGATGACGTCGCCCATGAATTCCTCGGGCATGAGGACCTCGACCTTCATGATCGGCTCGAGGATGGCCGGATCGGCCCTGGCGAAGGCGTCCTTGATGGCCATCGAGCCGGCGATCTTGAACGCCATCTCGGACGAGTCGACGTCGTGGTACGACCCGTCGAACAGGGTCACCTTGACGTCGACGACCGGGAACCCCGCGTAGATGCCAGTGGCGAGCGTGTCACGGATGCCCTGGTCGACCGGCTTGATGTACTCGCGCGGGATGGTGCCACCGACGATCTTGTCGATGAACTCGTAGCCCGTGCCCTTCTCGGCCGGCTCGAGCTTGATGACCGCGTGGCCGTACTGGCCCTTGCCGCCGGTCTGGCGGACGAAGCGGCCATTCCCCTCGGCCGCTCGCCGGATGGTCTCGCGATAGGAGACCTGCGGCTTGCCGATGTTGGCGGCGACGTGGAACTCACGGACCATCCGGTCGACGAGGACGTCGAGGTGGAGCTCGCCCATCCCGGCGATCAGCGTCTCGGACGTCTCAGGGTCCGTCTTGACCCGGAAGGTCGGATCCTCCTCGGCGAGGCGCTGGAGGGCAAGCGCGAGCTTGTCCTGGTCGGCCTTCGTCTTCGGCTCGATCTTGACCTCGATGACCGGCTCCGGGAATGTCATCGACTCGAGGATGATCGGGTGCTCCGGATCGGCCAGGGTGTCGCCAGTGAAGGTGTCCTTGAGACCGACCGCGGCGGCGATGTCGCCGGCGTACACGATGTCGATCTCCTCGCGATGGTTCGCGTGCATCTGGAGGATCCGTCCGATCCGCTCGCGCTTGTCCTTGGTCGGGTTGAAGACATAGGACCCGGCCTTGAGCGTGCCCGAGTAAACCCGGAAGAAGGCGAGCTTGCCGACGAACGGGTCGGCCGCGATCTTGAACGCGAGGGCGCTGAATGGTTCGTTGTCCGAAGGGGTGCGCACGATCTCGCTGCCCGACTTCGGGTCGAGGCCGATCATCGGCGGCACGTCGAGCGGCGACGGCAGGTAGTCGACGACCGCGTCGAGCATCTTCTGGACGCCCTTGTTCTTGAGCGCGGAGCCGGTCAGGACCGGGATGATCCGCGTCGTCAGGGTCCCGAGGCGCAGGCCGCGCTTGATCTCGGCGACGGTCAGCTCCTCGCCCTCGAGGTACTTGTGGGTCAACTCGTCGTCCATCTCGGCGACGGCCTCGATCATCGTATGGCGGTGCTTCTCGGCCTCGGCGGCGAGGTCGGCCGGGATGTCCAGCACCTCGATGTTGTTGCCGAGGTCGTCACGGTAGTAGATCGCCTGCATCTCGACGAGATCGATCACGCCCTGGAACTTGTCCTCGCGGCCGATCGGGATCTGGATCGGGATCGCGTTCGCGCCGAGGCGATCCTTGATGGAGTCGACGCAGCGCCAGAAGTCGGCGCCGGTCCGGTCGAGCTTGTTGATGAAGCAGAAGCGCGGCACGCCGTAGCGGTCGGCCTGGCGCCAGACGGTCTCGGACTGCGGCTCGACGCCCGCCACGCCGTCGAAGACGACGACCGCGCCGTCGAGCACGCGTAGGCTGCGCTCGACCTCGACCGTGAAGTCCACGTGCCCGGGCGTATCGATGATGTTGATGCGATGGTCGCCCCAGAACGCGGTCGTTGCGGCGGCCGTGATGGTGATCCCCCGCTCCTGCTCCTGGGGCATCCAGTCCATCGTGGCCGCGCCCTCATGGACCTCGCCGAGCTTGTAGATCTTCTTCGTGTAGAAGAGGATCCGCTCGGTCACGGTCGTCTTGCCCGCGTCGATGTGCGCGATGATGCCGATGTTCCGCGTTCGTGCCAGCGGAACCTGTCGTGCCACGTCTGCCTACGCTCCCGGACCTACCACTTGAAATGGCTGAAGGCCCGGTTGGCCTCCGCCATCTTGTGCGTGTCTTCGCGTCGCTTGACCGCCGCGCCGAGGCCGTTCATGGCGTCGACGAGCTCGGAGGCCAGCTTCTCGCTCATGCTCTTGCCGTTGCGCTTGCGGGCCGCCTGGACGAGCCAGCGGACGCCGAGCGACATGCGGCGATCGCCCCGGATCTCGACCGGGACCTGGTAGGTCGCGCCACCGACGCGGCGGGGCTTGACTTCGATGATCGGCGTCGCGTTGCGCATCGCGGCCTCGAGGATCTCGAGACCCGGACGCGCCGCCTGCGCCTCGGCCCGGGCCAGTGCCTGGCGCAGGATCCGCTCGGCGAGGTTCTGCTTGCCGCCCTTCATGAGCTTGGCCGAGAAGCGCGCCGTCATGCGGTTCGCCGGGACGGTCTCGTACTTCGTCTTGCGCGGGATGCTGGTACGTCGCGGCATCTAGCGCGCTCCTGGCTTGGCCGCGGCCTTGGCCCCGTACTTGCTGCGGCCCTGTTTGCGGTCGCGGACGCCGGCCGCGTCAAGCGTGCCGCGGATGATGTGGTACTTGACCGACGGCAGGTCCTTGACCTTGCCGCCGCGGACGAGCACGACCGAGTGCTCCTGCAGGTTGTGCCCGATGCCCGGGATGTAGGCCGTGACCTCCATCTGGTTGGTCAGGCGCACGCGGGCGATCTTGCGCAGGGCGGAGTTTGGCTTCTTCGGCGTCATCGTTCGAACCTGGAGGCAGACCCCGCGCTTCTGGGGGCGCCGGGGATCGACACCTGGCGCTGCCGCAGGCTGTTCCAGTTCTTGCGCATGGCGGGCGCCTTGATCTTGGAGATCTTGCGCTTGCGGCCGTGGCGCACGAGCTGGCTGATCGTCGGCACGAAGACGCTGC